>NZ_CP089309.1:2400000-3000000 GCF_021228795.1 Thiocapsa bogorovii
TTGCGGGTGAGGGTGCCGGTCTTGTCCGAGCAGATAACCGACACCGACCCCAGGGTCTCGATGGCCGGCAGGCGGCGCACGATGGCGTTGCGCCGGGCCATAGCCTGTACACCAACCGCCAGGGTGATGGTCAGAACCGCCGGCAACCCCTCGGGGATCGCCGCCACCGAGAGACCGACCACCGCCATGAACAGTTCGGCGAAGGGATGCTCCAGCACCAGGTAGCCAAAGCCGAGGAGCAGCCCCGCCACCGCGAGGATGAAGACGGTGAGCCATTTGGCGAACACCGCCATCTGCTGCACCAGGGGGGTGGTCAGGGCCTCCACCCCGGCCAGAAGGTCGCTGATGCGCCCGATCTCGGTGTGCGCGCCGGTGGCCACCACCACGCCCATGCCCTGGCCGCTGGCGACGGTGGTACCGCTGAAGGCCATGCACTTGCGGTCGCCGAGGGCCGAATCGGTAGCCACCGGATCGGTGTGTTTGTCCACGGCGATGGACTCGCCGGTAAGAATCGCCTCTTGGATCGTCAGACCGTGCACCTTGACCAGGCGCAGGTCCGCGGGCACCTTGTCGCCGGCTTCCATCAGCACCAGGTCCCCGGGGACAACGGCCTCGCCGTCAACCACCCGGCGTACCCCCTCGCGTAGCACCGATGCGCGTGGGGCCAGCATTCTGCGGATGGCGTCCATGGCCTTTTCCGCCTTGCCTTCCTGCACGTAGCCGATCAAGGCGTTGATCAGCACCACGGCCAGAATCACCCCCGTATCCACCCAATGTGCCAACAGGGTGGTGATCGCCGCGGCGCCGAGCAGCACGTAGATCAGGATATTGTGGAACTGAGCCAGGAACCGTCTCCAGGCGCTCGGTCGGCACGGCTCCGGGAGCTTGTTGGACCCGTATTCGGCAAGCCGGCGGCAAGCCTCGTCGGCCCGAAGGCCGCTCATGCCGCTGTGGAGTGAGGAAAGGACGTCTTCTAAGCTTTCTTCATGCCAGCTTTTCATCATCAAAGTCCGCTTTGGAGGATGCGCGCTCACTCCCGCGCTCCCGAGTCGGTCGGCAGGAATAGAAGAGATCATTTACCGCGTTAAATATAGGGACATTGATGCGCACCCTGGGTTCGCGCCCTTGAATCGGATTTCCGGTTTGATTGAACGTCTTTTTCGCTGCGTTTCCCTGTTCTCGAAGAGAGCAGGCATCTCGCGGTCTGCTTGGAGGGGCCTGGGTGCGGGTCTCCCGCGCTTCTCCTTCCTCGACGATGGATCGGTAGGCAACGTTGTCGCGCAACTCTTCGGGTTCAAACAAAGTCAGGAAGCACTCTGGGGGCGTCGGGGTCGTGGATACCCTCCCCGCGGGCGTATTCGTTCACCTTGCGCATGAGGTCGTTGGTGGACTGGCCGGACAGCATGGGCAGCTTGTCTTCTCGGTCGCCGACGCCTCGGCTCAGGCGCATCGGCGGCACTCTCGTTTGTACCGTTGCTCTGCCTTCTTCACCTCCCCGGGCGTGCAGGTGAAACTCAATTCCGTCGGTCGCCGCACGGCAGGTGACCGTTCTCAGGATCTATGTGAAGGGTCCGAACTATGAGAAGCTCCGGCGCTGGCCGCAGGGTTTCCGAGGATTCAGGCTGCCAGTCGCTTCATATCATTCACAGCCCCTGCCGGCATTTCGGGACGTGACCGATCGGCTGTTTGGGAGGAAGGGCCGGTGGGCGTTCTACCAGACGCGCGGGGAACGGCGCGCTCATCGCCGGATCTGCCACGAGTCCCTGCGGACTGGTCCTCGTTGACCGGTTCGTAGATCCATCGCGTGATGAGCACAGCGGCGCCAGGACAGATCAAAGACCACTCAGGGCAAGCTGAGAACGATGTGAAGCTGGAGCGAGTGAAAAGGCCACGAAAGCCTTTGCCATCTGCGCCGAGCCCGAGCCGAAATTCGACGTCTCGAGCATTGGTGAGCGTCGCATCGAACATGCCCTGGGATGGATCCAACCCAGCGCTCGGCAATGCTGAAATGGCTGCTCTGCACAGGTCAGCGGGCGGATCAGATTCGCGGGTTACGTGTACGATATATGCACCGAGCGCACGTGGGTCGTGTCATCTGTCCACGCGATTTCGGACGCCGGCCGACGAGGCACTCGTGCCCTTTACTGGCCGAGAGCGACCTTGCGGGGCCGCAAGACTGAGCCGCCTCGACTGACCGCTGATGGGCCCAGCCGTCGCCCACACCGGCGACTCGGCTGACAGCAATCTGCCCAGCGTTCAAATCCGATGTTTGCGGGGGCCAAATCTGTGGCGATACGTCCCGACGCATCGGCGAGATCCATCGGCACGCCCGTGCCGCCGGACGCGCACCGGCGTTTTCGCCGCCGCGAGGAGGATGTCAGGTGACGCGCTCCGAGTTAGTCGTCCCAGAGGGCATCCAGGGCCACGAGGATCCGAGGGTCCGAGCCCGGAGCGACCTGCGGGGAGCGGTGGATCGCGCCGCCGGCCGCGTTGCCCTGCCAGGCGCTGCCTTTGAGCAGCAGGATGTCGAAGGGCCGGGCTTGACCGGTTGCCGGGGCGTCCGCGGCGCTGCCGAGCAGACCCCGAGGGTCGATCCGGGGATCGTCGAGCCACTCCGTACCCGGACCGCGCCAGGTGCAGAGCAGCCGGATGCCGGTGCGGTCGACATGCCAGCGGGGGCACATGGCGCGCTCCAGACGCTCGATGCGCAGACCGATGGCCTGGCAGCCGATCCGCGAGGCATGGAGAGCGGAGCGAGGCCGAGCGCCCCCCGGTAGGCGTCGGCGCGTGCGTGCCGCCGCAGCGGCGAAGCGGCCGTGGTCGCGAAGCCGCGAAGGCGGTATGCAAAGCGCATCCGACACGCCGTCGAGCTCTTCGACGAATGGCCTTGCGCAGCGCGTCCCGGAGCGGGGCGAACCGGGGTTAAGACGGGTCGTCGCCAAGGAGCAGTCCGTCCGGCCGCAGGAGCGCCCGGACGGATTCACGAGCAACACACGACTCTCCGGTCACCACGCAACCTTGCAGACTATTCGTCCTGGTCGAAGCATTGCGGGGCGGAAGGCGAGGGAAGTAACGGGCTGACGCTGCAGAGCGATGGCTCGGGGCGGGCGGGTCACTCGGTACGAATCGTTGCCGTGCACATCTCGCCCGTCCCGTCACACCTCGTCTGCGCGCAACGACGGGCCAACCGCTGCGAAGGCCTCGTGGAACGCGACAGTTCCCCGCGGCAGCGTCCCGTCGAAGGACAGTGCGAAGAAGACCTCCGGCGGGACGCCCTCGAGGACGAGCTGCGGGCAGTTCTCGAACCCGAACCTTCGGTAGTATTCCGGATGCCCCACCAGGCAGCAGCCGCGCGCCTGCATGCGCTTGAGCCGCGACAAGCCTTCGCGCACCAGGGCTTGGCCGATCCCTCGGCACTGAACCTGCGGCAAGACCGACACCGGGCCGAGTCCGTACCAATCCCCCGTACCGTCCGACAGGGCCACGGGCGAGAACGCGATGTGGCCGACGACACGGCCATCGAGCACCGCGACGAGCGAGAGCGCGAGGGTCTCGGCGGCGCGGAGCGCGTCGATGATGAAGTGTTCGGTCTGGTTGCTGATCTCCAGATCCCGAAACGCCGCTATCGTCACCTCGGCGATCGCGGCGATATCGTCGTTCGTCTCGTTCCTAATCTCGATGTCCGACGTCATGATCTCGATCTCCGCGGCTTTTAACCCGATGGTTTCGCCCGATGTCTGCACCAGCGATCTGGCTTACGCGTTCGGTGGCGTCGCCTTCGTGGACGCGGTCGGCGGGAAGAGCGCCTGTACCCGCAGTATCCGGTCGCGGTCATCGGGTTGTCGATCCGGGATGGCATCCTATGCGGCTTATGCTCTTCGCCACCATTCGTCATCCGGCACGCCGTTCGGGGCTCCGACCGCCCGGCGATCGGCACTCGTCATGACGGTCAGGCAGACCGGAGCGGTGTCGGTTAGGCGGCTGCGGAAGCGTTTGGTGGAGGGGAGTTGGTGAACCGAGCGGACGCCCATGAAAAGTGCGACCAGCATTGCGTCTCATGGTCGACTGCACCATCGCGCGATCACGACCCGGTCACTCAGTCGCCACGGGCGGGCGATCGCAAGATCAACGATTGCAGAGGTGAGCCTTCTCATCGGCGCCGCTGCGCTCGAGCGCGCCCTTGATATCACCACGCACAACCGCGGATAAGTGGGTCCCCGAGAGCGGGGCCGGATTGGCGCTCTGGGCCTGGGTCGACTTCGCTTCATGGAGCAACGTGACCCCGATCAGGCCCCACCGCGATACAGCTGGGCTGGTTGACTCTCGACGAAGCGTCGAATCGCGTCCTCGATGTCGAAGGCGGGCTCGAGCGCCGGTCGCCCGCTCGTCTTGGCGCGGGCGGGGCGAAGCCCGCCCGCCCGGGTGGCCGCACTGATCGGGGCCGCGGTGAAGCGGTTCGTCCGCCTGAACGTGGCTGGATGGCGGTTCTGGCTGGCCTGCGATTGAATCGAATCCGTCAGCATGTATCGGTCCTCCGGTGGCGTCGTGAGAAGTGGCCTGGCCGCGACCTGATCGCGACCTTGGGCCCAGCTTAAGGAGATGCCACTGACCGAACCCTAGATGGCCTTGTCAGCAAACGATCAGCCAACCGGGACGACCGGCCTCTTCAGCTTTGACCGGCGGCCATCTCGCGCGCTCGAATCGGCGTCCGACAGCCACTGGCGCCCCCGTGCGCCGTGCGAGCAGATCATCGGCGAGCGGCACATCGAAGAGAGTGAAGACACTCGCCGCCAGAACACCAGCGAGGTGACTCTGCCAATGACGGCGCCGGTCTCGACACCGGCGCCACTGGACGGAAGCAAGGTCAGGAAGCGGGCGGGGGAAACGATGTTGGCCAAGCCGGGCTCGGCTTGCTCGATCGCGGCGAGGAGAGTGTGACGCCGGCGGGCCAGTTCCTCGTCGGTCTAGCTGCCGATCGGCAGGCGCCCGCCGACCCGCTGAGCATGACGAAGAAGACACCCCGATCCTCCTTGGGGATCGATTCCGGCGGGATTTGCTCGAACCGCCAAAGCCCGCCGACCAGGGTGGTGAGGAAGAGCAAGGTCTCCAGGACGATGGCGATCCCCGGGGTCATCGCGCGCGATTGCTTTGCCCGACCTGGATCAATCCTTCCAGGGTCCATGGCCTGGAATGTCGATCTGCCGCTCGTTGTAGTTCCCTTCGGTCGCCCCGCGATGGCAGGCATTGCACTTACTGAAGCTGCCAACCTCCGGGTTGCCCGCCACCAGACGGGACGGAATCTCATCGTGCTCGTTCTTGAAGTTGGCGGTTGCGCTGATGCGCGGCAGTGCGCGGCCCGTGTTCGACCCGCTGGCGTCGAGGCGCAGAGGATCGCCCTGCAAGGCCAGGTCGGCGGAGCTGGCGCCGAGGAAGGCGCTGATCTCGGTGCGCAAATCCTCCGTGAGGGAGGCGTCATCGCCATAATGATTCGCAAGCGCCGTGGGCGTCACGATCTCCGCCCAGGCGCGTGGCGGCAGCAGTCCCGGTTGGTAGGCCATGTGACAGGAGCCGCACTCCGCGTTGTAAATGGCATTGACGACAGGCGAGAGTGGGGCGCGGGACTCCATCCAGCCGCTTTCCTCCTGGCCGCCCTCGCGCCTTTCATCGTCATCGTCGTCATCACCGAAGGCCAAGCCGACAGCGCCCGGCGAAAGCGGGCCGACGGCCAGCAGGATGAGGATGGGTTTGGGATGCTTCATCGATCGGGTCTCCGGATTACTGGGTCTTGATGTAGGCAATGAAATCGGCCTTTTCGGTCGCGGTGCATTCGCGCCCGAGGGTCCAGTTGCAGTTGCGTAGCAGCCATTTGTCGACCTTCTTCTGGTCGGTCAGGCGTTGTGGATTGGCTGAGGGCGCCATGGGTTCGATCGTCTTGCCGGTCTTGGCGTGACGGCCCCCCGGGTCAGGTCGCGGCCGTGACAGGTGGCGCAACTGCGCGCGGGCGAGCCGTCCGTTTGGGTGTATTCCTTGGTCCAACCGGCTTGCCCAGCCGCCGGGTCGGCGGCAAGTAGGGCAGTCGGCAGGGTCAGCGCGCCAGTCGCGACCAGGGCAATTGCAAAGCGTTGTTTCATCAGTCTTCTCTCCGTTTGTGTCCGGTCACCATGGCTCCGCCGGCCGGGTTGTGTCCCAGATAGCGCGGGGCGCGGAAGGCCAAGGCGTCCTTGAGATAGGCGATGATTTGGCGTGGTCCGCGCACGAAGTCGGTAAACCGGGCGTGCCGGGTCCCGATGACGCCCCAGACGAGGCGAATGGCGATCAGGCTCAGGACGAGGTATCCCACCCAGACATGCAGGCCAAGCAGCTCGTCCTCGACGATAAAGTCGATGGCAAAAGCGGCGGCCAGGGTCCAGTGGAAGGTCCGGACCAGCGGATCTCAGACGCGCACCCGTGGGCTTGCGGCAGGTGTGATGGCATCAGGTGGCGTGGCCCCCAAGGTGCCCGTGGCGGGTGTCGTCATAGTCGGTTCTCCAATTGAGTTCGTCGCTTGAGCGATCACGAGACGTTGCGACCCTGTTGCACAGATTACCGAGACCACACTGACCGGTGGCTATCGGGCCCTGTCAGCGTTCGGTCATTTGGGATCCCGCCATAATCGTCCGCATGAACATCGCGTCTCGCCGTCTTCAGTCTCTTACCTCCTTGCGGGGTTACTGGCCTGCGCTTCGGTCCACGGGCCCCCCCGGCGCGACTACGATCACGACCACGCGCGTCAGGCATTGAGTCGCGTCGAAGCGCGCCCGATCGCTGAAATCCTGGCTGAGGTGGCGAACGCGGTGCCGGACGAGGTGATCGGGGTGGAATTCGAGCGAGCGCGGCGCCGCGGCGCCGAGGTGTGGGTCTACCAACTCAAGATTATTGCCAAGGACGGGCGTCTGCTGAAGGTCGAGGTGGACGCGGCCACCGACCGCCTTCTGGTGGCGGAGGAGGACTGATGCGCGACTGAGCCGCTAATTCGCTTGCCCACGCTGCACGCAACTGGATGTCCAGAACCCGCGCCGGGGGCCTGGAGTTCGCCGACATGATCACGCTCCGCGCGGTCGACTTGGCCGATCTGCTGCTTTTCTTCATCGACCTGGGCGGGTTAGGGGTCTAGGGTCACTTCTCGCATCGTGACAGGATTTGCGGCCTTCACGTCACTGCCTGCTTTGCCCCAAGTCCTGCCGCCCTGCAACACGAACCGACGTGGCATAGCTCCCCGCGTGAAGTGATCGGTGACTTCAGCAGCGGCAGGAGTTTGCAAATCGTGTACAAGAGACGTCGGCGTCGGCGGTACGAGTGACGGCTTATGGCCTTCAGCCATCACTGGGACAACGTCTCTAAAGCAGGCTCAGGTTGTCGGGGATTGAACTGCGCGGATCTGCCACTCGGAATCGCCCCGATATCGAGCGTCCTTGAACCTAGCCCGAATATTTCATAAAAAAGGGCGACTCTCGTTCAACCCATTGATAAAATGGCTGTTCCGCCAAGAACGCTTCGGAAGAAGCTAAACGAGGTCGCCCATGCCCGAGTCTACCCCGGAACAGCTGCGTTTTCCCCCGGTCGCCGGTTTCACGGTCCGCGGCGACTTCGACGGCGGCGCCATGTCGTCTGACTTTGGCCCCATGATTCTGCGCGGGGTTGATCGGCAGATCGGCCTGACCGAGCGGTTGAGCGCAGCGATCGATGATTGGCGCCATCCGTCCTACACCACCCATCCGATGCGTGAGCTGATCGCGCAACGGGTCTACCAGATCGCCTGTGCTTACGAAGACGGCAACGACGCCAATGCGCTGCGCCGTGATGCGCTGTTCAAGCTGGGGCTGGAGCGCAAGCCGCTGGATGCGACGACGGACCTGGCCAGCGGGCCGACCTTCTCGCGTTTGGAGAATGGGGTCGGCGCGCGCGACCTCTACCGCATGGCGCAGGCCTTCGTCGAGGCCTTCATCGCCAGCTACCCGAAGGCGCCGCAGGTGATCGTGCTCGATATGGACCACTCCGAAGACGCCACCCATGGCCAGCAGGAGTTCGCGTTCTACAATCATCACTACGGCAACCATTGCTACTTGCCGCTGTTTCTCTTCGAGGGCCTCTCGGGGAAGTTCATCACCGCGGTGCTGCGTCCCGGCAAGCGCCCCACCGGCGCCGAGAACGCGATGATCCTCAAGCGCGTGCTCAAGCGGCTGCGGGCCGCGTGGCCACGCACACGCATCATCCTGCGCGGCGACGGACACTTCTCCAACCCCGAGTTGATGGCCTTGGCGATGGCCGATCCGTTGACGGATTTCATCTTCGGCCTGGCGGGTAACCGGGCTCTCACGCCACGGGCCGAGCCGTTCTTGGCCGACGCCCGCAAGCTCCATGCGCTGCGCATCGAGAACGCCCGGCGCGCCGACGCCGACGTACCCGAGCGGACCCGCACCTACCACGAGGTTGACTACCGTGCCGGTTCCTGGCCCGGCGCGTGTCGGACCATCCTCAAAGTCGAGGTGACGGCGCGCGGCGACAACCTCCGCTTCGTCGTCACCTCCTTGGACTTGCCCAGTCCCGAGTGCGTCTACCGCGATCTGTACTGCGCGCGCGGCCAGGACGAGAACTTCATCAAAATGATCAAGAACGATCTGGCCAGCGATCGCACTTCCGACAGCACCTTCTTGGCCAATCAGATGCGCTTGTTCTTCTCCTGCGCCGCTTACGTCTTGCACCAAACGCTGCGCACCGAGGTCCTCGTCGGCACGGAACTGGCCAACGCCCAGCCTGCCACCGTGATCATCAAACTGTTCAAGCTCGCCGTGCGCGTGGTGCAGTACAAAGACCGCGTGCGCCTGCACCTGCCCTCGAGCTGTCCGGTCAAGACGCTGTTGCAGCAGGTCACCGAGAGGCTCTTCAACGCGCAGCCCCGGCGGCGCCCGCCTAGACGCACATACATCCCCGCACGGGGATTTCAGCACGCGCACGACGACTATGCCCACCTCGGGCAGGGCATCGTACGCCTGCGCGGCGACAAAACTACTCGTGCCCCGTTGATCAAGCCCGTTGCCGCTCGGTATTTCCACCATTCAACCCCCGCGGCGTCCCGGTCATCGCCCTCGGTGACGCCCAGCGCCGCGCAAATCCGCGAGGCCAGTGTCGGCTGTGTCGGTTTATGAAACATCCGGGCTAGATCCGGCAGTTGACCGCTTCGTGCTTCATGCAAGGTCTTGACGGCCTTAACGATCGCGCTTGTCGAATGGCTCACCGGTTGGGTGAAGGCCGCTACGACCCCTGGAGCACGCCCCGCGCGGCGCCCGACTGCGTTGCAACGCGTTGTCGTAGAACCACTACGCCGCCGCGTTGCGCCTTGCCGGACACCGCGCGGGACGCACTCCAGGGGCCGTTCAACTGCCGGATCTAGGTTGAAGCGACCCGCAGTCCGGCCGAGGAACTGCGAATCCGGCATCGCGGGCGGCTATACCGGCTGCGCGTGGCGAACGCCGGTCACCTCGAGCTCGTCAGGCCGAAGGGATCGGTCCGGACGCCCGGTTTATGCTGACGGATCGGCTTTGTCCGCAGCGGTGCCCGGACGCGGCGTAGCTGCATACGGGATTGCGCGACGCAGTCGTGACCATAGCGGTTCCGGCAATCCGAATGATCAAGGTCGCCCGTGCGTCCGCGCCCGTCGAAAACGCACCGATCTGCACTTTCGGTTGCGAAATCTCAGGGTAAAGCAGGCGGAAATGAGCCGATACTTTGCACTCGGGCGGCGCGCGAGTCGCTACCTTGGAGCCCCGCCGCCGGCTGGTACGGGTACGGGTAATGAATCATTCAGGTGGACGCGCCGAGCCGAGGCGACCGAGCGGAGAGGCGTACGAGTGCGTGGACTGGTACTTCCGCAAGAAATCGCTCTGAGCCTGCACATCCGGATTGCATGATGCGCAGAGCCCCGGCCGAAAGGTCGGGGCTTTTTGCGCTTCGGGGCTGAGTGCGGTGAGTTCGGTCAAAAACGGGGCAGGTTCGAACCAGGCTTCGGGGTCTTGAACTCACGCGCCCCGTAGATCCACGCCGCTGCAGCCGAGCCGGCATCTGCGGGATGGAACCAGCGCAGGCGTGACTGACGGTGAAGCATGGCCGTGTAATCCGCCGAGTCCATCCAGCCTCCGGAGCTTTCCCGCCTTTCATCGCAATGTCACCACAGCGTCCCGATCCCGAACCGTACGAATACCGGGTCGCGTGTCACGAGCGGCATGCGCTCCAAGGTGCTTTGTGCTGCGAGCATCCGGTCGAATGGTCTCGGTCGTTCCGGTCGCGTCTCTCGGAGGCATGGTGTCCTTCCATGTACGCATCGCTGCGCGTGATCCTCGGCCGTTCGCAACGGATCGTGGTCTTGGGGGCTGTTTCTGAAATCGGCGTTGAGGCGTTAGTAGCCCTCGGCAATATCCTCGTAAGGGTTGTTGCAAGCGTCTTGCTCGACGGAAGCATGCCGCCATGGCTCGGCGATGCCACCGCCCCGGTTCCGGCCGACCTCGCGCGACACCTTGCGGCGCTGGAATCGCCCAAACGCGGCGACTTCGCGACCTTGGCGCGGCAGCGTACACTCCATCGCCGAGACGATCGCGCCGGAGCAGTTTCTGCGCCGGTTGGCGACCGAATGTCGGATGAAGGGGGACGCTCAGCAGTGCGTGGTCTGACAGACCGCCGACGTCAACGTTGGAGGACTGGATTTCGGGGGAACCGCGTTGTTCTCGGCTTACGAACCTTCTGTGGCAACATACCCGCATCCACGCCCGGCCGCTGATCGGGAGATCGGGCGACTCGGCCCACGCAACCGATTCTCCCTTGGATTGACAGATGCCCGATGACCAACCCCCACCTTACCCGCGTCGGATTCTAGTCCTCTTCGCGCACCCGACACAGGAGCGATCGGAGGTCATTGCGCCGATGGCTCGGGCTGCGGCGAACCTTCCGGGCGTCACCGTGGTGGACCTGTACGGTCGGTATCCCGGCTTCGCGATCGACGTCGACAGGGAACAGGCCCATTTACGCACTCATGACGCGGTTGTCTTTCTGCATCCTCTCTATTGGTACTCCACACCGTCCATCTTGAAGGAATGGCAGGACCTGGTTCTGGAGCACGGATTCGCCTACGGCAGCAGCGGCACGGCGCTCCACGGCAAGGTCTTCTTCAGCGCGCTGAGCGCGGGTGGTCCGGAGGCCGCCTACTGCGCGGCGGGCTACAACCACTTCACCATCCGCGAGTTGCTCCAGCCCCTGGAGCAGACCGCCTCCCTGTGCGGCATGTTCTACCTGCCCCCGTTCGCACTCTTCGGTGCCCGTACCGCTGTGGAAGACGGCCGGCTCGAGGGGCATCTGCAGGCTTGGGTGCGACTGTTGACCGCACTGCGCGACGATCGCCTCGACCTGGAGGCGGCCCAAAGGCTGCCTGTCCTCAACGGCGCGCTCGACACCGTCGATCGGGAGGGCTAGTACATGGGCGGCGTGCTCGTTCAAGCGTTCATCTACCTGTGCGCGGCGGTCGTGGCCGTGCCCATCGCCAAGCGACTGGGGCTCGGTTCGGTCCTGGGCTATCTGATCGCGGGTATCGTGATCGGGCCGGTCCTCGGAGTGGTCGGCGCCGAGACCGCCGAGATCCAGCACTTCGCCGAGCTGGGCGTTGTGATGATGCTGTTCCTGGTCGGCCTCGAGCTGGAGCCTCGACTCCTTTGGGACATGCGCGCCCGACTGCTCGGCCTCGGCGGGCTGCAGGTCGGCCTCACGGTCCTGGTGATCGCGGCCGCCGGTTTCGTGCTCGGGGTGTCCTGGAGCATCGCCCTGGCGGCCGGACTCATCCTGTCGCTCTCATCCACCGCCATCGTTCTCCAAACCCTGAGCGAGAAAGGGCTGGTGAAGACCTCGGGCGGGCAGAGCAGCTTCGCCGTACTGCTGTTTCAGGACATCGCGGTCATTCCGATGCTGGCGCTATTGCCACTGTTGGCGATCCCCGAGTTGACCGGGCTCGCCGACCACGGCGCGTCGAACGCAACCGAGCACCACCACTTGAGCCTGGTCGATGGCTTGTCGGGGTGGACCTATGCGCTGGTCGTCTTGGGCGCGGTCGCCATGGTGGTGCTCGGCGGACACTTCCTGTCCCGACCGCTCTTTCGATTCATCGCCGCCTCGGGTCTGCGAGAGATCTTCACGGCTGCGGCCCTCCTGCTGGTCATCGGCATCGCCCTCTTGATGACCCTGGTGGACCTCTCGCCGGCCCTCGGCACCTTCCTCGCGGGCGTCGTGCTGGCCAACAGCGAATTCCGTCATGAGCTGGAGTCCGATATCGAGCCCTTCAAAGGCCTGCTGCTCGGTCTGTTCTTCATCACCGTCGGCGCGGGGATCGATTTCGCGATCCTGATGCAGAGCCCGGGGACACTTTTGGGGCTCACCGTCGGCCTGATCGCGGCGAAGGCACTGATCTTGTTCGCCCTGGCCCGGCTGTTCCGACTGGAGCGCGGCGGCGACTGGTTATTCACCCTGGGACTGGCCCAGGCCGGCGAGTTCGGGTTCGTGCTGCTCGCATTCTCGGTGCAGGCCCATGTCCTGCCGGTCGACCTGGCCAAGACCCTGTCTTTGGTGGTGGCCTTGTCCATGCTCCTGACGCCTGCCCTTTTCATCCTCTACGAGCGCTGGATCCTGCCGGGCCTGGAGCGCACCGCAAAACTGCCCCCGGACACCATCGACGAGCAGGGGACCGTGGTCATCGCCGGTGTCGGGCGCTTCGGGCAGATCGTCAATCGCCTGCTGGTGGCGAGCGGGGTACGCACCGTCGTCCTGGACCACGCGGCCGCTCAGATCGACATCCTTCGCAAATTGGGCATCAAGAGCTGGTTCGGCGATGCCACCCGTCCCGATCTGTTGCATGCCGCTGGAATGGACGCAGCGGCCGTGTTGGTGGTCGCCATCGACGACCGGGAGCGGGCGGTGGATTTGGTGGCCTACGCGCGTAGGCGCTACCCGAAGGTGAAGATCCTCGCGCGTGCCTTCGACGTGAATCATCTCTATCTGCTCAAGAAGGCAGGGGCAGACGTGGCGATCCGCGAGCTCTTCGACGCCTCCTTGAATCTGGGCGCCGAGGCACTGCGGACTCTGGGCGTGCATCCGTTCAAGGTCGAGAAGATGACACGCGCCTTCCGCCTCCATGACGCCCAGGGCTTGGATGAGATGTACGAGCTCTGGGATCTCGACCCGGACTTGTCGCGGAACCGCGCCCTGCTTGCACGGGTGCGCGAGCACGGCGGCAGCCTCCAAGAGGCGATGGCTGCCGAACGCATGGATCTCCACGACCGCACCGAGCGCGGCTGGACCCCACCGCCGAAAGACTATACGTCGGCGCTGCAGGGCGAAGCACCGGCGGATGAAGCAAGCAGTCAGACCCGGCACGACATTCGCCATGACTGAGCAAGCATCCATCCGGGCAAGGCGTTTGGCTCGGTATCGCACTTCGGCAGGATGGCGCCCGCCGTGCTTAGGGATGTCGATGCGGGGATCGGTCGAGGTGGTGGCGGTCCCGGTATCCGAGATGAAGGTGTTGATCCGCCCGAATGTCTCATGGCTATTGGACGCATGAGGAGCGACTCGATCTGGACCGCTTTCGCCATCGACGCCTTTGCCCCCGGCGATTGTCGTCCCGCGGCGGGGTTCGTCTTCGGAGCGGCCGTTATCTCTTGCGACGCAAAGCCGCCGGCGCCGGGAGACAGGATACGGACACAAAAAAACCGGACGCCTTGCAGTGTCCGGTCAATGGCGAGCCGACTCGGGGCACGAGGCCCGGTTGGCTTCGTTATTTGAACAGTTTGCTCTTATCAACTCCATGGACGTCGGCGCGCTTAAAGCAGGCAGAGTCTTGGTCTTTTCGTGATGGACCGAGTTGCCGAAGCAATTCCAGTTCTCCTCGTCTACGAAGGTGTCATCCGTCCGAGACTCTCGCCGGGGTAGCGGCTGCCCTCGCGGAATTGGGTATGTTTCGAGCGACCGCCGGCCTCATCGGGCCGTGGCGGCAAATGAATATTCAAGCGATCTTGCCTTGATCTTTGCAGCCATCGCACTTGTCGGATCGAACGAACGTGGGCATGATGCGACCTCTCCAGGGGCCTCACCGACATTATTGGCTGCCTTGGATGGTGACACGGTATTTCGCGCGGCAGGATCGTCAGCTGAGGCGAGGTTAATGACCACCCCCCTCGAGGTCAAAACAGATTTTTACCTGCGTTCATAAATCTGCCTTATTGGATGGTTTTTTATGACTCCGGAATCGGCAGAGAAGAAACCGATGAATCGACCAGGTGTTTGGTTGACGACCGGTGCGGCCTGCGGGTTTCTCACCGTGGCTTTGGGAGCCTTCGGGGCACACGGTCTACGTGGTCTCGTGAGCGTGGGGCGGCTGGCGAATTGGGCCACTGCAACGCAGTACCTCGGACTGCACGCACTTGCGATCCTGGCCTGCGGGCTGTGGCTGCTGCAACGGCCCGACGATCGCCTCGTCCACCGGGCAGCCGCGGCTTTCCTGGTCGGCGTTCTACTCTTCAGCGGCAGTCTCTTCGCGCTCGTGCTGACGGATCAACGTGCGATCGGCATGGTCACCCCGATCGGCGGATTGCTCCTCCTTGCAGGTTGGGCGCTGCTCGTAGCCGGTGCCTGGCGTGTCCGGAGAGGCCAAACTGCGAACTCACGACCCGACGCGGATTGACGCCTCGCCGATGCGAGTTCCGCGCATCTATGTCGACCTGCCTTTGGAGCCCGACGCGGTCATCGAGCTCCCCTCGGCTCAAAGCCGTCATCTCACCCAAGTCCTGCGTCTCTCGCACGATACGCCACTGGTGTTGTTCAACGGCAACGGCTATGACTATCCAGCCCATCTGGTGCGAGGAGCGCGAAGTGGGACAGCGGCGATCGTGGACGCGCCCGGCGCCCGAGAGCCGTTACCGCCATTGAATATCCACCTCGCGCTCGGAGTGTCCAAAGGCGAGCGGATGGACTACGCTCTGCAGAAGTCCGTCGAGCTGGGCGTGGGTCGCATCACGCCTCTCTTCACCGAGCGCAGCCAAGTTCACCTGAGCGGCCCGAGACTCGAACGCCGACTCGAGCATTGGCGCGGAATCCTCATCGGGGCGTGCGAGCAGTCGGGGCGGCGGCGGCTGCCGCATCTCGCGACTGCTGCGACCTATCCGGCTTGGCTGAACAACCACGCGGGCGGAGGACTGATGCTCGACCCGCAGGCCGATCGGCCCCTCACCGCCTTACCTCCGCCGGACGCGACGATCACCCTGCTGGTCGGCCCGGAGGGCGGGCTCAGCCCGCGCGAACGCGCGATTGCTCGGGATCGCGGTTTCGAGGGGGTGCGCTTGGGGCCTCGGATCCTGCGTACCGAGACAGCACCCCTCGCCGCCATCGCCGTCATCCAGGCGCTCTGGGGGGACCTCGGCGACTAGCCGCGACCGTCACTCCGGGGACCCCAGCTGCCGCTTGACGAGTGCCTCCAAGACGGCCTCAAGGAGTTTTGCTTGTCGGGCGCGCGGCTCCTCCGACGCCTGTCGATCGGCGATCAATCCGCGCCCGACGCTCTCCAGATCATCGAGGATCTCATCCACGCGACCGCAAAACTCGCGCTGCTCGATAGCCTCGCCCGTGTCGTCCACGCCCTCCCCGAGCGGCCTCCCGCTCGGGTACCGATCGCTCGCGAGACGATCGACGAGCTCGCGTAGACGTGCCAGCCCGAGGTCGAGTGCATCCAAGCCCGAGACCATTTGCGCATGAGTGATGTCCAACACATTGCGACAGCGCGCAATCTCGGCGATCTGTTCCACGAGTGAAGGCGGCGACGGGACGAGCGCCGAATCAGCCACTGGACCATCCGAAGGTTCTATCGCAGGGTCGAGGAGCGCTGAGCGCGTCGGGTCCAACTCCTCGCCGAGGGTCTGCGCCGAGAGCTCGAGCGCGGCTTCCCCAGCCGAGCGCACCTCGACCACCCCGGTATCGGAAGACTCATCCACATCGGGCAACACCCATTCGCCCGATACCTCCGGTGCAAGCTCAAAGGTATCGAGCAAATCCTCGATGGGAATCTGCGGGGCGTCGCCCGACCCCGTCAAGCCATCCAAAGGGACCAATGCCGACAAACCGCCGCCCTCGAGGCCCGCGCCTCTCACCGTCTCGGCGATCTGCCCGGCTCGCGCGACCAGCGCCCTGACGACGGCAGCGCGATCCTCGTTCCCTCCGTGCACCAACGCGGGAAGCTGATCCAGGACCTCGGCAATGAAGCTCGTCGCCGCAGGATCGCGCGTCGGCTGCGCGGTGACCCGGCCCAAGAGCTCCTCGACCGACTCGGCGACCTGTGCAACCCTCCGAGCACCGACGAGCAGTCCGCTTCCCTTGATGACGGAGAAATGACGCTTCAATCCGGTCCCTGCGGAGGCATCTCGCGGGTCGAGCGACCATCGCGCCAGGCGTTCCCGAGCGGCGGCGATCTCATCGTCGATCTCCTCGAGAAAGATGTCCATGAGCTCCGGGGCGATCCTATCCTCCACCGGAGGCTCGTCGAGCGGCAACGCCGGCCCTTCCGAGGGTAGCCCCTTCGGCGCTCCTGTCGGCATGATCGGCGCAGCAATCTGCGCGCGTTCGAGCGCCAGGAGCGCTTGCTCGGCGCACCCCGCCGGCGCCGGCACCGCGCGTCCCGAGGCCATGCCGGCGGCGATCTCTCGCCCCAGGCAGGCTAGCGCCTCGGCCAACTGCGCACGGCCGTCACCGACCGAGGGCGCAGCAGGGACGATGTCGTACCGACGCACCCAGTCACCGCAGGCTTCCGCAAGAACGGCAGCTTCGGCCAGCTCGAGCAAACGCAGGACGCCGGCAATGCGGGCGAGCATCGCCGCGACCTCGGCCGAGCGCCGCGCGATCTCCGCGGCACCGCGATCACCGAACAGCGCCTCGCTGACGTCCCGAAGCGCATGATCGAGCTCACCCAAAGCGGCGAGTGTGAGATCCGCCGGATCCATCCCGGGACCGGGCGCAGGAACTTCGGCGAAGACACCTTTATCCACCCAAGCATCCAGGATCGACTCCAAGGTCAGCAGGTCGGCGGTTAAGGACTCCAGGCGCGTCGACTGCTCGGACGCGTCGGCCGACACGAGCGACCCCACCTGGTCGGCGATCGCGGCCAGACGCGGCGAGAGCCGACAAGCCTCTGTCGGATCCAGCACACCGACGACCTCATGGAGTGCTGCGTAAGCGGCATCGAGCGCCGCCGGATCGACGAAAGCGCCGCGGTCGATGACCTCGAGCAGTTCCTCGAAGGCAACGCATTCGGCGAGCCTCCCGGCCGTGCGATGGACCTCATCGTCCCAGGCAGGCACGGCTCGATCGCGACGCGGATCCTGCGCCGCCTGGATCGCCTCGGACGGGCGGTACACGGCGGCCACATCGACCGCCCGGCGGTCTAACCGCTCCAAGCTCCCCAGCTCACCCAAGAGCCGATCGATCAGCGCTCGAGCCTCGCCCTCCGGCCACACGGGCGGCTGCTGCGATAGTGGCTTCAAGACCCGATCGAGCTGCCCCATCAAAGATCGCGTGCCCGCAGCGCAACCCAGTCGCCCGTCACGCAGCGCCGCCGCGAAGATCTCGGCCAAACCGAAGAGATCGGCCAGAACGCCGCTGCCCAAGCCCGCATTCAGCTTTCGAAACAGCACCTCAAGGCGCATCAGTCCTCGCGGATCCGTCGCGTCTCGATACCAATCGACCAGGCCGCGATGAAATTTCGGACGTACCCGCCGCATCACCTCGGCGAGCGTCTGCAGGTCCGTCGTCGCGTGCGGTGTCTCGGCGTCGAGCTCGACGGAGGGGCGGGGGTCAGCCATCCGAGAGTGCTCCGGCGACGGCATTCAACAGCTCGTCCGCGGTAAATGGCTTTGAAAGGCAAGACCGCGCCCCGACCAGGTGGGCCCGAACGCGTGCGTAAAGGCCCCCGTAATCCGAGAGAATGACCACCGGGAGTCCGGAAAACCCGGGGGCTCGCCTTACGAGAGCACAGACCTGGAAACCGTCCAGCCGCGGCATCCGACTATCGAGGAGCAGAAGATCGGGCTTCACCTCGAACAACATGCCGAGCGCGTCGAAGCCGTCGAGCGCAACCTCGACGCGGTAGCCATGATCGCGCAGCAGCTTGGAGGCAAAGCGGCGCGCCACCGGGCTGTCGTCCGCCAGGAGAATGCCGGCTTCCCCTCGCGCGACAGGCCCGGCGCGCGACGCATCGGGCAGCAGATCCGACGGACGCGAATCGGACGGAACCGCAACCCTCGTCACCATCCCTGACAAGCCCCCGGCCACTGAAGTACACTCGCAAGCATGCCTATCGATCTCGGCGTCGTGATGGATCCGATCGGATCCATCAACATCAAAAAGGACAGTACCTTCGCCATGCTGTTGGCCGCGCAGAGGCGCGGCTGGCGCTTGTGGTATATGGAGGTCGCGGATCTGTCGTTGCGCGACGGACGCACCCTGGCGCGGATGCGCACGCTCGATGTCACGGACGACCCTGCGGGTTGGTATCGCCTGGGAACAGAGATCGAGCGCCCGCTCGATACGCTGGGGGCGGTGTTGATGCGTAAGGATCCGCCGTTCGATATCGAATATATTTTCACGACCTATCTCCTCGAGCAGGCCCACGCGGCCGGCTGTTTGGTCGTCAATCACCCGCGCAGTCTGCGCGACGCCAATGAAAAGGTCTTCACTGCAGTCTTCCCTCAGTGTACACCGCCCACTTTGATCACACGCCGCTCGGGGGCGATTCGGGGCTTCCATCGAGAGCACGGCGATATCATCCTCAAGCCGCTCGACGGCATGGGCGGCGCCTCTGTATTTCGCGTGCGCGCGGACGACCCGAACCTGAGCGTCATCATCGAGGCCCTCACAATGCATGGCCGGCGTTTCTGCATGGCCCAGCGCTTCATCCCCGAGATCCGTGACGGCGATAAGCGGATCTTGATGGTGGACGGCGAGCCCGTGCCTTATTGTCTTGCGCGCATCCCGGCGCCGGGCGAGACTCGCGGCAACCTCGCTGCGGGAGCATCCGCCGAGGCCCGACCCTTGACCGAGCGGGATCGCTGGATCGCCGCACAAGTCGGCCCGGAGTTGCGCTCCCGCGAGATCCTATTCGCCGGTCTAGACGTGATCGGGGACCATCTGACCGAGGTCAACGTGACCAGCCCGACCTGTATCCGCGAGATCGACGCCGCCTACGGCACCGACATCGCGGGTGATCTGATGGACGCGATTCAGGCCCGAGTCATGCGTCGCACCTAAGACCTTGCCTACCGGTCGTCGACCCGCTCGACCTCGCGAGCGTCCGCGCCCGGCAACCCAATCCCGGAGGTGTCCGTGCTGTATTCATCCTCCCGCCCCGACCGGCTTCGGCGCTCACCCCCATGGTGCGCAATCGCCGCCGCACTCTTCGGACTCGCCGCCTGCGGACAAGAGACCCCGGTCACCACCATTCGTTTCGACGCCTTCGGAGGTCAGGTCGACCTGAGCCTGGTCAGCGTGGACCGACAACAGGCAAAAGAGGCAGCGTCCCTTGTCCAAGAGGACTTCGCCTTCCTGCAGGACGCATGGCACTCCTGGCAACCCGGCCCGATGGGGCGCGTCAATCAGCTGCTGCTGACCGAGGAGCCCTTCGTGGCACCTCCATCGACCATGCCGTTGGTGCGTTTGAGTAAGCAGTTCGAGTTAGAAAGCGGCGGCCTCTTCAATCCCGCCATCGGCTATTTGATGGATCTCTGGGGGTTCCACGCCGGCGCGGTCCGCAGCCGCCCGCCGCCGCCCGAACAGCAAATCAAGCGATTGGTCGCGGCAACACCCAGCATGAGCCAGATCGATATCGATGGGCTCGAGCTGCACGGCCACAATCGGTCCATCAAGCTCGATTTCGACAGCATCGCCAAGAGCCACGCGCTGGATCTCGCCATCGATCACCTTCGCGAGCTCGGTATCAGAAGCGCACTGATCAAGGCGGGCGGCGAGGTCCGCGTCATCGGCGACCGCAGCGGCCAGCCCTGGCGCATCACGATTAGTCGACCCAGCGGTTCCGGAGTGCTCGCGATCGTGCCGATGCGCGGCGACGAGAGCCTCGTCACCAAAGCGGACTACGACCGGAACTTCGTGTTCAAGGGCGAAATCTACCATGCGATCATCGATCCGCGAACCGGATCGCCGGCGCGTGGCGCCCGCTCGGTGACCGTCCTGCATCGGGACGCGACCACCGCGGCTGCGGCGGCTACGGCGATGTTCGTGGCAGGGCCGACCGATTGGGAGGCGGTGGCACAGGCGATGGGAATCCGCTATGTCCTTCTCGTCGACGCCGAAGGGACCCTACACATGAACCAAGCGATGGCCGATCGGATCGAACTGGTCGACATCGGTGCTTCGGTGGCGCCAAGGGTGGAGTCGACCGAGGGGCTGGGGGCTACCGGACCTTGAGTCTTCGACCGCCGAGTCGATCCAGGGTATAGCCGTCGCGCTCGCGGCAGACGGTCGGATCGGCTGCCGCGACACAACGCGCGAAGGCACACACTGGACGCTCCCCCATCGGCATGATCCGAGCTCATACCACCCGATTTCGATCCACATCCATGCCCACCCGCTCGCCCGATCCGCAATTTCCGCGCGTGCTTGTCGCGACGCCCTGTCACGACTCCTCAAGCTCGACCTTGCTAATTGCCCTACTGGTCGCCACAGTGCTGCATGTCGGTGCGATCACCCTGGTCTCCTTCGCGCCACCCAGGCCCGAGGCGAGCAGCGTCGCGGAATCTGCGCTGGAGATCCTGATCCTGCGCGACGCCGGTCGGGACGCGGCAGCCACGGCCCCGGACGCAGCCCTCTCTCGGCTAAACCGTTCGGGCGCATCCCCCGGCGGCAATGCGGTCTACGACGACCCGATTGCGATCGTCTCGGAAGACATCGAGGCGACGGAGCCGCCGACGCCCATCCCCGGGAGGCTGATGGAGTCGGTCGAAGAGACCCCGGTCAGTGCAGCGCCCGAGTCCGAGACCGACGCATCGGCCGATCGCGACGCTCCCGTGGCGGAGCCGACCCCGAGCAAGCTCGATGCGGCCGCAGTCGATCCGCCTCGCGAGCCGGCCGGTGCCGAAACCGCAAGCCAGGACGCGACGGAGACTGCCGAGCCGCCTCGGCGGGATCTCGCGACACTTGAGCGACTGGAGCCGCCGCCCGAACCCGCGCCCGTGGCCACACCCGAGCCACTCCCCCCTCCCGACCCGATGGCCGCGCGGGAAACACCAGTCGATGCGGCTCAGATCCTTGCCAGCCGCGGCGCGGAAATCGATCGACTGACGTCCAACCTCCAGGCCAAGACCGCCGCCTACGCGAGCCGGGTCAGGCGCAAGTCGGTGAGTGCAAGTACGCGGGAGTTTCGCTACGCCAGCTATCTCGGCGCCTGGGCGCGCAAAGTGGAGCGCATCGGCAACCTCAACTATCCTCAAGCGGCCAGGGATCAACGCATGTTCGGCAGCCTGATCCTGCACGTCGCGGTGCGCTCGGACGGCAGCGTGGAGCAGATTCGGGTCGTGCGCTCGTCGGGTTACGACCTGCTCGACGAGGCGGCGGTGCGGATCGTGGAGCTGGCGGCGCCCTACGCGCCCTTCCCGCCCGACATCGCCGCGGAGACGGACGTGCTCGATATCGTACGAACGTGGCAGTTCTTGCACGGCGGGGGATTGGGCTGGGAACAATAGCGGGTTGGGCGCAAAAGGCTGAGCAGTCCGGAGTGTTCCGGCAACGCGACAAGCCGCTCCGCCGATACGCTCAGATCGCTTAACCTGCGGCGACCGAGGTGCCCCTCGATCAAGGACGCAGCCTTTCGAGCCTCGAAGCACGAAGTGTTGAGCAACCCGAAGGCGTGCATCCGGTCGCGGCAAGTCCATGTCCGGGGTTGCTTGAGATCTCCCCGACCGGGATACTAATGCCATGTCCTTCAGCACCTCGCTCACCAACCACTTCCTGATCGCGATGCCGGGTCTTCAGGATCCGAACTTCTCGCGAACGGTGACCTATGTCTGCGAGCACACCGATCAGGGCGCCATGGGCATCGTGATCAACCGCCCGCTCGATGTCAGGCTCGGCGAGCTGTTGGACCAGCTCGAGATCGTCGCGTTGCGCCCGAGCGTCGAGCAGATCCCGGTCTATCAGGGAGGACCGGTCCAGACCGACCGGGGTTTTGTACTGCACACCTCGGGGCCGACCTTCGACTCGACCCTGAGCATCACATCGGATATCAGCGTCACCACCTCGCGTGACGTGCTCGAGGCCATCGCCTCCGGGGAAGGTCCGGAGCAGACCCTGGTCGCATTGGGATATGCCGGCTGGGGCAGCGGTCAGTTGGAGCAGGAGATGAGCGCGAATGCCTGGCTAAGCGGTCCGGCCAGTCACGAGATCATCTTTCGAATGGACCCGGGCGCACGCTGGCTCGCCGCGGCGCAACTGCTCGGGGTCGACCTCAACCTGCTCAGCGGCGAGGCCGGACACGCTTAAGCGGTGTCTTGACGGGCACTCAACGGATCGATCTCGTTCAAGAAACGCATGACAACGTTAATGGGTTTCGACTTCGGCCCGCGCAAGATCGGCATCGCGGTCGGTCAGACCATCACCCGCTCGGCCACACCCTTAGTCACGCTCCGCAGCCGCAACGACAAGCCGGACTGGGCCGGTATCGCCGCCTTGGTGCGCGAATGGCAACCCGAGGCATTCGTCTTGGGGCTGCCCTTCACCATGGACGACAAGGAGGTTGACTGGTCTGCGCAGATCCATCGGTTCGGGCGGCAGCTCGAAGGACGTTTCCGACTCGCGGTTCACCTGATCGACGAGCGTCTGACCTCGATCGAAGCGCAACGGCAGCTCGCGGAAACCCCAGGCGGACGCTCTGCCGAGCGGGACGCTGTCGATGCGGTTGCGGCGGCCCTGATTCTGGAAACCTGGCTGTGCGAGCACGGCGCGGCGTAAAGTGGCGAGTGGACGGAAGTGGTCCGTGGTCACTGGTCAGGGATGAGCGGGGTGAGTCATGAGGGGCATGCCTCCCCGCCCACTGACCACGAACAACGAATAACTCCTTACCACCCGCCACGCATCCCTGCGCCCCCTACGCCCCCAGGACGACACCTTGACTAACCCGACATCAAAGCACCCCACTCCGAGCATGCGTCCGTGATCAATTCCGAGACTTGGAAAGACAGCGCCGAAATCGACGGCATCATCGGCCGGATGGCCGAGGAGCTGCGGTCTCTCATCGCCAAGCGCGCAATCGAAGCACCGCTGATGATCGGCATTCATACCGGCGGCGTCTGGGTTGCGGATCGGCTACACGAAGTCTTGGAGCTGACCGAGCCGCTCGGTCATCTGGACATCTCCTTCTACCGCGACGACTTCACCCGCATCGGGATGCATCCGCAGGTGCGTCCATCGTATCTGCCGGTCGGGATCGACGACCGACACCTGATCCTGGTGGACGATGTCCTGCAGAGCGGTCGCACCATCCGCGCAGCCCTGAACGTGCTATTCGACTACGGACGACCGGCCTCGGTCATCCTGGTCACCTTGTCCGAGCGTGACGGGCGCGAGCTGCCGATCGAGCCGAACGTCGTCGGTCTGCATGCCCAGCTCGAGCCGGGAGAGCAGATCAAGCTCAGCGGACCACACCCGCTCGTTCTGCTGCGCGGGCAGAGCGCAAAGAAATCCTCGGCCAAGGCCGACAAGGCGTCGGTCGACTCACCTGATAAGAGCGGCAAGGGCGAGACCCGTCGATGAAGACAGGCCACCAGCAGCTCGACAGCCAGGGTAATCTCAAACACTTTCTGACGATCGAAGGGCTGAGCCGAGGGCTTTTGGTCGAAATCCTGGACCGCGCCGAAGGCTTTCTCGGGGTGACGCAACAGGCCGTCAAGAAGGTCCCGCTGTGTCGCGGCAAGGTCATCGCCAACCTCTTCTTCGAGACCAGCACCCGCACCCGCACCACCTTCGAGTTGGCCGCCAAACGACTCTCCGCGGATGTGCTCAACCTCAACATCTCCACCTCGGCGACCGCCAAGGGCGAGACCTTGCTCGATACCTTGCGCAACCTCGAGGCGATGCAGGTCGACATGTTCGTGGTGCGCCACGCCTCGAGCGGTGCGGCTCACTTCATCGCTGCCCATGCAGCGCCACACGTGAGCGTCATCAATGCCGGGGACGGGCGCTATTCGCATCCGACACAGGGCATGCTGGACATGTTCACCATCCGCCGCCATAAGGGGGGGTTCGCGGACCTCCGGGTGGCCATCGTAGGCGATATCCTGCACTCGCGTGTCGCACGCTCACAGATCCTCGCGCTCAACACACTGGGGGCCGCCGAGGTTCGAGTCATCGGCCCGCGCACCCTGATTCCGGCGTTCGCCGAGGAGGCCCTCGGCGTGCGGGTCTTTCACGATCTGCTCGAGGGGATCCGGGATGTCGACGTCGTCATCATGCTGCGCCTGCAACGCGAGCGCATGACCAATGCGCTCCTGCCGAGCGAGCACGAGTACTTCCAGTTGTACGGCCTGACCGAAGAGCGCCTCGGCGTGGCCCATCCCGAGGCCATCGTCATGCATCCCGGACCCATCAATCGCGGGGTCGAGATCGAATCGCAGGTCGCCGACGGACCCCGCTCAGTGATCCTCGAGCAGGTCACCAACGGAATCGCGATCCGCATGGCGGTCATGTCCATGTGCATCGGCACCCAAAACATCGCCATGCAGGCGGACGGCAAGACGGAAGGTGAGCCCAATGGCTGAGGTCGAGCGCATCAGCATTCGGGGCGGGCGCCTGATCGACCCGGCCAACCGGCTCGACCGAGAGGTCGACCTGCATCTTGCCGACGGGCGCGTTCTGGCGGTCGGCGAGGCACCCCCCGGATTTCAACCCGAGCGGGTCCTCGATGCGCGAGGATTGATCGTCTGTCCGGGTTTCGTCGACCTCAGCGCCCGCCTGCGCGAGCCCGGACTTGAGCAGAAGGCGACGATCGCGAGCGAGACTCGGGCGGCGGCAGCATCCGGGATCACGACCCTCTGTTGCCCGCCCGACACCTCGCCCGTGATCGATACCCCGGCCGTTGCGCAGCTGATTCAACAGACCGCTCAGCGACACCGCTTCGCGCGCGTCGTCCCGGCCGGTGCCATGACCCGAGACCTCGACGGCAAACAGATCACCGAGATGGCCGCGCTCAAGCTCGCCGGCTGTCCGGTATTGAGCCAGGCCGATCGGCCGATTCGCAGCGCCCAGGTGCAGCGACGTGCCATGGAATACGCCGCCACCTTCGGACTGACGCTCTTTTTGCATCCGCAAGACCCGGACCTCACCAGCGGCGGGTGCGCGCATGAAGGCCGCGTAAGCGCCCGACTGGGACTGCCCGGCATCCCGGAGGCCGCCGAAACGGTTGCCGTCGCCCGCGATCTCGCATTGGCGGGCCAGACCGGCGCACGCATCCATTTCCGCGGTCTATCGACCGCACGGGCGACCGTGATGCTGGCAGCCGCCCGCGGCCGGGGCGTGCAGGCAAGCGGCGACGTCGCCATCCATCAGCTCTTTCTCACCGAAGACGACCTGGACGGCTTCGACGCCAACTGTCACCTGGTGCCGCCGCTGCGCACCCGAGCGGACCGCGATGCGCTGCGCCATGCGCTCGCGGCCGGCGAGATCGGCGCCATCTGCTCGGATCACCAACCGCACGATGCCGATGCCAAGCTGCTTCCCTTCCCGGAGACCGCGCCGGGAATCTCGGGGCTCGAGACCCTGCTTCCGCTCGCGCTGCGTTTGGTCAGCGAAGGCGTGCTCGATCTGGCCGGTGTCATCGCCCGACTCACCCTCGGTCCCGCCGAGGTCCTGGGTCTCGACCTCGGGCATCTCTCGCCCGGTGCGACGGCGGATGTCTGTCTCTTCGACCCGAATGACTGCTGGATACCGACCCCGGAGACACTCCTCAGTCACGGCGAGAACAGCCCCTTTCTCCACACGCCGATGCACGGGCGCGTCATGGCCACGGTGCTGGATGGACGCATCGTTTTCGAGCGGGCGAACGATTGCTGATCAGGGCAGGGCGCGTTCCTGAGCGCCATCAAGCGCCGACCCGGAGTGCCTCCGGGTTCAAGACCTGCATGGTCTCCTCGCCCATACCCATCACCAACACGCCCCGGCGCGTGGCACGACGCACGACACTCGCGTCCGGATAGAGGCTCGCCAGGATGCCGACAGCACGACGATCGGCATACTCCGGGAAAACACCCGGGATCTCGGCGAGCCGTTCGACAATGCCCTCGACATGTGCATCCGTCAGGCGTGAGTTGGTCTCGTTGACCAAAACCGCCTCGGGACAAACCAGAAGCGCATCGTACTCGCGGGTCTCCCCGCCGAAGCAGCGCACGACGCGCACCCCGAACAGATCCGCCACGGGACAGGAGAAGAGCTCTGCCGCGACCCGCGGAAGATTGGGCGCCACGATGTCCTCGACCAGCGTGCCGAGGCGATTGGCGAGATCGCCCCATTGCTTGTTCATGCTCCGACGCTCACGCTGGCTCTCTTCCTTGAACGCGAGCATCTCGTCCTTGAACTCGCGCATCTCCTCGGACAAACGGGCCACCGACATCTCGGTGCGCATCGCCTGGTAGCTCAGCTCTTTCATGTACTCCCGAAGCGTGTCCACCTCTTGCTTAAGCGCAGCTTGTCCCATGACGATGCCCCTCCGACGAAGTCCGGTTGTCCTCGTAAAAGAATAAACCCAAAAGGAGCGGTGAGTGGGATGAGCCTTGATGGGCAGGCATCGCCGCCAACTTTCCACGCGCTGATGCAGTACGGCAGATGTGTCGGGACCGTTCGTTGTCGTTGTCGACCAGCGATACGACAACGAAAATGATCTCGGACGGTCTCGACATCTCTGCACTGCTCCACCAAGCCCTTCTCGAAACTTCCGTGCCTTCCGGCTAGACTCGTCGCGTCCTCTCGCTTGGAGCCCGTCTTGCCCCCGACCTCGACTCATCCTTTCCCGGATTTTTCCCGCACCCGTATCCTGGTGGCCGGCGACCTGATGCTCGACCGCTATTGGAGCGGTGCGACCCGTCGGATCTCGCCTGAGGCCCCGGTGCCGGTAGTGCACGTCGCGCGGCTGGAAGACCGCCCGGGCGGTGCGGCGAACGTGGCGCTGAACCTCGCCGCGCTGGGTTGCCAGGTCACACTGACGGGCGTGACGGGCAACGACGAAGCCGCCGATGTGCTGGCCGCACGACTCGATGTGCAAGGCATCCACACCCGCCTACACAGACGCGCGGATGTCCCCACCATCACCAAGCTGCGCGTCTTGAGCCAGCATCAACAGCTGATCCGGCTGGATTTCGAGGCGCCCTTGACGCCGCTCGGCGACGACCCGCTTCCGGCGTTGGTCTCCGAGGAGCTCGATGCCTGCGACCTCTTGGTCCTTTCGGACTATGCCAAAGGGACGCTTGCCGACCCGCAACGTCTGATCGCGCGCGCGTTGGCGGACGGTAGACCCGTACTTGTGGATCCCAAGGGACTGGATTTCATACGCTACCGAGGCGCTACACTCCTGACCCCGAATCGGGCCGAGCTGGAAGCGATCGTCGGTGTCTGTGCCGATGATGTCGCGCTGATCGAGCGGGGCCAGCGACTGCGTGCGGAGCTCGACCTGGAGGCCATGCTGGTCACCCTCGGCGAGCGCGGCATGCTGCTGCTGCGCCCGGACAGCGCAGCACTGCACCTGCCGACACGGGCCCGCGAGGTCTTCGACGTGACCGGTGCCGGCGACACCGTGATCGCGACCTTGGCCGCCGCGCTGGGCGCGGGTGTCGCACTCGACGAGGCCTGCGCGCTGGCCAACTGCGCGGCGGGTATCGCGGTCGGCAAGTTGGGCACCGCGACGGTCGCCGCGCGCGAGCTGGAGCGCGCCTATCAGGGCAGCGAATGGCATACGGTGCTGGACCAAGAGGCACTGCTCGACGCGATCGAGGCCGCACGCGCTGCCGGCGAGCGGATCGTGATGACCAACGGCTGCTTCGACATCCTCCACGAGGGCCATGTCGCCTATCTTCAGCAGGCCAAACGGCTCGGCGATCGATTGGTCGTCGCGGTCAACGACGACGCCTCGGTGAGCCGACTGAAGGGTCCCGAGCGACCGATCAACGGGATCGAGCAACGCATGGCCGTGCTCGCCGGTCTCGCCTCGGTCGACTGGGTCTGCGCCTTCTGCGAGGACACGCCCGAGGCACTCATCTGCCGGGTCAAACCGGATCTGCTGGTCAAGGGCGGAGATTACCGACCGGATGAGATCGCCGGGGCGGACTGCGTCCGCGCCAACGGCGGCGAGGTGCGCGTCCTCGACCTGCTGCCCGGGCGCTCCACGACACGGATTCTCGGCGCGATTCGGGCGGCCCCGCCACAGACCTGAGCCCGTGCAGACTCGCCGACCCGTGCCGCCGCACACGGAGACAACCCCTCGCAGATGACCCGACGCATCTATACGCTCCTGCTGCGCCTGCTGCTGCCGCTCGCGCTTCTTCGCCTCTATTGGCGCAGCCTCAAATCCCCCGCCTATCGGCGGCGGGTGTCGGAGCGGCTCGCGCTCGGCCCCGCAGCTCCTGCAACTCAGATCTGGATCCATGCCGTTTCGGTCGGCGAGGTTCAGGCCGCCGAGCCTTTGATCCGGCGCATGATCGATCGCGACCCACCCCTGTCGGTGCTGGTGACGACCACCACACCGACAGGCGCCGAGCGGCTGCGCGAGCGCTTCGGGGACAGCGTGGCCCACCGCTACACCCCTTACGACCTTCCCGGAATCCTCGACCGATTCCTGGAGCGAACAAACCCGGCCCTGCTGATCGTCATGGAGACCGAGATCTGGCCCAACACCCTGGCGGCCTGCGCAACGCGCGGGATCCCGGTGATCCTCGCGAACGGCCGGCTCTCGGAACGATCCGCTCGGGGCTATGGACGGTTCGCGTGCCTTACGCGCGAGGCGCTGCAGGGCTTCGATCTGATCGCGGCCCAAGCGGAACCCGACGCCCGGCGCTTCGTCGCATTGGGGGCCGATCCGGATCGGGTCCAGGTGACCGGGAGCATCAAGTTCGACCTGCGCCAACCGGCGAGCCTGCTCGATCAGGCCGAAGCAATGCGGCGCACCTGGGGAGGGCAGCGTCCGGTGTGGGTCGCGGCCAGTACGCATGAGGGAGAGGACGGACCCATCCTCGCCGCTCATCAGCGTATTCGAACGGTCTTTCCCGAGGCCCTGCTGGTCCTGGTACCGCGCCATCCAGAGCGCTTCGATCGCGTCGCCGAGCTGGTGACACGGCAGGGTCTGACGCTCGCCCGTCGCAGCCGCCAAGAGCCGTGCACGCCGAGTACCGCGGTGTTTCTCGGCGACACCATGGGAGAGCTTCCGGTTTTCCTCGCCGCCGCCGACGCGGCCTTCATGGGCGGCAGCCTGGTGCCGACCGGCGGTCACAACCTCCTGGAGGCGTCAGCGGCGGGCGTTCCAGTCGCCATCGGCCCGCATCACTTCAACTTCGCGGCCATCACACAATTGCTGTGCACCGAGGAAGGGGCGGTCGAGATCGCCGACTCGGAAGCGCTGGCGCGACTCATGATCGCCTGGCTGAGCGACGCCACCGAGCGTGCGCGCATCGGCGAGAACGGCCGTCGCGTCGTCGAGGCGAATCGCGGCGCACTCGATCGACTCATGGCCGTGATCGAAGCCCGCTTAACGTAGACGCGAGGGTCATGCGGATCAACCGAGGGCGAGGGATGTTCCGACCGAGGGCGCGAGCCGTGATCGGCCGCCCCGGCGCATCAATCCGCTGACTTGAACAGCGACAACACCTCTCGGAACTGGGCGTCGGTCGAGTCACCGAGCCACTCGAAGCCGACCGACTCGGTGCAGACGACCTGCGTTCCGGCATGGCGCATGCGTTCCAGCACGTTCTGCTTGAACGCGGTCCTGCGCGAGATGATGGCATCGGCCGGAACAAACACCTGATACCCCCATCGCTGGAGCCCCGAGACGGTCTGGACGATACAAATGTGCGCCTCCATGCCCACGACGATCAACTGACGCCGGTCGGGATGGGCGGAGATGTTGCGCTCGAATCCGGGCGCGGTGCAGCAAGAGAACGCGGTCTTCTCGGTCGGATCCGCGCCCTCCGGCATGTTCCCGCGGATGCTCGCCATGACCGGCCCGAGTCCTTTGGAGTTGTGCTGGGTCGCGATGACCGGGATCCCGAGGAGCTTCGCGGCCGACACCAGCCGATTGATATTCCCGACGACCAAGTCCAGCTCGTCGGCAGGCATTGCATGCGCCAAACGCTCTTGGGCGTCGATGATCAGGAGCTGGGAAAAGGCCCTCTGACAGAGTGGCATCTGCGCTTGATGGGTACTCATAGCATGTCCTCGCGATATTGTTATTGGGTCGCCCGTGGCTGAAATCGCCCATGACGCGGGGGAGTGTGCGTCAGTTTCCCGACGGGAATCAAGGAAAAAGCGGCCTCCGGTTCGAGCCGCGCGTGGACAGATGCCGGCGCGCGCTCAGTAGACCGGCATCTCCGGATCCAGATCATGCGCCCATGCCGCAACGCCTCCGTCCAGATTGACCGTGCGCGTAAAGCCCTGCTGCTCGAGGAAGCGCGCAACCTGGTAACTGCGAATGCCGTGATGGCAGATCACGACGATCTCTCGATTCGGATCCAGCCGTGCCAATGCCCCCGGGATCTGCCCCATCGGAATGGAGACGGAACCCTCGATCCGACAGATCTGGAACTCCCACGGCTCCCGGACATCGAGCAAGACCGGCGGCTCGCCGTCCGCGGCCAACCACTGCGCAATCTCTCGAGGCCCCATTCGACGCATCGCTAACCCCCGTATTCAAACAAGCCCGCACGGCACGCGTTCCGAGGCTCGACTCTACCGGCCCTCGGCACGCAGCAACCAGCCTCCGGGAAACGCGCCATCAATCATTCGATCGCCTTTTCAAATTCTCCTGAACCGCGTCCGCTGAAACGCCCGCCGATTGAGACGACAACGAGCCCACACGCAACCCCCGCATGACACACCAGACGCGGTTCAGCACGGTTCAGAACTCGAACGCATTCGCCTCGGCGGCGTTTTGCAGGGCAAGCGTCGAGGTCTCGAACAGCCCCTCTCGGCGAAAATCGCGTTCGCCGACACGGGTCACGAGCAAGGCCTCCATCACAGGCTCGATCCCGAGGATGCAGAACAGACGCCCGCCCGGGGCCAGTTGCCCCTGAAGCAGCGGCAAGGCAGCCTCGGTGGGCATCGATCCGGTCGCGACGATCACGTCGAACGGCTCACCCTCGACGGGCTCGCTCAGCGCATCACCCGTGCGGACCTCGATCGACTCGAGCTCCAGTCCAGCCAAGCGCACCCGCGCCTCCTCGGCCAGGTCGGCATCGATCTCCACCGCGGTCACCCGCCCGCCCAAGCGGTCGAGACAGGCGCTGACATATCCCGTCCCCGCACCGATCTGCAGCACCCGCTCGCCGGACTTCACGTCCAGTGCCTGAAGCATGCGCCCCACGACCTTCGGCGCCAACATGCAGGAACCCGTGCCGATCGGGATCTCGATATCGGCGTAGGCGAGGCCCTGATAAGCGTCGGGCACGAATGCCTCGCGTCGAATCTCCGCCATCACCGAGAGGACCCGGTCGTCCAGGACATCCCATGGGCGAATCTGTTGTTGAATCATATTGAATCGTGCACGTTCGGCGGTGACTTCCATCGGATTCGAGTCCTCGTCTTCTTGTTCTGGGCGGCCGGGAAGCCTACTGAGTTTGGGCGGATCGAGCAACTGGGCGTACCGGTCAGTGGTGAGTGGTGAGTGACATGGGGGCGGCGACGCGTACTGCGGGTCAAGCGAAAACCCGGCCGGTCATGGTGCGGGGCGCCACAAGGTTACTCGACCACCTGCGCATAGCCCTCGCTGCGCACGCCCTGCAGCAAGGAGTCAACCTCGCTCGTGGAGATGCCGAGCATCTGCAGGGCTTCCGCCCCCAAGCGCAGGCTGCTCTCGATCGCCTCGGGGTAAGCCAGCGTCGCGCCGGCGCGAATGAGACTGCCACAGGCTTCCAGGTCCCGCGCGCGGGCGATCACGGGCACCTTCGGATAGGCGGTGCGGATATGCGAGACCGCCCGCAAAGCGGTCGGTTCGTGATCGATGGTCAGGATCACCAGGGCTGCCTTGTCGATTTGGGCCGCCTCCAAGAGCTCCACATCGCCGATGTCGCCGAAATAGACGGCACGACCGTCCTGCTCGCCGCGCTCGACATGCGCCGGGTTGGTATCGAAGGCGATGAAGGGAATGTCATTGGCCTCGAGGAGGGTCGCGACCGTATGGCCGACCCGCCCGTAACCCGCGATCACAACCCGCTTCGCCTGACCATCCGAAGTGGCCGGATACTCGAAGCTCGGCGAGTCCGCCGTTCGGCGCTCAAGGCGCCGCGCAGAGACATCGCCGATCCGCACCAGCAAGGGCGTCAGCAACATACTGACCGAGATCACGCTCACCGCGATGACGAAGGTCGCATCGTCGATGACACCGAGCACCTTGGCCGAGCCGAAGAGGACAAACCCGAACTCCCCGCTCTGAGCCAGCATGAAGGCGACGCGCGTCGCGGTGCCGCGCGGCAACCCGAAGGCCATGCCGATCAACAAGAGCACGACCAACTTGATGGCCAGGATCACGGCGACGTGCTGGGCGAGCAACACGGGCTGAGCCGCGATCGCCTCCAGGTCGATCGACATCCCGACGGCAACAAAAAAGAGGCTCATCAGCAATCCCTTGAAGGGCTCGATCTGGGCCTGGATCTGGAAGCTGAACCGCGACGTCGAGAGCAGCATCCCCATCATGAAACCGCCGAGCGCCATCGACAGGCCGGCTTCGTGCATCGCCCCGGCCGCCAGAAAGACTGCCAGCAGCACAACGAGCGTAAAGGCCTCGCGGTTGTGCTGCCGCAGCAGGTATCTCAGCGCGATCGGCACCAAGTAGCGCCCGAAACCGACGACCAATCCCACCATGCCGGCGACGACGAGGATCTGCTGCCAGAAGGGGACATCCGATGACAGGGCACCGACATCGGAGAGGATCGGCACGATCGCGAGCAGCGGCACCACCGCCAAATCCTGTCCGCGAGGCATGGAGAGCGGAGCGAAGCCGAGCGGCCCCCGGTAGGCGTCGGCGCGTGCGTGCCGCCGCAGTGGCGAAGCGGCCGTGGTCGCGAAGCCGCGAAGGCGGTATGCAAAGCGCATCCGACACGCCGTCGAGCCGTTCGTCGCAGGGCCGTGCGCAGCCCGACCGCGCCCCTCGGGCGCACGTCGTGGCGCAGCGCGGCCCGGAGCGGGGCGAACCGGGGCCAAAACAGGTCGTCGCCAAGGAGCGAGTCCGTCCGGCGGCAGGAGCCCCCGGACGGATTCACGAGCGACACGCGACTCTCCGGCATCAAGAGGACTGCAAAGGCGGCTGTCCCGTGGCGGGTGGCCAGATCGGCGCGCTCGTGGAGGGTTTGCATGACCAAAGCCGTCGAGGAGAGCGCCAAGGTCAGCCCCATCAAGAGCGACGCCCGCCACGAATAATCGTAGAGCGAGATATAGCCTGCCACCAGAAGACCGGAGATCAGAATCTGTGCCGAGCCCATCCCGAAGACCTCGCGACGGAGCGACCAGAGCCGCCGGGGCTTCATCTCCAGACCGATCAGAAAGAGCAGCATGACCACGCCCAGCTCGGTGAAGTTGCGCACATCCTCGACTTGCGCCGTCACCGACGGGCCGGGCGAGTGCGGCCCGACCACGATCCCCGCCACCAGCAGTCCCAGGATCGAACCCAGCCCCAGATGCTTGAACAAGGCAACCGCGAGCGCCGCCACGGTGAGCAGCGCGATCGCCGAAAGGACAAAGCTGTTGAGCTCCATGCTGCGACTCTACCAAATTCCAAAGGGGTTGGATGCGAAGCCGGACATTCGCCGGACGCGGTATATCCTATAGCGTTCGGTCGGGACATCTCAGGAGAGACAGGACGCCATGCCATCCACCCAACCCAGGCGACCGAGGGTCGCCGTCGCCGGCGCCAGCGGCTTCATCGGCACCGCGGTCTGCCGCGCACTGACGGACGCCTTTTCGGTTCGGGCGCTCACCCGATCGCCCGCCCGCGCACAGACACCCGATCCGGATCGGCGCATCACCTGGCGCCATTGCGATCTCTTCTCCGCGCTCGATCTGGCCGAGGGTCTCGCGGACTGCGATTACGCCGTCTATCTGGTCCATTCGCTCGCACCCTCGTCGCGCCTCACGCAAGCCAATCCGCGCGATATGGATCTCATTTTGGCCGACAACTTCGCGCAGGCCGCGGCGGCCAACAGTGTCAAACAGATTATCGTTGTCGGCGGCCTGATTCCGGATAGCTTCCGGATCTCGCCGCTGTTGTGGAGTCGCCGCGAGGTCGAGCTGGTGCTGGCCTCGCGCGGGACACCGGTCACGGCGCTGCGGGCCGGACTGGTCGTCGGCGCCGGCGGCTCGGCACCGCGACTGCTGGTCGACCTCGTCCGGCGCCTGCCGCTGCTCTTGCTGCCGCCGAGCGCCCGTTCGATGACGCGGCCCGTCGCGCTCGTGGATCTTGTTCGGGCCGTACGCCATTGCCTAGGGCGGCCGGAGACGTATCGGGGCGCATACGACATCGGCGGACCCGAATGCTTGAGCTACGAGGAGATGCTGCGCCGGACGACCGAGGTGCTCGGCCTTCGGAGACGGATCCTGACCCTGCCCTGGATGCCGCTCTGGCTGGCCTCGGCCACCGCGCGGTTCTTCAGCGGCGCCCCATCGGCAGTGGTCGGTCCGGCTCTGGAGAGTCTGCCCCAGGATACGGTGATTCGCGACAACCCGGTGCAGCGTGCGATCGATCGGGATGCAATCCCCTTTCGCGAGGCACTGCGCCTCGCGCTCGACCGAACCGGCCGACACCTGCTGCCGAGCCCGCGACAGCCGATCGAGGATCAGAGTCGCGAGCTGATGCGCCGCGCGCGACTCGTGCGTTCCATCCAGAGGGTGATTCTACCTCCGGGTCAGGATGCGACTTGGGTCGCCGGCAATTATTTCCGCTGGCTCGGCACCTGCTGCTGGCCCATGGTCTGCACCGAGATCGACGAGACGGGGCGATGCAGCGTCTTCACCCGCCTCCCGCGCCTGCACCTGTTGACGCTGCAATGGCTGGCCGAGGAGAGCGGCCCGCAACGTCAAGTCTACGCCATCGTCGGCGGCCTCTTGAGTCGACCGGACGGACCCGGGCGCGCACGCTTCGAATTCCAAACCCTGCTCGGCGACCGCTACACCATGGCCGCCATCCACGACTATGCCCCCGCCCTGCCCTGGTATGTCTACCTCTGGACCCAGGCGGTCGCGCATCTCCTGGTCATGCGGCGTTATCAGCGGCGCCTCGCACGGTTGGCGCGGTGAGCTCCTGCCGCCTGCCTCCGGCCTGTAGGCTCAAAACCGAAGCTGGGGGCTGTGGGCTTGGGGCCGGGGGCTACCCTCGCAGATACGGCGTCAGCATCTCCCCGAGATCCACCCGTGCGCGCAGACGCCGGCACAACATGAAGGCGCCCATGAACTTACGGTGCAGGAACATGGTTTCGGGCGCCGGTACGGTGCTGAAGGCGCCCGAGTAAAACATGTCGCGACCGCGCGCATAGACACGCTCGAAGAGGTCGGAAACGCCGAAGTCGTAATGCCCCGGGCTGCGCAGCGGCTCGCTGGACATGCGCAAAAGATCGATCAGGGCGTTCACCTGCTCGCTCGGGTCGTTCGCACCGACATAACCCAAATCGATCGAGGCCGCCCGCATCGCGCCGCGATCGTCGGCAAGCGCGGCACGGGCCAGACTCCTGTAACGCGCGATCAACTCCGCCGACACGGGAAGCGCCGCGCCGAAATCGAGCAGGACGATGCGTCCGGCGGTCGCGTCGTAGAGATAATTGCCGAAGTTCGGGTCGGACTGAACGAGACCGAACTCGAAGAGCTCGCGCATGGACAGACGCGTCAACGCCGTCGCGGCACGGTCGCGCTCCTCGCAGCTGTAGCGGCTATCGGCCAGCCGGTCGACCGGGACACCCTCGGCGAAATCCATCGCCAACACGCGTGTCGTGGAGAGATCGCGATGCACACGCGGGACCAAGAAGTCGGGATCCGCACCGACCCCCGCCCCATACGCCTCGAGCGAATCCGCCTCCGCGCCGTAGTCCGCTTCCTGATGGAGCTGACGGCGCGCACCTTCCAAGTAGGGCGTCAGGTCCACGCCCGCGGGGGCCATCCCGAGGGTGCGCGCCAAGAAGGCGAGGTTGTCGATGTCGCTGTCGATGCTCTCCCGAACGCCCGGAAACTGGATCTTGAGCGCAAGCCGACGCCCGTCGCGCGTCTCGGCCCGGTGCACCTGCCCGATCGAGGCGGATGCCACGGGAGTGAACTCGAACCGCTTGAACCTCGCGTTCCAGCCCGGTCCGTATTCGCGCTCCAAGACCCCGGCGAGCTGGCTCATCGGCATCGGCTCGGCGCGCTCGCGCAAAGCGCTCATGATCTCTGCAGCCTCGGGCGTGAAGATGTCCGAACCGTCCATCGACATCAATTGCCCCATCTTCATCACAGCACCCCGCATCCGCGCAAGACGGTCTGTGAATCGACGGGTGTGCTCGGGCGAGAGCCGGATCCGCGAGGGCTCGGCGCTGCGACGGGTCCGGGCAAGCTCGATCAGGCCCTTCACGCCGATCCCTGCGGCGAGATCGCCGGTGGCCCGCCCGAGATGCCAAAGACGACTCAGACGTGTGCTGGGGACGGCCGTGCCGGGTCGGGTCGGTATGCTGGACATTGGGTTTCCTCGAAAAAGAATCGGCGGCGTCCGGATCCTGTCCAGACAAGGGGTGGACATGGTATCGAGTCATCCGCAGTACAACGATGAGGAACCGCATTAAACCGCGCCCATCGCGGTATGCGGTGTTTTTGGATGGGATCGGCCCCGGCAGACTTGACAAGCACTGGAGTAAATGCGGTTTAAGATACTAAAAAATCGACTATTTTAAACCCAGCCTCCTCTCTAGAGCCGCGAATACATCAAACGTCGAAGTCACTCGAAATTGAGCATCGCGCTCTCGACGCGGTTTAGCGTAGCCGGCAACCGCTTGGCCGGGAACGTTGCGCATGCCGACCGCCGTAGCTAGCATTTTGCTTGCACCCCTGTTCAGCGAGAGCGCCGACGCAAACACTGGTCCTGCGCAACGTCCCCGACAAGATCTACCGACAGCTGAAGGATTCCGCCGCGATCCACCGCCGCTCCATGACTCAGGAAGCGATTCTTTCTCTTCAAGTTTCTCTTCAAGCCGGATTGGAAGACGACGACGCCTCTCGGGGGCGAGCGTCGCCCGAAGAGACGTTGGAATGGCTGCGACGCGAGGTCTGAACCCTGCCTGTACTCGACAGGCGCGCGGACGAGGAGATCCTCGTATAGAAAGGCGATGATTTCGCGCAGACAGACGCGCAGCCCGCGGTGACCCAGCCCGCGAATCAAATTTGATTCAGCCGCAACCCACGCAGATAATACTCTGTTACTTTGCAAATCCCCCTGGATGGTCCGCCGGACTTCCCGCCGGACGCGCCATTCTTTCGAGGCCCCACGATGGACACCCCCGACACGAGTCTCGGCTTCGGCCAGCTCGGCCTAGCCCCCGCCGTTGCAAAAGCGGTAGAGGACCTCGGTTACGAGACCCCGACGCCTGTTCAGAGCCAATGTATTCCGCACCTGCTCGCCGGTCGCGACCTGCTTGGGCAGGCCCAGACCGGTACCGGCAAGACAGCGGCCTTTGCCCTCCCCCTGCTCAGCCGCGTCGATCCGACGCAGCGCGGACCTCAGGTGCTGGTTCTCACGCCGACCCGCGAGCTCGCGTTGCAGGTCGCCGAAGCCTTCCAGGGCTATGCTCAGCATCTGAAGGGCTTTCTTGTACTGCCGATCTACGGCGGTCAGGGCTACGGCCTGCAGCTGAGCCAGCTCAAGCGCAATCCTCAGGTGATCGTCGGCACGCCCGGCCGTGTGATGGACCATCTCAAGCGCGGCACGCTCGCGCTCGACATGCTCAAGACGCTGGTCCTGGACGAGGCCGACGAGATGCTCAACATGGGCTTCGCGGAGGATATCGACTGGATCTTCGAGCAGACGCCCCCCGGACGCCAGGTCGCACTCTTCTCCGCCACCATGCCCGCGGGTATCCGCCGGGTCGCCCAGACCAGACTGTCGGATCCGGTCGAGATTCGCGTCACGTCAGACTCGGAGACGGTCGACACCATCGATCAGCACCACTGCGTCGTCACGCGTTTTCACAAGCTGGACGTGCTCACTCGCATCCTGGAGCTCGAGCCCTTCGACGGCATGCTCGTCTTCGTGCGCACCAAGCATGCAACCGTGGAGCTCGCCGACAAGCTCAAGGCACACGGTTTCGCCGCCGAGCCGCTGAACGGCGACATGAGCCAGGAGATGCGCGAGCGCACCGTCGAGCGACTCAAGCAGGGCCAACTCGACATCCTGGTCGCCACCGATGTGGCCGCGCGCGGGCTCGATGTCGAGCGGCTCAGCCATGTCGTGAACTACGACATCCCGACCGATCCCTCCGCCTATGTCCACCGAATCGGGCGGACCGGACGGGCCGGTCGTGCCGGGCGCGCCATCCTGCTGGTCGAGCCGCGCGAGCGCGGGCTACTGCGTGCGATCGAGCGCACCATCCGACGCAGCGTTCCGGCGATGGAGCCACCCTCGGCCTCGCAGTTGAGCGAGTCGCGGATCGACCGCTTCACCGCGGAGCTGCGCAAGACCCTCACCGAACAAGACCTGGATTTTTTCTACCGGTTGGTGGCACGGCTCGCCACGGAGCAGGAACTGGAGATGATGGACATCGCCGCGGCGCTGGCCTACCTGACCCAGCGCGAACGCCCGCTGGATGTCCAAGCCGATCTGCCGCGCCCGGCCGCGACTCGGCCCGAGCGTCCGGAGCGCGGCCCACGGAGCGAAGGTCGTGAGGAAAGGCGTCCGCGCGTCCCGCGCGACGGCGAGCGTGGCACGGCGCCTCGGCGCGAAGGGGCCCGCGAAGAGAGTCGCGACCGACCACGTCCTCAGGGACGCGGATCCGAGGGGCTCACCAGCTATCGGATCGAGGTCGGCCACCAACACGGCGCCACCCCGCGCGAGATCGTCGGCGCCATCGCCAACGAGTCGGGGCTGGAAGGCCGTTATATCGGCCGGATCGACATCCGAGACGATCACTCGCTCGTCGATCTGCCGGAGGGCATGCCCCGCGAGATCTTCAACCATCTCAAGCGGGTCTACGTCCGCGGGCAGGCGCTGCGGATCTCGCTGGCGGATGGTTCGGCCGGCGGGACGCGACGCGGCGGCGCAGAAAACACCGGCGGGGCTCGCCCCGAGCAACCGACCTACGAGCGCAAGCCTCGGGAGGTCGGATCTCATCAGGAGCGTCGGCGCAAGCGATCAGACCCCAGCTGAACCGCGTCCGGGGCCTGGCTTAAGGCTTGAGCCCGGTGCGGAGGTTTGAGTATCGACTCGGACCTTGAGTCGACGCGGTTCAGAAAAATGAGGGAAAAGGGAAAAGGCGAAAGCGATTGGATTGTCGGGAAGGGGACAAGGGGGCGGAGGTTCGGGGACATTTGACCCTGATTAAAGGTGCTGCACGTCGGTGCATGCCTGTGATCTTGGGATAGGGTTAGTGGCGTTGTTCTTGCTTGGGCACCCGATGTTCTCTCTCGGTCGCAAAAGGTCCCCAAGATGCTTCAACGACTCGCAGCTGCGCTTACGCGTGGCGATCTGATTCCCTATCTCGGTCCCGGCGCGCTCGCCGGCGTGGTGGACACCGCCACAGGCGAGCCCATCCCGGCCGACAGCGACAGCCTCATCCTCGCCATGAACGGCGGCAAGCCCATGTCTCCACGCCTCATGTGGGAATTTCCCCGCGCGGCCATGGATGTGGAGCTCAAACGCGGCCGCAGTGCCGTGAACCGATTTCTCGACACCACCTACGGCAAGCGCATTTGGACGCGAGCGCCTCTGCACGACTGGCTGCAGGATCTACAGCCGCGCTACGTCATCGATATCAATCGGGATACCCAGCTGCAGGACTCCTACGTCGGGGTTCCGCATACGCTGGTGCGTGGGATCGCCCGCATCGCCGGCACCGATTATCGCTTTCGGCTCGACCACTACGACGGCGCAAACTATCGCCGTGTCGAGCTGGAGGAGGTCGATCAGCGGCTTCCCGTGCTTTTCAAGCCGATGGGCAGCCCGCGCCCGGACGCGACCTATATCGCCTCGGATGCGGATTTCGTCGACTACCTGACCGAGCTCATGGGCGGATTCGGGATCCCCGGGTTTCTCAAGACCTACCGACAGGATCGGCAGTACCTCTTCCTTGGACTGCGTCTGCTGCGCGATACCGAGCGGATGGTGATGTCGGACCTGATCTACGGGGCGGGAACGCCGGCCGGATGGGCCCTGATTCCGGATCCGACGGACAAGGAGCGGCGCTTTTGCGAGAGTAAGGGTGTGGAGGTCGTCGAGGCGGACATTCCGGATCTGATTGCTGCGAGCGGGCTCGGGGATGCGGTGGGGGCCTTGATTCCGGCAACGCATGAGGTGGGTTGCTGAACTGAACCGCGTCTGCCGGACCATGCGGGGTCTTCGGGCTGGATCGACGTGATCTGAATCAACCGAGGTCCGTGGTGACGCGGTTCCGGATGGGAAAACCGGGAATGAAGGACAGCAGAGGAGAGACGGAGAAGGTGTAGCGAGAAACCTGCGGTATCTTTTTTACGTCTTAAACCGCGCCAGCTCGGAACGTCGTCGAAGCTGGCGCGCCCGAACCACACGACCTATTTCTGACAGACGACTCGGAGACCGTTCGGAGCGACGATCTACGGCGGATTCAGGTCTGCTGCTCCATCGCGGCGACCTTCGCCATCACTGTAGCCTCGAGATCCTGCTTGAAGCGCACGATCCGCTCGCGTACCTGTACGTCCGAGGCACCGAGGATCTGAGCGGCAAGGATGCCCGCGTTCTTGGCGCCGTTGATGGCGACCGTCGCCACAGGCACGCCGGCCGGCATCTGCACGATCGAGAGCAGCGAATCCTGCCCGGAGAGGCTGGATGTCTTCACCGGCACGCCGATGACCGGCAGCGGCGTGATGGCCGCCGCCATGCCGGGCAGGTGGGCTGCGCCGCCGGCGCCCGCGATAATCACGCGCAGGCCGCGCTCGACCGCGCTCTCGGCATAGTCGTAGAGCCGCTTGGGCGTGCGGTGCGCCGAGACGATGGTCATCTCGTAGGGGATGCCGAGCTCGGCGAGCACGGCGGCGGCATCCTGCATCACCGGCAGATCGGAATCGCTTCCCATGATGATGCCGACTTGGGCCGAACGATCCGCAGACGGCGAGGATGGGGTGGACACGGTCATGGATGATCCTCTCCCGAGATCTCGATCAGACGACGGACCCGCTCGGCCTTGACTCGGGCCTGCTCGATGTCCCGGTCCAAGACCGTGACATGGCCCATCTTACGATAGGGCGAGGTCGCCGCCTTGCCGTAAAGGTGCAGGCAGACGCCCGGAATCGCCAAGGCCTCCGCCATGCCCTTGATCACGGGGCGCCCCCGATGACCGGGCGCTCCCAACAGGTTGATCATGGCCGCGGGGCAGAGCTGCTCGGTGGAGCCGAGCGGCAAACCGACGACGGCGCGCAGATGCTGCTCGAACTGGTCGGTCATGTTCGCTTCGATGGTGTGATGACCCGAATTGTGGGTGCGCGGCGCAACCTCGTTTACCAGCAAATCGCCCGCCTCGGTCAGGAACATCTCGACCCCGAAGATCCCCGCACCGCCCAGAGCATCGACGGTGCGTATCGCGAGCTGCTCCGCCGCAGCGGCCGTTTCCGCCGGGATCTGCGCCGGAGCCAGCAGCATCTCGAGCACGTTCTCGCCAGGACGAAAACACATCTCGACCGCGGGAAAGCAGCGGTGATCCCCGTCCAGTCCACGCGCCACCAGCACCGCCAGCTCCTTGGCCGCGGGGATGAAGCGCTCCACCAGAGAAGGCACGGGCAGATGACCGTCGAAGTCATCGGGACCATCCAGGATCGAGACACCGCGGCCATCATAGCCGCCTCGGCAGACCTTCTGCACCAGGGGATAGCCGAAGGCGGCGAAGGCGCCGGCCGAGGGCTCGGGCATCGGCTCGAACGGCGCCGTCGGGATACCGGCCGCGCTCAGCGCGCGCTTTTGCGTGAGCTTGTCCTGAATCAAGGCCAACACCGTCGGGGGCGGCTGGATATTGTGGCCCTCGCGCCCGAGTTGGATGAGTGTCGCGGCATCGATATCCTCGATGTCGAAGGTCACAACGTCGCAGGCCTCGGCCAGCTCGCGCAGCTTAGCGGGGTCATGATAGGCACCCACGATCTGGTGTCCCGCGACCTGACCGGCCGGCGAGCCCGGTGTCGGGTCCAGTATCACGCAAGTGCAGCCGATCCGTTTCGCGGCCTTCGCCATCATGCGGCCGAGCTGACCGCCGCCGATGATGCCGATACGTGCAATGGGAAGAGGGAAGACGTCCATGCGGTGAATCATCGGCGCTCGGGACGAAATTGGAAAGCCCCCAATGCCGCAGCGCGTTCTTCGCCGCGCACCACGGCGGCCGATCGATCTCGCTCGATCGACACCGACACGTGGATAAGGTCTACTCTGTGACCGTACGGATGGAACCCTAACTCGCGGAAGGCGGGCCGAGACAATCGGGCTGCTCCGGCTGGCCGAACACTAGGATGACAAGGTGATGGCCCGGCGCGGCGGACCTCCGATCAAGGTAGACCGACGCGAGCACCCTATTTCATACAACACGAAAGCGCGAGACAAGATCGCCGGAGCAACATGCGCGGTCGCGACAAACCAAAGACCACCTCATCCCTGACGATCGCGATCGCGACCCTGCTGGGCGCACTTGTGCTTTCGGCCGCCGTGATCATCAACACGGAGCAACAGCGCGTGCAGCTGATGCGCGCGGATAACGCGACCCTTGCGAAGGAGTATGCGAATACGATCGCCGACGCCATCAAGCACGCCATGTCCTCGACCCATGCCTTGGCCGCACTCGTAGAACAGGGCCAGGGCAAGATCTCTGATTTCCAAGAGTTCGGCAAGGCGATGCTCCCCCATTATCCCGGGATCGACGCCCTGTTCCTGGCGCCGGATGGCGTTATACGGGATGTGTTCCCACGTGCCGGCAACGAGTCGGTGATCGGTCTCGATCTGTTGAAGGATCCGGTTCGCGACCCGGATACCATGACGCCTCGGGATACCGGCCACTTGACCCTGTCCAGTGCATCCACGCTGATTCGGAGTACGACCGGCATCATCGGGAGCCACCCCGTCTTCATCGAGGATGCGCAGGGGAACCCGGTTTTTTGGGGGTTCGCTCTCGCCCGTCTGCCGTTCCCCGATGCGCTCGCACCCAGCGGACTGTCGCAGCTCGGCGAACGCGGCATCGCCTACCGGCTCTGGACCGGCACACCGGCGACCGGCGACGTGCAGATCATCGAGGCGTCATCGGTCGAGCCGGTCTCCCCGGTGGAGGCGCAGGTCGCGGTGCCGAACACCAAATGGACCCTGAGCCTCAGCCCGATCGACGGCTGGGGTGATCCGTTCGGGCTCGCTGTAAGGGCCGGACTGGGACTGCTCTTCAGCCTCCTGCTGGCCACGCTGGCAAAGCTGCTGGCCGACGCACGCACTCAGAAGGCACGGCTGGCGATGAAGTTGGCCGAACGCACGGCCGAGATCCGGGCACGCGAGGCGGAACTGGAGCGCGCGGAGGAGATCGCGCAGGTCGGGAGCTGGGATTTCGATATCCGGTCAAACCGGGCGATCGCCTCGGCCGTTGCCTGCCGAATCACCGGCGTGTCGCCCAATACGCACTTTAGCCTCGAGCGCTTCCTGGCGCAGGTGCATCCACTCGACCGCACGCTGGTCCAGGCCGCCTGGCAGGCGGCGCTTCGGGGCGAACCCTATGATGTCGAGCACCGGACTCTTGTCGCCGGCAGGCTGCGGTGGCTGCGCCAAAGGGCGGTTCTCGAATTCGACAACGACGGCCGAGCACTGCGCGCCGCTGGCACCGTCGAAGACATCACCGCACGCAAGAGGGCTGAGCAGGCGCTTTCCGACAGCGAGTCCAGGCTCCGACGGATCGTGGAAACCGCCCGTGAAGGGATCTGGACCATCGACGGCGATATCCGAACAACCTTCGTCAACCCGCGCATGATCGAGCTGCTGGGATGCCCGGCCGAACAGATCATCGGCCGATCGCCGTTCGACTTCATGGATCCGGAGATGCGCCAGCTCGTCGAACGCAAGCTCTTGGAACGGCGACAAGGCATCAGCGATCAATACGAGCTTCGGCTTCGACGGCCCGACGGCTCGCCGCTCTGGACGCTGCTCTCCACCACACCCCTGAAGGACGATGAAGGTCGGTATATCGGCACGCTCGGCATGCTGACCGACATCTCGGCACGTAAACAGGCTGAGGCGATCTTGGAGGAGGAGCGCCTTCTCCTTAAGCAGGCCGAGCGGATCGCCAACATCGGCGCCTGGGAATGGGAAGTCGCCGAAGACCGCTGGACACACTCGACGGGCTGGACCGCGATCCACGGGATCGCCGGGCAGCTACCGCAGTCCACGGCAGAGATGCTGGCGATCATCCCAACGGACGAGCGCGATGCGGTGCAAGACGCGCTCGAGGCAGCCTTGGACGGACGCCGTCCCTTCGACATCGAGCATCGCATCATCCGCCCGATCGATGGTGTCTTGCGTCGGATACACGCCGTGGGTGAGGTGATCCGCAATCACCGGGGCGAGGCCCTGGCCATGCGCGGCATCGCACGCGACATCACGGCGAGCAAGGAGGCCGAGGCGGAGCTGCGCATCGCCGCAATCGCCTTCGAAGCACAGGAGGGGATGCTCGTCACCGACGCCGAGGAGCACATCCTCCGTGTCAACGAGGCATTCACACGAAACACCGGATACACGGCGGAGGAGGTCATCGGCAGAAACCCGAGACTGCTGCGCTCCGGTCGCCACGACCCGGACTTCTTCGCGGAGATGTGGGCGCGGATTAGTGATCAGGGGTACTGGCAGGGCGAGATTTGGAATCGGCGCAAGAACGGCGAGGTCTTTCCGGAGTGGCTGACCGTCACTGCCGTGCGAGACGACCTCGGTCACGTCACTCACTATGTCGGCACCCTTACCGACATCAGCCAACGCAAGGAGGACGAGGCCGTGATTCGCCGGCTCGCGTTCTATGACCCTTTGACCGGACTGGCGAATCGCCGGCTGCTGCTCGACCGGCTGAATCAGACGCTGGCAGCCGCGGCACGCACGGGTCAGGACGGCGCCCTGATCTTCATCGACCTGGACAACTTCAAGCAGCTCAACGACACCCGCGGACACCAAGTCGGCGATCTGCTTTTGGAGGAGGTCGCGCACCGACTGACCGAAACGGTGCGCAAGAGCGACAGTGTCGCCCGCCTCGGGGGGGACGAGTTCGTTGTCCTGCTCCAAGATCTGGGCGATGATTCGGCGCAGGCCGCCGCGTTGGCCGAAGCGGTTGGGGAGAAGATCATCACCGTCCTGGGGAGGCCCTACATGCTTGCGGGCAAGGAGCACGAGAGCACCCCCAGTCTGGGGATCGCCATGTTCGACCGCGAGCCGCATACCGCCGAGGAGATCCTGAAACACGCCGATTTGGCGATGTACCAAGCCAAGGCCGCCGGACGCAATCGACTGCGGTTCTACGACCCCAAGATGCAGGCGAGCGTCAACCAACGCGCCGCGCTTGAACGGGAGCTTCGCCATGCCATCGGGGATGGCCAGCTCGTTCTCCACTACCAATCGCAGGTCGACGGACAAGGGCATGTCAGCGGGGCCGAAGCGCTGCTGCGTTGGCGCCATCCGGAGCGCGGCCTGATCCCGCCCGCGCAGTTCATCGGACTCGCCGAGTCGCTCGGGCTGGCCCTGCCGTTGGGCCGTTGGGTCCTCGCGAGCGCCTGCGCACAGCTGGCCGAGTGGGCAAGGCGACCCGAAACCGCGGGGCTCAACCTGGCGGTCAACATCAGCGGCGCGCATTTTCGCCGTCCCGAGCTCGTCGAGGATATCCGCCGGGCGCTCGCAGAGAGCGGGGCCAATCCGAAGCGACTGCGACTGGAGTTGGCCGAGGCGACCTTGCTCGACGACCCCGATGACTCTCTCGCCAAGATGATCGCGTTGAAGGAGACGGGCGTTGGCTTTACTCTTGATAACTTCGGGTCGGGCTATTGCTCCTTGTCGTATCTCAAACGCCTGCCGTTGGATCAGCTGAAGATCGCCCCGGCGTTCGTGCACGAGGTCCTCGAGGGTTCAGAAGACGACGCCACCGCCGATAGTTTCGTCGCACTTGCCGAGAGCCTTGGCCTGGCGATCATGGCCGAGGGCGTCGAGACCGAAGCGCAGCGCGATTACCTGGCCCATCATGGCTGCCAGATCTTTCAGGGCTTTCTCTTCGGGCTGCCGGGTCCGGCCGACGCGCTGTTTCCAGGGAGGAGCACCTCTGAACCGCAGAGAAGATGAGGCCGAATAGACCTCCCGAGCGGGGTGTTTCGACCGAGATCCGCCGAGGAATGTCCAATCGAATCCGAGCATCCCGCGACAAACGAAAGGACCGAATGTCGCCGGAAAGGGCGGAACGGCGGGGTTTCCCGCAAGCACACATAACTAGAAGGCATCGCACAGTCGAACCGACAGACACGGACTCTCGCTCATGGGTCTATCCGAAGCCGGCTGCGTCGTTTCCACGCCGACGCAGGAGACCGCGCCGTGAACCGGAGGCGGCAGATATGGAGCTCGACCGCGATGACTCATTCCACCCTGCGAGCCGCCGCCCGACCCGGGGTGGTCGCGGCCCTGGTCTTCGTGACAGCCACCAGCCTTGCCGGGGCGGCGGTCACCTACTTCGAGCAACAGCGCCTCGCACTCGCACGCGCGGATGCGGGCGCGCTCGCGGACGACTTCGTTGACATTCTCGAGATCCAGATCGATCGTGCCCTGTCGGTGACGTACGCCTTGGCGGCACTGGTCCACCAGGGAGAAGGACACGTCGAGGGATTCGAAACGACAGCCCGTGCGCTCTTGCCTTTTTACGACAACGTCGAGGCCGTTTATCTGGCACCCGCCGGTGTCGTCCAAGAGGTCTTCCCCGTAGAAACCAACGAGGCGGTGCTCGGCCTGAATCTGCTCGAGGAGCCTGACCAACGCACCGAGGCACGCCTTGCGCGCGACACCGGCCGGCTCACTCTGGCGGGCCCTTTCGAGCTGGTACAAGGCGGAGAAGGTCTCGTCGGGCGGCTGCCGGTCTTCTTGGGGGACGAAAACGGCAACCGGCGGTTCTGGGGCTTCACGATGGCGATGTTGCGCACCCCGTCGGCACTCGCGCCCGCCCGTTTGTCGCAACTGCAAGAGCGCGGCTTCGAGTTCGCACTTTGGCGCACCGATCCGAGCACCGGCACTGCACAGATCATCGAACAATCCTCCCCCGCAGCATTCGCTGACCCGGTGAACCAACCCGTACCGCTGCCGAACACCACCTGGACCTTGAGCGTCAGCCCGGCGAGTGGCTGGTCCGATCCCGCAGGATTGGCCGTCAAGGGCGCATCGGGGGTATCGCTTGCGGTGCTGCTGGCTGCCCTGGCCGGTCTGCTTGTGCGATCCCGGCTCGACCGTGAACGGCTCGAGGACCTGATACGCGAGCGCACGGAGCAGATCCGCGCCCGCGAGTCGGAGCTTACCCGCGCCCAAGCGGTCGCCAAGGTCGGCAGTTGGACGCTGGACCTGGCGAGTGGCCGTGTTCAGCGTTCGGCAGAGACCGAGCGAATCCTCGGGCCGCATGAGGGTAGACCCTGCACGGCGCAAGCACTGTTCGGCCCCGTTCACCCGGACGACCGGGAGATCACGGATCAGGCCTGGCAGGCGGCGCGCGCGGGCGAGCCGTTCGATATCTGCTACCGCATCCTGAACGACGAAAGGCTCTCCTGGCTTCGCGCCCGTGTCGAGCCCGCGCCCGAAGCCTCCGGCGGTCGCCGCTGCAGCGTCGGCACGCTGCAGGACATCACGGAGCATAAAACGGCCGATACGGCGTTGCGCGAGAGCGAAGCCTTCCTCAACTCGGTGATGGAGATCCTTCCGATCGGAATCTGGTTCCTGGATGCGCACGGCGATATCCGATTCATCAACGCGGCCGGCAAACGCATCTGGGGCGGTGCTCGCTATGTCGGAATGAAGCATTTCAGCGAGTACAAGGCTTGGTGGCTCGACAACGGCAAGCCGATCGAACCCGAGGACTGGGCGGCTTCACGCGCCATTGCCCGTGGGGAGACCTCGATCGGGGAACAAATCGAGATCGAGTGCTTCGATGGCACGCGCAAGATCGTTCTCAACTCGGCCGTGCCGTTGCGGGGAGCCAACGGGGCCGTCACGGGGGTCGTGGTCGTCAACCAAGACATCACCCGGGACAAGGCCGCCGAAGAAGAGATCCGTCGTCTCGCCTTCTACGACCCCTTGACGCGTCTGCCCAATCGACGGCTCCTGCTCGAGCATCTCGCCCACGCTCAAGGCAAAAGCGCCCGCAGCCTGCAGGAAGGCGCGCTGCTCTTCATCGATCTGGATAATTTCAAGACGCTCAACGACACCTATGGACACGAGACCGGCGACCTGTTGCTCCGGCAGGTTGCCGAGCGGCTGAGCGCCTGCGTACGCGAGGGCGACACCGTCGCCCGGCTCGGGGGCGACGAGTTTGTCGTGATGCTCGAGGATCTGAGCACGGATCCGGAAGAGGCCGCGGCACACGCCGAGCGAACGGCCGAGAAGATCCTCGCCCAGCTCAACCCGCCGTACCGAATCGCGGAGCAGTCGCACCACAGCACCCCGAGCATCGGGATCACGCTCTTCTGCGGTCATCGCGAGAGCCTCGAAGACGTGCTCAAACGCGCCGACCTGGCGATGTACCAGGCCAAGGGCGCCGGCCGCAACACCTTGCGCTTCTTCAATCCCGAGATGCATTCGGTTTTGGCGCGACGCGCAACCCTTGAGGTGGACCTGCGTCAGGGCCTGCTCGACGGGCAGTTCTTCCTCCAATATCAGCCTCAGGTCGACGACACGGGACAGGTCACGGGCGCCGAAGCCTTGCTGCGCTGGCGTCACCCGGAGCGCGGTCTGGTCTCGCCCGGAGAATTCATCCCGGTGGCGGAGTCCTCGGGCCTGATCCTGCCGCTCGGTCAGTGGGTGCTCGAAGCCGCTGCGCGACAGCTCGCCGCCTGGGCGGAACAACCCGAAACCCGGCATCTGTCCTTGGCCGTCAACATCAGTGCACGTCAGTTCCGTGATCCGCACTTTGTCGAGCAGGTCCTGCGGATCATCGAGCAGACCGGCGCGAACCCGCAGCGACTCAAGCTCGAGATTACCGAAAGCCTCCTGCTCGACGACATCGGCGATGCCATTGCGACCATGGCGGCGCTAAAATCCCACGGTGTCGGTTTCTCGCTCGACGACTTCGGAACCGGCTACTCCTCGCTGTCCTATCTGAAGCGGCTGCCGCTGGATCAACTCAAGATCGACCAGTCGTTCGTCCGCGACGTCCTGACCGATCCGAACGACGCCGCGATTGCGCGTACCATTGTCGCGCTGGCTCAAACACTCGGCCTCGGCGTGATCGCCGAGGGTGTCGAGACGCAGGCCCAGCGAAGCTTTCTGGCCGAGCACGGATGCCGAGCCTTTCAGGGATATTTATTCGGACGACCCAGCGGCGCCGAAGATCTGCTTGCGCAGTCGCAAGCCGTGGCTTGATCCTCAGGGGCGCGTCCGCGCAGGCGCGCCTGCTGCCGGACGGTGGTATCCTTGGGGCGAGCGAAGCACCGTCCCCACGTTCAGGCAGTCGCGGACATGAATCTCCTCTTCGTCGTTCTCATTCTCTTCATCGGGGCCGGTCTGGCTGCGTGGGTCTCGCGTTTCGGCCGGCTGCAATCGGCCTGGATGGCCGGTGGCATCGCCCTTGCCGCCATGGCAGCGCTGGCACCGAGCGTGGCCGCTCCGTTTCTGGGCGAGACCCTGGTGCAACGCATCCCATGGATACCGGCGCTGGGACTCGATCTCGCCTTCCGACTCGACGGGTTGGGTCTGCTGTTCGCCCTGATGATTCTGGGAATCGGTCTGCTGGTCATTCTCTACGCGCGCTACTACCTGGCCGAGCGCGACTGTATGGGCCGCTTCTACGGCTATCTGTTGCTCTTCATGGGCTCGATGCTCGGAATCGTCCTGTCCGAGAACCTGATCCTGCTCTTGATGTTCTGGGAGTTGACGAGCCTCTCGTCCTTCCTGCTGATCAGTTACTGGCAGCATCGCGAGGATGCCCGAACGGGGGCGCGCATGGCGCTTGCCGTCACCGGGCTGGGCGGGCTCGCCATGCTCGGCGGCTTCGTGCTACTGGGCGAGATGGTCGGAAGCTACGATCTGTCCGTGATCCTCGCCAACGGCGAGCTGATCCGATCCGACCCGCTCTACACGCCGATGCTGGTGTTGATCTTGCTCGGCGCCTTGACCAAGTCGGCGCAGTTCCCCTTCCATTTCTGGCTGCCGCACGCCATGGCGGCACCCACGCCCGTATCGGCCTATCTGCACTCGGCAACCCTGGTCAAAGCGGGTGTGTTCCTGCTGGCTCGACTGTTCCCGGCGCTTTCGGGCACGACCGAGTGGTCGGTTCTCGTCATGGGCGCGGGGCTTTCGACGCTCTTGATCGGCGCCTATTTCGCCCTCTTCAAACACGACCTCAAGGGCCTGCTCGCCTATTCGACCATCAGCCATCTGGGTCTGATCACGCTGCTGTTCGGCATCGGGACACCGCTCGCCGCGGTCGCCGGGGTCTTCCACATCATCAACCACGCAACCTTCAAGGCATCGCTCTTCATGGCCGCGGGCATCATCGACCACGAATGCGGGACGCGCGACATGCGCCGCATCAACGGTCTCTGGCGCTATATGCCCTACACGGGAACGCTGGCGATGGTGGCCGCAGCGGCCATGGCCGGCGTTCCGCTCTTCAACGGGTTCCTCTCCAAGGAGATGTTCTTCGGCGAAACGGTCAGCTTCTCCGCGAAGCATCACTGGGAGTGGCTCCTGCCCAGCGCGGTCGTTGTCGCGGGGATCTTTGCCGTGGCCTATTCGCTGCGCTTTATCCACGACGTCTTCTTCAACGGCGATCCGGTCGACCTGCCGAGGACCCCGCATGAGCCGCCGCGCTGGATGAAGGTGCCGGTAGAGATCCTGGTTGCGGTCTGTTTGCTCGTCGGGATCCTGCCTGCCTTCACCGTAGCGCCGCTGCTCTCGGTTGCGGCGACGGGCGTCCTGCAGAGCGCCCCGCCGGACTACGATCTGGCCATCTGGCACGGCGTCAACGCCGCGCTTGTGATGAGCATCGTCGCCTTGATCGGAGGGGTCCTGATCTATGCCGGACGCCGGCCGCTGTTCAGCCTCGCGACCAAGCTCGAAGGGCTTCTCGATGCCAAGGCCGTCTTCGATTGGCTGTTGGGCAAGCTCCTCGCTCTAGCCCGCGCCGTCACGCTCACCCTGGATTCGGGATCTCTGCAACGCATGCTGTTTGTTTTCATCGTCTCGGCCCTGACCCTGGGGACGGTCGGTTTCCTCGGCGGCGGCGCACCTCTGGCCGGCGATCGCGCCCTTTTGCCGGCCGATGCGGTCAGTCTTCTCGTGACGATCGCTCTGATCACCGTCGCGCTGTGGACGGTCGTCCTGCACCGTCGCCGCCTGACCGCACTGATCGTGATGGGTGCCTTGGGCCTGCTGGTCTCGCTCATCTTCGTGAAGTTCTCGGCTCCGGATCTCGCATTGACCCAGCTCTCGGTCGAGGTGGTGACGATCGTCCTGCTGCTCTTGGCGCTCTATTTCCTGCCGCAGCACAGCCCGAGCGAGTCGAGCCTGGCCCGGCGGATTCGAGACATGGGTGTCGCCGGCTTGGCCGGCGGCGGAGCGGCGGCCCTCACCTGGTCGGTCCTGACCCGCCCTTACGAGAGCATCGCGGACTACTTTCTGGAGAACAGCGTACCCGGAGGCGGAGGCGGCAACGTCGTCAACGTCATCCTGGTTGATTTCCGAGGTTTCGATACCTTGGGCGAGATCTCGGTCCTGGCGCTGGCCGGATTGGGGATCTATGCGATGCTGAAGGATCTGCGTCTGCCCGGACCCGCGTACGACACCCGCGGGCGCCCGTGGAATTGGGACATGCATCCGACCATCATGGCCGCCCTGACGCGCCTCCTGCTGCCGCTCGCCCTCCTGGTCTCGGTCTTCATCTTCCTGCGCGGTCACAACCTGCCGGGCGGCGGTTTCATCGCCGGGCTCATTACCGCAATCGCCTTGATCATGCAGTACCTTGCGAACGGAGCGGAATGGACCCACGACCGCATGACATCCAATCTGCATCCGGTCATCGGCGCCGGGCTGATGATCGGGCTGTTGACCGGACTCGCGAGTCTGGTCTTCGGCTATCCCTTCCTGACATCGGCCTTTACCCATGTGCACTGGCCGGTCATCGGTGACTTCGAGCTGGCCTCGGCGATCGCCTTTGACCTCGGCGTCTACCTCGTGGTGGTCGGGGCCACGCTCCTGATCCTGGTGCATCTCGGTCTGATGCATCACGCCAGCCATCCGGGCGAGCCGAACACGTCGGAGCCGAACCATGCTTGAGGAGCTGTCGTCGATGGAAGCTTTGATCGCCGTGATCATCGGTGTCTTGACCGCCTGCGGGGTCTACCTCGCGCTGCGGGCGCGCACCTTCCCCGTGGTCATCGGACTGACCCTGCTGTCCTACGCCGTGAATCTCTTCCTCTTCGTCACCGGGCGCCTGACCGTGGGCCAGCCCGCGGTCATCTCGGATCAGGCCGTCGGCTATGCCGATCCTCTGCCTCAAGCGCTGGTGCTGACCGCCATCGTCATCAGCTTCGGAATGACCGCCTTTATCATCATGCTGTCGCTCAAGGCGCGTGCCGAGCTGGGAACCGATCAGGTGGATGGCCGGCTCGACGCCGGCGACGGCGGTGACATCCCCGGGGAGAAGCGCGGATGAACCATTTGGTCATCGCCCCGATCCTCTTCCCGCTGTTTGCGGCGACCCTGTTGCTGCTGGTGCGGCGCGTCATCCCCTTGCGCGTGCGCCGCCGCCTGAATCTCGTCGCACTCATCGTGCAGGTCCTGTTGGTGTCGCTGCTCGTTCAGCGCGTCGCCGGAGGCGAGATTCTGGTGTATGCGCTCGGCAACTGGCCGGCACCCTACGGGATCGTGATGGTCGCGGATCGTCTGAGCGTCTGGATGTTGCTCATCACGAGCCTCCTCGCCTTCTTCGCCATGCTCTATGCCGTGCGCGGCACGGATGCCGGAAGCCGGCACTTTCATCCGCTCTTTCAGCTCCAGATCTTCGGACTGAGCGGGGCCTTTCTGACCGGCGATCTATTCAACCTCTTTGTCTTCTTCGAGATCCTGCTGCTCGCCTCCTACGGGCTGCTGCTGCATCGCGGCGGAGCAAATCGAGTTCGCGCGGGGTTGCACTTCGTCGCCCTGAATCTGGCGGGGTCCACGCTCTTTTTGTTCGCGGTCGGCACCCTATACGCCATCCTCGGGACGCTCAACATGGCGGACCTGGCGGTGAAGGCGGCGGCCACGCCGCCGGAAAATCTCGGCGTGGTGCGCGCGGCCGGGCTCCTGCTGTTCACGGTCTTCGCGCTCAAGGCGGCACTGATCCCGCTCTATCTCTGGCTGCCCGCGGCTTATTCGTCGACATCGGCACCGGTGGCCGCGCTTTTCGCCATCATGACCAAGGTCGGCGCCTACAGCATTCTGCGGGTCTATACGCTGATCTTCGGCGCCGAGGCCGGTCCGGTCGCGGATCTGATCGGCCCCTGGTTGTTGCCGCTCGCGCTCGCAACCATGGCGGTCGGTACCTTGGGCGTGCTCGCCGCGCACGAGTTGCGTCGGCAGGTCGCCTATCTCGTGGTGGTCTCCGTGGGATTCTTGCTGACGGCCTTTGCACTGGGGACCGAGGCCAGCATCGGCGCGGGTCTCTACTACTTGGCGCACAGCACCTTCGCCGCGGCCGCGTTTTTTCTCCTGGCGGACATCATCGCCATGGGACGCGGCACGCTTGCCGATCGCCTGGATCCGGGACCGATCATCACCGACGCCAACCTGGTCGGTGCGCTCTTCTTCGTCACCGCCATCCTGGTCGCCGGGCTGCCGCCGCTCTCGGGGTTCGTCGGCAAATACATGGTGCTGAACGCCGCGGTAGACCTGCCGAGCATGCCTTGGGTCTTCGGGGTAATTCTGACCGCCGGACTCTTCGGCGTGATTGCGCTCGCGCGCAGCGGCAGCCTATTGTTCTATCGCGCCGAGGGCGTCATCGAACGGACCGGCGCGGCCGGCCGGTCCGCCATCGGTCCGAATTGGGGTCGCCTCCTGCCGGTCATCGGCCTTCTGCTGATGTGTGTCACGCTGGTCGTTTTGGCCGGCCCTTTGTCCGACTATACCCGTGCGATCGGCCAACAGCTTTTGGAGCCGAGCGCCTACATCCGCGCGGTGCTGGGCGATCCCCGAAATGCATGAGCGGAGTGCATAGGCGATGAAGCTCAGGCTGCTGCCCCATCCCATCCTCACGCCGGTGCTGGCCCTGATCTGGCTCCTGCTGGTCAACAGCCTGTCGCCCGGGCAGATCCTCTTGGGACTGATCCTGGGATGGGCGATCCCGGTCTTCACGCTGCGCTTCTGGCCGGAGCGGGTCAGGATCCACAAGCCGCTGACCTTAATGCGATTCTTTGCGGTCGTCATGTACGACATCCTGATCGCGAACCTGACGGTCGCCGCGCTGATACTGGGCGGGCCCAAGCACGTCAAGCCGGCCTTCGTGCGCGTGCCGCTCGCCTTGCGCACGGATCTCGGGATCAGCCTGCTCGCCAATACGGTCTCGTTGACCCCAGGCACCGTCTCGGCTTGGCTCAGCCCGGACCGCAGCCATTTGGTCGTGCATGGGCTGAAGGTCAGAGATCCCGACGCCCTGATCGCCGAGATCAAGCGCCGCTACGAGGCGCCGATCAAAGAGGTCTTCGAACCATGTTGAACATTGCCGTCTCCATCTCTTTCGCACTGGTCTCCGGCGCGCTGTTCCTGAGCCTGTGGCGTCTGCTCAGGGGACCGGACAAGCCCGACCGCATCCTGGCGCTCGACACCCTCTACATCAATACGATCGCCTTGCTGGTCCTGCTCGGGATCCATCTGAGCAGCTCGCTGTACTTCGAGGCCGCGCTCCTGATCGCTATGATGGGGTTCGTCGGGACCGTGGCACTCTGCAAATATCTGTTGCGCGGCGATATCATCGAGTGATGAAAGCGCGTCTTTTGGTGGACTTTTTTGATGTTCGAGGGTTTGACGAGCGTCGCGGGCATCTGTTCGCCTTGGAGCTGACGCGCTTTCATGATGTTTCGTATTTTGTGTTTTTTACTTCAATCGCGTCGACTCCATGCTCTGATCGGGCCACGTGGGTATGATCCGGTACAGCCTCTATCCATCACGCCGACCATCACGCCGAGGACGCGATTGAATGCTTGAGATCATGTTGTCGGTCCTGATCGTGGTCGGTGCACTCTTCACCTTCATCGGCTCTTTGGGACTCGCGCGTCTCGACGATTTTTACACGCGGCTGCATGGCCCGACCAAAGCGACGACGCTCGGTGTCGGGGCCTTGCTGATCGCCTCCGTGCTCTATTTCAGTTCCCGAGGCGAGGGGCTCAGCCTGCATGAGGTCCTGGTGACGCTCTTCCTCTTCATCACGGCCCCGGTCAGTGCGCACCTACTCGCCAAGGCCGCACTGCATCTGCGCGTACGCTCGATTGCACCGCCCCCGGCCGAGGCCGAAGATCCGTTGGCCGACACCCGCGCCCGCGCCGGCGAGTAGGTTCGACCAAGCCGTGTCGGCCTCTGCGACCCGGGCGACGATCGAGCGTAACCCTCATCCACCATGATCATCGTCGGCATCGACACCGGAGGCACCTTCACCGACCTGGTGCTCTGGCGCGACGGGTCGGTAAAGACCCACAAGGTCCTCTCGACGCCGGCGGCACCCGAGCAAGCGATCCTGCGCGGAATCGCCGAGCTTGGTCTCGACCCGACCGGGTTGCACGTCATCCACGGGAGCACCGTCGCAACCAACGCCGTTCTCGAAGGTAAGGGAGTCCGGACACTCTATGTCGCCAATCGCGGGCTCGGCGATCTCTTGACGATCGGTCGCCAGGCGCGGCCGGATCTCTACGATCTCCAGCCGCCGGCACGGCGCCCGCCGGTTCCTCCCGAACTCTGTGTCGAAACCGGCGGGCGCCTCGGTGCCGACGGCCATTGGGTCGAGCCCTTGACCGCGGTCGACCTGGAGGCGCTGAAGGCCGCGCTCATTCGGCTCGCCCCGGAGTCGGTCGCGATCAACCTGCTCTATTCGTATCTGGACGACAGCGCCGAGCGTGCCTTGGAGGCGGCCGTGCCCGCGGGCCTGTTCGTCGCACGCTCCTCCGAGGTTCTCCCCCTCGTCGGCGAGTACGAACGGGGGATCGCCACCTGGATCAACGCCAGGATCGGGCCCATCGTCGCCCGCTACATCGGGCGCCTCGCCGAGGGTCTGTCGGGCGCACGGGTCTCGGTCATGCAAAGCAGCGGTGAGGCGGTGACGGCGAGTCAGGCCGCCCGACATACGGCGCGTCTGCTGCTCTCCGGTCCCGCCGGCGGATTGGCCGGGGCTGCCTTCGCCGCGGCGCACACCGATTGCCCGCGGCTGCTGACTTTCGACATGGGAGGGACCTCCACGGACGTCGCCGTGGTCGACGGCGAGCCGCGCCTCACCACCGACGGGCGGATCGCCGGCTTTCCCGTCGCACTGCCGATGGTCGATATGCACACCATCGGGGCCGGCGGTGGATCGATCGCGCGACTCGATGCCGGTGGCATGCTCCTGGTCGGACCCGAGTCCGCCGGGGCCGATCCGGGACCCGCCTGTTATGACCGTGGCGGATGCGAGGCGACCGTGACCGACGCAAACCTGGTGCTCGGACGGCTCGATCCGAACGGATTCCTCGGCGGGCGCATGCGGTTGAGCACGGACGCCGCGCGCACGGCCATCGCAAGACTGGCGCGCCCCATGGGCCTGTCGATCGAGGAGGCCGCACTGGGTGTGATCCGTCTGGCCGACGAGCATATGGCCCGCGCCCTGCGGGTGATCTCGGCGCAGCGCGGCCTGGATCCGCGCGACTTCATCCTGACCTCGTTCGGCGGTGCCGGGGGTCTGCATGTCTGCGCCCTGGCCGAGGCGCTGGGCATCACCCGCGCCTTGGTTCCGGTGCATGCCGGTGTCCTCTCGGCGCTCGGGATGGTGGTGACACCGGCCGGGCGAACCCTGACACGGACGCGTCTCGGACTGCTCGCCGAGGCCGGCGATGCAGAGATCGAGTCGGCGTTTGTCGCGCTTGTCGAGTCCGGGATCGCCGAGTTGGAGCAGGAAGGTTTGGCCCGCGAACGGCTGCGTGTCGAGCGCTCGCTCGATCTACGCTATCGTGGCCAGTCGCATACGCTCAACCTGTCCTGGGATGGCGTGGCGGAGACCATGTCCGCGTTTCACGCTCAGCACCGGGATCGCTACGGCCACCGACTCGATCTGCCGGTCGAGCTGGTGAATCTGCGGGTGCGCGTACGCGGCCCGACCGCGAATCTTGCGCTGCCGCCGATCGGCACGTCCGGCCGAAACAGTCCGACGGGAAGCGTCAATGCCTACGGATGTCGGACGCCGGTCACCTGCTGGACGCGCGAGGGCCTGGGGACAGGACATGAGCTGATCGGCCCGGCGATCATCGCAGACGCCCTGGCTACAACCTGGCTCGCCCCCGGTTGGCGGGCCCATCTGGACGCGGTCGGGAACCTGATGCTACAAAGAGCGGTCGGAATACAACCCTAGTCTGTCAACGGCAAGGGACAGTTCGCCGTGCGGCCACGCGCCGGTCGGCACGCCACCACCACTCCTACAGGACATCCATGACGCTCTACGGAATGCTCGACGTCGACATCCTGACCGCCGTGCTCGTCACGCTCGGCATGACCCATATCACCATCGTGGCCGTAACGGTCTATCTGCACCGCGCACAAGCCCATCGCGCGCTCGACCTCCACCCGGCGGTCTCTCACTTTTTTCGATTCTGGCTCTGGCTCACGACCGGAATGGTCACCAAGGAGTGGGTCGGCATCCATCGGCGCCACCACGCCAAGTGCGAGACCGCCGAAGACCCGCACAGCCCGCAGGTCTTGGGCCTGCGCAAGGTCCTGGGCGAGGGCGCGGAGCTCTACGCACAAGCGGCGAAGGATCGCGCCGCGGTCGAGCGCTACGGCCAGGGCACCCCGGACGACTGGCTGGAGCGTCGGCTGTACAGCCGTTTTTCCTGGCAAGGAATCGCGCTCATGCTGATCCTGGATGTCGTGCTCTTCGGCGTCTACGGCATCGTGATCTGGGCCGTTCAGATGCTCTGGATCCCCATCTTCGCCGCCGGAGTCATCAACGGGGTTGGACACTATTTCGGGTATCGCAACTTCGAGCCGCCGGACGCCTCGACCAACATCGTCCCTTGGGGCATCCTGATCGGCGGCGAAGAGCTGCACAACAACCACCACGCCTTCCCAAGCTCGGCACGACTCTCGTCGAAGCGGTGGGAATTCGACATCGGCTGGATGTACATCCGCATCCTCCAGGCGCTGCGCCTGGCGAAGGTGCGCCGGGTTGCACCCAACCCGCTCGTGGTTCCGGGCAAGTCGCAACTGGATCTCGAAACCCTGCGTGCCGTGATTACGAGCCGGATGCACGTCTTTGCCCGCTACGGGAAAGAGGTGATGGGCCCGGTCTCGCGCGAGGAGCTGTGTCGCGACGCGGAGCACTGCAAACGATTGGTCAGGCACGCGCGACGCCTGCTCCTGATGGAGGGCAAGCGACTGGATGTCGCCGCGCGGAACAGTTTGGAGCAACTCCTGGCCAAGAGCCAGACGCTCGCCACCGTCTATCAGTTCCGAGAGCGCCTGCAGGAGATTTGGGACCGCAAAGCACCCAGTCAGGAGGCACTGCTTCATGCACTGCAGGACTGGTGCCAGCAGGCCGAGGCAACCGGGATCCATGCGCTCGAGCGGTTCTCCAAGAACCTGCGCGGCTTCGCGCTGACCCCGACGCTCGCGCGATAGGTCTCCGAGGTCATCATAACCGTCATGTCGGTCGGCCCGCGCAGGTGCAAGGCCGTACCGACTTCACTGGCGTGCTCGCGCCCGTGCCCTCGCGCGAGTCACCGCCCGCAGATCAACGCCGGGTGTTGTTCCGAGTGGTCAACTCCTCGAGCAACCCATCGATGCCGCGACGCTGCGCCACCGACGTGAACTGACTCCGATACGACGCCAGCAGACTGATCTCCTGCACTGCCACGTCGTAGGCTCGCCAACGTCCGCCACTGTAAGCCATCCGGTAATCCACCCGCACGGGCTGCCCGCCCGGCTGCTGGATCTCGGTGCGGACGAGCGTGCGCGTGGCACCGGGATCCAATTGCATGGGGAGGAAGCGGACATCCCAAGTGCTGAGCGCGTCCAGCGCGGAGGCGTAGGTCTGAATCAAGAGCCGCTGAAACTCCGCCTGGAATACCCGACGCTGCTCGGGCGTCGCATCCCGCCAATAGGGTCCGAGCGCCAAGGCCGAGACGCGCTGGACATCCACATGCGGCAAGAAGAGCTCGTCGACCAGACGGTAGACATAGCCGGGATCGGTCTTGAGCAGGTTCCGATCCTCGCGCAGCACCCGCATAAGACCATCCGAGACCTGCTGGATGATCCGCTGCGGTTCGTTGAGCCCGCCGTAGGCTTTCGCGGGCAACAGCACGGCACAGTGGACCAAAAGAAGCGTCGCCCAGAGGGCGAGGTGTTTCGCTGGGATCATCGCTCAATGTCCGATCGGGATTTCCGGTTTTTTGTATGAGTATAATTCGACACCACGTCCGGCGAAGGGGTTTCGCGCCCGCTCGCCGACGCTCGTCCTACACAATGTGCAGGAAAGACCCATGACGAACCCCCGGATGCCCCCCATATGAACCAGGCCGATCTGAAGGAATTCTTTCTCAAGGACCGTTTTGCAGCACACGTCGGCATCGAACTCCTGGATATGGCGCCCGGCCGGGCCAAGGCCAAGCTCGAGATCAAAGACCATCACCGCAACGCCGTCGGCGTCGTCCACGGCGCAGCCATCTTCAGCCTCGCGGATCTGGTCTTCGCCGTCGCCTCCAACTCACACGGCACCGTCGCCCTCGGGATCAACGTCGCCATCTCATACATGACCTCCGCACGAGACGGAACACTCCTGGCCGAAGCTGAAGAGGTCTCGATCAACCCCAAGCTCGCCACCTATCTGATCCGCATCCTAGACGACGACCGGAACCTGATCGCGCTCTTTCAGGGGACCGTCTACCGCAAAGGCGAGACATTACCCTAGCTCGGAACGGAATCCGGCCCAGGCTCACACCGTCAGGTATTGCTTGACCAGATCCTCGCTCAGATCGGGCATCGCCCCGCTCGCCATGAGACGCCCGCGGTCGAGGATGATGAAACGATCGGCAACGCGGCGGGCGAAAGGAAGCTTCTGCTCGACGAGGATGACGGTCAGGTTCAGGTCGGTCATGAGCCGGCGGATGATGTCGCGGATCTCGTGGACGATGTTGGGTTGGATGCCTTCGGTGGGCTCGTCGAGGATCAGGAGCTTGGGATCGATGACCAGGGCGCGCCCGATGGCGAGTTGCTGTTGCTGTCCGCCGGAGAGGTCGCCGCCGCGGCGCCCGAGCATCTCTTTGAGGACGGGGAAGAGCTCGTAGATGTAGCCGGGGATCTCTTTGGCGCGATCGGGACGCGCGGCAAGACCGATGCGCAGATTCTCCTCGACGGTCAACAGCGGGAAGATCTGTCGGCCCTGCGGGACATAGCCGATCCCGAGCGGCGCGCGACGCTCTGCGGTAAGTCGCGCAAGATCCTGGCCTTGATAGCTGAGGGATCCGGAGCGCAATGGCAAAAGCCCCATGATGCACTGCATCAGGGTGGTCTTACCGACCCCGTTGCGTCCCATCACACAGGTGCATTGGCCCTGAGGGATCTCGACGTCCAGATCCCAGAGGGTGTGACTCTCGCCGAAGAACTGATTGAGTCCCGAAATCGCAAGCATATTGAATCGCGTCCGAGGTGATGATCGATATTGTCATGTGCCGCCGCGTCGATGGCCCAGGATGCCTTACAGTCGACGCGATTCAAGATGAAAGAAAACATTCTAAAACGCGTCCCCGCTGCGGTCGTTGGCTCATCGGCGGCCCGATCAAAGCGATCACATCGCAAGGTTGCACGAGACGCGTTTTAGCCGGGCAGAAAGGTGCCTTGGATCTGCGTCTCGTCCCATGGGCAACTTTTGGGAAAGGCATCGTAGTCCAGGGGCGTCTCGGCAACGGCGAGGTCGACTGCATCCGGATAGGCGTCTCGGATGATCTCGTCCAGTCTCGCGCCCAGGCTCGGATTCTCGTCCAGCAGCTTGGCGATCGCCCGGCGCTGAGTATTGATGGTCGCGCGCCATGATTTGCGACTCGGATACTCCGGCTGGTACTGCCATTTGAGGAGGTGTCCCATCAAGACGGCGAGCCGACTCTCCAACGCGCGCCGCTCCCGCTTTCCCAAGTCCTCGATCTCCTCGACAAGGTGCGTCACATCCAATCGACCGTACTGACCGGAGCGTAGCAGGCTTGCCTGCTCTCTCGACCAGGCATAGAAGTCTTGATCGTAGTCAGTCGTCATCGCATGACCTCCGAGAACGTTCGCGCGCATGGCGCGCGGTCTCGAATAGAATACATGAGGCGCTTCCCATCGGGCCTATTCCCCGAGATAGACCTCGACGACGCGCGGGTCGTTCTGCACCTCGTCCATACTGCCTTCGGCGAGGACCGAACCCTGATGGAGCACGGTGACGCGCTTGGCGATGGAGCGAACGAAGTCCATGTCGTGCTCGACGACAACGACGGAGTGCTTGCCCTCCAGCGAGAGCAGCAGCTCCGCCGTGCGGTCCATCTCTTGGTGCGTCATACCGGCGACCGGCTCGTCGACGAGTAAAAGATGCGGGTCCTGCATCAGCAGCATGCCGATCTCGAGCCACTGCTTCTGGCCATGCGAAAGTGCGCCGGCCTCGCGGTAGGTCTGCTCCCGAAGACCGATGATACCCAGGACCTCGTGGATCCGGTCGCGCTGCTCGCCGCCGAGTCGGGCGAACAGGGTCGGGAAAACGCGTTTGTCGCCGGCCATCGCGAGCTCGAGGTTCTCGAAGACGCTGTGTGATTCGAATACGGTCGGCTTTTGAAATTTTCGACCGACCCCGAGCGCGGCAATCTCGGGCTCGGAGAGTCGCAGCAGATCGATGGTCCGCCCGAAATAGGCACTGCCCGTATCCGGCCGTGTCTTGCCGGTGATGATATCCATCATGGTCGTCTTGCCGGCACCGTTAGGGCCGATCACGCAGCGCAGCTCGCCCGCGTTGACGTAGAAATTCAGGTTGTTGATCGCCTTGAATCCGTCGAAGCTGACGCTGACGTCTTCCAGATAGAGGATCACGCCCTGGCTGACATCCAGATCCAGGTCCAGCATGGAGTACATGAAGCTCCATTGCCGGTCCTTGCGCATGGACTCGCGTAGTTGCTCGACCGGCTTCATGGCGCGGCCTCCGTTCGTGGCTCGGCTGGGAGTCGCGATCGTCGCCAGGTCCGAATCATGCCAACCAAGCCGGCGATGCCCTTGGGCAGGAAGAGTGTGACGACGACAAATAGCGCACCCAGGGCGAAGAGCCATGCCTCGGGGAAAGCACCCGTGAAATAGGTCTTGCCGTAGTTGACCAGGATGGCTCCGATGACCGCACCGTAGAGTGTCGCCCGTCCCCCGATGGCTACCCAAATCACCAGCTCGATCGAGTTGAGCGGCGAGAACTCGCCCGGATTGATGATGCCGACCTGCGGGACATAGAGCGCCCCGGCCACGCCGGCGAGCATCGCCGAGAAGGTGAAGATGGCGAGCTTGACGCGGTCGACCCGGTATCCGATGAAGCGGGTTCGCGCCTCCGCATCGCGGATGGCAACCGCGACACGGCCGAGCCGCGAGGTGACGATCCAGCGGCAGGCGAGATAGCCGAGCGCTAAGGCGCTCGCAGAGGCAAGGAAGAGCCCGATCCGCGTCGCGTCGCTTTGCAGATCGAAACCCAGGATGTCCTTGAAGTCGGTCAGGCCGTTGTTTCCGCCGAAACCCATCTCGTTGCGGAAGAAGGCGAGCATCAGGGCGTAGGTCAGCGCCTGGGTCATGATCGAGAGATAGACGCCGGTGACCCGCGAGCGGAAGGCAAGGTAGCCGAAGATGAAAGCCAGGGCACCCGGAACCAGGATGGCCATGAGCGCGGCGAACCAGAAGAGGTCGAAGCCCTGCCAAAACCAGGGCAGATCCGACCAGTTCAAGAAGACCATAAAGTCCGGCAGCACCGGGTGACCGTAGACACCGCGATTGCCGATCTGACGCATCAGATACATGCCCATCGCATAACCGCCCAGGCCGAAGAAGGCGGCATGACCCAGGCTCAGGATGCCGAGATAGCCCCACACTAGATCGACCGCGACGGCGAGCAGTGCGTAGGTTAGATACTTGCCGAGCAGGGTCACCGTGTAGGTCGAGACATGCCAAGGGCTGGACTCGGGCACGACCAGATTCAGGATCGGCACCACGACCGCGACGACCAGCAAGACGGCCAGCATCGCCTGTCCGCCTCTGTCACCCCTCATGACCCTGACCAAACCCATACTTGTCTCCCCGAAACCGCGAAAAACCCAATTTGATGATCGGGTGGACGGCGCGTCGCCCGATCGGCGACCTCGTTACGAAAGGCCTGATGCAACCTCTTTATCCGTCGGCCGCGCGCCCGCGTTGGGGAAAGAGTCCGCGCGGGCGCTTCTGGATGAAGAGGATGATGAAGACCAGCACCAGGATCTTGGCGAGCACCGCACCCGCCCAGGGCTCCATCAGCTTATTGGCCACCCCCAGGGTCAAGCCGGCGACCAGCGTGCCCCACAGATTGCCGACCCCGCCGAACACCACGACCATAAAGGAGTCGATGATATAGGCCTGCCCCATGTTGGGGCCGACGTTGGTGAGCTGTGACAAGGCGACACCGGCGACCCCCGCCACGCCGGCACCCAAGCCGAATGTGAGTGCATCGACCCGTGCCGAGCGCACACCCATCGAGCGCGCCATCGCCCGGTTCTGGGCGACCGCCCGCACCTGGAGCCCCAGGGCGGTGCGCTTGAGGATGAGCAACAGGGCCACGAAGACCATCAAGGAAAACAGCAGGATGTAGAGCCGGTTGTAGGTCAAGGCCAATGCAGGGTTGATCTGAAGCGCACCGCTCATCCAGGACGGATTCTGCACGGCAACGTTCTGAGCCGAGATCGTCGTACGCACCAGCTGCTGAAGGATCAGGCTGATGCCGAAGGTGGCGAGCAGGGTTTCGAGCGGCCGACCGTAGAGGAACCGGATCACGGTTCGCTCGATCAGGATGCCCAGCAGCCCCGCGACCACGAAGGCCGCCGGGATCGCGACGAACAGCGAGTAGTCGAGGAATCCGGGCATCGCCTGTTGAACCAGGTAGGTCGTGTAGGCCCCGATCATGATCAGCTCGCCGTGGGCCATGTTGATGACGCCCATCACTCCGAAGGTGATCGCCAGACCAATGGCCGCGAGCACCAAAACCGACCCGAGGCTGAGCCCGAAAAAGAGCGTCTCCGCGGCCTCGTTGAGCTTGAGCCGTTCCTCGGTCGCGGCAAGCGCACTCTCGGCGGCAACGCGCACGTCCGAGTCGGACTCGACAGCCAGCAGGGTGGTCAGCGCATTGCGCGACTCCGGATAGAGACTCCCGGCAAGTGCCTTGACCGAATCGAGCCGGACCGCCGGGTCCTCGTCGCGCAGACTCGCCAGCGCCAGACTCAGGTCGAGATAGTCTCGCACGCGTTGATCGTCCTCACGCCCGAGCTGCTCGCGGATCGCTTCGAGCACCATGGGGTTGGCGTCTCCCAGCATCTGTCGCGCGGCTTCGAGGCGCGTCGTCGCATCGGGACTTGCCAGCGTGAGGGCGGCAATCAAGGTGCGCAGCTGGTTGCGCATCCGGTTATTGATGGTGATCTTCTTCACGGCGCCGCGCTCGACCTCGCCGAGGTCGCTGCCGTCGAGTGCGTCGGTGAGCCGATAGCCGCCGGGAGCGGGTGTGACCAACACGGGGCGCCGATCATCCTTGCGCGCATAGAGGTCGCCGGCCAAGAGTGCCTGGAACAGGCCTGCCGCGCGGGGGTCGCCGTCAACGGCGATCGCCTCGACTGCGGCCTGCTTCACATCGAACGACCGGTCGCTGAGATCGGTCAAGGCCTTATCGAGCTCACCGGCCGCGCTGCCGAGCGGCAGCCAGGCCAGAATGAAGAAGCCATAGACGAGGCCAAGGCCCGCAAGGCGTGGGTGTCGTCGCGATCGGCTTGTCGCACTCATGGGCATCTCGATACTCGCTGCGCTCGCACTCGACCCAAGGAACCGCGACGAACACCGGGGGGGTTCGACGCTCGAAAACACTGCATTAGAGACTTGAACCGCGTCCAACGCCGCACGCCTGGAGTCACTCCAAGTCAAGCCATCGGCCTGATCCGTGCATACCGCGCCGGACGCGATTCAACAGCGCTATTGCGTCTGAGCCCCGATACAGGTCTTGGTCACCGTGTTGAAGTTGCCGCACATGGTCGGCGGGGTCCAATCGGCGGTGAGGTCCTTGGAGCCTTCGAGGAAATCCGACCAAGCGTCGCCCGGAACCTCTTCTTCGGTTTCCCAGACCACGGCGAACTGTCCATCTTCCTGAATCTCGCCGATCAGCACAGGTTTGGTGATGTGATGATTCGGCAGCATCTTGGCGGTCCCGCCCGTGAGGTTCTTGGTCTCTAGGCCGATGATCGCGGCCCCCACCGCGTCGGGGTCCGTGGTGCCGGCCTTCTCGACCGCTTGCACCCAGAGATCGAACCCGATCTTGTGCGCCTCCATCGGGTCGTTGGTCACGCGCTTGTCGTCTTTGGTGAAACCATGCCAGGTTTCGATGAAGCTGCTGTTGGCAGGGTCGTCGACGCTCATGAAGTAGTTCCAGGCAGCGAGATGGCCGACCAGCGGCTTGGTGTCGATGCCCGAGAGCTCTTCCTCGCCCACGGAGAAGGCGACCACCGGGATATCCTCGGCCGAGACGCCCTGGTTACCCAACTCTTTGTAGAAGGGCACATTGGCGTCGCCGTTGATCGTCGAGACCACGGCGGTCTTCTTGCCTTCGGAGCCAAAGCGCTTGATATCGGCGACGATGGACTGCCAATCGGAATGACCGAAAGGCGTGTAGTTGATCATAATGTCCTCTTCGGCCACGCCGTTTTGCTTAAGGTAGGCCTCGAGGATCTTGTTGGTGGTACGCGGATAGACATAGTCGGTTCCGGCGAGCACCCAACGCTCCACCCCGAGCTCGTCCTTCAGGTAGTCGACCGCGGGGATCGCTTGCTGATTGGGCGCAGCACCCGTGTAGAAGACGTTCTTCGAGGACTCCTCGCCCTCGTATTGCACCGGGTAGAAGAGCAACCCATTCAGCTCTTCGAAGACCGGCAGCACGGACTTGCGGGACACCGAGGTCCAGCAGCCGAACACCACGGCGACCTTATCTTGAGTCAGCAGCTCGCGTGCCTTCTCGGCGAACAGCGGCCAGTCCGATGCGGGGTCGACGACAACCGCCTCAAGCTGTTTGCCGAGCAGTCCGCCCTTCTTGTTTTGCTCGTCCACCAGCATCAAGACGGTGTCTTTCAGTGTCGTTTCACTGATGGCCATGGTGCCCGAGAGCGAGTGCAGGACCCCGACCTTGATGGTGTCGTCCGCGGCGTGTGCCACGGAACCAGCGGCGAGGCCGACGGCCAGGCCCGTGCCGAGCAAGATCGATCTAATCGGGTCGTGTCTAAGCATACGTTCTGGCTCCTGTTCATCGTGAGTGAGGTGAGTGATGGATGCGCGGACGAGGATGTCCGGCAGCACTCAAAGCAAAATGCCCGCCACAACGTCCGCCTCATGTTTGGCGGCCCCGCACGCGACTGCAGGTGGAGAGAGCGCACCGGTTTGGTGCGGATGGCGCATGAAAGGGGGCACACAACCGCGCTCGCCGCGCCAAGATCGAACAACCTGGATCCAGGTCGAGATCTGTACTATCGTCGATGCCGCAAAACCATAGAAACAACAGAGGAGAGGGAGAATGCACAAAATCGTGCTTGCAGTCGCTGCAATGGTCCTGACCGGCAGTGCAATTGGCGCCGATATGGCTTCGCCGGAGGAAGCGAAAGCCATGTCTCAGAAAGCTCAGGCGGCCGTCAACGACATGGGAAGCGAGAAGGCCTTTGCACTCTTCGCCACGTCGGACGGTGACTTCCAGGATCGCGACCTTTACGTCTTCTGCATGGACATGGACGGCGTCATGCTGTCCCACGCGATCAAGCCGGAGCTGGTCGGCAAGAATCTGCTCGACTTCGACAAGTACGGCGACACGCTGTTCAAGAACATGATCGCCGTTGCGAGCAGCACGGGCGAGGGTTGGGTCGACTACAACTGGCCATATCCCGGCACCGAGGAGATTCGCGAGAAGACCAGCTATGTGATGACCAACGACGAGGGCTTCTTCTGCGGAGTCGGCGCCTACAAATAAGGGTTAAGCTCGAATCCGAGGGCATGCCGCCCTCGGCGGCATGCTGCCTTCAGTCCGCGACGAAGCCGGACTGGTCCGAGGCAACCTTCGTGATCGTCGCCTTCCCTCGCTCGTCGGCCTGCCGAAAGTATTGGACGAGCTCCCGCTCGCGGGCCGAGAGAGGATCCGTGTCGTCGAGACAGAGGAGGTACGTTGGAGTCACGGTACCGAGCGCAACCGCAAGCTCTTGAGCCTCTTCGAGACCCATGCGGCGAATCCCCTGCTCATAGTTGCTGATGCGCGATTTCGAGAGCGATTCGGTACGACCGGAAAGCTCCGATAAGCTCAGCTTCTGATCTTGGCGGGCAGCGCGCAGGCGCTGCCCGATGCGTTTTGTGAGATCCATAGTTGTTTGGCTCTTCTCACCTGATGTCAGTGGTATTCGGTTGGTTTTCAGCGTGCGCCAATCCTGATAGGACGCAGCACATTCGCTCTGCATGCGAGGGCTAAAACACGGTATGTCGCCCCCGAAAAGCTCTCGGCGCCCTCCTCTGCAGCCGAACGCCTGGCCATTATCCCAGATATGCATCTTCCCATTCTTCGACATCGCCCACGGTTTGAGGTTGCGGTTCCACGACTCGGTCGGCAAACGCTCGATCAAGCGTCTTGATGAAACACTTGGTCTGGGGCGACAAAAATTTTCCGCGCCTCTGTACAATCCCGTAGCTGCGCTTCGGAAAATACTGAGATAGCGGGATTCTACTCAAGTTTTCGTCACCCGTCAGACAGACATCGGTGACGATCGAGATACCCAAGCCTAATTCGACATATTTCTTGATGACCTCCCAGCCTCCAGCCTCCAAAGTGACCCGGTAGGCCAGGTTGTGTTGCTTGAACACTAGATCGACCATCCGCCAAGTGCTGAGATGCCGCGGCGGAAGGATCAAGCCGTAGGGTGCGATTTCCTCGAGGGTCACCGATTCCCGCCCCGCAAGGGGATGGTCCTTCGGCGTGATGAGCGTCGGCTGGTAGGTGACGAACGGGCGGTAGGTGATGTCGTCCGGTACATCCAGCATCGAGCCCACGGCCAGGTCGACCTCGTCCGCGCGCAGCATCGCCAATCCGTCGCGACCGGTCACGTTGTGCATCTTCAGCTCGATCCCCGGATACTGGTCCACGAAGGCGCGTACCGGGTCGGGCAGAATGTAGAGGATGGTCGACTCACCGGCGGCGACGTTTAGTACGCCGCGATCGACTCGGCCGCATTGCGTCGCGAAGGCCTCGTGCAGCTTATCCATACCCTCGACCAGAGGCTCGGCCATCTGGAACAGGAGATCACCTTCGGGGGTCAGCTTGATCTTGGGGCCGCGCCGCTCGAACAAGACAGTGCTGAACTCGCGCTCCAGTGCCTGAATCTGCAAAGACACGGTGGGTTGACTGAGAAAGATCTTCTCGGCTGCAGCGCTGACGCTGCCGGTGCGCGCCGCATGGCAAAAGGCCCGCAATTGTTTGAGTCGATTCTGTTTATAGTGAATCTGGGATCCTGAGCCCATCGGGATTTCGATCTTCAAATGGTGGTAAAACCTATACTATCTCAGTGTAGCCATTGAAAGAAGCAATTATTTCAACGCGACGATCGACACTCTCTCGCTCGGCGCCGTCACCCTGGATCGGGCCATTGAGCTCCTGGGATGCATTCCGGTCGCCGTCGGGTCGGGCTCGACGAGACAGTGCAGTGATTCTAGACAACACGCAGCGACCGCGCCGGGCGCAGCCCGGGGCAAGGCGGGGGCAGCAGCGGCCTTGACCCTATATCCGGCAGTTGACCGCTTCGTGCTTCATGCAAGGTCTTGACGGCTTTAGCGATCGCGCTTATGAAATGGCTCACCGGTTGGGTGAAGGCCGCTACGGCCCCTGGAGCACGCCCCGCGCGGCGCCCGACCGCGTTGCAACTCGTTGTCGTAGAACCACTATGCCGCCTCGTTGCGCCTTGCCGGACACCGCGCGGGACGCACTCCAGGGGCCGTTCAACTGCCGGATCTAGGTTGACTGGTCCGCCGAGCCCAATCGTACAGACGCAATCATAGTCGACCGTCGGGGCCATCCCCGGGGCGCAAGGCCCTCAGCTGCCGGATAGAGGGCTAAAACGCGCGAGAATAATCAAGCGACCGGTCGAGTTGCGGCCGGCGGCGCTACCGACCTGGAAGGTCGTCCCAGTAGGGATCCAGGGGTGAGAGGCGCCGATCGAGTCAAGGCGGCTTGAGACCGCTCAAGCCTCGTCGAGCTGATTGAGGATATTGCGTGCCACACGCCGTTGATCGGCATCGCCCTCCTCGAGAACCTCGTAGAGCACCGTGCGCGCTGCGAAGGTGCTGCCGAGCTCGCGCAGTCGGTTCGCACGCCGAATCTTCTCCTCGACCGAGTTGATTGCGGGTACCGTATCGGGGACCGTTGATTGCGTCGTCCGCGCCGGGTCCGGTTCCGGGCTTCGGGGCGATCCCGGGATCTCTTCGGCCTCGATCAGATCCAACTCAGCCTCCATCTCCGACTCGCTCAAGGGCTGCCAGCGATCCGGATCGTCGAAGTGCGGATCGAGATCGCGCCCGACCTCCCGCGTCTCGGGACGAGGCGTGACTCGGCCCATGGCCGATCCGCCGACCGGTCCCTCCGGGGCCGGGTGCGCCGGTGAAAATGCGTGCCCCGAAGCATCAGGATCCGGCTCTTCATCGGTGTCCTGCACCCCCTTGCGCGTCAGAACCTTCGACAAGACGATTCCCAGCTCGAACAACAGCCACATGGGCACAGCCAGCAAGGTCTGAGAAATCACGTCGGGCGGCGTCAGCAGCATGCCCACGACGAAAGCGCCGACGATCACGTACGGACGCTTCGAGGCAAGGGCAGCCGGCGTCGTGATCCCGGCTGCCACCAACAAGATGGTGGCGATCGGAATCTCGAAGGCGATCCCGAAGGCGAAGAAGAGGGCCAGCACGAAGTCCAGATAGGCCGAGATGTCCGTCATCATCGCAACGCCTTCCGGCGTGGACGCCGACAGAAACGCGAAGATCAGCGGGAAGACAACAAAGAAGGCGAACGCAACCCCGACGTAGAAGAGAATGATGCTCGAGATCAGCAGCGGCGTTGCGAGGCGCTTCTCGTGCTTGTAAAGCCCGGGCGCGATGAACCCCCAAAACTGGTAGAGCAGGAAGGGCATCGACAGGAAAACCGCGGCGATGAGCGCCAGCTTGAAGGGCGTCAAGAAAGGCGCGGCCACCTGGGTGGCGATCATGGTGTTGCCGTCCGGCAATTGCGCCATCAAGGGCGCCGCTACGAAGGTGTAGATCTCGTTGGCGAACGGGAACAGCGCCAAGAACACGACGAATATCGCGATCGACATGCGGATCAGGCGATCTCGCAGCTCGATCAAATGGGAGACGAAAGGCTGTTCGGCACCCGGATCGTCGGGCTGCATCGCGGGGGACATGGGTAATGTTCTCGTCGCAGTTTGAGTGGCGGCTCGGCGAGGGGGTCGGGCGAGCGATGCGTCGACGTGCCCGACGGCGCGAGTCGGATCGCCGAATCGACGCAATCAGCTCGCGGAGGTATCTCGCTCGACCGGACGGCGGGCGGCAGTTGACCCGTCGAGCCCGGCGGATGCCTGGTCCTGTGGCGGCGTTGGCGCGGCTTCAGTGATGGAGGCGGGCCTGGCGGCGCGTTCCGCCGGCTCCTCGAGAATGCTCTCGAGCGGGCGACTACGTGCCTGCTTGTCGAGAATCTCCTTAAGCTCGTCGGCCTTGAGCTCGCGCCGGATTTCCTCCTGGACCGATGACAGAGTACGGCGCGCACGTCCCAGCCAAAGTCCCGCAATACGCGCGACCTTCGGAAGGCGCTCGGGCCCGATGACAACGAGGGCCACGACGCCGATCACCAACAGCTCCCAGAAACCCATGTCGAACATGGCAACCTCGCGTGACAGCCTCGCTCAGTGGGACGCCTTCGGGGACGACACCTCAGGCGGACTTGTCCGATGGCTTGGCCGGCTCGCGCTTGGTCGTGTCGCCGTCGGCGACGCGTTTCTCGGCGGTCTGCTCGACCCGCTTCGCTTCGGCTTCCTCCTCGGCCTTCTCGCTCTCCGACATGGCACTGCGGAAACCCTTCACCGCATTGCCCAGATCGGAGCCGATTCCTTTAAGTCGCTTGGTCCCGAACAACAGCAGCACAATGACTAAGATGATCAGAAGCTGCCAGATACTGATGCCACCAGCGCCCATGTTTTCCTCCGTACCGTCGACTTGAGACGGTCAACTCAATTCAGTGGAGAGGCCGACGGAACAGGATTCCCTCGGCTGGATTTTCGACGTCTTCCGCACCCTTGCGCAGGAGTCGCGGAAGCGTCCGGATGATACCGCAAACCCTTGAAGGCGGTTAGTCCTCCACGAGTCAAGGTCGGTCAGGGTTGTCGAGGTTCAGGATCCGCGCCCGGCCTTTTCGTCCAACCCCGACAGGCCGAAACGCCGATCCAGCTCCGCCAGAACATCGCCGGGGCCGAGGCCCTGCTGCGCAAGGAGGACCAAGGTGTGAAACCAGAGGTCAGCCACCTCGTACACGATCTTCTCGGGGACACCGTCCTTGGCCGCCATCACGGTTTCGGTCGCTTCCTCCCCGATCTTCTTGAGGATAGCGTCGAGACCTTTGGAATAAAGGCCGGCGACATAGGAGCTTCCCGGATCCGCCCCCTTTCGCGACTCCAGAACATCGGACAACCGCTCGAGCAAGTCATTCATTGTCTATCGGGCCTTCGCATAGATCGTTTGCGGATCCTTCAGGACAGGCACGACCTCGACCCAACGCCCCTGCGCATCGAGCTCGCGGAAGAAGCAGTTGTGACGCCCCGTATGGCAGGCGATCCCGCCCTTCTGCTCGACCTCGAGGAGGACGACGTCCGCATCGCAGTCGATCCGAATGGCATGCACGACCTGCTGATGGCCCGACTCCTCGCCCTTGTGCCAGAGTCGCCCGCGCGAACGCGACCAGTAGACCGCGTGTCCGGTCTCTCGCGTCAGCCGCAGTGACTCGAGGTTCATCCAGGCCATCATGAGAACGGTCCCGGTCGCGCGCTCCTGCGCAATCGCCGGCACCAGCCCCTGAGCATCCCAGTGGATGGCGTCGAGCCAGTCGTCAGACATGTTCGATCTCCTCGCGGGCGCCCACGTCTCGGTGACACCCGCCTCTTCGCGAGCTTGAATGGTCCGGGCTCAACGCGGGCTCAAGCTGTCCGCGAGGCGCTGCCCCTCGGCGAAGTCGAGTGTCCCTTCGTAGATGGCGCGCCCCGTGATGGCCCCGATGATGCCGCAGCTCGCCACCTCGGCCAGCGCGCGCACGTCGTCGATGACCGTGATGCCGCCGGAGGCGATCACCGGGGTGCGGATCGCCCCGGCCAACGCCCGAGTCGCCTCCACGTTGGGCCCATTCATCATGCCGTCGCGGCCGATATCGGTGTAGATGATGGCCGCGACACCGGCATCCTCGAACCGCTTCGCCAAATCTTCGGCCTGATGCTCGGTGACCTGCGCCCAGCCCTCGATGGCGACCCGCCCCTCCTTCGCATCGAGTCCGACCATGATCTGACCGGGAAAAGACCGACAGGCCCGCTCGACGAAAACCGGCTCCTTGACCGCCTGGGTCCCGATGATGCAGTAGGTCACCCCGGCGCTTAGATAGGCCGCGATGGTGGCCTCGTCGCGGATGCCCCCGCCGACCTGAATCGGCAGCTCGGGAAAGGCCTCGGCGATGCCGCGAATCGCCTCGCCATTGACCGGCATGCCGGCAAAGGCCCCGTTGAGGTCGACCAAATGCAATCGGCGCGCACCCTCGCCGACCCAACGTGCAGCCGTGTCGACCGGGTCGTGGGAGAAGACCGTCGCCTCATCCATCCGGCCTTGACGCAGGCGCACACAGCGGCCGTCCTTCAAATCAATTGCGGGAATCAGCAACATGGATCGGTCACTCGTTGTCGGATGTCGGATAGGTGCCTCCCTGCCGAGAACTCCGGCCATGGCAACGACATGGATCGAGCCTCAAAGCGCACCCTTGGTGGACGGGGTGATCCCGGCCATCCGCGGGTCCGGCTCAACGGCCATGCGCAAGGCACGTCCGAACGCCTTGAAGACGGTCTCGGCCTGGTGGTGCGCGTTGGCGCCGCGCAGATTGTCGATGTGCAATGTGACGGCCGCGTGGTTCACCAGACCTTGGAAGAATTCATGGAAGAGGTCGACATCGAACCCGCCGATCATGGCGCGGGTAAACGCAACGTTGAACTCTAGCCCGGGCCGACCGGACAGATCGACGACGACTCGCGACAGGGCCTCGTCCAACGGGACGTAAGCGTGACCGTAGCGACGCAGACCCTTTTTGTCCCCGAGCGCCTGGGCCAGCGCCTGACCGAGCGTGATGCCGATGTCTTCGACCGTGTGGTGGGCGTCGATGTGCAGATCGCCCTCAGCCTGGATGTCGAGATCGATCAGACCATGTCGCGCGACCTGATCGAGCATGTGGTCCAGAAAAGGCACGCCCGTGTGCAGATCCGAGCGCCCGGATCCGTCCAGATCCAATGCGACCCGGATCCGGGTCTCCAAGGTGTCGCGCTCGACCCGTGCCTTACGATGGATGCTGTCGAGGGTCATTTTGAAGCAGTGTCGTTGGCTCGCAAGCCCGCATTAAACCATAGCCGCTCCGGACGACATAAGAGCGGCACCCGCAAACAGCGAGAAGCGACGAGTCAAAACGTCCCGGCGAGGCGGGCGTCAGCTCGACATCCCGCGCAGCAGCTTGCGCACGAATCCGGGCCCGCGATAGATGAGCCCGCTGTAAATCTGCACGAGATCCGCCCCGGCCGCGAGCTTGGCCGCCGCGCCGACGGGGTCCATGACACCCCCGACACCGACGAGCACCGGGTCCGGTCCGACGGCCTGCCGGACCAGGCGCAGCAGGGCGGTACTGCGCTCCAGGATGGGTCGACCCGATAGGCCGCCACTCATCCCCTCGGTGCTGCTGCGCAGCCCATCGAAGCGGATGCTGGTGTTGGTCAGAATCAGGCCGGCACAGCCTGCATCCAGTGCAGCGCGGGCGCAGTCGACGGCGTCCTCGTCGGCGAGGTCCGGCGCAAGCTTGACCAGCAGAGGCCGGGGTCGGCCAAGACGCTGGTTCGGCCCCTGGATCGTCTCGATGATGCGCGCCACCTCCTCGACCCGCTGCAGATCCCGCAAGCCGGGCGTGTTCGGACTCGAGATGTTCACGACCACGTAATCCGCGAGGTGACCGACCCGCTCGAAGCTGCGCCGATAGTCGTCCGCCGCCTCCTCCGCCGGCGTGACCTTGGACTTGCCCAGGTTGACGCCCAGGGGAACTTGAAGGATGTCTCGCGCACGCAGGCGCTCGAGGCGGACCGCCGCCGCATCCGCCCCCGCGTTGTTGAAGCCCATCCGGTTGATCAATGCCTCGTCCGCCGGCAGCCGAAAGAGGCGCGGCTTCGGATTGCCTGGCTGTGCGAGAGCCGTGATCGTCCCGACCTCGATGAATCCGAAACCCAATGCCTGCCAGGCGGGCACGGCGACGGCATTCTTGTCCAGTCCGGCCGCAAGGCCGATCGGATTCGGGAAACGCAGGCCCATTACGTCGACGGCTCTTTCCGGCGCACGTGCAGGGTCTCCCGCACCCAAACGGCCCGAGAACCAGCGCGACCATAGCCCTAGCAGGGCCAGCGTCCAGTCGTGTGCGCGCTCGGCGTCAAGGCGGAACAGGAGCCGCCTCGCGAAGGGCCAAAGTCGATCGTTAACATCCTCGGTCGCGCTCATTTTTCGGATCCAAACTCAGAAAACATAGGCCGATGCTATGGCCAACGATGCCCGCGTCTGTCGTCCGCGGCTAGTCAGAATACCAGCTCCCATGCGAAGATTCGGTGGCCCGGAATAGCATCCGACGTACCCGAAAAGACAGGGTGTTCCTGCGGTCCACCACAGACAGGGATTCCAGCGCAAATCACTTGACACTCTCCTAGCGCTCACGACCCCGTGGCCGACGGAACCGCGAAACCCGTACTGCGCCCCCAACGACCGGATGGTACCCGACTTCGGGCTATCTATTTATCTCGACGTTGGTGCCACATCTCCCCCGATCGACCGTTTTCCGGCAATAAACCCATGACGAAAACGCTCAACAAGCAGTATTTGCAGGTCACGGCACGGGCGTTTGTTTCGCCTGAGGTCATCAACGCCGCAGCGCGCGCAAGAGCGGCACCCGGCATATGGGTTCTCGTCATTTCAGCGTTTGTCGTTTACTTGTTTGCGCAACACAACATGGTCTTTCCCTATCACGATGATTGGGGGTATGCAACCTTGTCTTACGTTGGCGAGCAAACAGGATTCACTGGCCAAAACTTCAACCTGATGCAACTGCTCGCCTTCCTCTACGGAGAATACGTCCATTGGTCCGGCCGTTTCGTTGCATTCTTTGTCCAAATCAACATCTTCAAGCTTGGCATCGAATATGTCAGGTTGGCGCAAATCGGAATCATTCTTTCCATTATTTCTTTGGCAATAAAGATCTCACCAAGCAAAGACTTCTTTCGCCCCCTGACAATTGTTCCAATCGTTTATTTCCTATCGCTTCCGCAATATTCTGTCGCTGGCGGCCTGTATTGGTTTTCGGCGTCGGTCGCCTATGTCTGGGGAATCCCTCTTTTCTTGTATGCCGCTTATTTGATGCAAAGAAGAAAAGCATCCAACCTCCCCTCGACGATACTTCTGACCTGCGCCGCGGCTTTTCATGAGCAAATGTCTGTTGCTGTCGTCGCTTTCATAACTGCATACACAATTCTGAGCCAGTTTCCAAAACTCGAGGCTGAACGCATACTCCGCGATTTGAAGCTCGCCATCCCCGTTTTCCTCATTGCCTTCATCACGATATTCGCTCCCGGAAATTTCAACAGGAAAAGTATCTCGACTTATCCTTCGCACAGCCTAATCGATACCTTATTTATGAACGCGGACGCATTGACCCATTGGATTTTCGTTCACCCGGAAGGGCGCATCCTCCTTGCAATGCTGGCCGCGTCATTCGCCTTTTTGTTCGTCTTGCTCCTTAAATCGTCGACACGCAAATCGCAGCTTCTTGCTGTCACGCTATCCTTGCTCACCTTGCTTGGAGTTTGCTACAGCCTCTCCCTTTCGATCTTTTTCGCAGCGACACTGTTTGCCTATGGGGCACTCCTGCTCCTCTTAAGAAGCAAGTTCGAGTTCGACCCAATCGTGTTTTCCATATACATCGCGGCCGTCGCCTCACTGGCCTTACTATTATTGGCGCCGGGCGTAGCCGGAAGATCTTTGTTGACCTTCTTGTTTTTGATGATGGTCCCGGTAACGTTCATTTTTTCTCAACTGTCCTTCGCGGGTCTGAGGCCCTTCGCATATGCAGTCGTCTTTGCGGTACTTCCATTTGCAGTCTCGAACGCAGGAAACATTTATATGGGGTACAAGTCAAATTTCGAAGCGAACTCGATCAATCACGCGAAGCTGATTGCCGTAAGCCACGAAATAAATCATGAGCAAGGCACCCAAACTGCGGCGAATCTGCTTAAACTTCAAAAACCGCGATATGCCGAGAAGATGCCATACGACAAGCCGCAGATCGGGAAATGGATGAAGAAGTATTACTCGCTTCCCGAGGATTTTTCGCTCGTTTGGAAAGAATATCCTCAGCGTCGAGAATCCCTTCTTATTCATCGCATCGACCAAGACGAGTATGGCGCGAAACACTGAGAGATGCGCCAGCCAGTCGACTGACAGCCTTCCAAACAGCGCAAGATATGCTTGCAGCAGCAGAGAGCCTTCGCTCAAGTCGAGCGAAGGTAAAGTATCCTAAGATTCAGACGGCGCGATATTCGCAAGCCTCCTACACTGCCGCGATGCGGGCCTAATCTTTACGGAGATCATTCATGTTCACTTCCGTCGCGACGACATCTCGAAGGCTTGTCACCTTTGGAATGGTCGGAGCTCTCGGTACCCTCGCGCACTACGCGACTCTGATCCTTCTCGTCGAAATCGGGACCCTGCACCCGACGGCGGCGACAACGGTAGGGTTCGGTGTCGGGGCATTGGTTAATTACCTTCTCAATCATCGCTACACCTTCAACAGCACGAAGGCACATCGTGACTCCGGACCTAAATTTGCCTTGATCGCCATCGCCACCGGACTGCTGAACACCTTGATCGTTCACGCGGGCGTAGACAACCTCGGGTTCAATTACATCCTTGTCCAGGTGGTCGCCACCGCGACCGTATTTCTACTCAATTTCATCTTGAATAGCCTCTGGACCTTTCGCGAGAGCGGTACGCTATGAGCCTCGATTACCCCGAATCGCTCTACACTTTAACTGATTCAAGCGGCGATGCGTCGGTCACGGAGCCGCCGAAGCTGTGCGTCATCGTGCCAGCCTACAACGAGGCCGACGTGCTGGTTGAGCTCCATCGGCGTCTTTCGGCCGTGATCGACGGGTTGGGCGTCACCGTCGAGGTGATCTACGTCAACGACGGCAGCCGCGATGCGACTCTGGACATACTTTATCGACTGCGAGCGACCGATCCGCGGGTAGCCGTTTTGAATCTCAGCCGGAATTTCGGCAAGGAGATCGCGATGACGGCGGGACTGGATCACAGTCGGGGCGAGGCCACCGTCATCATCGACGCCGACCTCCAGGATCCGCCCGAATTGATCCCCGAGCTGATGGCGCGCTGGAGCCAGGGCTACGATGTCGTCTACGCGACTCGCCTGTCGCGCGACGGCGAGAGTGCCCTGAAGAAGCTCAGCGCCCGCTATTTCTACCGCGTCATCGGGGGCATGAGCCCGATCGAGATCCCCAAGGACACGGGGGACTTCCGTCTGCTCAGCCGCCGCGCCGTCGACGCACTGTGCCGGTTACGCGAGCAGCATCGCTTCATGAAAGGCCTATTTGCCTGGATCGGCTATCGACAAACCGCCGTGACCTACCATCGCGACCGCCGCAGCGCCGGGGCGACCAAATGGAATTACCACAAGCTTTGGGGCTTCGCGATCGAGGGCATTACCTCCTTCAGCACGGCCCCGCTCAAGATGGCCAGCTATGTGGGGCTGTTCACGGCGATGACGGCATTCCTCTACGCAAGCTGGATCATCTACAAGACCTTGCGTTACGGAGACCCGGTTGCCGGTTATCCGTCCCTCATGGTTGCGGTTCTCTTCCTCGGCGGGGTTCAACTCGCCGCCATCGGCGTTTTGGGTGAATATCTCGGACGGATGTTCAACGAAACGAAAGGCCGGCCGCTTTATCTGGTCGAGACCTACGAACGCCCGCGACAAGACGAGCGCGTCGCCCCGTGCGACACCAGCCACCCGTCCGGCGCGCGTCCGATCGCCCACCCGTAGGCGGTTCGAGGCCGAGGCCATCTGAGGGTCTCAGAGCACTCCCATCATCCTGCCGGGATCACACCCGGACAGGCTAGGCCGAGCCCCGCCGTCTCTCGCGCCGCAAGCTGTACTCGTTCCCGATAAAGATCAGAGCCGCGCCGGCGATGACCCAGGGGTCTAGTCCCTCTCCATAAAAGAGCGCGCCGACCAAGGCGATGAGCGGTAGGCGCAGAAAATCCATCGGCAGCACGACCGTCGCGTCCGCCTGCTGAAACGCCTTGGCGATACCCAGATGCGCGCTGATCCCGGTGATCGCGGCGACGAGCAGCCAGGGCATATCGGCCCATGCGACCGGCTGCCAAACCAGCAGCGCGGGAACGAGGCCGATCAGGAGTTGCATCGCCAGCATCCAAAAGAGGATGGTGAAGACGCCGTCATAGCGCGTGAGTCCCTTGGTCGCCGTCAGACTCACCGCGAAGCCGACCGCAGCCGCCAAACCGATCAGGATACCGAGATCGAGCGGCTGCACGCCGGGCCGCGTGATGACGAGGACGCCCAGCACTCCCAACGCAAGTGCCACGACACGACCTCGATTCAACCGCTCGCCCAGAAAGAGCAGCGCCAGCAAGGCCGCCCAAACAGGTGTGGTGAACTCCAGCGCGAAGACCAACGCGAGCGGCAACATGCCGATGGCGGCAATCCAGCAGACCTGCCCGCCGTAATGGAAGAGGTTGCGCAGCAGGTGCAGTCGCAGACGTTCGGTGCGGTAAAAGCCAGGGGCCAACCACAGCGCCAGCGGCACCAGTAGCGGCAGACCGAGCGCAGTCCGCAGGAAAAGAAACTCAACCGGCCCCATGGTATCCAGCACCTCGCGCGCCGAGACGGCGAGCAGCGCAAAGGAGGTCAGGGCGACCCCCATCCAGGCCGCAGCATGGGCAAGCCGGCGAGATGCCCGCGGCAACGTCGCGTCTCGGGACATGCGCGGCTTTACCCGAAGCCAATCGCCAAGACGATCAGGAGATGAAGACCGACGACCGCGTGATCGGTCGGGGCGATTTGCGTGACGAAGGGATCCATGGCGTGGACATCGCTCCATCGAACCTGAACCGCGCGAGTGACCGACCCTGTCGCCGGGGAATCCGGCTCAGTCGCTTGCGAGCATGCGCATCAGGATCTCGTTGACCTGCTGCGGATTGGCCTTGCCCTTGCTCTCCTTCATCACCTGACCGACGAAGAAGCCGAAGACCTTTTCCTTGCCCGCACGATATTGCTCGACTTGGCCCGGGTTGGCGGCGACGATCGATGCGATCATCGCCTCGAGCTCGCCGCTGTCGGTGATCTGTCGCAGCCCGCGCGCCTGAATGACGCTGTCCGCATCGCCCTCGCCGCTCCACATCGCCTCGAAGACCTGTTTGGCGAGCTTCCCGGAGACGGTCCCGTCCTGGATCCGATGGATGAGGCCGGCCAGCATGGCCGCGGAGACCGGACTCTGCCCGATCTCGACCTCGGAGCGATTCAGGGCGGCCGCCAGCTCGCCGGTGACCCAGTTCGCGGCCAGCTTGGGCTCGGCGGTGGCTTGGACCACCGCCTCGAAATACTGGGCAAGCTCGCGCCCCGCGGTCAGCACGCTGGCATCGTACTCGCCGAGCCCGTATTGGGTGTGAAAGCGCTCGCGCATGCTGTCCGGCAGCTCGGGAAGATCCGCGACCGCGTCGACGATAAAGGCGACATCGAGCTCGACCGGGAGCAGGTCCGGATCCGGAAAGTAGCGGTAGTCGTTGGCCTCTTCCTTGGAGCGCATGGGACGAGTCTCGTCGCGCTCCGGATCATAGAGCCGGGTCTCCTGCACCACGCTCCCGCCGCCCTCGATGACGTCGATCTGGCGCTCGACCTCGAACTGGATGGCACGCTCGATGAAGCGGAAGGAGTTGAGGTTTTTGATCTCGGTGCGGGTGCCGAAGGGGGTCTGACCGAACGGGCGCACCGAGACGTTGGCGTCGACCCGAAAGGAGCCTTCCTGCATGTTGCCGTCGCTGATGCCGATCCAGCGCACCAGTTGATGGATCTTGCGCGCATAGGCCACGGCCTCCTGCGGCGTGCGCATGTCCGGCTCTGAGACGATCTCGAGCAGGGGGGTACCGGCCCGATTGAGATCGATACCCGTGTAGCCGCCGCCTGCGAGGTTCTCCTCGTGCAACGACTTGCCGGCATCCTCTTCGAGATGCGCCCGCGTCACCCCGACCGACTTTACCGCTCCGTCGCCGAGCACGATCTCGACCCGGCCCTCGCCGACGATCGGAAGCTCGTACTGGCTGATCTGGTAGCCCTTGGGAAGATCCGGATAGAAGTAATTCTTGCGCGCGAACACCGAGCGTGGCGCAACCTCCGCGCCGATCGCCTTGCCGAAACGCACGGCCAGACGAACCGCCTCGGCATTGAGCACCGGCAGCACACCCGGCAGACCCAGATCGATGGCGCAGGCCTGCGTGTTGGGCGACGCGCCGAAAGCGGTCGATGCACCCGAGAAGATCTTGGATTGGGTCGCGAGCTGAGTATGGATCTCAAGCCCGATCACGGTTTCCCATTGCATGCTGTCTAACCTATGTCGCGATCGTACTTTCGGCAAACCTGCCGTCTCATGTCGCTCACTTTTTCAAGACCTTCAGGGCGCACCAAGCGACGAGCTCGCAGATCACTCGAACCCGGATGGCGCCACCTGATGCCAATGTGTCACGTGCTGGAAGCGATGCGCGACATTGAGCAGGCGGGCCTCCTGGAAATAGTTGCCGATGATCTGCAAGCCGACCGGCAAACCCTCGACCGGCTCGACCGGGATCGACATCCCGGGCAGGCCCGCGAGGTTTGTCGCAATGGTATAGATGTCGTTGAGGTACATGGCCACGGGGTCGTCCGTCTTGGCCCCGAGCGGGAAGGCGGTCGTCGGTGCTGTCGGCCCCATGATGACATCGACATCCTCGAAGGCACGCGCGAAGTCGTCGGCGATGAGATGGCGGATCTTCTGCGCCTTCAAGTAGTAGGCGTCGTAATAGCCCGCCGAAAGCACGTAGGTGCCGATCATGACGCGTCGCTGCACCTCGGCACCGAAGCCCTCGGCGCGACTGCGCTTGTAGAGATCTTCGAGATCCTTCGGGTGCTCGCAGCGATGGCCGTAGCGCACCCCGTCGAAACGCGCCAGGTTCGACGAGCATTCGGCCGGTGCGACGACATAATAGACCGGCACCGAGAGCGGACTATTCGGCAGACTGACCTCCTTCACCGTGGCACCGAGTCGCTCGTACTCCTTGATCGCGTCCAGCACGGCCGCGGCCACGCGCGGATCGAGCCCCTCGCCGAAATATTCCTTCGGCAAACCGATGCGCAGGCCCGCGATGTCGTTGTCCAGAGCGTCGACATAGTCGGGCACGGCCACGTCTGCACTGGTGGAATCGCGCGGGTCGAACCCAGCCATCTCGTCGAGCACACAGGCCGCATCGGCTGCCGAACGGGCCAGCACGCCGGCCTGATCCAACGAGGACGCGAAGGCAATCATGCCCCAGCGCGAGCAGCGCCCGTAGGTCGGCTTGATGCCGGTGATCCCGCAGAGTGCCGCGGGCTGGCGGATCGACCCGCCCGTATCCGTTCCGGTGGCGGCCGCGCAAAGCCGTGCGGCGACCGCCGCGGCCGATCCGCCGGAGGAGCCGCCCGGCACGTGATCCTGGTCCCACGGATTGTGGACAGGTCCGTAGTAGCTCGTCTCGTTCGAGGAGCCCATGGCGAATTCGTCCATGTTGGTCTTGCCCAGCACCACGGCCCCGGCCGCGGCGAGGCGCTCGACGACCGTCGCATCGTAAGGCGCCACGAAGTTGTCGAGCATCCGCGAGCCGCAACTCGTCTTGATCCCCGCCGTGCAGAAGGTGTCCTTGTGCGCGATCGGGATACCGGCGAGCGGTCCGGCATCGCCCGAGGCGATCGCGCGATCGGCACGCTCGGCCGCCGCCAAGGCGGATTCGCTCGCGACGCTGATGAAGCTGTTCAGGCGCGGATCCAGCCGCGCGATGCGCTCCAGATAGTGACGGGTGAGCTCCACGCTTGAATAGTTGCGCAGCCTCAGCTCCGCGGCCAGTTGGGCAATCGATTTGTTCTGCATGAGTGCTCGGCGTCAGTCGATGACCTTGGGAACCAGATAGAGACCATCCTCGGTCAAAGGGGCGGTCGCCTGAAACAGTTCGCGTTGATCGTGCTCCGACACGCGATCCGGACGCAGACGTTGGCTCATATGCAGCGGATGGGCCATCGGCTCGACGTCCGTGGTGTCGACCTTTTCCATCTGCGCAACCAGGTCGAGAATATTGGAGAGGTCCGCGGCATAGCGCTCGATCGCCTCGGGCGCGATCTCGAGCCGCGCCAAATGGGCGATCCTCTCGATGTCGGAAGCATCCAATGACATGACCGATCCAGCTTGATTGACAAGCCGCGCAACATAGCACAGCCGCGCGAGACGCGGAACTTGCGGACGCGCCGCACGGCGTAGCGGACTCGACTTTGGATCCGAGCTTGTTTGATCGCCCGATCATGTGCCTTGACGAACCCATTGCTTACGGCTTTAATATGCGGCTCCGCTACCCGCAACGGGAGCAGACCTCAAGGCCCAGGTAGCTCAGTTGGTAGAGCAGAGGACTGAAAATCCTCGTGTCGGTGGTTCGATTCCGCCCCTGGGCACCAACAAAAACAAGGCGTTAAGCCGACTCCCAACCCCGACATTTTGCCCCGCGGCACACTCCCGGCACACTCGAAGCCAACCGAGGACAACAAAACTCCCGGCGATTGTGCCCCGGCACACTCCCCGCCAGTCTTCCCGCAGCCCATCCCCAAACCCGAAATCCGGCGCCTTGAACGCGCCCGGATGATTCGTCGTGGCGTCCTGCTGTGCCTCAAGTGTGCCATCGCGCCATGGCGCACCGACAACGCCCATTAGATTCAGTGCATTGAAGCGATAGAGCAGAGGATTCTGTATCCTGTGCTGTCCTTTTTCGCCGTTTGTTGTATCCTTTAGCTGTCCGTTGAGACAAGCAGGCCCCGAGACGGCACCACCCGCCCCGAGGCCCTGACCACCACCAACCTGGCAAGAGGTTCGGCAATGGCTGCATACCAGTTTACCCCATCCCCCCGGCACGGCTCGGAGGGCTGACCCATGGCGACTATCCAGGCCCGCACGGGTAAAGACGGCTCGACCACCTACCGCGTCATGGTGCGCCTGAAGGGGCACCCGGCACAGACCGCGACGTTCGAGCGCAAGACCGACGCCAAGCGTTGGGCGGCACAGACCGAAACGGCGATCCGCGAAGGGCGGCATTTCAAGACGGTGGAAGCCAAGCGCCACACCCTGGACGACCTACTCGACCGCTACGAGCGCGACGTTCTGCCGACCAAGAGCCCCGGCACTCAGGGACCGCAGACGGCACAGATCGCATGGTGGCGGCACAAGCTCGGGAGCTACACCCTGGACGCGATCACGCCTAGCCTGGTTGCGGAGTACCGGGACATCCTCAGGCGTGAACCCATCCCGAGTACCGCGAAAGACCCGAGCAAGGCCGGACCCACCCGGTATCGCAGCAACGCGACCGTCAACCGCTACATGGCCGTTCTGTCTCACGCATTCACGATCGGCGTGAAGGAATGCGGATGGGTCGACAGCAACCCGCTGGCGAAGGTCACGAAGGCCAAGGAGCCGCGCGGGCGCGTGCGGTTCCTGTCGGAAGACGAGCGCGCCGCACTCCTGGAAGCCTGCCGCAACAGCGCGAGCCCCGACCTTTACCCTGCCGTTGTGCTGGCGCTCAGTACCGGCGCACGCCAACAGGAGATCATGGGGCTGCGGTGGCCGCAGATCGACCTGACGCGCCGCGTGGCGATCCTGCACGAGACCAAGAACGGCGAGCGCCGCGTCCTGCCCCTCAGTGGGCACGCGCTCGACCTGCTGAAGGCTCGCGCCAAGGTTCAAGGCACGGACACGGATCTTGTCTTCCCCGCTCGGGGGAAGCGCGAGGACGGGACCATCGCCCCGGTTGACCTGCGAACCCCGTTTCAGACGGCCCTGAAGCGTGCGGGTATCGAGGACTTCCATTGGCACGACCTACGGCACTCCGCGGCGAGCTACCTCGCCATGAACGGCGCGAGTCTCGCTGAGATCGCGGAAGTCTTGGGACACAAGACCCTCGCCATGGTGAAGCGTTACAGCCACCTGTCGGATGCCCATACAGCCGGCGTGGTCGAGCGGATGAACCGCGCGATCTTCGGGGAGGGCTGACGATGCCTCTCATGATTGACTGGGTTCAGTTCCTGTCCTTGATGGATGGGCAATGCGAGCCGGGGCTTTCTGAATACGAAGTCTCGGAAGACATGGTAAGGCTCGCCCACCCCGACGATGAAACATGGGATGAGATGACCGCAATCGAGCGAGCCGATTGGCGCGTCATTCAGCAGGAATCACAGCTCGCCCTACCATGCCCCCCGAGCGAAGTGAAGCGATGGGCCGACAGTCAGTTCCTGGATATCGGCCAAGAGCTGCAATACGCGATCAATGACGAGGAAATCGAGCGCATCCGCTTGAGTGAGCCCGAGCCAAGCGGAGCGCCTGGACGGATTGATTCCAGCGAGGTCGCGCGGGCGCGGGCCGACAAGCGGTGGGCGAAGCTCAATTCAGCGAAAACCGAGATCGAGCGCGAGGCGTTGCCCATGATTGTGCGCGGACAGATGAACCATGCTCAGATCGCCGCCAAGCTCCGAGAGCGCGAGGAATTCAAGGAGTGCAGTCCTGCGCAGATAAGGAATGCCGTGAAGACCGCATGCAGGGAAGCGGGGCGCGAAGACCTCATCCTCGGCATCAAGCCCACCTGACCGCCGACAGACCCCAGGGTATGCATTATCCGACCCCCGCATATGCGGGGGTTCACGCATAAGCGGGGCAGACGCACCCCCAATTCGCGCCGAACATGCTCAGCAACAAGCGGCAACACGAGCCGCTTGAAGCAACCAAGAGGCATGTTATGGCAACCCGCAATCTACAGACCGTTCGTCAATTCGCCGAAGCCAACCCCGCATTCAGCGAAGCCGGTATCCGCTGGCAAATCTTCAATGAGAAACACAACGGGCTCGCCGAGTCCGGCGCGATCCTGCGTCGCGGGCGCCGCGTCTACATCGACGTGGACCGCTATTTCGCGTGGCTCGATCAATCCAATGGCGTGCAGGCTGCTGCGTAGGAGGATCGGCCATGAATCAGCCATCCCCAACGATCCGCCTCGCCCCCCGACCAACCGCGGCCGACATCATCGAGATTCGTCGCAATCGACCGATGGTTTCGAGCTTGAAGGTTGCCGAACTGTTCGAGCGCAATCACCGCGACGTTCTCCGAGCGATCCGCAAGGAGCTGTCCGCTGAAATCTCACTGCGCAAACTTGCGCAGTCAGAAGAGACCAACGCCCGCGGAAAGGCGATCCCGGTTTTCTGGCTGACGGAAGAGCAAGCTCTTGTCGTGATGCCTTTCATCGGCGGCAGGATGGCGCGCGAAGGCCAACGCAAGCTGGTCCGTGCCTACCTCTGGTACCGGGACAATTACGCCAACCCGCCGCGTAGAGACCTCATCGCCGCGAAGCGCGCCGCTCACCACCCGATGATGGGTGCCCTGATCGAGATGCGAGAGGAAGCCGGGAAGGAAACCGACGCCCGTCACTTCCAGTGCGAGAACAAGCTCGTCAACTGGGTTGTGACCGGCGAGTTCAAGGCGATCGACGAAGCAACCCTATCGAACGATCAAGCCGAGTTGCTGCGGCTGGTGCGGGAGCGCAACGCGGCTTTTCTGCTGGCCGGCATCGACTACCCGGAGCGCAAGAAGCGGTTGCTCGACTACGCCATGCGCCAGCGCACCCGGATCATGGCCGCGGAGGCGCAGCGATGAATCAGACCCCCGAAAACAGGTGCGGCCCGACCGGGGGAGAGACCGGGCGAGCCGCGAGACACCAACCAGAACAGCGGCTTAATCGTAGCATCGAGGTCGGCATCTGTCGCGCCGTCGTCGTCGTTTGCCTCGCTGGAATTGCGCTCACCGCGTGGTGTTTCGGCATCGCACCGGCATTCGGAGGCGGAGCATGAGCGCCGCAATCGACATGAACCGATTCCCGCCCGAGGTCGCGGATGACGAAACGTCCTTCGATGATTGGGCGCCCGATACGGACATCCTCACGCGCACCTGCCCGAGTTGCGGTGCATCGGCCGAGTGGCCGGATTGCGCGGCATGCGGGCATCGGTTCGACGGCGAGGCCGAGGTGTCGAGCGAGCCCGAGCGCGCGCCCTACACCCCGCACATTGCCGACGAGGATGAAATTCCCCAAGAGCTGCGCGCGCTCCCCGTATGGGTCGCCTGGAAGCTGATCCAGAAACCCGGCAAGCCCAAGCCCGACAAGGCGCCCGTCTCGCCCGTCACCGGACGCACGGATAAGTGGAGCAACAACCCCGCGTTTGCGGGCACCTTCGAGCAAGCCAGCCACTACGCGCATACGAACAAGCTGCACGGGATCGGCGTCATGCTTTGGCCGGGATGCGGATTCAGCGCGATCGACTTGGACCACTGCCGCGATCCGCACACGGGCGAGCTGTCGGACATGGCCCGCGAGATCATGGCCGAAGCCGACAGCTACACCGAGGTGTCCCCTGGCCTGTCCGGTATCAGGATCATCTTCGCGGGCACCTTCGGTGGACACACCGGCACCGACAATCCGCGCGGGATCGAGCTCTACGAGCAGAAGCGGTTCGTCACCATCACCGGCGACCATATCGAAGATTCGCCGTTCTGCATCGAGAAGCGCGACCTGACCGACTTGGGACGGCGCTACTTTCCCACCAAGGTGCAGCCTGCCGCATCGGAAGCGCCGCCGATCGACTTTGCACGGATCGATATCAACTCGGTCGGTCTGCCCCGTCACGCGCTGCATGTGATTCGCACCGGAGAGGCGAGCAGCTACGGCAACGACCGCAGTAAGGCGCTGTTCGCCGTGGCGAAGGATCTGGTCAAGGCCGGCATGGATGACGACACGATTGCGTGTGTGCTTTGCGATCCGGCGAACGGGATCAGCGAGAAGGCGCTGGAGAACCGCGGGGGCAACCTGACGAGCGCGATGGATTGGACGCGCAAGTACACCGTCGCTGCGGCACGGATGGCCGTCGCACAAGAAGCCGCACAGGCCGGCGAGCAAGGCAACGGCAGTGTCTCCTATGTCGTGAAGCCGCCCGAGAGCAAGCTTCGGCGCGTGGCGCTGTCGGGCTTCGCGTCGGCACGACTCAGCGAGCCCGAGTACATCATCAACCCCTATGTCCCGCGTCGCGTCCTGACGCTGTTCGGCGGGCATGGCGGAGAGGGTAAGTCTTACGTCGGCCTGGCGATGGCGGCCCATGTGGCTGTCGGGCGCCCGTGGGGCCCGTTGGAGGTCACGCATGGGCGCGTTGCGTTCGTCTCGTTGGAAGACGACGAGGAGGTTGTTCTGTACCGCCTCGCACGCATCGCATCCGTCTACGGGCTCGACCCGGCGCGAATCGAAGAAAACTTGATCGTACTGGACGGCACCGACGCCGATGCGCTGGTCTTCGAGCGCAGCGACGGTGGAGTCAAATCCGTGGCACCGTCGCATGAGGGGGCGCGCGTGCTGGAGATCGTCGCGAGCGAGCGGCCCGATCTGCTGGTCATCGACAACGCATCCGACGCCTTCGACGCAGAAGAAAACAATCGCCGTCAGGTGCGCTGGTTCGTCAAATGGCTGACACGGGCCGTCAAGCCGCACCGCGGGGCCGTGCTGCTGCTGGCGCATATCGACAAGGCATCCGCGAAGTTCGGCGCCAAGGGCAACAGTTACTCGGGCTCTACAGCCTGGCACAACTCGGCGCGTTCCCGCCTCGCCCTGGCGGACGGGGAAATCCACCACGAGAAGCTCAATCACGCCGCCAAGCATTCCGATCCGATCCGCCTCCGGTGGGACGAAGGCGTCCCCGTGCCTGATTCCTCCTCGCGCGGAGATATTGCGGGGAAGGGAATCATCCACCAAGCGGAGGACGCGGCCCTGCTCAAGTGCATCGGGATTGCCATCGCCAACGGCGACGCGATCCCGACAGCGACGCAGGGATCAAGTACGGCATGGCGAACCCTGGAAGGCTACCCGGAGTTCACCGCCTGTTTCGGCACCGGCGACGGCAAGCGCCGCTTCAAGGAGTGTCTGGTACGTCTATCGCGAGCAGGACGCATCCGCCGCGAGATGCAGGAAACCGCCTCGCGCAAGCTCACCGAGCGATGGGTCATCGTCCACCAATCGGAGCCGTCCGCGCCCCGAAGCGAGGCCCCGCCCGAGGATCTGGCGGCATGAAAACCGAGCCTTTGCGCACATTGCGCGCATTCGCGCTGATTTCGATATATGCGCAATGCGTGCAGGGGCACCGCCGCCCTGCGCGCATTCATAGGGGGTACGGGGGATATTTGAATGCGCGCAACCTTTCTTTTTGGTCGGGTATTCCGAGCCCCGAAACCCTCCACCGAGGCGCCCGAGAGCGCCGAATGCGCGCAACCCTCCTTTTTTGTGGGTTATTCATCTACACCACCACCGAGAGACCATGACCAAGACCGACCACAACCCCGTTGACCTGATCCCAGCCGAGCAGGCCCGCGCCGCCGACCTGTTCGAACAGTGGCGCCCCCGGCTGGAATACGAAGCGCGCAATCAGGCGAAGGAAGAGGCGCGGAGGATTTCGTTCGTCTTGGTCGGTGACTTGCTCAAGGCCCCCGAGCCGCCGTCATTCGTCGGACGTCGCGTCGAGGGCGCCTACCGTCGGGGTTACTGGCACGGGTTCGGCGAGGCCCTGGACAACCTCCTGCAAGCCGGGGCAAAGCGCAGCGCCGCTTGGGTTCGGGTCGCGCGATTCTGCGACGGCCCGCTGAAGCGTTGGCGGTATGCGAGCAAGCCCAGGGATTCCGAGATCCCGCCGAGCTTCGATTCGCGCGAGATGGACAGCGAGGCCGCGTCATGACCACCAAGCAAAGGCCCCTCCTCGCCCTGGTCGATCGCGCGCCCGCGCCGATTCCCCGCGACGAGCACGGATGCCCGCGACACGTCTACATCGCAGAAAACGAGCTTTGGTGCTCGTGGGGAAGCGACGGCGACACGTTCGCCGAGGTCGCGGCCCTGCCGTGGGACGAGGCCGTCTCGGTCTTCCGTCAATGGTGGACCGCGCGCCAAGAGCAGACCGAACGGCAGATCGATGTCTACGCCCGTCGCGCAAAGATCCGGGAGGCGAAACCATGAGTGGACCCGACTTCATGACCGACGAGACCTACACCGACCCCGGTTATCAGGCCCGCCGCGCGAGCGGCTACCTGACGCATCCTCCGGCCCGCTACCGCGATCCCGAGCCCCCGGTCGATTGGCCCCCGGGCCCGCCGCCCGTGCGCTGCATCGAATGCGCGCACAGCAAGGCGATGAAGCTCGGCTTCTGCTCGGTCGCGGGCAAACGCACGTCGGGCGTGGCGCATTGGCGCCGATGCGGATCCTTCGAGGCGAGGCCCGCAGCGGGGAAGGAGCGCCCCGCGGATGCCCCGGAGCGCCCCGTAGAGGCCCCGCCGATGCCCGAGCTTCCGACGCTATCCCTTCACCCGGCGATGCGTCTACGCGCCACCCTGGTGGACCAAGGCGCGATTCACCGGCTCGCGGAGCTGACTGCACTCGACGGCGGGCGCGTCGGTGTGCGGCTGGCTCCCGACCTGACCGACGGCGAAGTATTGGACACCCTGAGGTGGATCGCGTGGATTCTCCGCTCGGACCGGTAAAACCGAATCACACCATAAGGCGCTAACCATGCGTTCACCGAGCAACGAGGCAAGACAATGACCACTTCAAGGACAGAGCCGGCCCACGAGCCGGAGAGTCGCGTGTCCCTCGTGATACCTCGCGGGGGCATCCTGCTGCCGCGAAGACTCGGTCCTTGGCGACGACCTTTTTGGGCCCGGGTTCGCCCTGCGGTCGCGGCCGTGCCCGACTCCCCGCTGGTCCGCCGGGCACGACTGCGCCCTCAAATGGCTTGACGGCGTGTGGGATGCGCTCTGCATGTTGCCTCCGCGGCGTCGGGACTTCCGCCCCTTCGCCACTGCGGCAACACGCTCGCGCCCACGCCTACCCGGGACTACGCGCCTTCGCTTCGCTCTCCATGGCGCGCAGCGCGCGTCCTCTGATCGAATCCTGAATCAACAGGGAAAAACCATGCAATTTCAGAAAGGCAAATCCGGTAACCCGCGTGGCCGACCGCGCCGCACCGACACTGAAGCGGCCCTTCGCCAAAAGATCCGCGACAACCTGCCGGGGATCTTGGACGGCGTAATCACACAAGCCCAGGCAGGTGACACGGCCGCGGCCAAGATCCTTCTTGATCGCGCCCTGCCCGCCTTGAAGCCGCTGGATCGCGCCGTCACGCTCCCGCTGGCCGGCGGCCTGTCCGAAGCCGGTCACTCGGTCCTCGCGGCTGTCGGAGAGGGCAAACTGACCCCTGAGCAAGGCGCCCGCATTTTGGGCGGGATCGGTAGTCTGGCCCGTATTGTCGAAACCGATGAATTGATCCACCGAATCGAAGCGCTGGAGGCTGCAACCAATGCCAAGCCGACTGATTAGGCGTGTCGAGACCTTGGAAAAAGCACTCGGAGACCCGGAACAGACCGTCGACTTGTTCGGCTGCAAGCTCACCATTACGAGGCTCCGTGAAATCCTCGCCGGCCTGCCGCAGCGATCCATCGGTCCAAAGCCAGACCCATCAGGAGCCCGCAAATGTCTATCGCCCTAACACGCCGGGTGGAAGCGCTGGAAAATCGTGTCGCCCCCCAGGCGGTGATCGTGCTCCGCTCCTGCGAGGCTTGCGGCCAAACCGTCGCACTTGACGACCTTGGTAGTCAGTGCGGCTCGCATCCGCAACTCGTCATCCCCGAGGGCGGGACGGTGATTCGTGTGCGGTTCAATGACTCAACGCCCGTGACTAGGACCGGCACCCTTCCGATCGCGCGCGCCGAGAACTGACGACTGCGCCTTCTCCGTCGACGATTTCTTGGCTTCCGTCACCGCCGCGCCAGCGGCGATTCGGCGCCGCGTCTGTTGTTTCCAATATTATCTCGTCACGGATTTCTAAGATTCGCTCACCGGATTTCCGCCGATCTTTCCGCCCTGAGGCACGGGCCGAGATGCCCTGGGCGAGTAGGGTCCGGATCTGCCTTTCGGCGCCTCGTCCGGGGCGACCGGTATGGACGCGTAGCGGCCAGTAACGGCCATTCGTCAAGCATGAAAATCCTGCCGAAGCAGGCTCTATATTTCAGGCAGGAGCCCTTCTTCTCCCGAGGTATCCGAAGATACCGAGTGCCGAGGCGAAGAGCCACGCGGCGGCGGGGAGCGGCACCGCCGATAAGTGCTCCCTGACAAGAAACACGCCCGAGAACGAATGTGGTTCGTATAGATTAAACGCTTGATAGTTATCAGGGCTCAGCAAGTAGCTCAGGTTGCTGTCATTGCGAATAATGGCATGGCCAGCGAAGTTATCGGAATTTTGGAATCTGCCCCAGGAAATGGCTCCCTCAAAAGTTGCGCCAAACAATGAAACAAACTCATTGGCTTCGGCTTGGTCAATACCGGATGTTTCGCGAACGTTGCTAGCAGTCGGATCGAGATCGAAAAATTTGCCGATCAATGTTTTGACTTCCGTGAAGGTGGCGGCACGCCAACGCTCATGACTATGAATCGCTTCTGCACCAGTCACGCTCAAAGATGTTGTTAGATTCAGATCCAACCATTCAAGGTCGGTGGACGTATCAAGCGTGATTCCGTTATCACCGGAGCTCAAGCGGTCTAACGAAACAAACTCGGCTTGGGAGTCCATGGCGACGCCGAATGTCAGTGTAATGAATGCTAGACCAGCGCAAATGGTTCTTGTTTGCTGCTTGTTCATCATTCTTAGTCTCCTAGAGAGCGAGTATTCTTTCGTTTGCTACTTCGCGGGAGCAACTCTCATCGCAGCAAGTTTCATACCGACACTTTAATGCGCTTGTCCAAACAATGCGTTAGCTGGCTAAATTTCCGATCTTTTTTATCGGGATGTAAAATCGTTCGACAATGGAAATATGCGCATAGGGCCCGACCGATCGGAGCGAGGATCCGCTTCGGGTCGTTATGCACAGATCGCGGCTCGGCAAGCGGATGCGGTGGAAGGCCAGCTGGCCGCCGTTGAATGGTTTCCGGGCCGCCCCAGAACGGCAGTTAGAATCAAAGCGTCTTCAGGAAACCAAGCAGACCGTCAGGTGCCCGTTAACGCTGGAACGCTGCGTGTGGTTCGGGGAGGTTCGCCGGGGCCGGCTGCGCCATCGGCTGCTCGGCTTCGACGTACAGATGCATCGTCGCGGGACTTTCGCGGTCTGAGTAAGAGTGGCATGGGTCCGGGTGTCTGCAGTCGACGCCCAAAGACGTTTGTCGCTGCTCACGGCGGCGTCCTGACAGGAGGCGCCCCCAATGCTGGAGATCGGCGCGATGATGTCCCGCATTCGGTGGCCGAGACGTACTTTTGGCCTTACCCTGTCTCGCTCTCTGCGCGCGCTTGGCGCCGAAGATTCAAGGGATCTTGAGCATTACATAAATGACCTTTTGGAGATTCTTACATAAGGGTCAAGACGCGCCGCTGATGTCGATCAGCCCGATGGACTGTAAAAATTCCTGACAGCAGGGGCTGAGTTTAATGGGCGCCGGCGTTTGGAAATCTGGGGAGCTTTCAACGAATCGCTATCGGCGACCGATCTGCGGCGCCGGTTCTTTGCTGATTCCGCGCCTAGAGGGATGACGAGAGTCGCAAGGTCTGCTGGCCTGGTCGCAGCGGTCGTTCGTTTGTCTGGTACTCTGTCTGCAGTGGGTCGTAAGGGCTTGCCAACGCTCAGGGTTGTGGGTGACCGCAATGCGCGTCAAGCCGACGCTCACCACCGGCAGATGAGCGTCTGCAGTGTGCCGCTGCCGTTAGGGTCGCCTGAACTGACCCAATCCAAGACTAGCTGGACCGCAGGCAGCCGCAAAAGCGGTGGACGAATCCGGTAGGGTCAGCGCGGATTACTCTGAGAAATTCCCGTGGAATAAAGTGACCGACAGCACCAAGGTTTCGCTTCGGCCCGCAGCCCATCCGATGCGGCCAAGCGACGCCAGACGGCCAAAGCCCGTTCCATCACGCGCCGATGGACAGCTTCTAAGTTCAGCACCAGCCGCCGCGTGAGGATCTCGTGATGCCGACCCGGCGATATCGAGGCTGCTCCGCAGTGCGCATCGATCGCGGTCCGCTCCCATGAGCATCCGACAGAGGTCGATGAAGTCCTCTTGAGCCAAGGCGCGCTCGGTGAGGGTGACGCCCGGTCACTTGGCGTTGAGGTGTTCCGCGGACATGAGTATTCCTCCTTGTCGTGGCTGAAAACCGGCGAGCGATGAATTCGCAATCTAGCGTAACCGACACGGGCACGCGGCCCACGAAAGCGGAGGGTGCAATGATCCAGGGTAACCGACAAGGCAGAAACGATCATGCTGAACAACTGCCGAGATCCTCGCCGTACGGTCAGGACCCGCACGAAGCCGCGGCCGCTCGGGATTGCCCCAAGGGCGGGGCGCGCCTCGCCCTTGCATTTTTCCGTCAGTGACGAATACTCTTAATTACCGTCAGTGACAGGAAAGACACCATGCCCGAAGCCAAGAAGCGAGGCCGGCCCGCAACAGGGTCCGCCATGACCGGCGCAGAGCGGCAGCGGCTGTACATGGAACGCATCAAGGCCCGGGCCCCGGCAACCGACGCAGGCGAAGCCGCGGAGCTGCGCAAGCGGCTGGCGGATGCCTTGGAGGATGTCGCTCGGTTGAACAAGGAGAACGATCGGCTCGCGGTCGAGAACGACGGCCTCAAGCGCAGGCTGAAGGCGAAGGAGACGCGCGAGACGGATCTCTGCAAGCGCCTGGACACCGCGGTCGCCGAAAGGGATCAGGCACGCGCGGCCAAGGTGCAGGCCGAGGGGGATCTTGCGCTGTCGCGTCGGTGACACCCAACCGCCCGGCTCCTCCGGGCAGCGATTGCACTGCACTCGAGTTCGACCGACCCGCCCGCGTGGCGGGTTTTTCATGGGCGATGCGGGGAACCGGGTCGAGACAGGCCCCGAGCGAGCGACCTTGGTTCATTTCTGGTTTATCGCGCCAGCGGAACGCGAGCAAGAGCGCCGCCACCGTGCGGGCGAGCCAGGTAGCAGCACTCAAATACGGACAGCGCCTCAGGCGCCAAGGAGACGGGGTCTTCGGCATCTACGCAGGTCACGCGCGATCAACTGCCTCGCGCAGATCCGCGAACTACAATCGGAACTAGCGATAATCGCGCAGTGTACGGATTGATAGTCTCTGCATCGCTAACACCAAAAGTCAGTTGGCTCTGAATGAGGTGCGTCGTTCCACGGCGGCTCACCGTGGCGGTTTGTATTTGGGGGACGAATGGAACTTATCGGATTCATTATTTTCTTGGTGGTCAGCAATTTCGGCGCCCTGCAGATTTTTCGCCTTACGACCTACCATAAGTATTTCTGGGCATCGCTCCCGCTGCTGGTTGGCTACGCTGCGCTAGTTGCTTGGGCTCTATTTGCGCTTGAAATGCATCCTTTCTTCATGTGGCAGCTCTTACTGGCCGGCGCGTGGCTGTTTGTTGTCGGAAGAAAACAAGGAAAAATGGCGGAAGCAATGCTTCAACTGGCCGGTGACGATGCCAATACCGTTCGGTTCATGGCTGGATCGGCGGCCAAGACAACCGCCTACTACACAGCAAGCTCCATCGTGTATCTTGGTGTCTTCGCAGTGACATATGTCTGGCTGTACAACATCTAACCAATTGCATGCAGCGCGGCGGGGCTTGAGCCGTGGCACACTGGCGGCACATCCCGCCGCAAGAATCGGCAATAAACCGCGAATCGGCACGCTAATTGACTGCTCGGGTAGGCTACTGAAAGGAAAGGAAAATAAAGAATAATCAGCCCGTTACGATCAGGGGCGGATCAGACTGAAAATCCTCGTGTCGGTGGTTCGATTCCGCCCCTGGGCACCATTAAAGCAAAACGTTAGCGAATTCGCCCGGCAGAATCCGTTCGCGGGTCCTTTCTACGCCCTTCCGTCCCCAAGGTCCCCCCGCACGCCGCATCGGCTATTGCGACTATCCTACTTGGGAGCACGGCGGGCCATGCGGCACCATATCCACTTCGCGGTACTGGCACACCGGCCAATACGGGCTCGCCTCCCCCAGGCCACCCACGCGGCGCTCTGATTGGCTACGCCGGGCGTCGGCTCTTGGCCGATTGCGGGTATCCGCGAAGCATTGAACCCAGCGAGGTCCGCGGAACCGTTCGGAGGATTTGCGGCCGTGGAATGGTGTGGCAAGGTCGGCGCGTATGAACCCGAGAGTGCCCGGTGAAATAGCGCGGGCGACAACAGATGCAACCTGTCCGAAGGAAGCGATCGGCTTGGTGCGTTACTGAATCGATAGTGGTTCAGAATGCAAGGTCGGCGCCGAGTAGATTGGGTTCCGGATCCTTCAGTAACTCAAGCAGCATTCGGGTACTGCTCAACTGAGTTTTTGAACGGCTCAGCCTTTCGCGAACGAACGGGAAACTGCCCCAGCAGGGCACGCCCTCTGAGAACTCTCCGGACAACGTCACCTCATCCATCGAGCATTCAACAACGAAAACCGAGCAATCGAACTGACGCCAGCGTCCCTCCCTGTATCGGGCAACGAGCTGGAAATTTTCCAAGCCGGGCGGTTCGGGCACAGCCTCTTCCTTTAACTCGCGGAGCGCGTCGACGCTGGCATCCGGTCCGTAGCCGAGCCCCGGAAACACGCTATGACGCAACCCCTGCGGGCACCATCTTCAAACGCTGGAGGGGATCGATCTCGCGGGTCCAAAGCATCAGCACGCGGCCTAGACCATGGTCGGCAGCTCGGTCGATCAGCAGCACCTGGATCGTCTGAATGCGCAGGCCGATCCAGCCCATGAAGGCGGTCACCGGCGTCCAGATGGTTTGCTTGACGGCCCAGCGCGCCAACTGCCTGAACCGAACTTCCTTGCGCGTTGGCGGCGGCGTGATGGTTTCGCAGCGACAACTGTCGATGACGCTCTCAGAGGATTTCATGTTCGCCCTCGGGGATCAGATGGCATGAAATCAGGATTCCTGATGCCGGTCATTGCCGTGAACTGGCTTTGGGGGAGCGGCCAGGCACTGATCCCGGCCCGCCGATCAGTTACCCCTCTTGCATTCCTGCCAGCCCTGTTCATATTCCTCGCTGTACTTGTCGCGGTCTTAAGAGCCGTTTTTCGCGTCGCCGCAGCCTCGACTCCATTCCTTTCCGTGTTGGCTCGAAGACGATTCCTTCGGCTTCTTTTTTACGCCTGCCAGCTGGATCCATAGACCTCGCTTTGCTAGTTGCGGTGTTAAGAGCCGCCCTCGACATCGCTGCGGCCGCTGTCCCACTCGCACCTGACGTCGCTGGCCTGCGCTGGCAAAGCAACGAGACTGCCGGCGACAATTAGGCCACCGACGGCAAGGTGGACGGACAAACGTATGCGCTTTAGAAACATGGCTTACTTTCTCGTCCGCTGACGCGCGGGCTCAAGGGCCTTCGGAGAATAAGGCCCGTAGTGAGCCCTGTCGGTCGGAAGGCCAGATGAGGGTCACACAACGGATCTGTGCAACGCACCGCGCGCCCTCGGGACGTATCTCGCGCGACTCTCTGTGAGACCGGCTTGTTATCTCACACAACCGCTCGAGGGGGGGTTGACTGCGATAGTGCACAAGCGCCCGAGAACGTCCGCTCAGGGCTGGGCCCCGAGCGGCAGGTCGGGGGCGCAACTTGTTACCTCGTTAGACCGCGAACGATTTTCCGCTAATGGATCGAAGAGTCACTCGCTTGCGGCCGAGAGGGGAGAGCGTTTAGCCGAATACTGCCGTCCCTGGGTGGAGGCGTCGATGTACGCTCCTGGCGGACTGCTGCTAGGGCCGGCTGAACCGATCCAAGACCGGCTAGACCGCAGGCGCTCGGAACAGCGATGGACGATTCCGGCAGGGTTAGCGCGGATTACTCCGAAGACTTCCCATGAAGATGAGTTGGTTCGAACGGCGGCCCAAGGTGCGCGGAGCAGCAGTACGGATTCGAATCGCTACGACGGCAGGGGGTCGAATGCGATTGGCCTAACGGAGCCTGAGGTTGACGCGCAACGCGTTTTAGTCAAGTCTGATTTGGATACGGACTTCGCGTTCTCTTCGGGATTCAGTGGACCTCGGTGATCGCAAGAAACGCCCGCAATCTGCGAATCGGAGATCGTCTCGCGCCTCTCGCCGCGGTGTTTCTCGTCCTCACGGCCTGCGACAATGACAACTCGGACACGACGGGCAGCATCCTGGAGGTGTGGGCGCACGCCGGCCAGGAGAGCGAGCGCAGCGTCCTGATCGATCAGGTCGCACAGTTCAACGCCCGTGAGGCGGACGTTGAGGTTCGGCTTACGCTGATCCCCGAGGGAAGCTACAACGCCCAGGTTCAGGCTGCGGCAGTGGCCGGCGGGCTGCCGGATCTGCTTGAGCTCGACGGCCCTTTCCTCTACGCATATGTCTGGCAGGGTCGTCTGCAACCACTGGATCGCCTGCTGCCCGAAGGTCTTCGGGCCGATCTGCTGCCGTCCATCATCGAGCAGGGGCGCTACCATGACCGGCTCTGGGCGTTCGGCACCTTCGATTCGGGGCTGGGCCTCTACGCCGATCGTGTTCAGCTGGAGCAAGCGGATATCCGCATCCCCGACCTGAACACACCTTGGGATGCGGCCGAATTCGAAGACATTCTGGAACGCCTCGCGACCCGCGACGCGGACGGTCAGGTACTCGATCTCAAGTTGAACTATGCAGGGGAGTGGTACACCTACGGTTTTTCGCCGCTGATCCAGTCGGCCGGGGGTGGCCTGATCGACCGCTCGGATGTCGCACGCGCCGAGGGTGTCCTCGACGGCCCGAGCAGCATCGGTGCGATGCGGCGCATCCAATCCTGGATCCTCCGTGGCCGTGTCGACCCCAACATCGACGACGCGGCATTCGCGACCCGGCGGGTCGCATTGGCCCTCGGAGGCCACTGGAACTACCCTCGATACAGCGGGCGCTTGGGAGAGGATTTACTGCTTCTGCCCTTGCCGGACCTCGGGCACGGACCCAAAACGGGCCAGGGCTCCTGGTGTTGGGCGGTGACCGCCGACAGCACACAGCCGGATGGCGCGGCCCGCTTTCTTGCTTTCCTGCTGGAACCGGATCAGATCCTTGCCATGACCGCGGCCAACGGCGCGGTGCCCGCGACCCGCCGGGCCATCGCACGCTCGCCGCTCTACCGCCCCGGCGGCCCGCTGGATCTCTTCGTCGAACAACTGGACGGCGGCTATGCCGTCCCGCGCCCGCCGACACCGGCCTATCCGGTGATCACGGCGGAGTTTCAAAAGGCCTTCGACCGAATCCGCAGCGGCGGGGAGGTGCAGGCAGCGCTCCAGCGTGCCGCGCGGGTGATCGACTTGGAGATCGAAGACAATCAAGGTTATCCCCTGGTCGGACGTGCCCGAGAGGAGACCATCCGATGAGCGCACCGAGATCGCGGCGTCGATTCAATGACCAGACCGCCTCCGGCCTGCTGCTGGCCGGACCCGCGATGCTGGGCCTTCTCCTGTTCATCCTGGCGCCCTTTCTGATCGCACTGGCGCTGGCCTTCACCAACCTGCGACTCGGCTCGCCGCTGCCTCTGGAATTCGTTGGGCTCAAGCAGTTCCAACGCATCTTTGCTGACCCTGATTTTCTCCAGGCTTTGAGTAACAACCTCTTGTGCGCATTGACGGTTGTGCCCCTCCAGACCGCCCTGGCTCTAGGCCTTGCGCTGCTCCTGAATCGAGGGCTGCGGGGCACCGTTGTGTTCCGGACCCTGTTCTTCATGCCGGTCGTCTTCCCCATGTCCCTGGTGGCGGTGGTCTGGGTCCTCATCTACGCGCCCGGTCCCGACGGCATGATGAACGGCTTCCTCGATCTGGTGACGCTCGGCGCCTGGGAGCCCCGGGATTTCCTGCGCGACCCGATGCTCGCCATGCCGGCGCTGATGCTGCTGTCCATCTGGCAGGGCGCTGGCTTTCAGATGGTGATCCTGCTGGCCGGTCTGCAACAGATCCCTCACGAGCTCTACGAGGCTGCGGCCCTGGACGGCGCCGGGCGCTGGAGCCAGTTCCGTCACGTCACCTTGCCGCAGTTGCGCAACCCGCTCGTCTTCGTCGTGCTGGTGACCAGCATCCTCGCCTTCCGTCTCTTCGACCAGGTCCAGATCATGACCCGGGGCGGGCCGAACGGAGCCACGACGACGGTCATGTACGAGGCGGTGCAGGCGGTCTTCACCCGACAGCAGGTGGCGCGGGCGAGCGCCATGACCGTGGTCTTCTTCCTGTTGGTGCTGGCGGTCACCTGGCTGCAGCGTCGCTTGGCACGCCAGGAGCGCGAGATCGGATGAACGCATCGCGCCTTGGACGACTGGGGTTCTACCTGGCCTTGATCGGCCTCGCGCTCTTGTTCCTAGCCCCGCTGGCCATGATGCTGGCAGGCAGCCTGAAGCCGAACGAACGGGTCTTGGTCGAGGCCGGGACTCTCTCCGCATTCGTGCCCGTCGGGGCCTCGCTGGACAACTATCGGGCCGTCTTCGAGCGGACGGACTTCCTACGTTTCCTGTTCAATTCCATCTTCATCACCGGCACTGTCGTCGTCGCCGGGTTGCTCGTCAATGCGCTCGCCGCCTACGCCTTCGCCCGGCTGCAATGGCGCGGACGCGACCTGCTGTTCAATCTCGTCATCGCCCTGATGATCCTGCCTTTCGAGGCGATCGCCGTGCCGCTCTTCTACGGCGTCTCCATCCTTGGGCTGCGCGACACCTATATCGCGCAGATCCTGCCGTTCATCGCCAACGCCTTCTCGATCTATTTGTTCTATTCCTTCTTCATCGGCCTGCCGCGGGAACTGGAAGAGGCCGCCAGCCTCGACGGGGCCTCGACCCTGCGGATCTTCTTCGCCGTCATCGTCCCCAATTCGAAGCCGGCCTTCGCCAGCGTGGCGATCCTGAGCTTCCTCACCTGGTGGGGCTCCTATCTGTGGCCGTTGCTGGTGACCATCGGGCCCGAGGTGCGCCCCCTACCGGTCGCCATCGCGAGCTTCTACACCCTCCCGCCGCTGCAATGGGGGGATATCCTGGCCTTCGGAACCCTGATGGTGATGCCCGTGCTGGCGGTCTTCCTGATGTTTCAGCGGTGGTTCGTGCGCGGCGTGGCCTCGTCCGCCATCAAGGGGTAATCCCGGGAACAGTCATGGCTTCGGTCAGCTTCGAGCATGTCACCAAGACCTTTCCAGACGGCACCCACGTCATCGACGGACTCGATCTGGAGGTCGGAGACGGGGAACTGCTCGTGCTCGTGGGACCGTCGGGCTGCGGAAAATCCACGGTGCTGCGCATGTTGGCGGGATTGGAGGACATCAGCGGCGGCAAGATTCGCATTGGAGGGAGGGTCGTCAACGACCTACTGCCGCAGCGACGCAACCTGTCGATGGTGTTCCAGAATTATGCCCTCTATCCGCATCTGACGGTGCGCGGCAACCTCGAGTTTCCCCTGAAGATGAAAGGTCTGTCGCGCACCGAGATCGACCGCCGGGTGCGCGAAACCGCGGCGATGCTCGACCTCGATGGCTTGCTCGATCGCCGACCCAAGGCGCTCTCGGGCGGCCAACGGCAACGAGTGGCCATGGGCCGAGCGATCGCACGCGAGGCCGATGCCTTCCTGATGGATGAACCACTATCCAACCTCGACGCCCGGCTAAGGGTGCAGATCCGCACCGAGATCGCCGCACTCCAGACGCGGCTCGGGGTCACGACAATCTACGTGACTCACGACCAGGTTGAGGCCATGACCCTGGGGCAGCGGGTCGCCGTAATGCGAGGGGGGCGATTACAGCAGGTGGCGCCGCCTTGGGAGATCTATCGGCGACCATCGAATAGCTTCGTGGCCGGATTCATCGGCACCCCGGGGATGAACCTCGTGCGTGCGCCGTTGGTTTCATCCAACTGCGGGCTCTGCGTGCTCTTGGGCGATATTCGCCTGACCCTTTCCGCGGAGGCGCTGGCCGACCAGCCCGGCCTCGCCGACCGGACCGGCGAAGAGGTGTTGGTCGGCATTCGCCCGGAGGCCATCGGTTTGGCGGAGACAGGCGCGACGAGCGCACTGGCCGCGACCGTGCGGACCGCCGAGTCCTTGGGACACGAGACCCTTCTGCACTTGGATTCACCTCTGACCACGGTCGCCGCCGACGCGCCGCGTCAAGTGCCGCATGGCGAGCCGCCAGCACTGATCGCAGCGCTGCGCGGTCACCACCCAAGCCGTCCAGGCGACTCCGCTCATCTACAGATTGACCCCGGAGATCTTCATTTCTTCGCGCTCGACGGAGAGGCGATTCACTGATCAAGAAAAAGGGGCCTTTCAGCCCCTGTCGACGCGATTCCGAAGCGGAGCGATCAGCCCAAGAGCGGCGCGATCGTCAGACTCACGATGGCCATGACGTTGATGAGGATGTTCATCGAGGGGCCGGAGGTGTCCTTGAAGGGATCACCGACGGTGTCGCCGACAACGGTAGCCGAATGCACGGTCGAACCCTTGCCGCCGAGATTGCCCTTCTCCACGAACTTCTTGGCGTTGTCCCAGGCGCCGCCGGCATTGGCCATCATCAAGGCAAGCAGGACGCCGGCGAGCAGGGCGCCGCCGAGCATGCCACCCAAGGCCTCCGGACCGATGCCGAAGCCGACGACCGCGGGTGCGCTCACGGCGATAACGCCGGGCAGGATCATCTTCTTGATCGCCGCCGTGGTGGCGATGTCGACGCAGCGGGCCGTATCCGGCTTGGCCGTGCCTTCGAGTAGACCCGGGATCTCATGGAACTGCCGACGGATCTCGTTGATCATCTCGAAAGCCGCATCGCCGACCGCGGTCATCGTGATCGCGGCGATCAGGAAGGGAATCGCTCCGCCGATCAGCATACCCATCAAGACGTCCGGATCGCCCATGCTCAGGGCGAAGTCCGGAATCAAAACATGTAGGGTCTCGATGTAGGCCGCGATGATGGTCAAGGCGGCCAGTGCAGCGGCACCGATCGCGAAACCCTTACCGATGGCCGCCGTGGTGTTGCCCAGCTCGTCGAGCGAGTCGGTGATCTTGCGGGTCTCCGCACCCAGACCGCCCATCTCGGCGATCCCGCCGGCGTTGTCCGCGACCGGACCGTAGGCGTCGATCGCCATGGTGATGCCCACCGTGGCCAGCATGCCCACTGCTGCGATACCGACCCCGTAGAGACCGGCCATATGGCTGGAGACATAGATGATCAAGGCAATGGTCAGCACCGGGATGACGACCGACTGCATACCCACGGCCAAGCCCGAGATCATAACCGTTGCCGGGCCCGTCTCGCCGGACTTGGCGATGCGACGCACCGGCGCGGCCGAGGTGTAATACTCGGTCACCAGACCGATGATGATGCCGCCGACTGCGCCGGCGAGCACCGACCACCAGATGTGGTTGGACACATCGATCATCCAGACGACCAGGAAAGAGACGGCGATGAAGAGCAGGGTGGCCCCGATGGTGCCCGTGCGCAGCGCGGTGGCCGGCTTGTTGGCCGACACGGACTTGACGAGAAAGATGCCGGCGATGGAGCAGAGCAGACCGGCCGAGGCCAGCGCCAGCGGCAAGAACATCAGCGATGCCTGAGCGCCCAACACGGCCAGGGTCGTAGCCGACATGGTCGCGGCGATCGCGATGGTCGCGATCTGGGCGCCGCAGTACGACTCGAAGATGTCCGAACCCATGCCGGCGACGTCGCCGACGTTGTCGCCGACGTTGTCCGCAATAACGCCCGGATTGCGCGGATCGTCCTCGGGGATTCCAGCCTCGATTTTGCCGACGAGGTCGGCGCCCACGTCGGCGCTCTTGGTGAAGATACCGCCGCCGACGCGATAGAAGAGCGCAACCGATGACGCTCCGACACCGAAGCCGTGGATCGCATGCGATGCTTCGGGATTACCGCCGAAGAGCAAATAGAGGAAACCCAGACCCATAAGACCCAGCGAGGCGACCAAAAGACCCATGACCGAACCGCCGTAGAAGGCCACGGTCAATGCCGCGGGCGCACCGAGCGTGTGTGCCGCCGTGGTCGTGCGCACGTTAGCCTTGGTCGCCGAAAACATCCCGAGAAAGCCGGCACTTGCAGACGCAGCAGCACCGATCACGAAGGCCAGCCCCGTCTTCCATCCCAAGAACCAGGTCAGCAGCACGAGAACCACGACGCTGAAGATGCCCAACAGCATCATCTCGCGCTTCATGAACACCATGGCGCCGAGATGGATCTCGTCGGCGATCGCTTTGATCTTGTCTTCCCCTTCGGGATAGGCCAAAACCAACTTGAAAATGTAGTAGGCCGCCCAAAGCCCGAAAATGCCGAGCAGAAGCGGGATCAACGCGTTGAAAGACATTGGATCTCCTCAGTTCATCGGTCGTTTTGGTGATAAAACCGCAAGGTTTATAGCAAATATCGCTTGGAAAAGCGATTCGACCGCCATTGAGCTGTCACATACAAACCATTGATCTCAATCGGTCTCGGGGCCGGAATCAAAACCCGGGGAGAAAGCGCCCGGGGATGAGGGGGTACGGGATGCGGCATTTGAGGAGCCGCCGTTCAGGTCCGCCAACTGGCGCTCCACACGAGCGATCGTCTGCTGCTGACGCTCGACCTGCTTGAGCAACGCGGGCAGGCGAGTGAGTGCAGCGCTTTCGCGCAGGGCCTGTTTGACCGGACGAGCAGGGGTCCCGAAGACCGCCACTCCGGCAGGAATATCCTTGACGACACCGGCTTGGCCGCCGATACGTGCGCCGTCGCCGACCGTCACGTGATCCGAGATCGCAACCTGCCCGGCCACCACCACGCCTTGCCCGAGCGTCGAACTGCCCGCGACGCCGGATTGGCTGACCAGAATGCTGTGGGCACCGATGCTGACGTTGTGGGCGACCTGGACCAGATTGTCGATCTTGGTGCCCCGCCCGATTCGCGTCGTGCCGAGGGTTGCGCGGTCGACACAGCTATTGCAGCCGATCTCCACGTCATCCTCGATCACGACCCGCCCGAGTTGCGGGATCTTGCGATGCGCCGTCCCGTCCCAGCGAAACCCGAACCCGTCGCCGCCGATCCGTACACCCGGATGCAGAACACAGCGCTCGCCTAGTGTCGAGTCGCTCAGGATGCTGACATTGACCCCGATGACGCAGTTCGCCCCGACATCGACTCCTGTGCCCAGATAGGACCCGGCGCCGATGCGCGAACCCGAGCCGATCCGGGCATCCGCATCGATGACCACGGCGGCACCGATCTCCACACCTTCACCGAGGTCTACCGTGGGGTGGATCGATGCGCTCGGATGAATGCCCTGGCTCGCCGCGAGCGGCGCAAACCAAACCGCGATCTCGAAGAAGAGATCGCGCGGCTCGCCGACACGCAGCAGCCGCTTGCCGACGACATCGGGGAAGCCCTCGCCGACCAGCACCAGCGCAGCCGCGCTGCTCGCCACGGCGTCGGCTTGGCTTGCGTCTTCAGCGAAGCACAGATCCTGCGACCCGGCCTCCTCCAGAGTATTGACGCCGCAGATCTCGGCGTCGTCGGGGACCGCGAGTACGAGCTGCAGCCGGCTGTAGAGATCTTGAATGGAGAGTGTCATGGCGCCGCCCAGTAGAAGGATTCGGACACGGCCCCGGTCGCCGGAAGCGTGACGTTGCGGGTCTGTGCCTGTCCGGCATGCTCGACGGTCAAGGCATAGTCCCCCGGCGCAAGATTGGCATACAACCAGGGGCCGACAGTGACGGTCGTGAGTAGGATCGGCCCGGCGGCGTCCTGAATCTGAACGCGAATATTGGATAAATAGGCCCCGGAGCCGGCGACCGCGAACAAGAGCCGCAGGTTGTACTGCGACTTGACCTGCTCCATCGCCTCGCGTTCGGAGGCGCCGATCCCGCCGCTGATGTGCGGAACCCCCAGGCTCGACTGACCGGGAAGCCGACGATCGGCAGAGGGGGGCTTGGGCGGCGCCGCGAGCGGCTCCTGCGCCGTTTCCTCCGCCGGTTCCTGCACTGGTACCGGCACCTGCGCGGGAGCCGGAAGGGGGACGACTGCAGGGACCGGTGCCGTGCCCGGATCCGCAACGGCAGGCGCCCCCGGCAAAATCGCCCCGCCTGGAAGCACGGTCCCCGGAGGCAACACCATCCCCTCCTCGAGCACGGTCCCACCCGGCAGAGTCGACCCTTCGGGCGCGATCGCCCACTCGACCGTCGGCTGAGCGACCGGGGCCGGGGCCTGCACCTCCTGCCCGGCCGGCTCCTGCGCAAGAACCGCCCCCGAAGCAAGCCAAGCCGCCATGATCGGGACCGCAAACCCAGCATCGAGCCGTCGCGTCATCATCATCAAACCTCCCAAAAAAAACCCTCATCACCTTAAGACGCGTCGGCTCCAACCTTAGCGGACCAACGAGAAGCGAAACCGACACAAAAACATCCCATAAACCATCGGGACGCGTTTTAAGCCGCGCAACCACTCCATCGGCTCGGAAACAAACTCTCGATCACCCCCGAGCGGTGCAGCACGCCCACACCCAACACATGGCCGCGATAACTGACGATGATCTGCCCCGTCGGCGTGGCGGCCCGCTGCTCGGGTGTTGGGTCGAAGATCTCGCGCCGCAGGTAACGATCGCGTTGCTCGGTGTTCAACGAGACACCGAAGCGCGTGACATCGCGCCCGAACAGTAAAGAGCCCCCGGTGCTGGGCTTGGGCGGTCGCACGTTGGTGCGGTGGAAGAACAATCCACTCGATTCGGCTGCGGGGACCGCGGGCGGCGTGTGATCAGCTGCCATCAGGTGCAACCCGCGGCGGGTTTGGCGGTTGGCGCGGTAGTGGGTCCAATAATCGACGCCCAAGCCGTATTTGTCGTCGAGGCCAGCGAGCCATTCGGCGGCATCCGTATCGTCCAGATCCGCCGGCTCCGGCATTGGCTCGGCAAGACATCCGCCATCCTTCTCCAGGATCGCCATGAAGAAGCCGCCGGTGTCCCGGTGGTGGGGCCAAATCCTCAGGCAATTGGTCAGCTCGGACGGAAGCTCGCGGCCATTCCAATGGGTGACACCCGGCATTACGACGAAACCCGGAACCGATGCGGGCAGCAGACGCAGCATACCGGGATGCTCGGCGAGGATGTCGGCCACCACCAGCTCGTTCTCCTCCGGTGCGAAAGTGCAGGTGGAATAGAGGATACGCCCGCCCGGTCGGCAGCGCTGTACCGCCTTGCGCAGCAAGGCCCGCTGGCGTGGCCCCAGACGAACCGCACTGTCCGGATCGAGCCGTGGCAACAGTGAGGGTGACCGCCGCAGCGTGCCTTCACTCGAGCAGGGTGCATCGACCAGGATGCGGTCGAACTGACCGCTTGCGCTCGGCCAATTGGCGCCGTCGCAGCAGGTCGTGGTGACGTTGACCACGCCGAGCCGGTCGAGGTTGCCTTGGAGCGCCTTGATGCGGGCGTGGGCGATGTCGTTGGCGACGAGCGTCCCGCGATTACCCAAGGCGAAGGCGATCTGTGCGGTCTTGCCGCCGGGTGCGGCGCAGAGATCCAGCACGCGTTGACCGGGGGCCAGGTCGAGCAGCATCGCCGGCAGTTGCGAGACCTCCTCCTGTGCGTGGGCCAGACCCGCACAGTACCACCAGTTACGGCCGGCCTTGGTTTCCTCGGGGAGTCGCAAGGCACCGGGAAGGCCCGCCACGGTCTGAGCGCCCAGGCCCTGCTCGGCCAGCAGGTCAGCCAGCTCGGAAAGCGAAATCCGTGTCGGGTTGGCCCAGATGCAGGGCGCCAACGGCCGGGCGAGCGCCGCGGCGAAGGCGTCCCAATCATCGACCAAGGCGCGATAGCGAGCCAGGGGCGAGGCGGCGATCTGTTCGGGAGTGATCAGCGCGGTCGCCTTCGAGCGCGAGAGACGGGCGACCTGCGGGCGTGATTCAGCGGAAGGAGTCATCGGAGTCCTGTCAGCGTTTGCCGAAGCGCCGGCGGTCGAGTCGCGCGACAAATTCGCCGATCAAGCGGGCATAGAGCTGATCGCCGAGCACCTGGTCTTCGACCCCCGCATCCAGGCTGGGATTGTCGTTGACCTCGATGACGACCGGCCCGGCCGGTGTCTCTTTGAGATCCACCCCGTAGAGCCCGTCGCCGATCAAATCGGCCGCCTTCAGCGCCGTCTTCAGCACCGCGGGCGGGACGGCCTCGACCGGCAGGGTCTCGAACCCGCCCTGCTCGTGACGACCGTCGCTTTCATGCTTGACGATCTGCCAATGATCTAGGCTCATCAGGTACTTGCAGGCATAGAAGGGTTGGCGACCCAGGATGCCGATACGCCAGTCGAAGGGCGTGTAGAGATACTCCTGGGCCAGGATGAGATCGGATTCCTTGAAGAGCTTGCCGGCGATCCGCGTCAAACCGGCACGATCCTCCGCCCGGAAGACCCCGCGCGAGAAGGAGCCCTCCGGGATCTTGAGCACGACCGGATAGCCGATCTGCTGCTCGGCATCCGTCAGATTCTCCTTGCGCAGCACCAGGGTCTTGGGCCGCGGGATGCGATGCGCCGCCAGCAGCTCGGCAAGATAGACCTTGTTGGTACAGCGCAGGATGGAGTCCGGATCGTCGATCACGACCATACCCTCGCTGTCGGCCTTTTTGGCGAAGCGGAAGGTGTGGTGGCCGATGCGGGTGGTTTCGCGAATGAAGAGTGCGTCGTACTCGGCAAGCCGGCTGTAGTCCTTGCGCTGAATCAGCTCGACGTTGACGCCAAGCGACTTGCCGGCCTTCACGAAGCGCTGCAGTGCCTTGCCGTCGGAGGGCGGCAGCTCCTCGGCCGGGTCGTGCAGCACGGCGAGGTCGTAACGGTAGGACAGGCGTGCACGCGGCTGGCGCCAACGCTGCGAGAGGTAGCCCTCCAACGCCGCGAACAGAGGCCCCTCCCCCTCGGCCGTAACGGCGGCCAGCGGCAGCGCCTTGATCGCCCCGATACGCCACGTGCCTTGGCGGCGAAACTCCACGCGCAGGATCGGACAGCGGAAGGTCTCGAAGATCTCGCGCGCGAGCGGTTGCAGCTCCTTGACGTCGCACTGGCCGAAACAGATGGTCAGCTCATAGGCGGTCGGCGCCAGCGCCGAGGTCTTGCGTCGACCGAGCAGGCGCTGCACCAGGCCGTCAAGCTCCTCGGTGGCCAGGCTGTAGAGCTCGCGACTGGAGAGCTCCTGGATGGTCCGCACGCTCGGAATGACCTTGTGGCCACGCGCCTCGGCGAGCAGGGAGCAGTAGTAGCCGACCGAGAGATAGCGGTAACTGCGGCACAGATTGATCACGCGCAGGTCACGCTTGGACGCCAGCTCGCCGCCCGCGAGATAGTCGCGCGCGGTCACCACGGGCAGACGCGGAAAACCCGCCTTCCAGTCGCCTTGCTGCTCGACCAACAACAGGTGCTCAGCCATTTAAATCGCGCTCGTTCGTGGGATGTGTATCGCGTCGCATCTGGGTTTCGGGCTTATCCGCGCCAACGCGCCTCGGCACAGGCGCGATTTAAAGAATGAAAAAGATAAAAATCCTAGACCGCGTCGCCTCCGGCGTTGATCGATACCGGTGAGTCCGAATCCAGCCACAAACATCCACTGTCCCTCCGGACGCGGTCTAGCAGGAGACAAGGACGACGGCCTGCAGCCCGACCCGACCGTAGCGGGCCATCCGGCTGAATTCGTCGCGGCGAATCGGCATATCGATCGAGTCCAGGGTGGTCTCTCCGTTGTCGTAGTCCACATAGGGATCATGGACATAGACGAAATGCTCGTCGAAGCCGGTGATCACGACCCAGTGGGGGAATTTCTCGCGGTAGATGCGGTAGGAGCTGATCAAGACCAGCGGCACCGAGCCAACGTCCCAGCGCTGCTGGAGATTGTCGACGCTGAGCGTACCCTTGTGGACCGGGATACCCAAGCGCTGCGCCTCGGCCAGCATATCCTCGTGGACGAGGCGCATGACCTCCTTCTTCTCCGGGCTGCGCACCGAGTCGACCAGCGGCACGCCCGGATCGTTCACGAAGACCTCCACCGCGAATCCGCGGGACTGCGCAGACAGCGCAAGCCCCAGTGGGCCGCAGCCGCCGTGTCCGGATGTCATGAAGATGGTCGTGGACTCGCGCCAGATCCGCAGCTCCAAGGTTCGATTGAGCTCGAGGCTCGGACGCAGCGCCTGCATCGCCATCATCAGCGATGAAGAGCCGCAGGTGAAATCGAGTGTCTGCTCGTAGAAGGGTACGCGCTTGAGCTCCGGTTTCAGACCGGGGGAAAGGGTCTTCTCGTAGCGCAAGGCCTCCATGTGGTCTTCGTAATAGTCCGAGAGCACGCCGAAGCGCCGATAACCCGCGCGCTCGAACAGCGCCTGCGAGGCGAGGTTGTCGCGTCGGATCTCGAGTCGCATGTAGGCCCGCTCCTGCTCCCAGGCCGCCACCTCCGCGGCCTCGACCAGGGCGTGACCGACCCCTCGGCCTCGCGCCTGCGCTGCGACCGCGATCGAATAGAGCCGCGCGACCGAGGTCGCTCGACTGAAGAGCACCATGACGTAGCCCAGCAAGGCGCCCTCCGAATCCTCGGCGACCAGTGTGCGCGCCTGCGCACGGGTCAACATGTAGCGGAACTGGCGACGGCTGAGCCGATCACTTTGGAAGCTTGCGCTCTCGAGCCGCAGCAACGCGCCCATGTCGGCAAGCACCGCGGGTCGAAGACGGACAGGCGAGGGCGCGGTGTCGCTGATCGGATGGGTGGACACAGGCTTCGGTTTCGACGTGGGGACTGGCGGGGGCCGGAAAGGCGGGATAGAGTCGCCGAAATCTACAGGTCACGCACGAAAATGCAAGACATCGACCGTCCTTTCGGAGCGACTTTAGTCGGCCGCACGGCCCCTCCGGGACGTGCAGGCATGCAGAGTCGGGGTCATGATTCCCCGAAATCGCCTCGGAAACGGTCGGCGGGAAGCCGCCATGCCGACCGCCGCCATGCCGACCACCGATGGACCCGGCGCGTTGACGCGCGCAGGGGGCGGCGCCATCGGATCGAATCCACATCCTTCTCGGGCAGACGGGTCCGATCCTCATGTCTCAATGCAGCGGAGCATCTCATGCCCAGCCAGGCCCCGACCCTGACCACCATGCTCGAAGGCCTGATCGGCACCCTGTCGGTCAGCAGCGTCACGCCCGCCTTCGACCACAGCAATCGGGCGGTGATCGATCTGCTGGCCTCCTGGCTGGAGTCGGCCGGCTTCCGCGTCGAGATCCTTAAGTTGCCGGGACAACCGGACAAGGCCAATCTGCTGGCCACGCTCGGCAGCGGACCCGGCGGTCTGGTCCTGTCGGGACACACGGACACGGTTCCATTCGACGCCCACCTCTGGACCCACGACCCGCTCAAGGCGACCGAAGCGGAGGGACGCCTCTACGGACTCGGCACATCCGACATGAAGTCCTTCCTGGCACTCGCGATCGAGGCCGCACGCGGCTTGACTGCGACCGAACTCGCGCAGCCCCTGATGATCCTGGCGACCGCGGACGAAGAGTCGGCGATGCACGGCGCGCGCGCCTTGGCCGAGGCCGGACGACCGCTCGGGCGCTATGCGGTGATCGGGGAGCCGACGGGGCTGCGGCCGGTGCGCCTGCACAAAGGCGTGATGGGCGAGTCGATTCGCTTGGTGGGTCGCAGCGGCCACGCGAGCGACCCGTCTCTCGGCAACAACGCCTTGGACGGCATGTACGATGTCATGGGCGCCCTCATGGCTTGGCGCTCGGAGCTCGCGGACAGCCACCGCCACCCGGACTTCCAGATCCCGCATCCGACCCTCAATCTCGGCCACATCCACGGCGGCGACAACCCCAATCGGATCTGCGGCGAGTGCGAGTTGCACGTCGACATGCGTCTCCTTCCCGGCCTGAGCGCCAGCGACGTCCGCGCCGAGCTGAGCCGCCGAGTCGCGACCGTCGCCGACCGACGCGGGCTTGACTGGTTCGTCGAACCCTTGTTCGAGGCAATCCCGCCGGCCGAGACGCCTGCCGGCTCGTCGATCGTGCGTGTCGCTGAGGGCTTGACCGGTCACACCGCCGAGGCGGTCAACTTCGGGACCGAGGCGCCGTTCCTCAATCAGCTCGGAATGGAGACCATTGTCCTCGGCCCGGGCGATATTGCGCAGGCCCATCAACCGGACGAGTATCTGGAGCTGGATCGGATCAGGCCGACGCTCGATCTGTTGCGGGCCCTGATTCAGCGTTTCTGTCTACGTTGAACCGCGCCCAGCGCGGTATGCGATGTTCTTGAATGGGATTGGCCCCGGGAGGTTTGGCGACCGTTGGAGCCAGCGCGGTTTAAGATGTTCGAAAAACACATCATTTCGAACCGCGTCTCCGCGAATGGTTGTGGATACACCAAACGTTGAACTCACTCGAAAATGAGCATCTGGACTCTGGACGCGGTTTAAGCATCTGAGGCAAGCCCATGCGTTGGAAGACCGGTAGGCGTAGCGAGAATGTGGAAGACCGTCGCGGAGGCGGTCTCGGCGACAGCCCATTCGGAGGACGGCGCCCGCTCGGCGTAGGTCGCCGCGTCGGGATCGGCGGCGGTCTCGGGGGTCTGATCCTGGTAGTCGTCCTGTTGCTACTCGGGGTGGATCCGAGCCTTCTCTTGACCCAAGGCGGATTGGGGCCGATTCAGGAGACCTCCCGGGCGCCGAGCGGCCAAGCACCCTACGGCGATCCATTCGGGGCCGGTCAACCCGAGATCAGGCTCCCGACGCCTGCAGTCGAGGACGAGCTCGCCGACTTCGTCTCGGTGGTCCTCGCGGACACCGAGGACACCTGGGGCGCGATTTTCAGGGCAGGCGGCGAGCAGTTTCGAGAGCCCACCCTGGTGCTCTTCTCTGGCATGACGCGCTCCGCCTGCGGCTTGGGCGAGGCCGCCATGGGCCCTTTTTACTGTCCCGCCGACGAGCGGGTCTATATCGACCTGGCCTTCTACGACGAGCTGCGTCGGGATTTCGGTGCGCCCGGTGATTTTGCCCAAGCCTATGTCATCGCGCATGAAGTCGGCCACCACGTCCAGAATCTGCTCGGCATCTCCGAGCAGGTCGAGAGGTCGCGTCGCCGGGCCAGTCGGGACGAGGCCAATCAGCTCTCGGTGCGCCTGGAACTTCAGGCCGATTGCTTCGCCGGGGTTTGGGCACACCGCGCGCAAAAGGCACGGAGCATCCTGGAATCGGGAGACTTGGAAGAGGGTCTGAACGCCGCCTCCGCCATCGGCGACGACCGTCTGCAACGCCGAAGCCGGGGTTATGTCACCCCCGACAGCTTTACCCACGGAAGCTCGGCGCAACGGGTGCGTTGGTTTAAACGCGGTCTCGTCGAGGGCGAGCCCTCCGCGTGCGATACCTTTTCGGCCAAAACCCTTTGAACCGATCGAGGCTGCACGCCACGGCGTCTTTGTAGCCTCTCAGTCCTCCGACGACGCGAGGCGGCCGATCAGCGCGTCCCAGGCGATGACCACACCCGGCAAGACACCGACCGGGGTTTCGCCCGCCAGCTCCGTCACGGCAGCCCCGCCGAACCGGCCCTGCTCCAGCCGATAGACGGTGAGGGTGCGGTCGACCGGGTGCACCAGCCAGTATTCGCGCACGCCTGCGCGCTCGTAGACCTGGCGCTTGCGCACATGGTCGTGGCTCGCGGTGCCCGGCGAGAGCACCTCCACCACGAAATCCGGACCGCCCCGCACCCCGCGGCGATCGGTCTTCCCCCGATCGCAGATCACCAGCACGTCAGGCTGAACAACCGTGTCGATATCCGCGTCATCCTCGGCGGCACGGGGAACCCGCACATCCACGGGGGAAACGTAGGCGCGGCAGGGTTGATCGCCGAGTGCCTGCCGGAGCTGATAGTAGATCTCGCCAACCACATCCTGATGCTCGAGCGTCGGTGCGGGCGACATCAGGTAGGCGACGCCGTCGATCAACTCATAGCGCACGTCATCGGGCCAGCTTAAATAGTCCGCGTAGGTATGGTGCCGATGATCGGGTTGGGGGAGAGTCATGGCGAATCCCGATTGGAAGACGTCCGAAAAGTATAGAGCAACTGCCGTTTCGGTTATTCGTTCCATCCCTCGCCATATTGCGCCGGTGCCTCGCCATGGCTTTCCAGGATGCGCGGTGCCGGGGGTGCCGGTCCAGCCTCGGGGCGCCCGGCGACGGTCTCGAATGTCCAAGCGTCGCCGGCCACGTAGGGTGCGGTGAAGGACGAACCGCCCTTGACGCGACCTGACCCAACATCGGTGCGGTTCGTCCCTCACCGCACCCTACATCGCTCTTTGACCGGTGGGCGGAAGCATTGCCGTGCCTTGGGAGTCAGCAATGACGAGAGGGTTATGCCTGACATCCCCCGGATCGCGTCGTCACGCAGACTCGTCCTGTATCCCATCCCCATCTCCATGCTCGCTCGCCCGTCGCGCATCCCCGCGCACCTTGTCGACCGGATAGCGCACCGCGTTGATGGCGATCTTCTCGTCTGCGGCAGCCAGCAGGTCGATGTCGAGCCGCTCGGCCAGGCGCACCAGGTAGTTGAGGATGTCGGCCAGCTCGTGGGCGACCTGCCGTTTCTTCTGGACACTCAGCTCGGCGCTCTGCTGTTCGGTCAGCCATTGGAAATGCTCGAGCAGCTCGCCGGCCTCGCCGGCCAAGGCCATGGCGAGATTCTTGGGCGAATGGAATTGCTCCCAGTCGCGCTCGCGGGCGAAGGCGAGTAGACGGGCGTTGAGCTGATCCAGGCTATCCGGCATCCGGTCCTCCGGCGTCGACCAAGCGGGTGCGTGCCCGCCCGATCGCTGCGCGCACCTGTGCCGGTGCGGTTCCGCCGAGGTGATCGCGCGCGGCGACCGAGCCATCCAAGGTCAACACCGCGAAGACGTCGGTCTCGATGGCATTCGAGAAACCGCGCAGCTCCTCCAGCGTCAGCTCGGCAAGATCCCGACCTTCGCGCACACCCAGCCCGACCGCCTTGCCGACGATCTCGTGGGCATCGCGAAAGGGGATGCCTTTGCGCACCAGATAATCGGCAAGATCGGTGGCGGTGCTGAAGCCTTGGGCGGCAGCGGCTCGCATGCGCTCGCGGTTGCAGGCGACCTCGCCCATCATCTCGGCGTAGACCTTGAGCGAACCCTTGAGGTTGTCCACCGTATCGAACAGGGGCTCCTTGTCTTCCTGGTTGTCCTTGTTGTAGGCGAGGGGCTGGGCCTTCATGAGGGTCAGCAGTCCCATCAGATGTCCAAAGATGCGACCGCTCTTGCCGCGGACCAGCTCGGGCACATCCGGGTTCTTCTTCTGCGGCATGATGGATGAGCCGGTACAGAAGCTGTCCGACAGCTCGACGAAACCGAACTGACTCGACGACCAGAGGATCAGCTCTTCGGAGAAACGCGACAGGTGCATCATGAGGATGGCCGCGTCGGCGGTGAATTCGATCGCGAAATCCCGGTCGGACACGGCATCGAGCGAATTCTCGGCCGGCCGATCGAAGCCGAGCAGCTCGGCGGTGTAGGCCCGATCGATCGGATAGGTGGTGCCGGCCAGCGCCGCGGCCCCGAGCGGCATCACGTTCATGCGCCGGCGGCAATCGGCCAAACGCTCGCGGTCGCGCTCCAGCATCTCGAACCAGGCCAACATGTGATGGCCGAAAGTCACCGGCTGGGCGACTTGCAGGTGGGTGAAGCCGGGCATGATGGTCTCGGCCTCGCGCTCGGCCAGATCCACCAAGGCCGCCTGAAGACGTGCGATGGCCGTGCGGATCAGATCAATCTCCTCGCGCAGCCAGAGCCGCACATCGGTCGCCACCTGGTCGTTGCGCGAGCGCCCCGTGTGCAGCTTTTTGCCGGCATCGCCGATCAACTCGGTCAGGGCGGATTCCACATTCATATGGACGTCTTCCAAGGGGATCGACCACTCGAAGGCACCGGAATCGATCCGCTCCCGCACCGACTCCAAGCCTGACACGATCGCATCTCGCTCCGTGCCGCTCAGGATGCCTTGACGAGCCAACATCTTGGCATGGGCGATCGAGCCCTGGATATCGTAGCGATAGAGGCGTCGGTCGAAGTCGACCGAGGCGGTAAATGCCTCGACGAAAGCGTCGGTCGGTGCGTTGAATCGCCCGGCCCAGGGTTTGGCGGAAGAGCTTGGCTGGTGCATCTGCGGGATCCGGATGGGTGCGTTTCGAGGATTCTACACGCTGGCGTTGCGATGGCCTGGATCACGCGCAAGGCCACGGGACCGAGCAGACACCGGACGCCGCACACGCGATGTCGGCGCCGGCTCAATCCCGAGTAAAATGATCTTAGGCTATCTTTAAATCGCGAACATTCGCGACGGTGCAAGGTCAGCCTGCACATGCGTCTCTCCAGTCTCGATACGCGCATCCTGCAGGACTTCCTGTTCGACCGAAGAAACACCATTGTCAACCCGGTGCAGACCTAATCCATGGAAAAGGTTATGAACATCCTGGTCGTCGACGATGAAGCACAGTCACGCGATCAAGATCCAACGCGAACCGCCCCCCGGCGCCAAATCAGCGCCCACTACCGGGGCGGGCTGCGCACCGTACAGATCGAGGACGTCATCTATCTGCGCGCCGAGCACAAATACGTGACGGTGCGTCATGTGGATGGCGAGCTCTTGATCGACGAGTCGCTGCGCGCATTGGAACAGGAGTTCGCGGAACTCTTCCTGCGCATTCATCGCAATGCACTGGTCGCGCGCGATCGGGTCTGCGGCTTGGAGAAGCGCTCGGACGGAGGCTCATTCATACGGCTGCGCGATTGTGCTGAGCAGCTTTCAATCAGCCGCCGGCATCTGCCCGAGGTTCGCCGCTGGATGCGGGTAGAGAACTGAGAGCACCGGACGCTAAACTGATCCCTCGCCCTCTCCTGGACACGCGACTCAGGCACCGTCGGACCTCAAGGGCCGTGTCGATCCCACAAAGACAAGGGCCAACAGGCCGATCCATCCCGCCGCCAGCCAGCCGATCACGCCGTCGTAGCTCCCCACCAGAAAAGCGGCCGGGGCGTCTGGGTTGCCGTCGGTCATTCGCCGCGTGACCTGAATCACGAAGACCCAACCGGCGTGTAGCCCGATGCCCCAAGCGATGTGTCCTGAACGCTCGCGCACCAGGGCCAGAAAGACTCCGACCATGAAGAGCGCAGCCATCGAGCTCAGATGTTTCCACTGGAAGACATCGATAAAGACGGTGCCGAACATCTGCCAGGACCCAGCCCAATCGAAGGCCAGGCCATCGGGCAAGGCACTCGGTTTCATGAAGTGGACTAGCATGTAGAGAAACGCACTCCAGACCACGGCCGAGGCCACGCCGTCGCGCCGACGGATCGCCGTGTAGAGGGCGCCGCGGAAGAAGGTCTCCTCCAGCACCCCGATCAGGAGGCCGCCGATCAGGGCTTGCAGTGCCTTTTTCGCCAGATAGGGCCAGAGCTCCAGCTCCGCGTCCGGCAGGCGGATCTCCAAGGCGACAAGTGCCACCGCGAGCACCGCGAGGATCGCCACCCCTTCGACCCAGCCGAGCGCGAGCGCCCGTCGGAAGACCGGCTTTGGAATGCCGTAACCCAACGCGGTCCGATCCGCCAACTGCAGGCGCTTGAGAAAGGGCCATAGCCCAAGCAGGATAAAGAGCTGCGCCAAGCGACCCATGACCCGCTGCGGGTCTTCGTCGAGCCAGCCGGTCGACATCACGGGATAGGTCAGGAGCGCCCCCAACAGGAGACAGACGAAGAGATAGACGAAAAAGAGTGCGGTCGGGCGCATCGGCGGGATCGGAAATTCCGCCAGTCTACTGACAGGATCCCGGCACGAACAAGCCCCCGACGGATCCGGACCGACGAAACAGCCGATCGAATCCTGCGCACGGCTTGTCAGCGTCTGGCCCGACGTTCGACAATGAGGGCACATCCAGCGGGGTCTTGCACCCGCTCCGCGCCCGCAGGCTCCTGCCCGGGCCCACCGAGCCATCCGATGCCGCAGGTCTCGACCCGACGACACGACCCGAAGGCGACCCGCTAATGTGCGGGATCGCGGGCTTCATGCTGCGCGGCGGTTCTCGCCCGAACCCGGACGAGCTGGTCAAGATGGCCGCAGCCCTGGCCCACCGGGGCCCGGACGATCACGGCATCCATTGCAGCGGCCCGGCCGGATTGGCGCAGACGCGGCTGTCGATCATCGGTATCGCCACCGGGCATCAGCCGATGGTCTCGGCCGACGGGCAGCTCGCGCTGGCGGCAAACGGCGAGGTCTACAACTACATCGAACTGAATGCCGCGTTGCGTACGCAGGGGCGCGCGCCACGGACCGACTCGGACTCGGAGACCATCCTGCACGCCTATGCCGAACATGGGCTGGATTTCCCCGTCGAGCTGCGCGGCATGTATGCCTTCGCGCTCCATGATGCAAGAGAGGGCCGGCTGATCCTCGGGCGAGACCGGCTCGGGATCAAGCCGCTCTTCTACGTGCGCTTGCCCGACCGCGTTGCCTTCGCCTCCGAGATCAAGGCGCTTCTGCCGCTCCTGCCGGGTCGGCCCCGCGTGAATCCGGTCGCCTTGCGGCAGTTTCTGCAGAACCAATTCGCGAGCGGCGAGGAGACCATCCTGGAGGGCATCCGACGGGTGCCGCCCGGCGAGATCCTGATCATCGATCGGGATCTGCACATCAAGCACAGGCGCTACTGGTCGGCGCTCGATATCGCGCCCCGCGCGATCGCCCTCGACGAGGCGCAAGCCGAGTTGGACGGACTCATGCACGAGGCCATGCGCGAGCACATGCGCTCGGACGTGCCCTTCGGGCTCTTCCTTTCGGGCGGCGTGGACTCTGCCGTGCTGGCCGCGCTGCTGCACACCCACGGAGCCGGTCGTATCAAGAGTTTCTCGGTCGGGTATCGCGGCACGGCAATGGCGCACGAGCTGGACGAGGCGGCGCGTGTCGCGGCGCATTTCGGGCTGGATCACCGGCCCCTGGCGCTCGAGCTCGATCAGGTCTTCGCCCGCATCCCGCATACGGTCTGGGCGGCCGACGAGCTGATGCGCGACTACGCCAACCTGCCGACCTCGGTCCTGGCCCAAACCGCCGCAGCCGACCTCAAGGTGGTCTTCTCGGGCGAGGGCGGCGACGAGGTCTTCGCCGGCTACGGCCGGTATCGCCCTCCACCGACCGAGCGCTGGATCAAGGGTCTGCTGAGGCCGGGTAGCGGCGGTTTCCGCACCCGTGGGCAGTGGTCGGGACAGTGGTCGCGGCGGCTGCTCGGACCGGCGCTCGAGTCGGTCAAGGAACCGGATCGCGCGCCCTTCCTCAAGGCGTGGCGGTCGACGCCGAGCAGCTGGTCCGACCTGCAGCGACGCCAGTATACCGACCTGGTCACGGCCCTCCCGGACAATCTGCTGGTGAAGACCGACCGCATGCTGATGGGCTTCGGGCTGGAGGGTCGAGTGCCCTTCCTCGACCATCGCATCGTCGAATTCGGTCTTTCGCTGCCCGATGGACTCAAGGTCAAAGGCCATCAGGGCAAATGGCTGCTCAAGCGCTGGGCCGAGCCCATGCTGCCGCCGGGACACCTGACGCGTCCCAAGCGCGGTTTCCACGTCCCGGTCGGCGACTGGTTAACCGGCGATATCGCGGCCCGTGTCGGCGAGCGCGTGGCGCAAAACCGAGGCATCCGCGAGTGGTTCCGCGTCGATGCCATTCCTGATCTGGTCGCCGCCCGTCAGGCCGGCAGGGGCGGCAGTCGCGAGCTTTTCGGCCTGATGCAGTTCGCGATCTGGCATCGGCTCTTCATCGAGCAGCCCAGGCTCGCACCCTCGCCCGACGAAAATCCCTTGGATTGGATCGCGAGCGGCGCCTGACCATGGCGACGACCGTCCCGCGGATTGCTTGCTTCTTCTCCACCTCCGGTCACAGCGGTGTCGACCGCGCGGCCAAGCACCTGATCCCGGCCCTGGCGCGTCGGGGCTATCGGGTCGATCTGCTCAAGGTCCGTCGCCATGGGCCGCACCTGGACGTGATCCCGGCCGGGGTCTCCGTGGTCGATCTGGGCTCGCGGCACACCTACGCCTGCATACCGGCCCTGGTGCGATACCTGCGCCGCGAGCGTCCGGCCGTCCTGCTCTCGGACAAGGACCGCGTGAATCGCACCGCACTCATTGCACGCTGGCTCGCCGGGGTTCAGACGCGCCTGGTCTTCAGCTCGGGGACGACCATCTCGATCGATCTGGCGACGCGCGGCACGCTCGAGCGTTGGGTCCAGCGCACGTCGATGGGGCGTCTCTATCCTTTCGCCGACCAGGTGATCGTGACCAGCGCCGGCGTGGCCGACGACATGGCGAGCTACACCGGCTTGGCGCGCGAGCGGATCCGTGTCGTGCCCTCGCCCGTGGTGCCGGCGTCGCTCTTCACGGAGACCCTGGCGCGTCCGGATCACCCCTGGCTCGGGCGGTCCGACGTGCCTCTGATCTTGGGCGCAGGCGAACTGTGCGGACGCAAGGACTTCGAGACCCTGCTGCTGGCCTTCGCGCGCGTGCGGGCAGAGCGCCAGTGCCGCCTCATGATCCTGGGACAAGGCCGTGCCCGCGAGCGCCTGCTCGCACTCGCCGCCGAGCTGGGCGTGGCCGAGGATGTCGACCTGCCCGGATTCGTCCCCGAGCCCTATGCCTTCATGGCCTATGCCGATCTCTTCGCATTTACCTCGCGCTGGGAGGGGCTCGGCTTCGTCATCATCGAGGCACTCGCGGTCGGCACGCCCGTGGTGGCGACCGATTGTCCGAGCGGCCCGCGCGAGATCCTGCAGGACGGACGCATCGGCCCCTTGGTGCCGGTCGGCGACGCCGCCGCCTTGGCCGCGGCCATGATGGAGACCCTGGACGCTCCGCCACCGGGGGCCCTGCTTCGGGACGCCGCCCGACCCTACGAGATCGAGGCGAGCACCGATGCCTATCTGGATGCCATGCGGCTGCCGCGCCGGGCAAGCTAGGGTCATACGATTCTTCAAAGCGCGCCCGAACCGACTAGCGCCGAATTGGCAGCGCGCGGAGCGACGCAGGCAACTCCGCCCCGTCCCCAAACCGAACAAACTGAAGGGCGACGACAAGCAGGAGGGCGAGAAGAACAACGAAGCCGCCCGGCTCTGGGTCTCCGGACGGAGGCCGTCAATCGGACGGGCGGGCTGACGCGTATCTTCGACCCCTCCCCCACACCATCTCTGCGCTACACCGTTCTTCCTGCGCGGCTCGGGCTATGCCAAAGGCGCGCTCTCCTCCTGGACCACGAGCGACTCCTCGCTGACGGACGCCATCGAAAGCAACATCGTCAAGCTCCCGCGAGGGCTCCGATCCCTCTTCCCGAATTACAGATCGCGCTCAGTGTCGGCGCAAACGACGATTGCCCCAAGTACCAGCGGGCGCTCGCGGAGATCTGCGGCATGAGACAATCCCGCGCCGAAACACCCAAGCGTCGAGTCCCGCACCTTGAACCCGCTCAAACGTCTCGCCTCACAGACCGCCGTCTACGGCCTCAGCAGCATCATCGGCCGGTTTCTGAACTACCTGCTGGTGCCGCTTTATACCTACACCTTCGCACCGGCGGACTATGGCGTCGTGGCGGAGTTCTACGCCTACATGGGCTTTCTGGCGGTGCTGCTGGTGTTCGGGTTGGAGACGGGCTACTTCCGTTTCCGCAGCGGCGGCGAGCGCGAGCCGCCGGTGGTGTTCGCGACCGTGGTGCGCACGCTCATCGTCGCGAACGGAGGATTCTTGCTCGCGGCGGTGCTGTTGCAGCAGCCCATCGCCGACCTGCTGCGCCACGCCGCCCATCCGGAATACATCTGGTGGGTGGCCGCGATCGTCGCGCTCGACTCGGTCGGCGCCGCCGCCTTTGCGCGGCTGCGGGCGGAGGATAAGGCGCTGCATTTCGCCGGCATCAAGCTGATCGAGATCGGCGCCAACATCGGGCTGAACTTGTTCTTTATCCTGGTCTGCCGGCAGGCCTTCGAGGCCGACCCCGACTCCCTGCTCGGCCGCCTGTGGGACCCGGCCATCGGCATCGGCTACGTCTTCCTGGCCAACCTGGCGGCCAGCGGGCTCAAGATCCTGCTGCTGATGCCGCAACTCAAAGACGGTCTGTTCGGCGCCGGGGCAATCTTCGACGCGGAGCTGTTCAAACGCATCATCCGCTATTCGCTGCCGATGGTGATCATCGGCATGGCCGGCATCGTCAACGAGATGCTCGACCGCGCGGCGCTGAAGTTCCTTCTGCCCTACGACGACGCCACCAACATGGCACAGCTCGGCATCTACAGTGCTTGCTATAAGCTCTCGATCCTGATGACGCTGTTCATCCAGGCCTTCCGCTACGCCGGCGAGCCGTTCTTTTTTGCCTACGCCAAGCAGCAGGACGCCAAACAGCTCTACGCGCTGGTGCTGAACTGGTTCGTGATCTTCTGCGTCTTCATCCTTCTACTGGTGACGCTGTACCTCGACCTGTTTCAGTATTTCGTCGGCGCCGACTATCGCGAGGGTCTCACGGTGGTGCCGGTGCTGCTGCTCGCGAACCTGCTGCTCGGCGTCTACGTCAACCTGTCGATCTGGTACAAGCTCACCGACCGCACCCTGCTCGGCGCTTGGGTAGCACTGATCGGCGCCGGCATCACCATCGCCATGCTCTGGCTGCTGGTGCCGGTCTACGGCTACCAGGGCGCGGCTTGGGCGCACCTGGCGTGTTACAGCGCCATGGTGGCCATGTCCTACCTGCTCGGCCGGCGCTACTATCCGGTGCCCTACGATCTGACCCGCGTGTTCGGCTACATCGCGCTGGGTCTCGGCCTATACGGCGCCAGCCGCTGGCTGACCAGCGGAATCGGCTGGAATAGCTTGGTCGCCGGCACGCTGCTGATGCTGGTCTATCTGGCGGTGGTGGCGGTCGTGGACGGACGCCGATTGGTTGCGCGGCAGGCTTAAACCTATCTCATTGGGGCAGCCGGGCATCGCTTCGCGGTCCCGATGGCGCCGAACGTAAGTCAGCGCGGGGCGTCCTTAAGGAGATACGAGTCAAGTCCTTGCCCCTGGGGTTTATCTTACTTCGCGTCCTCTATCGCCGGGGCCTCGCTATCGGGAAGGTCTTCGCCCGAGCGACGGGGTGTTGCCACTGTGGTGTATTGGTTCCCAAATAGCGTCAAACCGCGGCCGCCACGCTCTTTGGTGACATAGAGCGCCTGGTCGGATGCCTTGATCAGCGCATCGATGTCGTCTCCGTGACGAGGGTAAATCGAGGCACCAATACTGACGGAAATACTCAGCTCCAAATCCTCTATGACAAACGGCGCTTCAAACAGCACGCGTATCTTCTCGGCAACGAGCATCACGTCTTCGTCACGGCTGATCCGTGGCAGCAGAATCAGGAACTCATCGCCGCCGAAACGCGCGCCGGTATCCGACTGGCGCAGCGCAAGGATCAGCCTGCGCGATGTTTCGATCAGCACGCGGTCGCCGACCTCATGGCCATGCGAGTCGTTGATCGGTTTGAACTTGTCCAGGTCAAGGGACAACACCGCAGCCAGACTGCGGTTGCGGCGAGCGCTCGATAGCGCCCGCTCGGCGATCTCGTAGAATAGGCGCCGGTTCGGTAATCCCGTCAGCACATCGGTCGACGCGAGTGCTGTCAGCTCCGTGTTCGCGCGGCGCAATTCTTCTTCGATCGCCTTGCGTTTCGCGATGTCGCGGGTTACGCCATAGAGCTCAGCGCGCTGCGTGCGCGGATTGCGCCGGAACCTCGCGACCACCTCGCACCAGACCGTCGATCCATCCCGTCGCGTATGCTCGACCTCGTCACGGTAAGTGGTATCCGGGCTGACCTCACCCCTGAGAAAGGCCTTTAGACGCTGCGTGTGCAGAACCCGGAGCCCCGCCCTCGACTCCGGTTTAAACCACTGCTCGAAGGAGGTTGCCGTGTATGACTCGCGGTCGTACCCGCGAAGTTGAACGACCGACGGGCTTACGTAAAGGAGGTTTCCGACCTCCGCATCCATGACCCAGATGACATCCTGCATGTTCTCGGTGATCAAACGGTATTGTTGCTCGCTCTGACGAAGTGCCTTCTCCGCCTCTCTTCTTTCGGTGATGTCGGAGAGGGTCGCGATGCTGACGTTGCGGCCCCGATAGGTCGTGAGCTCCGCCGTCAGGGCGATCCAACGCGGTGCTCCGTCCTTTGTCCTGAGCTTGATCTCGTACTGTTTCGGCTCTGCGCCGCCACGCTGTCGGGATTCGGCCCTTTGGCCGACCAGCTCGCGATACTCGGGATCGACCATCTCCAGCTCTCGCATCCCGAGCAGCTCTTCGCGCCGGTAGCCGGTAAACCGGGTCATTGCGTCGTTGACAAAGACCAGTCGCCGGCCTTCGAGCATGCAGATGCCTGCCGATGCCGTCTGCATCAGGGTGTGGAGTATGCTCTCGCTTTCCGCCCGGGCCGTCTCCGCCTGTCGTATCGCTTCCAGGCTTGCTCGGTAACGCCGGTTTACACGCGCGAACGAGACGTTGATGACGAAGAGCACCGCAGCCAGGGCGACCACGCCGAACAGGAGCCGGTAAAGCCAGGTCAGATCACGCTCGGTGCGTCCCGAATAGAGGAATCCATTCAAGGAGAAATCCCGGTCCATCATCCGGAGTTCAGCGTAAACATCTGCAATATGTCGCCAGCGTCCGGGGTACATGTATCCGATCTCGACCAGGTCGGGGCGGATCAGCTTCGTCATCTGCTCGGCCTGAAACCGGAGAAATTCCAGGTCCAGGTCGGTGTCGTAGTGGTCCCGGATCAGCGTGATGGTGTCCTCCGGATGCTCGAGGGCGTACTCCCAGCCGCGGAGGCTTGCGTTCACAAAGGCCCGAACGCGCTCGGGGTGTTCGACCAGCATGCGGCTGGACGTGAACAGGCAATCACCGTAAAAATCGATTCCGGCAGAGCGCGGGCTATAGAGCTGATAAGCCAGTCCCGCCTGATCCATGAAGTATGGCTCGTGGGACGCATAGGCCGACATGGCGTCGATGGTGCCATCGATCAGGGCCTGCTCGGTGAAGCTGTGCTCGACCCACTCCAGCTGCGCCTTCTGGAGTCCTTCCCGGCGAAAGTAGGCGATGAGCTCTTCTGAATGCGGCTCGATCATGACCGATTTCCCGGCCAAATCGTGGATCGACTGCAGCGGGTGATCGGTACGCGCGATCAAGACCAACGGCGAGTGTTGGAAGATTGTCGCAAGCACGACCACCGGCTGGCCGCGAGACCTCTCGAGCAGAAGCCCGCTGGTGCCCACACCGAAGTCGGCTCCACCGTCGACGACGGTCTCGACGACGTCGAGCCCGGGCTCACCCTCGATGAGGCTCACGTCGAGGCCCGCATCGCGGTAGTAGCCGAGCGACTGTGCCGCGTAATAGCCGGCGAACTGGAACGAATGCGTCCACTTCAGCTGCAGACGCACGGTCTCGATCGCCGGTGACGGTGATGAGCCCAGGACCAGGAGAACAAGCAGCAAGCCCGCCTGGTAATCAGTGAGGCGCCTTGCACTGGCAGGTCCTTTAATGATGCGCACCAACCGGGTCCCTGCCGTTGTTGCAGCTGGCCTTTGCACATGCTGCGTAGACCTATCGGTCAAACAGGTCGTTTGCCACCGAGATGGGAATCCATGTAGGCGGTATCTTGCTTCACGCGAAGATGTCGTTTCTCGCTCTCCAAATGCGCAGAAAGCGTCTGGGCTGTCAATGCCTGCTAGCCGATCGGGGTAGGACGCCCGGCCATCTCCGAACGCGATCATCCCTGACCGCGCTGACCGCGAGGCGCTTAGTGGACGACGGTCGACCCCCAGCCTCGTCCCGTGAGGCGCCGCTGAATGTCGCCTTCATCGTCCATCCTGAAATCGGACGCGCTCGTGGAGAAGGTCTCGATCGACTCTGACGCCACCGAGGGCGCACTCGCGACGCATCCTCTCCTTGAGCCGCTCGCGGGCAGCGCGCTGCACTTCGAAGAGAGGGGATCTAGCTCGATCGGCAGAAGGCGAGCGATGGGCTTGCTCGCCTGGCGAACTCGTCGCCGCAGCCGCCAATCGCGGCGGGAAGCGTTCTGGGTAGCATTGGCATAATTTATGCTTCGTTCTGCTTCAACCCGAAGGCCGCGAGATAGCGCCGTGCGCTGATGTCCATCCGATACTCCTGCACCGCTTCCTTCAAAACATCGGGCGAGGGCGGATTGCGCAGGGTTTCTTCCATAGCCGCCGCCAGTGCCTCCACATCGCCGACCGGAACCAAGGCGCCGAAGGCACCGTCGCGGGTGATCTCACGCGGTCCGCTGCGACAATCGGTCGAGACCACGGGTTTGCCCAACGCGAGTGCTTCGGTCAGGACATTGGGCGAGCCTTCCCAGAGCGAAGAAAGTGCGAAGAGTTTGGCGCGCGCCAGAAAGCGGTAGGGATTGGGCTCGAAACCGGGCAGGGCCACGTCGTCCGCAACGCCGAGATCCCGCGCGAGGCGCAAGAGCCGCCCCTGTTGGCGGCCCTGTCCGAGGATCATCAGCCGGCAGGGCAGACGCGCATGCAGCAGGGCGAACGCCTTGATCAGGCTCGCAAAGTCCTTCTGGGTCCGCAGACCTCCGACGCCCATGATGACCGGGGGCTGGTCCGTGGCGAACCAGGGATGATCCAACGGCTCCCGGGCTTGTGCATAGAACTCGGGCGTGATGTTGGGGTTTCGCACCACCCGCACGCGACTCGGCGGGATACCCGTGACCGCGGCGATGTCCGCTGCGACGCCTTCGGACACGGCGACGACCCCGTCCGCCCGCTGAAAGAGGCTCCGCAACTCGCGCTGCTCCCACCAGCGTTTGAGGCGATTCTTCCCGCGCGCACGCCAGCGCTCGGACATGGTGGTCCCGGGGCGCAGGAAATACTGGGTGTCGGTCGACGAGGCCGCCTTCACCGCGAGCGCGATGCGATCGTCTTCGGTCTTGGCCGACAGGACGACAGCGGGTCGGCGGCGCTCGACATACTCGGCGAGGAAGCGCTGTCGCTCCCGCGGTGGAACACGGCCGAGTGCATGGAGGGTCACCGTCGCCGGGAGATTGTCCAGAAAAGGCGCCTCGCGCCGGCCGACCATGAAGTCGACCGGGACGCCCTGATCCGCGATCCCGCGAGCAATGTTGACCATCATGCGCTCTACCCCGCCGTCGCCGAAGCTCGGGATGAAGAGGCAGACCGGGCGCTGCACTGACTGAGGCAACGGCTCGGCGGTGGGTTGGTCCAACGGGGGCATGGCAGGTATCCATTACGCCTCGACAGACCGATCGGCAGGGTCGAGGCGTGTGTTGAGGTCCGAATCCGGGGCAGCGCGCCGGTGCGCCAGGCAAAGCGATCGCGCGTATCATACCTGTCCCGAGGCGATACCCAACATCCAGACAGCTCTTCGAGATGCCGATCTTATCCCAGCCGCATCGTCCAACGCCGCGCGTCCCCGTTGCCGACGGATGGTCGCGCGCCGGCCTATTCGGACTCTATGTCTTCGCATTTTTCGCGCTGCTGGGGATCACCCCGGCCACCGTCGGCCTGATTCTGCTGACCCTTATCTTCCTGATCCGATTCGACGCTTGGCGCGAGCTTGCACGGGACCCGGTCGCCCTGATAGCCCTGACCTTCGGCGTCTTTGTCGCGACGCACAGCCTGATCGCCTATTTCTTGGAGCCGACCCCCACACTCGCGCAAGCGGTCGCGGACAACAGCACGGATTGGGTGAAGCTCTTGCTCTTCATCCCGCTCGCCTACTGGGTCGCCGGACGTCCGGATCGGGTGCGGTTGGTTTTGATGCTGGGGCTCGCGGGCTTCACCCTCGCGACCTTCCGCAAGATCGATTGGGCGACCTTCGACGCCGCCTTTTTCTCGACGCGGTTCGACGCTTACCTTCCGTCGATCGCGTTCGGCATGTTCGCCGGGCTCGGGGCGCTCGGGCTCCTCGCGACGCGCCGCGCCTTCTGGATTGAGCGCGACCACCCTTGGCAGCGCTGGCTCGCGACGACGCTCTGGGCCGTATGGCTGCTGATCATGTTGGAAGGGTTGCTCCTGTCGCAGTCGCGCGGCTCCTGGCTCGGCTTTCTCGGCGGGTTGGCGATCTTAATGCTTCTGGAATGGCGGACCCGACACGCGACGACGGCAACACCGCCACGGCGACGTTGGCTTGCGATCGTCCTGGGCCTTGGTGCCCTGGGAGTGATCCTATCGAGCCAGTATCAGACCATCGAGATGCGTCTCACCGACCAGACCGACACCCTGCAACAGGTGATCAGCGGCGATGTGACCGGGGTGACCTCCGACCCGGTCGGCCTGCGCGTGAATGCCCTGCTCTTCACCTACGAGAAATGGCGCGAACGCCCGTGGTTCGGTTGGGGTGCGGGCACCAGCCGCGAATGGATCGCCACCAGCGGACGACCGGACACCCTCATGGACAACGTCGAGTGGCTGCCGCATCTGCACAACGCCTACGCCGAGACGCTGTTTCAATTCGGCTCGGTCGGTCTCCTGCTGGCCGTCGCGCTGGTCTGGGCCCTGGTGCGCGCGACCCGCGACGCATGTCGCGCCGGACGACTCCCGGCGGATCTCTGCCGGCTCTTCCTCGTCACGCTCGTCTTCGTGCTGATCTGGAATCTGTTCAACTATCGCGTGGTGCGCAGCGATTGGATGGTCTTCTGGATCCTGCTCGCCGGGACGGCCTACAGCTTCCGTCTCGCACAGTTGACGCAGCCCGCCGAGGACGAACGCGGGTGAAGATCCTCTTGGTGCGCCTCTCGGCGATCGGCGACATCGTCTTCGCCTCGCCCCTGATCGCGGCCCTGCGACGCGCCTATCCGCTGGCGCACATCGCTTGGCTGGTTCAGCCCGAGTATCGCTCTGTGCTGGACCGCCACCCGGATCTGGACGAGGTCATCGTCTGTCCGCTCGGTCACTGGCGGCGCCTGTGGCGCGAGCGGCGGCTGCGCGAGTTGATGTCGGGTATCGCGGCGCTGCGGACGAATCTGCGCGAACGGCGCTTCGACCTCGCCATCGACCTGCAGGGATTGCTGAAGAGCGGCGCCTTGACACGACTCTCGGGTGCTCGCGAGCGGATCGGCCTGGGCTCGCGTGAGGGCAGCCAATGGCTGATGACGCGGACGGTTGATCGCGGCGGGGATCCCCAGCGGATCGGCTCGGAGTATCTCCATCTGGCGCAGACCTTAGAGCTGCCGGCGGAGGACTTCGCGATGGCCGTGCATTACGGCGAGAGCGAGGCGGCCTTCGCCGATCGGATCATCGCCGAGCATCGTCTAAGCGACGGCTTTGCGGTGCTCTGCCCCTTCACGACGCGGCCGCAGAAACACTGGATCGAGGCGCGTTGGGCACCGCTTGCGGCACGCATCCAGGCGGATCTAGGCCTGACACCGGTGTTGCTCGGCGGGCCGGCGGATCGCGAGGCTGCGATACGGATCGGCGATGCGGCCGACGCCCCTTTGCTCGACCTCGCGGGCCGCACCAGCCTCATCGAGGCCGCCGCCCTGATCGACCGCGCATCGCTCCTCATCGGCGTGGATACCGGTCTGGGGCACATGGGCATCGCCTTCGGCACCCCGAGCCTGCTCCTTTTCGGCTCGACCTGCCCCTATCTCGACACCACCCGCGCGAACGCCCGTGTGCTGTACCACAAGCTCGACTGCTCGCCCTGCAAACGGCGCCCCACCTGCGACGGGGCCTTCACCTGCATGCGTCTGATCACGATCGACGAGGTCCTGGACGCGGCTCGCGACGTACTCGGAGCCGCGCCGTGAGGATCCTCCATGTCGAGGGCGGGCGTCACCTCTACGGCGGGGCCTATCAGGTGCTGCATCTGCTGCGCGGGCTCGCCGCACGCGGTCACGAGAATCTGCTCGCCTGCCCCGCGGGATGCGCGCTGGCTGAGGCCGCGGAGCCCGTCGCGCGGGTCTATGGCCTGGCGATGAGGGGCGATCTGGACCTAGCGATGGTCGTCCGCCTGAGACGCCTAATCCGTGCGAGCCGACCGGATCTGATCCACCTGCACAGCCGTATCGGTGCCGACGTCATGGGCGGCCTCGCGGCGCGCCTGACCGGGGCGCCGGTTGTCCACACCCGCCGGGTCGACAACCCCGAGCCTCGCTGGATGGTCGCGCTCAAGTACCGACTCTTCGATCGGGTCGTGGCCATCTCCGAGGGGATTCGCGATGTGCTGCTTGCCGAGGGGCTGCCCGCCGAGAAGCTGCGGGTCGTGCGCAGCGCGGTCGACTACGCCGCCTACGCCCGGCCCTGCGCTCGCGCGGCGATCGCAGCACGCCTCGGAGTGCCCGAGAACGCGCTCCTGATCGGGGTCGTCGCCCAACTGATTCAGCGCAAGGGGCACGCCGATCTGATCGAGGCGCTGCCCCCGTTGATGGATCGCTTCCCCGGCCTGCAGGTGCTCTTCTTCGGGAAAGGGCCACTCGCGGACACGCTCGCGGCACAGATCGCTCGAAAGGGTCTGACCGGGCGTATCCGACTCGTCGGATTCCGCGACGATCTCGCCGAGCTCATGCCCTGCCTGGATCTTCTCGTCCACCCGGCGCGCATGGAGGGACTCGGCGTCTCCTTGCTCCAGGCCGCCAGCGCCGGCGTGCCGATCGTCGCGTGCCGCGTCGGCGGCATCCCGGAGGCGGTGCACGACGACGAGAACGGGCTCCTGGTGCCCGCCGGCGACATCACGGCATTGCGAGCCGCACTGGACACCCTGCTCGCCGACCCCGAGCGTCGCCAAACGCTCGGCGCAGCCGGTCAGGCCCTGATGGCGCGGGAGTTTTCCATCGACGCCATGGTGGACGGGAACCTCGCGGTCTATCGCGAGCTGTGGGGCGAAGTTGCCCTGCGCCCCAAGGCGGGGTGACGGATTGCGACTTGACGTTTGGGGCCTCGGTGCGCAGGCTTCCCGCATCATCTCCGCCTGCCGGACCGACGCGGGCGAGCGGAAAAGATGTGCCTCCTGAATACATTCGCCCGCCACGATGGCCGGCTTCGTCTGGCGGCGATCCAACCCGCTAGACACGACAGACCGGAAACGACTCCAGCACGTTATGTCCGATCCATCCAGTCTCCAAATGGTCGCCAGCAAGGCCCTCGGCGGTGCCGAGCGCTGGGCGATCCGCTTCAGTCTTGCGCTCGCCGAGCGTGGAGCCCCCGTCGACTTGGCGATTCGCCGCGGCAGCGGTCTCGACGATCTCGACTACGGATCGCTCCAGGTCCATCGCCTACCCTTTCTCACCACATGGGATCCGCTCTCGCGTGATGCCGTCTCGCGCACCATCGGCCGGGTCCGCCCGGACATCGTCCAGACCTATATGGGGCGGGCCACACGGCTGACCCACCTGAGCCCGTTGAAAGGGCCGGTCCATCTCGCCCGGCTCGGCGGCTATTACGCGCTCGGCCCTTTTCGCCACGCCCACGGATGGATCGGCAACACCAGGCAGCTCTGTGACTGGATGGTTCAGAACGGTCTGCCGGCGGATCGCGTCCATCACATCTACAACTTCGCCGAGCCGGTGCATCCGGTGGCCCCGCAGCAAGTGGCCGAGCTGCGTGCTCGGCATGGCGTCCCGGACGAGGCATGGGTGATGGTCACCTTGGGAAGGCTGGTCGGCTTCAAGGGACATCGGCACCTCGTGGATGCCATGGCCAAGCTCCCGGAGACGATCGAGGGGCGACCACTCCGCTTGATCATCGTCGGTGATGGACCCCTGGGGCCGGCGCTGCAGCGTCAGGCGGTCGAGGTGGGACAGGACAAACGCATCCTCTGGACCGGATGGCAAAAGGATCCCTCGGCCTACCTCCAGATGGCGGATCTCGTCGTCTTCCCGTCCTTGGACGAGGAGCCGATGGGCAACGTCATCCTCGAGGCATGGGCCTGGCGCAAGCCTTTGGTAACGGCCAATTTTCGCGGGGCGCGCGAGATCGTGCGGCATGGTGAAGACGGCTGGGCCGTTCCTTGCGCGGACGCGGTCGCACTCGCCGGGGGGATTCGAGAGGTCCTGTCCGACCCGCCGCTCAGGTCCGGACTCGCCGAGCGCGGCCATGCGCGGGTGCAGCGCGATTTCAGTCGCGATGCCATCCTGGATCAGTATTTGGCCCTGTATCGGGAGCTTGTCCGCTGACGGCAGCTCGACCCGCCAGACGATCGGGGTTGGCACATGGCGAGGTCGGGGCTCAGTCGGCGTCGTCCCCACCGACCTGATCGCGTCGCTCGACCGTCTCCGGGTCTGCGGTAATCGGCCGGTAGATCTCGACCCGATCGCCGTCGCTCAAACGGGTCTCGAGCTTCACGAGCCGCCCGAAGATGCCGATCTTGTTCTCGGTCAGATCGATCTCGGGAAACTGGTCCAACAACCCGGAGCGCTCGATCGCCTCGTGCGCGGTGCTTCCATCCGGGACGTCGAGCTTGAGCCAGGTCTGCTTGAATTTGTCCGCGTAAGCGACACCGACATGCATGGATGAGACCCTCGAAACATGAGGCAAGGTTCGGGAACGGCTCAGGCAATCGCCCCGGCGGGTGACGCAGGCCGCTGGATCGCCGCGACTCGGGCGTCGATGAGACGCTTGCCGGCGAGCATGAAACCGAGCGCCAGAAACCCCCCGGGCGGCAAGACCGCAAGGAGGAAACCGCGGTACTCCGGAATCAGGGTCAGCTCGAGGAAGGCCATGCCGTCGCCGAGCAGCAGCTCGGCGTTGGCGAACAGGGTGCCGCTGCCGATGATCTCGCGGACCGCGCCCAGCAAAACCAAGACGAAGGTAAAACCGACGCCCATCATCAGCCCGTCGAAGGCCGCCGGGAGCACTGGATTGCGGGAGGCGAATGACTCGGCCCGGCCCAGGATGGCGCAGTTGGTCACGATCAGGGGGATAAAGAGACCCAAGACTTTGTGAAGGTCGTGTAGCCAAGCATTGAGCCCCAAGTCCACCAGGGTCACCAAGACGGCGATGATCAAGACAAACACAGGAATGCGCACCTCGGCCGTGATCAGACCACGCAGCATGGAGATCAGCAGCCCGGAGGCAACCAGTACGGCCGTCGTCGCGAGCCCCATTCCGAGCCCGTTGGTCGCCGTACCGGTGACCGCAAGCAGGGGACAAAGCGCGAGCGACTGGGCCAGGACCACGTTGTTGTGGAAGACGCCGTCGCGGGCGATTCGACCCCATGGGGTCCGGTCTTTGTCGTCTGTGGCTGTGCTCATATGGCCTCGATGCTCTCCATCCAGAAAGGGGCTGTGCGGCTCGACTCCGGACTCAGGGCTGCCGCGTCGTGACTGGGCTTCGCGCCAGGTCCGGGGTATCGACCTGAACGACCGCGTTGGCGGTCAGGGTGTCGCGGTGCTTGGCGAAGAGCTCCAGTCCGCCGCGCAATGCGCCGACGATCCCACGCGGGGTGATCGTCGCCCCGGTGAACTGGTCGAAATCACCACCGTCTTTCTTGACCGCCCAACGTTCGGCCGGCGGATTGCCGAGGCTCAAGCCATCGAAGCCCAAGATCCAGTCGCCTTTGGCGACCTCCATCTTGTCCCCTAGGCCCGGCGTCTCCGCATGCGACAGTACACGTGTCCCCAAGATCGTCCCGGTGGCATCCAGCCCGAGCAGCAGCTCGATCTTTCCGCCATAGCCGACGCCGCTGATCCGATAGGCCAGCCCCGTGACCTGCAGGCCCTGGAGCGCGCGGTAGACAATCAGCGTTTCGCCGTCCGGACCCTCCAGCGTGAGCGGATCGGCCAGCAGATCGTTGTCGTGGATCGCCGGCGGAATGACCTCCGCGAGCGACGCCTTGAGATCCTCGGCCTTTCGTAGCGCGATGGTGTCACGCGTGGCGATATCGCCCATCACCAGGAGGGCCGCGGCGATCAGCGTAAAGCCCCCAAGCAAACCCGCCTGGTAGCCGATGCGTTTTCGATAGCTGGGTTGGGCGATGGACGTCATTGGCGCATCTCTGCGTTGTCGGCGTATTCGATCGGCGTACCCCGCCGATCGCGTCCGTAGACGCGCGGCCGGATGTAATGGTCGATCATCGGGGTACAGGCGTTCATGAGCAGGATGGCGAAGGCGACCCCCTCGGGGTAGCCGGCCCAAGTACGAATCACATAGACCAGGACCCCGCAGCCGGCCCCGAAGACGATCTGGCCGAGCTTGGACACGGGCGAGGTCACCGGATCGGTCGCGATGAAGAAGGCGACCAACAGCGTCGCGCCGGAGACGATGTGATAGAGGGCCCCGGCATAGTGCTCGGGGTCGTAGAGATTCATCAGGGTCGCGAGGATCGCGAGGCTGCCGATCATCGCCACCGGCGTGTGCCAGGTGATGACCCGATTGGCCAGTAGGAAGAGCCCACCGAGCAGAATCAGCAGGGCAGAGGTCTCGCCCATACTGCCGGCGATGGTTCCGACGGCACCCGACACCAGGTAGGCAATGTCGGGGATGATCTCGGACAGACTCATGCCCTGACTCAGCTCGGTTCGAACATGACTCAGGAGCGTGGCGCCGGAGACAGCATCGAAGCCCGGTTGACCGAGACTGATCGCGACGCTCTGGAGGAACCCCGGCGCATCGGCGGAGAACAGCGGCATGGGTTGGACATAGCTGGTCATCTCCAGAGGAAAGGAGATCAACAGGGCCACCCGAGCCACCATCGCCGGATTGAAGAGGTTCTGACCGAGCCCGCCGAAGACATGCTTGGCAACCACAACGGCAATCACCGCTCCGATCGCACCGATCCACCAAGGCGCCCAGGGCGGCAGACTGACCGCTAGCAACCAACCGGCGAGCAGGGCCGAGCCGTCGAGCAGATAAAGACGCTGAGACTTTCCGGCGAGTTTCAGACAAGCCGACTCGGCGAGGAGCGCGGTACCGATCGTGGCGAAGAAGAGAAAAATCGCCGGCCAGCCGAACTGCCAGAATCCGAAGAGCGTCGCCGGCAAGAGGGCCAGCATCACCAAACTCATGGTGCGCTGGATGCTGGTGCGGGCGTGGGCGAAGGGGCCGGCGCTCGAGGCCGGGGTCTCGATCTGCATGTTAGGCCTCCGCTCTTATGGTCGGCGGCTCGGCTGCCGCCCCGGATGTCGCGATCGCGGCATCGGTCTCGGCTGTCTCGGCGGCCTTCTTCGCCGCAGCCTCGCGCTTGCGTTTCGCCATCGCCTCACGCTTGGCCTGCTTCATCGCCTCCATCCGGGCGGTGCGTTGCTCGGCCAGCCGCTTGGTCTCGGTCATCTTCTGCTTGGCGCGTCCGCGCGCGGCCATCTCGCCCTTGGCATAGTTGAAGTACTGCACCAGCGGGATATGGGCCGGGCAGACGTAGGCGCAGGATCCGCAACCGATGCAATCCATCAGTCCGAGGCTCACGGCACCTTCCAGATCGCCTGCACGGGTATGGGCAGCCATGTCGAGCGGTACCAGTCCGCAGGGACACGCCTGCACGCAGGTCGCACAACGAATACAGGGCATGGGCTCATGCCGGGTGACCTCGGCGGTCGTGAGTGCCAGCACGCCGTTACTGCCCTTGACCATGGGAACGCGCGTGCTCGGGAGCGGTTGGCCCATCATGGGACCGCCGCTGATAAGCTGCGCCGGCTGTTCCGCGAAGCCGCCGCAGTGCTCAAGCAGATCCTGCACTCGCGCTCCGAGAGGCACGCGCAGGTTGCGCGGCCGCGAAACGGCCCCGCCGCTGACGGTCACCACACGCGAGACCAGCGGCCGACCCCAGCGCAGCGCCTCGTGGACCGCGAAGGCGGTGGCGCCGTTGTGCACGACCACACCGATATCTGCGGTCAGTCCGCGCGCCGGTGTCTCGCGCCCGGTCAGCGACTGCACCAGATGCTTTTCGGACCCCATCGGGTAACGCGTCGGCAAGCGGGCGATGCGGATCCGCGGATCCGCCGAGGCGGCCAGCGCCATCGCGGCCTGCGCCTCGGGCTTGTTGTTCTCGATGGCGACGATGATCCGGTCGACCCCCAAGGCGTGCGCCATAATTCTGACCCCGTCGATGACCTCCTCGGCATGCTCGCGCATGAGCCGGTCGTCGCAGGTCAGATACGGCTCGCATTCAGCCCCGTTGATCACGAGGGTATGCAGGCGGTAGCGGGTACGCAGATTCAGCTTCACCGCGGACGGGAAGGTCGCGCCCCCCATTCCGACGATGCCGGCTGCTGCGACACGCGCAGCAATCTCCTCCGGCGCAAGCGCAAAGGGATCGGGAACGCCTTGAATCTCGTCCGACCAACGATCCTCGCCGTCGGGCTTCAGGGTCACGGTCCGCACCGAAAGCCCGGAGGCGTGATGCGCCGGGTAGCTCCCGACCCCCATCACCCGCCCCGAGGTGGGCGCATGCACCGGCGCCGATATGGCGCCCTGGCTGAGTGCGAGCAGCTCGCCCTTGGCCACCTGCTGACCGCGGCGCACGGCCGGCTTGGCAGGCGCACCGATATGCTGCTGCAGCGGGATGTGCAGCAACGCCGGCATCGGCAGGTCCTCGATCGCCTGCCCGGCCGCGAGGTGCTTATTGTCTTGCGGATGCACGCCGCCGCGGATCTTGAAGAGTTTCATCGTCGGGTCCTTCTTGCCTCTGCGTCTCGATCTTTAGGGCGTTGCGCGGGGGGTGCCTCCTGACTCCCGCCATCAGCCAAAACCGAAGCTGGTGGCCCGCCTAATGGCGCCAGCGCGCTCGGCTTCGGCCAATACCAGGTCTGCAGGGTCGGCGTGACCGGGCGCATCTCGATGCACTCGGTCGGGCAGACGTCGAAGCACAGCTCGCACCCGGTACAGGCGTCGGCGAAGACGCTGTGGATCATGTTGTTGGCCCCCATGATCGCGTCCGTCGGGCAGCGCTTGAAGCATTTGCAGCAGCCGATGCAGAGGTTCTCGTGGATGTGTGCGATCGCCGGCGCTTTGTCGGCAACTCCGGAGAGGTCGACGCTGACCCCGAGCACACCCGCGAGCTCCTCCGCCAGGGCACGTCCGCCCGGCGGACAGATGGTCACCGAGGCCGCGCCCGAGGCGATCGCCTCCGCTGCCGGCGCGCATCCGGGATAGCCGCATTGACCGCACTGCGAGCCGGGCAGCAGCTCCACGACCCGATCGGCGAGCGGATTCCCCTCGACCTTCAGATAGCGTGCGGCGAGGCCCAGGAGCCAACCCAAAATCAGGCCGAGTGTCGTGAGGCTAAAGATCGCGGCTATCATCGTGTTCCGATCTCGTTTAAGAATCCGTCATGTTGGTTGTGCCCTTCTAGGCGGCCAAGGAACTGCTGGTCCGCTGCCCTCCGAAACCCGACCCGAACCCCGTCGGCATCCGTCTCGAAAATCGTCACACCCGTGCAGCGCACCCCTTCATCGATCTCTCGCCCTCCGGAACGCGTCCCGCCATGGCCGCTGACCGGACAAGAGTTCGAGCGCTTCACCGATCCTTGCCTGTCGCGCCGACCGCGTTCCGCAGTTTCATGCCAGCCCGGCGAATCCCATGAAGGCCAGCGAAAGGAGCCCGGCTGCGATAAAGGCGATCGGTGTCCCGGTGAAGGCTGCCGGGACCTGCGCCAGAGCCAGTCGCTCGCGCATGCCGGCGAACAGCAGCATCACCAAGGTGAACCCAAGGGCCGAGCCGAACCCGTAGAGGACGCTTTCGAGGAATCCATGCGCCTCTTGGACATTCAGCAAGGCCACGCCCAGCACGGCGCAGTTCGTGGTAATGAGGGGGAGGAAGATCCCCAAGACCTGGTAGAGGGCGGGCGAAAGCTTGCGCACCGCCATCTCGGTAAATTGCACGACCGCGGCAATCACCAGGATGAAGGTCAGGATGCGGAGGAAACCGATATCCAGTGGCTGAAGCACAAACCATTCGAGCAGCCAGCTCGCAACCGCGGCCAAGGTCAGCACAAAGGTGGTGGCCAGACCCATCCCCAAGGCGGAGTCGAGCTTGTTCGACACCCCCATGAAGGGACAGAGCCCCAGGAATTTGACCAGCACGACGTTGTTGACCAACGCCGTGCCGAGAATCAGCATCACATACTCGCCCATCGGTGGAACGCCCTTGCGTCGCGACCTTGATGCCATAGCAGCAGCAAATGCGGTGCCAGCAACCGAGTGCGACGCGCGCACCGGATCGATCGGCGCCCTTCCAGATGGCGCTGGAGACCGAAATCGTCGCTTCATCAATCGATTGACCTCGCCTGGGGAGCGTGCGGCGCGGAACAGCCGGCATCCCGCCGGCGCGTCCGTCTCGCTCCTCGGCGTCATCCCTCCGGAGCCGGGCTGTCGCGGTGACAACAGAGATCACGGTTGCAGTTGCATCGAAATGTCGTAAAACTGACAGGGGTATCGACAGGGGCGCCTCCGACTGAGAGCGTTGGGCCGACGACATGCGCTGCGCTGTCCGAGCGGACTCGGGGTCGTCATGTGCCACACGCGCAGCTGTCATTTATGGCATTATAATTGCTTTAACTTTAGCCCACGTACAGGATTCAGGAGAGCGCCGTGCCGGTCCGAGAAGCCCCGGACACCGTCCAGCAGGTCGTCATCAACGCGCTCGGCGAGTTTCTGGCCTCGCCGCCGGACGGGACCCCGATCGAGGTTGTCGAGGCGCTGACCCTGATGGGCGGCAATGCGTTGGATCCGCTGCCTCCCCGCCTCTTCTTCGAAGCGGTCGAGCAGTCGCCCGTGGCTATCTCCATCACGGACCATAGAGCGGCGATCCTCTATGCGAATCGTGCCTTCGAAACCTTGACCGGTTACAGCCGCGAGGAGGTTTTGGGACAGAACGAGTCGATCCTCTCGAGCAACGCGACCCCCCCCAGCGTCTACCAACAGCTGTGGCAAACCATCCAGCGCAAGGAGACTTGGACGGGCACTCTGGTCAACCGCACCAAGGCGGGCCGCGACTATCTAGCCGAGTTGATCATCTCCCCGGTCCTAGACCGCGAAGGGGATCTTCAGTACTTCCTCGGGATGCATCGGGACGCGACCAAGGTCCACGAGCTCGAGGGGGCGCTGCGTCAACAGAAGGCGCGCATCGAGACGGTCCTGGATGCGGCCCCGGTGATCGTGGTCCTGCTCGACAGCAAGGGCCGGATCATCCTGGACAATCAAGAGTACAAAAAGCTGTTCGGGGATCTGCGCGGCAAGGAGCCGGCCGATGTTCTGCGCGCGGCGGTCAGCGAGCAGCTCGGCGTGGATGCCTTCGCCGCCTGTTTGGATGGGCGAGGCTTCAAGGATGTCGAGGTCGCCATCGAGATCCCGGGCTCGATGGGGCCGCGCTGGTTCGCCTGCTCGGGGACCCCGGTCGAGGAGACGGACGCCAGCGCTCGGACCTATTTCGGCCGACAGGTCCCCGGCGACCGGCGTTTGCTGCTCCTCGCGAGCGAGGTCACGGCGCGGAGGCGCGAGATCGAGCGCGCCCATCTGGAAAACCTACGCGCCAGGCTCGCCGAGCAGCAGTTGATGCACGGGATGCGCGAGGCCCTCGCCGCGGCCATCTATCAGATCCAGGTTCCGCTCAACGTCATCAACGCCGCCGCGGCCATGGTCCGCGGCGGTGCCGGCAACGTCGACACGCTCGCCGGGATGCTCGACCAGATCAGCGTCTCGGGGGCCAAGGCACTCGCGACGCTGACCTCGGCGCTGCCCGAGGAGCCGCGCGAGGCCGGGGTCATGGTCAACGTCAACGAGCTCCTGCGCCAGGTCCTGGAGCTAGAGACCGACCGGCTCTTGGCCACGGGGATCGTGGTCGATTGGCGCCCGGCGCATGTTCTGCCCGAGCTGCCGGGCCACAAGAATCAACTGCGCGCCTTGTTCAAGCACCTGCTCGACAATGCCATTCAGGCGCTCTGCGAAACCAACCGCGCACACCGCGAGCTGCGCCTGACGACCCGCCGGGTCGACGAAGCCGTCGAGGTCGAGATCGAAGACAACGGCCCGGGGATCCCGACCGAAGACCGTTACAAGGTGTTCGAGCCCTTCTACATCGGCTGGCGCAACCGCCGCGGCAAGGCCGGTATGGGTCTTGCGCTCAGTCAAGAGATCGTGAATGCCCACGGAGGCAGTATCGAGGTCGACCCGAAGATGACCGATGGCTGTCGGATTCGCCTGTCACTGACTGCTGTCCCCGACGACGACTGAGCTTGCACGGACCCTCATGAACGCCGACTTCCCCGTCCCCGGCAGCGCCGAGCAGGCCTGCCGGTTGGATCTGCTCGAATCCCAACTCAGCGCACTGTTCGAGGTGAGCTCGGTGCTCAGCCGTTCCCTCGATCTGCGCCAGACCCTGCGCGAGGTGCTCGGCGTGCTGCACGAGCGCGGCCGCCTTCGACACGGGATGGTCAGTCTCCTGAGCGAGGATCGCGGCGAGCTCTTGATCAGCGCGCTCCATACCGACGACCAGAACGCCGCAGACCGCATCGCCTATCGGCCCGGCGAGGGCATCATCGGCAGCATCCTCTCGCGTAATCGTCCCTGGATCCTGCCGCGCATCGGCGACGAGCCCCGCTTCCTCGATCGACTCAGCCTCTATGACCCGGACCTCCCCTTCATCGGCGTACCGATCCGACTCGGCGAAGGAGGTGCGATCGGTGTCTTCGCGGCGCAGCCCCCCTTCGCCGACGGACTGCTCGAGGAACGGGCGCGCTTTCTGGAGATGGTCGCCAATCTGATCGGCCAGGCGGTCCGTCTCGCCCGGACCGTCGAGGCCGAGCAGCAAGCCTTGCGCGAGGAGCGCGACAAGCTCCGTCGCGAGGTCAAAGGCACCCACGGCTTCGACAGCATCATCGGCCATACGGACGCCATGCGCCTGGTCTTCGATCAGGTGCGCCAAGTCGCGAAATGGAACACCACCGTCCTGATACGGGGCGAATCAGGCACCGGCAAGGAGTTGATCGCCGACGCCATCCATTACAACTCGCCACGCGCACGCGCCGCCTTCGTCAAACTCAACTGCGCCGCCCTGCCGGACAATCTGCTGGAATCCGAGCTCTTCGGCCACGAGAAGGGCGCCTTCACCGGCGCGATCAGCCAGCGCAAGGGCCGTTTCGAACAAGCCGACGGCGGCACGCTCTTTCTCGACGAGATCGGCGAGATCACCCCGGCCTTTCAGGCCAAGTTGCTGCGCGTCTTGCAGGAAGGCGAGTTCGAGCGGGTCGGCGGCGGGCGCACGCTCAAGGTGGACGTGCGGGTCATCGCCGCCACCAATCGCGACCTCGAGGCCGAGGTGCGGGCCGGCGACTTCCGCGAGGATCTTTACTACCGCTTGAACGTCATGCCGATTCGCATGCCCGCTCTTCGCGAGCGCATCGAGGACATCCCCGACCTCGCCCGCTTTCTCGTGGAAAAGGTCTCGCGCATGCAGGGACGCGAGCTCTCGATTACCGACAGTGCACTGCGCATCCTGATGCGTCACGACTGGCCCGGCAATGTCCGCGAGCTCGAGAACTGCATGGAGCGCGCCGCGGTCATGAGCGAGCAGGGGATCATCGACCGCGACGTGATCGAGCTGACGGGCTTGAACGTGGCTGCGCTCGCGAGCGAGCCGCTTCCGAGCACGCCCGCGAAGACCTCCACGATCGATTTCAACGACCCCGATATCGACGAGCGCGAGCGCGTCATCGCCGCGCTGGAAGAGGCCGGCTGGGTCCAGGCCAAGGCCGCGCGACTGCTCAACATGACACCGCGCCAGATCGCCTACCGGATTCAGACGCTGAACATCAAGATGCGGCAGTTTTAGGCCCCCGGCATCGTTCTGGCTTCTCGATCCGCGAGCCGGGTCACTCCAGCTTGAGGCCGAACGGAAAAGACACGGGCGAGTTCCGGGTATCCTCCTTCGCCTGGTCAGCGATTCGACTCTCTCTTCGATATTGAGAGCATCCCTCTCACAATCGCTTGTGGGTGCGTCTGAAAGCGGAGTGTTCAGAATTGTTTCACGAGCTCTGCCAGCATCCGCATGTCGGCGAGGAACCACCCAATCGCCGCGACGATCAAGCCGTCTCTGAGACTTGTCCGCCAGGTTCTTCCGCTCTTGCGGGGCGACCCGTAGCCAAGTCCGAAGAGCAGCGCCACAAGGCTGAGCTCGCTGAGTTGGAATGCAGCACCGAGGCTGAGCAAGCCGGCCGCCGCAGCCACGAAGAACAGCGTGGTCCACAACCACAGCATCAGCGCCGTGATGTTCGCTGGGCTCAATAACAATTCTTGGAGCTCGGGCGCGCTCACAGTTTTTCCCGTCGCGAACTCCCGACCGAACCCGTCGCCGTAGACGCTCGCGACATAGAGGCCCGTGCCCGTCACGAGGGTGAACAGCCCGACGATTCTCGCCGATGGCGGGCTGTACTCCAGCCCTCCCAGCACCGCGAGGATCATGATGCTCGTCGTTGTCAGCCGCGAGGGAATGCTGCCATCCGCGACCCCGGACCTGGCCGCGGCAATCAGCTTGGCTGACACCGTCGCCTGCCGGTCTCCGGCACCGCAACCGCGCTTGCGGACCTTCATGTTGCGTCTCCTTAGCGCGCCCAGTGGCGCTCCGGTGGCGCTCGAGGAACAGCGCAAGACCGCGCCATGCCGCGTCGGATTCCGGAAGATCGAGGTCCTGTTGGAACAGGTGCCACATGCCTTCTTAGACGAACAAGCCGATGATGGTCAGGTCCTCCGGGGCATCGTAGTCCGGTGTCCCGCCCTACAGGTGATACGCGTGATTGCGGATTAGGGTTACGGGCGTCCCGCTGATCAACTGGCGTCTCGGACGCGGTTCGTCTCTAGCGGTTCTCTTGGCGCCCCGTTCAGCTTCTCCCGTACCCCTTGCACCACATAATAGCTAACCGGAATCAGCAGGGTTCCGATGACCGTGGCCGCGAGCATGCCACCGAACACGGCGGTGCCGAGCGCGACCCGAGAGCCGGCGCCGGCACCGGTGGCGACCACCAGCGGGATGATGCCGAGCAGGAACGACAACGCGGTCATCATCACCGCGCGAAAGCGCAGTCGCGCGGCCTTGACCGCGGCGTCGTAGATGCTCAAGCCCTCGTTCTCGCGCTGTTCCTTGGCGAACTCGACGATCAGGATGGCGTTCTTGGCCGCGAGCCCGATCAGCATCACCAGACCAATCTGGGTATAGAGATTCACATCCAGACCGGCCGCACCGACCGTGGCGAGCGCACCGAACACGGCGACCGGCACCGCCAGCAGCACCGCGAACGGAATCGACCAGCTCTCGTACTGAGCCACCAGGAACAGGTAGACGAACAGCAGGGCCAGACCAAAGATGATCGGCGCCTGGCCGGCGGCCTGGATCTCCTGATAGGACATGCTGGTCCACTCGTAGCCGAAGCCCGCCGGCAGCGTCTGCTCGGCGGTCTGCTCCATGGCGGCGATGGCCTGGCCGGAGCTGAAACCGGGCGCCGGGCCGCCGGAGATGTCGGCGGAGCGGAATAGGTTGTAGCGCGACACCACCTGCGGACCGGTCTGAGACTCGACCTCAGCAAGGGTGGCTACCGGCACCATGTCGCCCTGCTTGTTGCGCACGAACAGCCGCAGAATATCGCTCGGGGTGTTGCGGAAGTCGCCCTCGGCCTGGGCCAGGACGCGCCAGGTGCGACCGAATTTGTTGAAGTCGTTGATGTAGGTCGAGCCGAGCTGGGCCTGCAGCGTCGCGAACAGCTCGCTCATCGGCACCTGCAGGGTCTGCACCTTGTCGCGGTTCACGTCCAGGAACAGCATCGGCACGTCGGCGCGGAAGGTGCTGAAGGCGGAGCCGACCGCGGGCTGCTCGTTGGCGGCGACGATCAGGCCGCGCATGACCGACGCAAACTCCTGGATGTCGCCGCCGCTGTAGTCCTGCAGCACGAACGAGAAACCGCCGGAGCTGCCAAGACCGGGGATGGCCGGCGGCACGAACGGGATCACGTTGGCGTCGGCGGTGTCGGCCGCGATCTGCTGCGCCCGGGCGACGATGGCCGGCAGGCGCAGACCCGGCTCGGAGCGTTCGGCCCAAGGCGCCAGGATCGGGATCACCAGCGCGCTGTTGGAGCCGAAGGCGCTGTTCAGCATCGAGTAGCCAGCCACCGAGATGACATTGGTCACGCCCGGGATCTCGCGCAACTGCTCCTCGACCCGGTCCAGCGCGGTCTCGGTGCGGGTCAGCGACGCCGCGTCCGGCAACTGCACCTCGATGAAGAAATAGCCCTGATCCTCTTCCGGCAGGAAGCCGGACGGCAGGTTGATGAACATCCAGACCGTGGCGGCGATCAATCCCGCATACAGCAGCACCATCAGCGTGGCCCGACGCACGGTCGTTTCCACCGCGGCCGTGTAGCCGTTGGTCAGTTTGCCGAACAGGACATTGAACCAGTTGAGCCATTTGAGCGGCTCCTGGCCGGGTTTGAGCAACACCGAGCACAAGGCCGGGCTCAGCGTCAGCGCATTGACGGAGCTGATGGCGACTGCCACCGAGATGGTGACGGCGAACTGTTGGTAGAGCTGGCCGGTGATGCCGGGCATGAAGCCCACCGGCACGAACACCGCGAGCAGCACCAGCGTGGTGGCGATGACCGCGCCGCCGACCTGATCCATGGCCTTGGCCGTCGCTGCCTTGGGATCGAGTCCCTCCTCGTCCATGATGCGCTGGACGTTCTCGACCACGATGATGGCGTCGTCGACGACGATACCGATGGCCAGGATCAGCGCGAACAGCACGATGGTGTTGAGCGTGAAGCCAGCAACGGCCAGGAAGGCGAAGGTGCCGATCAGCGACACCGGGATGGCGATACCGGGGATCAGCGTCGAGCGCCAATCGCCGAGGAAGATGAACACCACCAGCACCACCAGCGCGATGGCGATCAACAGCGTCTCCTTGACCTCGGCAATCGACGCCTCGATGAAATTGGTCGTGTCATAGAGGATCGCGTAGTCCATATCGTCCGGAAAGCGTGCGGACAGGTCCTCGAGCGCGGCCTTGACCTGATCCGCCACCGACAGGGCGTTCGCGTCCGGTGTCTGGTAGACCGCCAGCACCACCGACGGCTGACCGTCGAGCCGCCCTGCGGCCGAGTAGGCCTGGGCGCCGAGCTCGACGCGGGCGACGTCCTTGACGCGGATCGCCGAGCCGTCTGGCTCGATACGGATAATGATGTTGGCGAACTCGTCCACCTCGGACAGTCGGCCCTTGGTGGTGACGGTGTACTGGAACTGCTGGTCCGTCGGCGCCGGCGGCGCGCCGATCTGTCCCGCCGGCACCTGCACGTTCTGCTCGGCCACGGCGTTCTGCAGGTCGGAGACGCTGACACCGAGCGCGGTCATGCGGTCCGGCTTCAGCCAGAAGCGCATGCCGTAGTCCATCACGCCCAGGATCTCGGCCTTGCCGACGCCCTTCACCCGCCCCAGCGTGTCCTTGACGTTGATGGTGGCGTAGTTATTCAGGTACAGCGAGTCGAACGTCTGCTCCGGCGAGAAGATGTTGACGATCAGCAGCATATTGGTGGACTGCTTCTCGGTCTTCACACCTTGGCGCTGCACCTCTTGGGGCAGCGACGGCATCGCGGTGGAGACGCGGTTTTGCACCTTCACTTGCGCCATGTCGGCATCGGTGCCGATATCGAAGGTCACGGTGAGGCTGTAGCGGCCGTCGTTGTCGGACTTGCTGGACATGTAGATCATGCCCTCGACGCCGTTGATCTCCTGTTCGATGGGCGCGGCGACGGTCTGCTCCACGACGTCGGCGCTGGCGCCGGCATACTGGGTGCTGACGCTGACCGTGGGCGGCGTGATCTCCGGGAACTGCGCCACCGGCAGTCCCATCAGCGCCAACGCGCCGGCCAGCGAGATGACGATGGAGATGACGAAGGCGAACTTGGGCCGGGTGATGAAGAATTTGGACAGCGGCATCGGGCGGCTCCTTTATTGGGCCTGGTGGGGCGCGGGCGGTTCTTGTGAGTACCGGCTATTGGGTCTCGTCCGGGGTCTTCTGCTCGCCGCCCGATTCGTCTTCCGCGGTCGCGCTGTCCATCGGGTCACTCGGCGCCGCCGATAGCTCGGGCTTCACCGTCAGCCCCGGGCGCACCTTCTGCACGCCATAGAGGATGACCCGCTCGCCGGGCTTCAGGCCCTCGCTGACCACCAGATTCGGCCCGAAGCGTTGGCCGGTCTCGATCCGTCGCGCCTCGACCTTGTCCTCATCGTTCACCAGCAAGACGTAGGCGCCTCCCTGGTCGGTCAGCACCGCCGCTTGCGGAATCATCACCGCATCGATGGCCTCCTTGCGCTCGATGACCACGGTCACAAACTGCCCCGGCAACAGCAGGCGATCCGGGTTCTCGAACTCGGCGCGGATCAGCACCGTGCCGGTCTTCTCGTCCACCTTGTTGTCGATGAAGTCGAAGCGGCCCGCGTGTTCGTAGAGGCTGCCATCCGGCAGGCGGACCAGAGGCACATGCGTGAACTCGTCGACGGACTCCCCCTGGCGCTTGGCCTCGACGTCCTCTTGCACGAGCTCCAGGTACCAGGTCTCGGCGATGGCGAAGGCGACCTTGACCGGGTCCATCCGGTTGATGGTCGCCAACACGCCGGACTCCGGACCGATCAGATTGCCGACGTCGAGGGCGGCGAGGTCGATGCGACCTCCGATTGGAGCGACGACCTGCGTGTAGTCGACATTGAGCTGGGCCTTTTCGATATTCGCCTGGGCGGTCTGTACCGTGGCCTCCTGCACCAGCACCTCGGCCTCGGCCTCGTCGACCTTTTGCTGGCTGACGTTCTTGTCCTTGACCAATTCCTTGTAGCGAGCCAGGTCGACCTGGGCGCGGTTCAGCGAGGCATTGGCCGCGGCCAGTTCCGCCTCGGCCTGGGCCAGGGTCGCTTGATATTGCTTGGGCTCGATCTTGAACAGCACCTGCCCCTGCTCGACAACGCCGCCCTCCTGGAAACTGCGCTCCTCCAAAAAGCCGGTCACCCTGGCCCGCAGCGCCACGGTCTCGGCGGCGCGGATCTTGCCGACGAACTCGAAGAATGGATTGACCTGCTGCTCGGCGACCTCGATGACCCCCACCGCGGGTGGCTCCGACGCTTGTTGCTGCTGCTCACCGGACGAACAACCGGTTAATCCGATCGCGGCACCGATCAGGCCAACAAAAACGCTGCGAAACAGCGAGCGGCGGTGATGGGCGACAAAGGGCAACGTGCCGGCCCGGCGTGCGTCAGCGGTCTGCATGATGCGATAACTCCTTGCAGGACGAAGGGAAAGCGGATTCGGAAGCGGGCGAGGTGATCAACCTGACAGCGGCCAACCGTGCTGAGGCCGCATTGTTGCATCCCTAGCTTACTTGAGGGCGCCAAATGTTTGCAGATGCGTCAAGCTTTATGGCCAGCACCCGCTTTCTGCCACGTCATCAGTGCCAAGGGCCAAGGACCAAAGAAGCGCATGCGTTCTGAGCAGCGGTCCTCGGCCCTGGGCGCTTGGCTCACTTGACTATTGCACAAGTTGAGCAACACGACGCGGCACGCTCGTCGCTCCGAGGCTTCGCCTCGCTAGTTGCTGTAACGGTCCAGCACATTGCGCGTGATGCGCTCGACGAAGGGATCGCGGTCTTGCAGACCGACCACCCAGTCCGTGGTGGAGGCGGAAAAGACCTCGCCCTTGCCCTTGCGCATGTTGACCATCATGCCGGAGCCGTAGCGCAACTTGTCGCGGTTCTCCGGCGTGTCCTTGCCATAGATGGCCGCGGAGGTGAAGGCGAGATCGGCGTCACCGGCGTAGAGATAGGTGTCGAAGTTGCCGTGGTCTTCTTCCTCCTGCCCGGCGAGGGCCATGGCGATGATGGTCAGGTCCTTCGGGGCGCCGTCTTCACCGGTGGCATAGGGCAGACCATAGCGGAAGGTGTAGTCGACACCGTCGCCCTCAAAGCCGGCGATGTTGGACTTGGCGCCGAGCAGGTCACCATAGTAGAGGTCGGTCCCCTCGAGCGCCCAGTGTTTCGGACGATAGACGGTAAAGCCGCCGCTCGCCCGGGGCTGGAAGCCGCCCAATTTCATATAGATGCCCCGGGTGCCGCTGACGCCCCAGGTCTGCTGCGGCGGCCAATTGATGGCCTGCGCCTCCCAGACGCTGGTGAGCAGGTCCTTCTTCTCCGGGTCATCGCGCACCGGGTCCTCGGTGGCCGCGCGGCTCTTGTAGCAGATCAGGGTATCGCCCTCGCGGCGTGCCTGCCAGATCAGGTTGCCGGCAAAGCGCGCGAGGTGTCCGCCCGCCTCGATGTAATCGTCGATGGCCGTGCGTTCGTCGCGGGTGTGATATTCGTCGTGGCCAACCACAACCACGGTCTTGTACTGCTTGAGCAGGTCGGGGTTGCGTCCCAGGTCGTCCTGGGCGTAGTAGTCCAGCGTGTAGCCGTTGCGCTCGGCCCAGCGTGCGAACAAGGCGTCGAACATGGCCCAGCCGGCGGCGGCATAGTATTTCGAATAACCGCGCGCGTAGGCATATTCCAGGTTTGGATACCGCGGCGCGGCGCCGATCGGATACTCCTCGGTGAGCACAATCCGGGGTGCGCCGCCACGCACCCGGATCAGGCCGCGCGCCCAGGGGCGCAGGGTGCTGAGCTCTGGTGAGAAGTGGGCACGGCTCTCGCCAGCGACGCCCTCGTAGTAGTTGGAGCCGCCCCAGTCGTTATAGGCCTGCCAGGTGGTGGTGGCGGCGACGAAGGCGATGGCCGCTTGGCCGGGCGCCTTCGGGCGCAGGATGAAGAACGCCTCCTGCTCGATGCGCTGACCCTCCTCGCCGGTGACCTTGAAGGTGACGATATAGCCGCCGCTCTTCCAGGTCTCGGGGATGGCGATACTGTGGGCGACCGGCCAACCGGGTCCGACCCGGTAGGCATCCTTGGGGGTTGGATGGAGCTTGCCGGCCAGCCCCTTCTCCTCCAGCACCACCTCCTCGGCAGCGCCATCGCGGGTCACGGTCAGGTCATAGCGATCGGCAGTGGTGCTGACATGGAGATTGACGGTATCGCCCGGCGCATAGGAGGTGGCATCGGTATAGCCCCAGACCTCCAGCTTCGATCGGTCGTCGGACGGCAAGTCAAACCATGAGTAATGGGTATTGTTGGCCCATTGGCCACGGAACTCCGCGTGCTCCATGGCGCTGTCGGCCTTGATAAAGGCATCTGCCGAGGCATTGGGAATCCAGGCGGCGCCGGCGAGCAGCCCCAGCAGCGGGGCGGCGGTAAACAATCGTTTCAGCATCTGCGTTGGTCTCTTGGGGTGGTTGATCGGTTGATGGGTTGAGCGATGGCGATGGATGCGCGGTGGGACTGAGCACACCATGCATTGCATTTGCGGTAGTGCTTGTTCGGGCGGCGCGGCACTTGGTCGGAAAGGGTTCATGGCTCGGTCTGATGTCAGAACACCAACCGCAGGCGCACCCCGGCGACCAGCACCTGATCGCGGGAGGTGTCCTTGGCGGGGTCCAGAATGAGTTGCAGGTCGGGGGTGAACTCCAGGTGATCGGTGAGCTGCATGCGCCAGAAGGCCTCGAGTCCGTGCTCGGTACGGTAGGGCGCGGCGTCCGGCGGCGGATCGAGATTGGGCTCCGGCGAGGCCCGCCAGGCGGCCAGCCCCAGGGTGTCGTCGTCCCAACCGAAGGGGCGGGTGAACAGAAACCCGGCGGCAAAGATCTGACGGAAGTCGGTCATGCGGCGCACGGCACGGGACCAACGCAGCATCAGGGCATAGTCCTCGCCCAGTTCCTGGTCGGCGCTGAAGCCGATGCCCCAGCCCGAGCGCGTGTCGTTCTCCGCCACCTCGATGGCGTCGATCTGGCTGAGGGTCAGGCGATAGTTGCCGGCGCCGAGGCCGTTGATACTTGGGGTCAGCGCCGCTTCGCCGATGGCCTGCCAGTCGCCGTCGCCGGGGGAGCTGAAGTCCACCCAGTCGTCGTTGGCGCTCGCGTCGGCAAAGGTCGCCGACAGAGACCAGCGCTCGCGGCGCAGCTCCAGGTTGATGCCGAGGCCGCCGTCGGCGACCGTGTAGCCGGCGGTGCTCTCCTTGACCAGCACGCTGTTGAGATAATCGGCACGACCGTCGTGGGCGTAGCGGTTGGTGCCGGCCAGTTCCGTCAGGCCGAGCTTGCCGATGCGCGCGATCAGGCCGCTCGGCAACGGCTGCTCCCACCACAGCAGCGGCAGCCCGGTGAAGTTGGCGTCCTCGCCGAGATCGCCGTCGTTGGGCTGGGACAGCACGCCCAGGTCGTCGGCAAATTGGCCGGTGTTGCGGCGGGTGAAGTTGACCAGGTTGGTGACCCACCATTGCAGCTTGCCCGCGCCATGAACCGGGTCGTCGGTGAGGGTCCAACTGCCGATGAAGTCCAGCTCGGCGTTGGCGGTGTTGCCGCCGCCGGGGTCGCGGCTGGTCTGGAAGATCGGGGCGTAGACGATCTCGAAATCGAGCCCGTGACGCTGGCTCAGACGCTGCTTCATGGCGCTCCAGGCGCTGAGTGGGCCGCCCGGCAGCTCGATCCAGGCCTCGCGGGCGTCGGGATCGCGGTAGTCGTCCAGCACCCGCAGGCGGTTGGAACCCGCCGGGTCGGCCAGGGGCGATGGCGTCGGCTCGGCAGCGGTCCCGGTGCCAGCACCGAGCGCGAGGACGAGCATGAGTGCGCCGCGGTTTCGGCCTGGGCTTGGCAATGGCATCATGCGTTTGTCATCTGGGTACTGTCATCGGGTGCACTGCGGGGTTTCGGCCTCGCACCTTAAGAAATGACAGCTGTTGATGAAAAGCCGTATCTTGCCAATCGGTGCAGCGCGATCGCACGCGGCCGCGCGAGACAACTGCGGGAACGGGAGTACCGACACTGATCGCCGAAGCATCGATTGCGACGAACGACGTCGACGAACTGTTTTCCTGGGCACATGGCTGGGACTTCGAGATCTTCCAACTCTCTCCGGGACCGCTGGGTTATCGCTCCCGCACCGTCCAGCTCCCCGGGCTGCGGCTGAATTGGGAGTGCAGCGCGCAACGTCTGCGGGGTCGCCACCGGATGCGGCAGGACTCACTGTTCGTCTCGCTGGCGATAGCGGCGGTGCGCCCGCCGGTGTGGAAGGGATGCGCGGTGGCGGCGAATCAGCTCCTAGTCTTCGGGGCCGACGAGCATGAGCTCGTCACGCCCGAAGGCATGCGCGGCCTAAACATCGAGGTTGCCCCGGCGCTGCTGGACGCCTGGGGATTACAGGCACCCCCCGGCGGTTTGCTGGACATCGCGCCCGCGGCGATGGGTCGGCTGTTGATCGCCTGTCGGCGTGCACGCGACCTGATTGGTGAGGCCGCGGAACCCCCAACCGCGACGGCCGTCCATGCCGCTCGCGAACACATCCTTGGGCGCCTGATCGAGGCCCTGCTGAGCGGCGGCGGGGTCGCTGTCGCGCCGGTTGCCGTCATGTCAACCAGCGATGCCCGCCGATTCGGCCTTGTCAAACGCGCCGAGGCGGCAGCGCTACGATCCGGCCCCGAGTTCGATGTGGCGGAATTGGCGGACGAACTGCACACCTCGCGGCGCACCCTGCACCGGGCGATCAAGGACTGGTCCGGGATCGGGCCGCAGGCCTACTTCCAGATCCTAAGGCTGCATCGATTTCGCCGTCGACTCCTGCTCGGGCGTTCCGACGAACCCATCACCGCCGTGGCTTACTCACTGGGTTTCGAGAACATGGGCCGACTCGCCCAACTCTACCGCCGCTTCTTCGGCGAGCTGCCCAGCCAGACACGGGGTCATGTCAAGCAGTTGATCCGCTGACTGACGCGTAAGTGAGGGACGCGCGCGACGGCGAGCAATCCATCAGCGCGCGCCACTCCTATCGCGTGGCCGCAATGCGAATTCAAACGGACTGCCGGTCGCCGAGTGGAAGGTATGGGTCGCGAAAGATGTGGGCCAAACAGCGGAGCGTCTCGCCGTCACGATCCGGTTTTACCGCCGTGGCAAGCAGCCGACCCAATTGCTCGACATCTGGTTGCCAGGTTCGATTCTTGACACTCGCACCCGACGACGATCGGACGTGCGGGAAGACATGACAGCCGTGCGTCAGCGCCGAGGTCCCGCACAGGCGATGGCGTTCGGATCTCGGCCGATGCCGGTGGTGTATCCGCGTGCCGGGACGAGTGCGTCGTAGTCGGATTCAAAGCCCGCATGAAGCAGGGCCTCGCGCAGCGGTGATTCGAGCGCCGGCAAGCCATCGATCTGTTGAATGGCAAGGCGCTTGCGTCCGCGCTGCGGGACGCGATGCAAGGCGGCGAGCGCAAGCACCAACTCGCCGCCTTCTTCGCTGATCGAACCGGGAAACCGTGTCAGTTGGCGCCCGCCCGAGCCGAGATAGAGCACAGGTTTGCCGGCGACCAGGATCACATCGGCGCCGTTGATGCGCTTGGGTGCGGGACCGCCGCCCGGCTCGGGCCAAGGCAGGAGCGCGCCGTAGGGATTGGCCGGATCGATCGCGGCGAGAATCCGGACCACGTCTGGGCCGAAACCCTCGATCGGGGTTTCTTCGATCCGGGCGCTACGCAGCCGATCGATTGCGCCGTTCAGGGCGAACTGGGCGCCGGAGAGCCCCTCGACGAAATAACCTCGGCGGACCTGTCCGCCCTCCTCCATCTGTTTGAAGACCCGATAGAGCGGACCGAAGCCGCCTGGGATGCCTTCGGCCTGCACCGCCTCACGGCTGACGACACCGTAGCGCTCAAGCAGGATGTGGGCGCGGGTCAGCAGGCGCTCGGTGTCGCTCGCATCGCATCGCAGATCGGCCACGCGCGACCAGCGCCCGCCCGCCAGCGCGGTCCCGCGACCGCGCTTGGGTGCGCGCGTCCCGCCTAGGGCGCGCAGGGGCGCGAAGGTATCGTTGGTGATCTGGCCCGCCCAGACCAGGTCCCAGAGCGCCGACTCGAAGGCGTCCTTGCCGAGCTTCAACCCGGCGCGCTCGAGGGCCTGCATCAGCTCCATCAGGAAGGAGGCCCCGCGGGTGCGCAGGTGATCGAGTAGGATCCGGGCAACGTCGGAGGCATCCGCGGCAGCGTCGCGGGTTGCCGCTTCCGCGACCGGTTCCGAGGACGCGCCGGTCGATGCACTTGGCTGATCCTGCCGACTCGCCTCTTCGTCGGCAACACCCAGCTCGGGACTGCCCCGCCGATAGAGCGCGATCCGCCCGTCTTTCGGGCCCGCCGCTCCGCGTCCGACCCAGACGATCTGTCCGGTGGCGGCGAGCATGTCCAAATCCTCCGAGCGGTAGACCGGTACCCGTGCCGGCAGGAGCACGCGATCGAGCTGGGACCAGGTGACCGTCAGGCCTTCCAGTTGAAGCAGCGCCTCCACCAGCCGATCCGGCCCCTTGATGTCCTCGCCGATCCCGTGCCAGGCGGGCAGGAATCGCCCCAGGGTAGCCGCATCGACCGGGGCGACCGCATCGCGTGCCTTGGCCAGGGTGCGGCGGCGCAGGCGGCGCAGGACCTCCGGGTCACACCATTCGGGCTCGCTCCCCAGCGGTCGGATCTCGCCGCGGATCAGCTCGTCGCGCGTCTCCAGGAGACGCAGGACGGGGTCGAGCTGGGTCACACGCAGGCCGTAACGCGCGGCAGGGTCGCGCGTCGGGAATGGGCCGTGCGTGCGGGCATAGCGGTGAAGCAGATGTTCCAACGGCGCATCCGCGGACATCAGGAAGGCGTCCGGCAGACCGGGCGGCGGGACCAGACCCAGCGCGTCGCGATAGAGACCGGCGTCCTCGGCCGCGATCCAGCGGGGTCCGTCCATGAATCGCAGCGTGACCGCCCGACGCTGCTCGGTCAGGACCGCGAGCCAGGGTAAGGGATCGCCCTCCGCACGCTCCCCCAGCTCGGCGGAGGAGAGATCGCCGAGCCGTCGCAGCAGGTCATGCAGCTCGTCGGCATCACGCGCCTTGCGTCCCTCGGCGGTATGCTGAAGCTCGCATTCCAGATCTTCCAGCACCGCCGGATCGATCAGCTCGCGCAGCTCCGCCTGTCCCAGCAGCTCGGCCAGAAGACCGCGATCCAGCGTGAGCGCCTGGGCCCGGCGCTCGGCAAGCGGTGCGTCCTGCTCGTAGATGTAGGCGGCGACATAGGCGAAGACCAACGAGCGCGCGAAGGGCGATGCGCTGCGGGTCTCGATCTCGTGGACGCGGATCGACCGGTTGCGGATGCCGGTCAAGACATCCTTGAGACCGGCGAGATCGAAGACATCGCCGAGTGCCTGTCGATAGGTCTCGAGCACGATCGGAAAGGCCGGATAGCGACGGACCACCGCGAGCAGGTTTTGCGCCTTGAGCCGCTGCGCCCAGAGCGGCTGTCGGCCCTTCGCCGAACGGCGCGGCAGGAGCAGCGCACGGGCGGCGTTCTCGCGAAAGAGCGAGGCGAAGAGCGCCGTGTCGGCGAGCTGCTCGGTGACGCGCTCATCCAGCTCGTCGGACGCCGGCAGGAGGTCCGTCAACTCCGGCAGCGCCTCGCCGTCCGCGAAGCGCAGCACGATGCCGTCGTCGGTGTACATGACCTGGATCTCGAAGCCCTCGCGGCGTCCCAGATGCCACTGCAGAGCCATGGCCCAAGGGGCATGGATGCGGGCGCCGAAGGGCGTCAGGATACAGATGCGCCAGTCACCCAGCTCGTCGCGGAAGCGCTCGACCAGGATGGTGCGGTCGCTCGGCACCTGAACGGTCGCGGCGCGCTGATCCTGGATGTAGTCGGCCAGGTTGGACGCCGCGAGGGCATCCAGCGGGGTCTGCTCACGAATCCAATCGGCGGCACGCTCCGCGGGGATGGCCGCAACCGCCCGCGTGAAGGCACCGACCGCCCGACCGAGCTCGACCGGCCGCCCGGGACCGTCGCCGCGCCAGAAGGGCAGCTTGCCCGGCTCGCCGGGTGCCGGCGAGACCAGGACACGATCGCGCGTAATGGCCTCGACCCGCCAGGTCGAGGCGCCGAGCAGGACGCAGTCGCCCGCCTTGGTCTCGAAGACCATCTCCTCGTCCAACTCGCCGATTCGCGGCCCGTCCTCGCCGAGATGCACGGCATAGTTACCGCGATCCGGGATGGTGCCGGCGTTCAGCCGGGTGATCATGGCGGTGCCCTTGCGCACGCCGAGTGTATCCGCGGTCCGGTCCCACACGAGAAGGGGCTTGAGGTCGGCGAAATCGCTCGAGGGATAGCGTCCCGAGAGCATATCCAGCACCGCTTCAAGCGCCGAGCGCGACAGCTCGCGATAAGGACCGGCACGGGTCACCAGACCATGGAGATCCGCAACCGAGCGCTCGATCTCGACACAGTGGGCGGCGATCTGCTGGGCCAGCACATCGAGTGCGTTGCGCGGCATCCGGAAGGGCTCCAGCTCCCCGGCAAGCATCCGCGCCCCGATCACTGCGCATTCCAGCAGATCGCCACGAAACTTCGGGAAGATGCGCCCGGTACTGACCTGCCCGACCCCGTGCCCGGCACGGCCGACGCGTTGCAGCCCGCGCGCCACCGAGCCGGGCGACTCGACCAGCAGCACTTGATCGACACCACCCATGTCGATGCCCATCTCGAGCGAGCTGGTGGCGACAATGGCCTTGAGGTCGCCGCGCTTGAGCCCTTCCTCGATCTGAGTGCGTTGCTCGAGACTGACGCTGCCGTGATGGGCACGAACCAGCTCGGGACGGTCGTCCGGGACCAAGACGTCAGGATCCAGGTCTGCCTCGGCCAGCGCGTTCAGCCGCTGGCAGAGCCTCTCGCAGAGCCCGCGGCTGTTGACGAAGACGATGGTCGAGCGATGTGCCCGGATCTCGGCGAGGATAGCCGGATGAATGGCCGACCACAGGCCCTTGTCGGCGGGCGCTTGCGGCCTTGCTTGGCGATAGAGCTCGCCGAGGATGGAGCCGCCTTCGAGCTCTCGCGCGACGCCCTCGGGCGGGGGCTCCATATCGCGCACCGGCACCTGAACGCGCAGATCGAGATTCGGCGGAGCGGCGGCATCGACGATCTCGACCGGCCGATCGCCGCCAAGATAGAGCGCGGCCTCGGCCAACGGGCGCACGGTGGCCGAGAGCCCGATGCGTTGCGGATCGCCCGCACAGCGCTCGGCCAAACGTTCCAGCGAGAGGGCGAGATGGGCGCCGCGCTTGGTTGGCGCGAGCGCGTGCACCTCGTCGATGATGAGCGTATGCACCCGGGCGAGGTTGGCCGCCGCCTTGGAGCCGAGCAGCAGATACAAGGACTCGGGCGTGGTCACCAGAATCTCGGGCGGCTCCTTGAGCTGCCGCTGCCGCTCCTTCGCCGGTGTATCGCCGGTGCGGATGCCGACCCGCGGCAGGCGCGCCGGCACGCCCAGTATCTCTGCGGCGCGCGCGATTCCGGCGAGCGGCGCACGCAGGTTGCGCTCGATGTCGTAGACCAGGGCCTTCAGCGGAGAGACATAGAGCACCTGGACGCGGGCGGGACCGGCCTGGGTGTCGGCGGTCGGCCCGCCCCGCATCAGCCGATCGATCGCCCAGAGGAAGGCCGCAAGCGTCTTGCCGCTGCCGGTCGGGGCCGTGATCAAGGCATGTCGGCCCGACGCGATCACGGCCCAGCCGCGGACCTGGACCTCGGTGGGCGCATCGAAGTTTTGGGTGAACCAGCGGCGGGTGGCGGGGCTGAAGGCGTCCATGGAAACGCACATGGGGGAGACGGACCCGGTCTTCGAGCCGCCGACCATGTTCAGACCAAGGTCATTTGCAATGTCCGATCGTCCCGGAGTCGGACTAGAATACCCACGGAACGTGCAACGCGCTGCCGGAATCCTGACGGCTTCCGGAGGGGTCGCTGCGGATTCCGCTCGGGACAAGGAACCGGTGAGGAGACTGAGATCCAGGTCGAAGACGATGGCACGGAAGAACCCGCTAAAGGCATTGATTCAGTCGATCGGCTTGTGGCTCTGCGCCTGCGCCGCAGCGATCGGCGCCGCCCCCGGCCCGGACGACATCGAGATTCCGGTGCTCCCATACCTCAGCACAGAGCACCTGCTGAACCTTAACGAGCCGCTGCGCCGACATCTCCAAGAAACCCTTAAGCGCCCGGTCAGAGTGGTCACGTCCGCCGACTATCGGAGCTTCAGCGCCGACGTGGCGCAAGGCGACTATCTGCTCGTCATCAACGCAGCCCATATGGCACGGCTCGCGGAGTTGGATTCCGGTTACCAATCGATCCTGCAGACCATCAACCCCCTCTATGCGCTGGTGATTGTCCGTGCGGAGGATCCCGTCAACGAGCTCGCGGATCTGCGGGGCGCCAGGATCGTGACCCCGGATCCTCTTGCGCTCATCACCCTGATGGGCCATCGCATGTTGAAGGAGGCGGGCCTGACGCCGTCGACGGATGTTCAGATGCCGACAGCCGACACCCACAACAACGCCCTGAAGCTGCTCCTCGGCGACGACGCGATCCGTGCGGCCGTCGTCTCCAATCGGGCCTATACAACGCTCGACGAGGGCACGCGCGCACGCCTGCGGATCCTCGCCGACGGCGCGGATCTCGCCGGGATTCCATCGCTCGTCTACCAGACCGGTCCCGGCCATGATGATGCGGACCGGGCCTTTCTTTCGCGCGAGATCCTTCACTTTGCCAACGAGACCGCGGCAGGTCACGCCATGATGCAGACCCTGGGACACGGGGGGTTGCGGGAGGTCGTGGAGGCCGACCGAGAGACGATCGACCCCTTCCTGCCGGCGACGCGAGAGGTGTTGGCTACGCCATGAAGAGTCTTCTCGGACGCATCCCGATCGGCTTGCGATTCGGCTTGGTGATCCTGATGACCCAGGTCGTGCTGATCGCCTGGGTTGTCCACGACATACAGCGTCTGAGCAACGCCGCCCTGACTCAACTCCACGAGACGCGACTCACGGTCCTGACCGCACTCCTGAGCGAGTCCCTGACACCTTTGCTGGTGCAACGCGACATCGCGGCCCTCCAGGAGTCGCTCGACCGGTTCGGCCATCTGCCGGAGGTGCGCTATCTCAAGGTCGACGACGCACGCGGACAGCGCCTCGCCGAGCACACCCATCCGCACGCGTCGGCGTCTCCACGCGTCGGAGATCAGGACCCGCAAGCGGTTTCGGAGGACGCGGCCCTGTGGGAAACGACTGTACCGCTGCGGCTTGTCGGCCAAACCTACGGCACCCTCCGTGTCGGTATCTCCACCGATATCTTTGCGGAAACGCGACAGGGTCTGATCGAGCAGAGCCTGCGCAACGGCGTGATCGGGCTTGTCGTCCTCCTGCTCGTCATCGTCCCGCTCGCCGTCCGAGTCAGCCGTCGACTCCGACGCCTGGAGGCCGCCGCGCGGGCGATCGCGGCCGGTGATCTCGGTCGACGTCTCGACGACACCGGCGACGACGAGATCGGCCGCCTGGCCGTCTCGTTCAACCGCATGGCCGACGCGCTCGGGCAACGCGAGTCCGCCTTGCGTGATGCGAAGGCCGACCTGGAGCGCATCACGACCTCGAAGTACCGGACCCTGTTCGAGGCGACCGCGGATGCGGTGATGCTGTTCGATCGCGACTTTGGGCTGTTCGACTGCAATCCCGCTGCGCTGTGCCTGCTCGGCTGCGATCGCGAAGCGCTGCTCGGCACACGGCCGAGCGACCTGTCGACGACACCCTGGCCCCTCGGTACCGACGCACTCGACGTCGCTGCGCCGACAGGACAGGCGGGGGAGAACAGGGGCTTCGAATGGTGCCTGCGCCGCAGAGATACCGGCGACCCGGTCGAGGTCGAGGTGCTGCTCACCTCGGTGGATCTCGACGGCTCGACGCTCCTGCAGATGGTGGCGCGGGATATCGGCGCACGCAAAGGGGCCGAAGCGGCGATCAAACGCTCCGAGGAGAAGTACCGTTTCCTGCTCGAATACACCTACGACGTCATCTATCTCTTCTCGACCGACGGCAGCTTCATCTTCGTCTCGCCGAACTGGTCGCGGCTGATGGGCTATTCGATCGACGAAACCCTGACGACTCACTTTTCCGAATATGTCCATCCCGAGGACCTGAACATCTGCAACGACGCCTTCAGCGCCGTCGTCGAGACGGGAGAGATGCGTCGGGATATCGAGTATCGCGTTCGGCACGGTAACGGCACTTGGCGCTGGCACAGCTCGAGCGCCATGCCGTTTCGCGACGAGAACGGCGTGATCGTCGGCTTCCAGGGGATCGCGCGCGACGTCACCGAGCAGAAAGAGAGCCGGGAGCAGCTGCGCATCGCTGCGATCGCATTCGAGGCTCAGGAGGGCATGGTGGTCACCGACGCCGAAGGGGTCATCCTGAGGGTCAACGGAACCTTCACCCGGATGACCGGCTACAGCGCCGATGAAGCGATCGGTCAGACGACTCGACTGCTCAAATCCGGACGCCACGAACCCGAGTTTTACGTCGCCATGTGGGCGAGCATCCTGGAGACCGGATCCTGGCAAGGGGAGATCTGGAACCGGCGCAAGAGCGGCGAGATTTACCCACAGTGGCTGACGATATCGGCCGTGCCCGGCCCCGCAGGCGAGATCACGCATTATGTCGGCACGATGACCGACATTACTCAACGCAAGGCCGCCGAAGAGGAGATCCGCGAGCTCGCCTTTTTCGATCCGCTGACACGCCTGCCCAATCGCCGGTTATTGTTGGATCGTTTGCATCAAGCCCTGGCGACAGCTCGCCGAAACGGCTGTTGCGGGGCGCTCTTCTACATCGATCTGGACGATTTCAAGACGCTCAACGACACGCTGGGGCACGATCAAGGCGATCGCCTGCTCCAACTGGTGGCACGGCGCCTGTCGACACGCATCCGCGAGTCCGACACCTTGGCGCGTCTGGGCGGCGACGAGTTCGTGGTGATGGTGGAGCACCTCAGCCCGAGCTCGGTGGAGGCAGCGAGCCAGGCCGAGACGCTCGGCAACGGGCTTCTGGGCGTTCTTCGCCAGCCGTACGATCTGGGCGGGCAGACCCACTACAGCGCGGCCAGCATCGGGATCACGCTCTTCGACCCGCGGCCGATGCGGGTGGAAGAGTTGATGAAACAAGGCGACATGGCGATGTACCGAGCCAAGGGCGCCGGACGCAACACCATTCGTTTTTTCGACCCGAGCATGCAGTCGGAGGTCAGCGCCCGCGCGACCCTCGAGGCGCAGCTGCGCTGCGGTCTGCGCGACGAGCGGTTCCTGCTCTATTACCAGGTTCAGGTCGATCGCGACGGCGCAATCATCGGAGCCGAATGTCTGCTGCGCTGGCAGGATGAGCAGGGCTGTTTGATTCCCCCGGCGGCGTTCATCCCGCTCGCGGAGCAAAGCGGGCTGATCCTGCCGATCGGGCACTGGGTGCTGCAGACCGCGTGCACGCAGTTGGCGGCGTGGTCCGCGCGAAGCGAGACCGCTCGGCTGACCCTGGCGGTCAACATCAGTGCCCGCCAGTTTCGCCGGACGGACTTCGTCGACCAGGTCTTGGCCTGCGTCGAAGACACGGGGGCGGATCCTTCCCGGCTCAAGCTCGAGATCACCGAGAGCCTCTTGCTCGACGATGTCGAGGACACGGTCGGCAAGATGATCGCCTTAAAGACGCGAGGCGTCGGTTTTGCATTGGATGACTTCGGCACCGGCTACTCGTCTTTGTCGTACCTCAAACGCCTTCCCTTCGATCAGCTCAAGATCGATCGTTCCTTCGTCCTGGACGTCCTGACCGATACCAACGCCGCCGCAATCGCCCGAACCATCATCGCGCTCGGCCGAACACTGGAGCTGGCGGTGATCGCCGAGGGCGTGGAAACCGAGGAGCAGCGCGACTGGCTGGCCGCCCATGGCTGCCATGCCTACCAGGGCTATTTCTTCGGGAGACCCGAGCCCGTGGAGAGCCTGTCGCTGGGCCCGCCGAAAAGCCTCGTCTGACCCGCTGCCGGGGTTGAACCCCAGCGGGTCCGAGGCGGAAATCATGCCATCGCCTCGGCGCTGAAAGTCTCGGGCCCCGGGTTGAAATGAGACCCGGCGCGCTGTACGGTAAAAAAGATGTCGTCGGCGTCCGGGTCTTCACCTGGATGATCCGGCGCGATTCATCGTCCCCATGCCCGCCGGATTCTCAGGCTTGCCCTGCCGGTCGATCGGGACACGCGGCGTCTCTTGCCGCAAATCAAGTTGCGATGCCGACTCCCGAGCGTCGCACATCAAGCTCCGTAAGGACCATCAGGGCCATGCCCGCAGAACAATCCGTCAAGATCGCCGTGCGCGGTCTCACCAAGGTCTTCGGCGACGAGCCGAAGGATGCCCTGGCCCTTTTGCGCCAAGGCGAAACCAAGCAGGCCATCCTCGAGAAAACGGGATTGGCCGTCGGCGTGGCCGATGCCAGCTTCGATGTCATCGAGGGCGAGATCCTTGTCGTGATGGGATTGTCGGGGAGCGGTAAGTCCAGCCTCATCCGTTGCCTGAACCGACTCAACGAGCCGACCGCCGGACAGATCCTGCTCGACGGGCGGGACATCGTCCCCCTCGGGCACCGGGAGCTCCTCGAGGTGCGTCGGAACAAGTACGGAATGGTCTTCCAGCATTTCGCACTCTTCCCGCATCGCAGCATCCGCGAGAATGTCGAGTTTGGTCTGGAGATCCAAGGCTGTGCCGTCGACGAGCGCGCCGAGAAGGCGCTGATCGCTCTGAAGCAGGTCGGTTTGGAAGGCTGGGAAGACGCCTCTCCCGCGCAACTCTCCGGTGGGATGCAGCAGCGTGTCGGCTTGGCCCGCGCGCTGGCCGTCGACCCGGACGTCCTGCTCATGGACGAGGCCTTCTCCGCCCTCGACCCCTTGATTCGCCGCGACATGCAGCAGGAGCTCGTGACCCTGCAGAGCCGCGTCCGAAAGACCATCGTCTTCATCACGCACGACCTGGACGAGGCGCTGTTTCTCGGCAACCGGATCGTCCTGATGAAGGATGCCCGAATCGAGCAGGTCGGCACCGCCGAGGAGATCCTCTCCAACCCCGCCACACCCTACGTGGAACGGTTCGTCGCCGAGGTCGACAAGACCAAGGTCCTGACCGCAAGCGCCGTCATGCGACGCGCCCGCAGCGTCGCGTTCGTCAACGACGGCCCGCGCACCGTCTTGCGCAAGATGGAAGACGAGGACCTCAGTTTTCTCTGCGTCGTGGAGACCGACTTTCGGCTACGCGGCATCGTCCGGGACGATGCCGCGTTGGACGCGGTCAAGCGCGGAGAGAAATCGATTACCTCGATCATGGAGCCGGGCGTTCAACCGGTCGGGCCGGACACCCCGGTACGCGACCTGTTCGGCCTGCTGGCGGAGACAACCATGCCGGCCCCCGTCGTCGATGACGCAGGCCGCCTGCTCGGCGTTGTCGTGCGGGCGTCGCTGCTCCAGGGGTTGGCGGAATCCATCGGCAGCAACGGCAACGCCAGCCCGTCCGACATCGCAACCGAGATCGTGGAGACGGCAGCATGATCGAAATCCCGCGACTCCCCCTGGCCGAATGGATCGACGACGGACTGGATGTCCTGACCGGACAGTTCGCCGGCGCGACCAAGGTGGTCTCCGACCTGATGGAGACCGGGATCGAGGGCACCGTGGATGCACTCATGTGGCTCCCGCCGGGCGTCACCATCGTCCTGGCGGGTCTGCTCGTCTGGCGCCTCGCCGGGATCCGCACCGCGGTCTTTGCCCTGTTGGGTTTGGCCCTGCTGTGGAACCTGGGACTCTGGGAGGCGACCCTGCAGACCCTGGTGATGGTCCTGATCGCGACCCTCATCGCCGTCTGCGTCGGCGGACCGCTCGGCATCCTCGCCGCCCTTTCGCCGAGCGCCTACCGGATCATCTTTCCGGTCTTGGACTTCATGCAGACCATGCCGGCCTTCGTCTATCTCATCCCGGCGATCCCCTTTTTCGGTCTCGGGCCGGTCGCGGCGATCTTCTCGACCGTGATCTTCGCGATGCCGCCGGCGATTCGGCTCACGACACTGGGGATCCGGCAGGTCCCGGCCGATCTGGTCGAGGCGGCCGATGCCTTCGGGGCCACCCGGCGCCAGAAACTCTGGAAGGTCCAGCTCCCCTTGGCCGTTCCGACCATCATGGCCGGGATCAACCAGACCATCATGCTCGCCCTCTCGATGGTGGTCATCGCGGCCATGATCGGCGCGCAAGGCTTGGGCGGGGAGGTCTGGCGCGCGATCCAGCGCAACGAGGCCGGCATGGGCTTCGAGGCGGGGATCGCCGTGGTCATTCTGGCCATGCTCCTGGATCGAATCACCCAAGGGATCGGTCGACGCGGCAAGGATCAGCCGAACACATGAGCCCACTCAACACCAAGAGAAGGTAAGAGATCATGATCGACAAGTACGCAGTTGCAGCGCTTGCGGCGCTCGCCGCGGTCGGGACCTCGGCACTCGCCGCGGACAAGGGCGACGTCGAGCTGGCCTATGTCGAGTGGTCCAGCGAGGTAGCCAGCACCAATCTCGTGAAGGCCGTGCTCGAGGACATGGGATACGACGTGAAGATCACCCCGGTCTCGGCCGCGGCCATGTGGCAGGCCGTGGGCAGCGGCGATGTCGACGGGCTCGTCGCCGCCTGGTTGCCGACCACCCACAACCACTACCTCGAGCAGGTCTCGGACAAGGTCGTGGACCTCGGTCCCAACCTCGTCGGGACCCGGATCGGCTTGGTCGTTCCCGCCTATGTCGAGATCGACTCGATCGAGGATCTCGAGGGCGCGGCCGAACGTTTCGACGGCAAGATCATCGGGATCGATCCGGGGGCCGGTCTGATGAGCAAGACCGAGACGGTGCTCGAGGACTACGACATCACGGATCTGACATTGGTCGAGGGCACCGGGCCCATCATGACCGCCGTTCTGGGCGATGCCATCGAGAAGGAAGAATGGGTCGTGGTGACCGGCTGGACGCCCCACTGGATGTTCGCGCAATACGATCTGAAGTACCTCGACGACCCGAAAGGCATCTACGGCGGCGAAGAGGAGATTCACACCATCGTCCGCGAAGGTTTGAAGGAAGACCTGCCGGAGGTCTATGCCGTCCTGGACAACTTCAGCTGGACGCCGGATCAGATGGCCGAGCTGATGGTGATGAATCAAGAACGACGCGCCGATCCACTGAAGAACGCGAAGCTCTGGATCGCGGAGCATCCGGATGTCGTCGCGTCCTGGATGCCCGACAACGAGCGCGAATAGGCGAGGTGTCGCGATGAGACGGAACGAACTGCAGCCGGTCGTCGGGGCGCTGCTCCTCGGGATGCTGTGCGCATTCCCGGTCACGGTTTCGGCCGACGTCGATGCACTCGAACAACGCGTGGCGGAGCTGACGCGCCAGCTCGAAGCAGCTCGACGCGAGCTCGCCGCCGCGAAGGGCGAGCCGATCGGCACGGGCGCGCTCGATGCCGGACCGGATGACGCAGCGGTGGTCTCCGAAAAGATTATTGCGCCCGGCGTCGTCGCCGAGACGGACGAGGCCCTGGACGAATCCGCTCCGGAAAGCACGGTGCTCAAGATCGGTCCGGTGACCGTCGGCGGCGCCATGCGGGTCAACTATGTCCTGGGCAGCTACAAGGTCCAGGAGGCCGTCGCCGGGCCGAACCGCGGCGGCAACGGCGGCAATATCGAGCTGGATACCTTTCGGCTCAACCTCGCGCTCGACTACGAGAACATCATCGGTCGACTCGAGTACCGCTGGTACGCGGCGGGGACCGGCAAGAGCTACAACTTCCTCCATACCGGCTGGCTCGGCTATCGGTTTGCGGACGACAGCGAGGTCCAGGTCGGCGTGAACCGGGTACCGTTCGGACCCGGTCCGTACGGCGTCTCGCAAAGCTGGTTCTTCGATCAGCACTACTATGTCGGGCTCGCCGACGACATGGATCTCGGCATCAAGTACAGCACTGCCATCGATCAATGGAAACTCGACGTCGCCTACTATCCGTCGAGCGAGGGGAGTTATTTCGGTCGCAGTCTCAACAGCACACGCTACAGCTATGATGCGGTGCGCTGGGAGGAAACGGTCGATGCCGACGGCAATGTGTCGTTCGGCGTCGAGCACAACGGCTTCGACGAGCGCAATCAGCTCAACCTGCGCGCCATCTACAGCCTCGCGGACACCGCGATCCCGACCGACGTCGGCGTCTCGCTCGAATACGGACAGCTCAAGGGTCAACGCACCGACGACGGCAGTCATTGGGCCGCCTCGGCTCACATGATCAACCGGATGGGGCCGCTCACGGTCGCCTCGCAACTCACCCGCTACGAATACGATATCGACAGCGACAATCCCTGGGGTACGGATACGTTGATCCCGATGGGCGCGTACGACTTCGCGTGGCCGGCCGCGACCAAGGCATGGATTCCGGCCGTATCCGTCAGCTACTTGGTGGAAACACCGCAGATCCCCTGGCTCGACTCCGTGCTTCCCTACATCGAGTACAGCAGCATCGTGAAGGACGAGAGCTCGTTCAACGACAGCCAGCTCTGGGTCGCCGGTGCAGCATGGGCGAGCGGCGGCTGGTACATCTACAGCGATCTCGCGTACTCGAACGGCAATTATTTCGTCGGGAACGAGGCCAGCGGCGGTGGCGTCGATGATTACGGACGGATCGACGGCGTCGGGGACTTCGGCGTGAACGGCAACGATAAGTGGAACTATCGCTTCAATATCAATCTCGGGTACTACTTCTAAACCGCGTCCAGAGTGAAATGCGTTGTTTTCAATTTGTATCGGGCTCACTGGCTTCTCCGACTTTTATAGTGACGCGGTTTAGAATTGAACATTTTTTAATATGTTAAACCGCGCCTCATCGCGATCGAGGAGATCTCCAACGCCAAACGCAAAATTAAAATGACGCATTTCGCTCCGGGTGCGGTTTAATACCGAAGGATCACGATCATGAACGATACGAACACATCGGACCCCGCAGCGGGGACCAAATCCAGACCCTGGATTCAGTGGAATCCGCCGGTCTTCATCGTCTCGGCGGTTCTGACCCTGGCCCTCGTGCTCTTCGCCGCCCTCGCCACGGAGACCGCCGAGCCCCTGTTCAAATCCATTCAGGACTGGGTGATCGACTCGGCCGGCTGGTTTTACGTGATGGCCGTCGCCGGTTTTCTGGTCTTCGTGATCGCGCTCGCCGTCTCGAGTCTCGGGCGAATCAAGCTCGGACCCGAGCACTCCGAGCCGGATTACAGCTATGCGTCCTGGTTCGCGATGCTGTTCTCGGCCGGTATGGGCATCGGTCTGATGTTTTTCGGCGTGGCCGAGCCGGTCATGCATTTCGTCACCCCTCCGGTCGGCGATCCGGAGGTTGCCGAGGCGGCACGGCAGGCCATGCGGATCACCTTTTTCCATTGGGGCGTCCATGCCTGGGCCATCTATGCCGTCGTCGCGCTCTCGCTGGCCTATTTCGCCTTCAGGCACGACCTGCCGCTGACCATCCGCTCCTCGCTCTACCCGCTCATCGGCGATCGTATCTACGGCCCGATCGGTCATACCGTGGATATTTTCGCGGTCTTGGGGACCATCTTCGGCGTGGCCACCTCGCTCGGATTCGGTGTCATCCAGATCAACTCGGGCCTCAACTATCTCTTCGATGTGCCGACGTCGATCGGTGTCCAGGTGATGTTGATCGCCGGTATCACGGCGATTGCAACCCTCTCGGTGGGCCTCGGCCTGGACTCGGGGATCCGGCGTGTCTCTGAGTTGAACATGATCCTGGCCGTGAGCTTGATGGCCTTTGTCCTGATCGCCGGGCCGACCGTCTTTCTGCTGCAGACCTTTGTTCAGAACACCGGGATGTATCTGTCCAGTCTGTTCGAGATGACCTTCAATCTCTACGCGTACGAGCCCACGGATTGGATCGGCGGCTGGACACTCTTCTACTGGGGTTGGTGGATCGCCTGGGCACCCTTTGTCGGCATGTTCATCGCCCGGGTCTCGCGCGGACGTACCATCCGTGAATTCGTCACCGGCGTGCTCCTGGTGCCGATGGGCTTTACCTTCATGTGGATGACCTTCTTCGGCGACACCGCCATCCACATGATCATGATCCAGGGAATCACCTCGCTCGCCGACGCGGTGGCGGCCGATACGTCGGTCGCACTCTTTCAGTTCTTCGAGCAACTGCCGTTTGCGAACGTGACCGCGTTGCTCGCGACCCTCCTCGTTGTCACCTTCTTCGTCACCTCGTCGGACTCCGGATCCCTGGTGGTGGATATCCTGACCTCGGGCGGGAAAGAGGAATCCCCGCTCTGGCAACGCATCTTCTGGGCGGTCGTCGAGGGCGTGGTCGCCGCTGCCTTGTTGGTCGCAGGCGGGTTGGCCGCACTCCAGACCGCCACCATCGCCAGCGCATTGCCCTTTACGATCGTCATGATCCTCATGTGCTGGGGCTTGCTGCGTGCGCTGCGTCTCGACGCGATCAAGCATCTCAGCCTGCGCGCGGCACGGGTCACACCGGGCGGCCCGCAGAGTCCGGCCAACTGGCGCCGCCGGCTGCGCGCACTCGTGCACCAGCCGACCCAAGCCGAGGTGTTGCGCTTCATCCGCGACACCGTCAAACCGGCCTTGAGCGACGTTGTCGATGAATTGGGCAAGATGAGCCTGGATGCCGGGCTCGTGGAAGGCGAAGACGGCCGGGTCTGGGTCGAGGTCCGCCACGGCGCCGAGATCGATTTCTTCTATTCGGTCCGACCGCGCCCCTACGAGTCACCAAGCTTCGTGCTGCGCGACACCCGCGCCAGTCGGGCGAAGGCGCTCGAGTATTACCGCGCGGAGGTCCATCTGCGCGAAGGCGGTCAAGACTACGACCTCATGGGCTGGAACTCGCAGGACATCATCGGCGACGTCCTCGACCAGTACGAGCGCCACATGCACTTCCTCCAGACGGTGCGGTGATGTCCCGACCGTCTCCGGCCGGGTAGCCCGTCTGTAAGCTCGACCCACCCTGCGCCCAACCCGTTCGACCGAACGTCCCGCGCGACAGGGTCCGGACCGCCATGGAGGGCGTCTATGACCGCGATCAACGACCTACGGATCTTCGGCCCGAGGACGGGGAGGCGATGACCTGCGTCCCGGCCCCGTCGATCCGTCTCAGTTGATTCGCACCGACTCGATCGGGGCGGGAACCCGGCGATTGCCTGTATGCACCGCCGCCCCGCCCGGCTCGCCCTCGGGCAGACCCGAGCGCATGACTGCCAGAGAGGGACCCGTGCTGTGCTCCAGGACGGGAGCATCCGTGAGGAGCAGGGTCGTACCCGGCTCCAGCAAGGGGTAGAGACGGCGGCTCATGTCCTTCGGCATGTGAAGGCGCTCCACTGCGTTCTCGTCGTGGGCATCTCCGCTCTCGGCGGCGTGGCCCGGGAGACCAACGGCGCTCCATCGGGGATGCCCGCTGCTTGATCCCGCGAGTACTGTATAGGCATGTGTTCCCAGGGGCACGCCCGCGTTGTCAACCCTGATGCGCGCGCGACCGATTTCCACGCCGTTGCGAAGCACGATAAGGCGTCGGTCGGCGGCGCTGGCAACCAGCGCGAGCGGACCCTCGGGCGATGCCCCGGGCTCCCAGCGGAAATCTTCGAGAAGACCCAGTGCGTTGTCCGACTTCGGCGACCCGGTCACGGCATTCACCGGTGTCAGCACTGCCGGATGGACCACCGAGCGCGGCGCCGTCGACTTCCCGGCGATGACGACGGTCGTCCCCCGGCGAGTGATTCCGAATAGCGAGCGGGCGAACGCGGACGGCAGATGGACGCACCCGTGGGATGACGGATAGCCCGGCAAACCGCCGGCGTGCAGGGCCACGCCGTCCACCGTCAGGCGTTCCGAGTAGGGCATTGGCGCGTTGTTGTAGGTCTTGGAGTGGTGGTCCTTATCCTTGTTCAGGATCGTGAACACGCCAGTCGGTGTGCCATGCCCCTGCTTTCCGGTGCTGACGGTGGAGACCCCGATTCGCACGCCATTGCGATAGACATAGGCCATCTGCTCGGGAACGCTCACGACCACCACGACCGGCCCTTCGGGCTCCAACTGCCCCTCCCAAATAAACTCCCCCGGGTGGAGAGCCTCGACGGGTGTGTCGGCCGGTGCAGAGTACTTGGCGCCCCAGAAGGGGGCGGCCATGCAGTCGAGGGCCGCCAGTAGAGGAAGGGCGGCAAGGAGATTTGCAAGACGCATTTTGAATCTACCATTCGAATCGTTTTTGAAGCCAATCAGCCCGCCGCCCTCAGCTTCAATCGAGTTGCCCGACCTAGGTCGCGCACAAGACCGAACCGAAGAGCGGGCGAGAGCGCTCGGTCACGCACGCCTTTCGCCGTCTCCGCCGGAGCGATCCCGGCGGCACAGAGTCCGCCGGCGAACGCGATTGCCGTGCAATCACGGCAAGGGCTTTGAGCGATGGGGGGCGAGTCGGTGGGCCGATGGGCGCGCCGACGCCGCGATGGACCAGCAGGAAGCCGGTCATGGGGCTGCGCGGTCTTCCCATCAGAAAGTCAAGCGGGTGGCCCGTTCTACTCGGCGATTGCGAGCGCAAATGTCGACCAGCGAAAAATCCCGCCATCGGGAAGATCGGTGAACTGGACCTCGTCGGGGCCATGCATCCAGTCTGTCTGCCCGCGAACACCAGCGAACATGAATGGCTCCGCGTCCCCCATCTTCACCGAGAAAATCGTATTGCTGCCGCTCATGGATTGCGTGACCGTGCAGGAACCTTCATAGAGGGTGGCGGAATGGGCGGTATTCGTAAGCTTGCAGGTCGCCGTCTCCGCCAGATCTTGCGCACTTGCACCGCTTGCGAAGGACATCGCAAGCGCGACACCGGCGAGTTCTTTCATAGCCTTCATTGGATTTTCCTTAGATTTAGCGATCTCGCTCTTCACGGTCTCAGACATATCGAGATCTCCGGTTAATGATGAGGCGAATCAATGCGGCCCCATGACGCATCACTTGTGGAGGCGCGCCGGCTCCGACGGTTTTCGGAGCTGGTGCGGCGAAGCCAATCCAACAAACGACGCATACCGCACCGGGCGCGGTTTAGCGGTCCTTGAGCTCGTTGATCCGTGCCTGGTATTCGGCCTTGATGCAGCCGTGCTGGTCGGCGGACTTCCAGCAATCGTCACGCCCCTTCACCCAGCCGCGCTGCTCCGTCTTGAGCGCGCCCTGCTTGCTGGCCGGGGTGTTCTTCAGCACGGTCGCATAGAGCTCGGCGAGGCTGCGGTCCAGCGCGGCGAGGTCCGCGTCTTTGCAGATCAGCAACTCGGCCTCGTGTGTGGCCTTGCTGCAATCGAAGCTGGGTTGCGCCGCCTGCGCCAAGGAGGCGGTCAGGCAGCCGGCGGCAAGGAGGGTCAGGGCGATCTTGGTCATCGAGAACGTCTCCGGTGGATGATGTGTTCGATTGGAGCCCGGTGCGCTGTTCACGGGCAGCGGATGAAACGGGAGCCTGGGCCTTGGCCCGGTCTCCGTGTGACTGGTATCACGCCTTCTTGATCAAGCCGACGATCAACAGCAGAACGGCGGCGCCGATGACGGCGGTGATCAAGGAGCCGATCATCCCGCCCCCCAGGGAGATGCCGGCCAAGCCGAACAGGAATCCGCCGATGACGGCGCCGACGATGCCGACGAGGATGTTGCCGAGCAGGCCAAAGCCGCCGCCCCGCATGAGCAGTCCGGCGAGCCAGCCTGCTACGGCGCCGATGAGCAGGAAGATGCCAAGGCTAATGAGATCCATGAGCGATGTCCTCGAGTGTGGGATGATGGTCGTGCTTACTTCGGGATCCTGTCGACCCCGGGCGCGGCGTCCCGCCGCATCTGCGTTCACCCGCCGAGCGGCATGGCGTCCGATATCTCGTTAAGCTCCTCGCCGACCCGGATGAGTTGAAGATCGTTCTCTTTCGCAGCGCCGAGCTCACCGTAGCCGCCGGCTAAGGATTGCGGTCGCAACAAGACGCTCGGTTCCCGCGCGCACGGGATTCAACGGCGGCAGTCGCCTTCGGTGAGGTAGCGCCCCGCAACCCAACCGGTGACGCCCCGGTACTCGACCTTGCACCAACGGGGATTCTCCCTTGCGCGACGCTCTTTTTCCTCGGGGGACAGGTTGGTGAACTCCTCGAAGATGAGCCCGCCTTTGCAGCCCAGATTGCGGATGCAGGAGGCATCCGGCGCGATCTCGCCGATCTTCATTGCGCTCGCGCTCGGCTCTGCCCGAATGTTCAGCACGTCGTTTCGGGGGACGTCCCGAACGGCGTAGAAATCGGGCCCGTCCGCTTCGGCCCTGAGCGCTCCGGCCGCGAGGCTCGTCGCGAGCCCGAGGGCAAGGGTGGCGTGACCGGGACGACACGACAGCACGCAGGCTCTCCGATCCGATCGGCCCGAGGCCTGGGTCAACCTGGCCGCCTTCGGCATTCCTAGAGCCGATACGGAGGTTCGCAACGATGCCATACTGAAAACCTTAGCGGGGCATCATTGGACGACGGTCAGCTCCTGGACGGTGCCGTCATTGGAGACAAGGCAGCGCCAGCGCTCGGTCGTGGAGCCACCGCGCACCCCGGCCGCGTCCACCATGACCACCGAATTGGCTTCCGAATACTCGGAGGTCGCCACCCGCACCGAGCGAACGTTCCCGCCGTAGTTGCCGTTGACCGCCGCCGTGCACGCGCTTTCCGCGGCGCTGGTTGCCTGGCGCAACGCGCTGCTGCCCTGGCCGGAATCATAGTCCGAGGAGGCACAGGCGCCTAGCAGCAGGGTTGCGGCAGTGACGAGCGCGGTTGGACTGTTTTTCAATCTTGGCATGTGGTCGTTCTCGCTGTGGTTTGTGTGCAGTGTCCTGGACGCTGCGTTGGCTGGTCGGCCGCAAGCGAACCGCTCCGGGCCGGTCTGTTGCCTTGCCTACACTAATCGCCCGACAGGGGGATGCGAATCTTCTGGCCCGGGAAGATCAGATTGGCATCCTTGATCACCTCGCGGTTCGCTTCGAAGATGCGCGGATAAGCGTTGGCATCGTCATAGAACCGCTTGGCGATGGCGGAGAGCGTGTCGCCCTTCTCGATGACGTAGAACTCGACCTTGGCGGTCTGTGCCGGGGCCTCGAGCTGATCAGCCTTGACCTCCCCGACGCCCTTGACGTTGCCGGCCATCAGTACCGCCTTCTCCATCGCCTCGGGGCTGTCGGCGTGTCCGCTGAGCGACACGACGCCGTCCTTGTAGTCGACCTTGAGGTCATTGATCCCCGGGTTGTCCCGTTCGATCTCCTCCTTGATCTTCTCGCCGGCCTCGGCCTCTTTGCCGAACAGATGCTTGCCGACCTCTTTCGCAAAGTTGAAGAGTCCCATGGTGTTCTCCGGTGTGTGGCAGGCCGTGATTGATCGACCGGGATTGAAAAAGACCCAAGCCTGCGTCCGGCACCCCAATCAGGAACCCTGCAGGTTCAAAGTGTCGGGAAGGATAGACACAAGCACACCGAGCTGTCTGTCGGGTAAAGTCCGTCAGGAAATCCCTGACACGAGTGACGGGCGGGGTCAGACGCGCCCCTCAGGAACGCCAGTCCGCCCGTTTCTTGCGATCCGATGAAACGGCAGCTCAGGCCGCCTTGGCGATGTATTGGCAGGTCGATCTTCCGCTCGCCAAGCGGTCGGTGAAGATCGGGCAGTGCGCCCGAGTGCGCCGAAACCATGTGCTCGGCGGGCTATACGTTCGGCTCGATGCACCTTGTACGCGAGCCAGATGTCTACCGGGGCGATTCCGCGGCGGGATCGACGCTGTAGGGGGTTTCCCGACGAAGAAGCCCTGACTTGTTCCGGTCCCGGTTTGCGACGAAAATCCCGCGTGTACGCACGCTAGTGCCTCATGACCTTGGGCCGAAAGGGCACCTAGGCTGAGGAGGGCGATCGCTACCGTCATCCCGGTCAGCATCTCTTGCGTGGTTTTCTCGAAACGACCCTACTCATTGGAACGACGCTCATACCTCGACGAGACCGGAGCACTCAACTTATGCGCATTCGTCTGGTCGTTTCCTTCTGCGCGGTCGCGATACTCTCGTGCGGAGCACACGCAGGTGTCCAAGGGGCCTCGGCGCCAACCGACGCCGCGTCACCGGCGGCCACCGTCTTGGGTGAGGCCGTCCATACGACGGACCCCGAGACGCTACAGGAGGCCATCCTCACACCGCTGCTCGATCATTATGCGGCCGAGCACGGGATCAGGGCCGAGCTGGCCGAGATCAATGCCTTCGTCGAGCACCTGCAGCAAGGTCTGGCAGCCGAAGGACTGAGCGCTGAAGAAGGGCTGACGCCAGAGGAAACCGCCGAGATCCAGACCATGCGGAACGACATGGCGCGTGCAATCATCCGGCAGTGGAAAATCAACAAGGCGCTGTATGCGCAGTACGGGGGCCGCATCATCTACCAGCAGCTCGGACCCGAGCCGTTGGACGCCTATCGGGAATTCCTTGAGCAGCGCCGTGCCGAAGGGGCGTTCAGGATCCAAGATCCGGCCCTGGCGGAAAGGTTTTGGCGGTACTTCACCGATGAATCGATCCACGACTTCATGACGCCGGGCGGCGCCGACGCGGCACGGGCGTTCAAGGTGCCGCCCTGGGAGGACACCCCATGATCCAGTTGGAAGCATTCTACGGCGGACCGAGCCAAAGCGGCTTCGGAAGTGCCGTATTCCGAGAGACCTTGCACGGCACCGAAGACCTGACGCAAGCGGCGCTGTCGACCTACAAGACCTTCGTGGGGCCGCTCTGGGACCGCTTCGGCGAGCCGGCGTGGATGGGGTCCTGGAGAGAGGTCTATGTCAGACACCCCGGCACAACGCCGGACATCGTCGCCGAACTGCGGACCATCACCGATCCCGACGCCCGGCTGTCCGTACCCCTGATCCTGGACGCCATCGACGGTCCCGACGCCGCCCGCGCCGCCTTGTCCGCCGCCTTCGATGACTCGGCGGTGACCGAGCTTCGCGTCTTCAACCTGGGGGACAGCGCGGCGATGTCGGGGTTATTGATCGCGGCTCGGCGCGGGGTGGGCGGCGAGGCCGGATTCCTGATCGTCCTGATGGACTGAAGCGGAAAAGACGGGTTTCGCTGCGGTCTGTCCGTCCTACCCGTGGATCGAGGTGTTCGCCTTTTTTCTGAATCGTCTCGAGTGTCCCGGGGTTCCGCTCCGGATCAGTCGTTGATGATCATCTCCAGACGATAGTTGGCCACCTCTCCCCGGCGTGCGGCGCTGCGCATCAGGTAGACACGGATCTTGTAATCGCCGCTCGCGGGCAGGGTACCCTCGAATTGGTTTCCCGATGTGGAGCCGATGAACATCGCCTCGTCGTTCTTTCCGGGCGCCAGGATATTGAAGTAATTCGCCGAATTGTCGGTGGCCATGCTGACGTTCATGGACTGACCTGCTCGTGCACCAAGGACATAGTCCACGCTCTGGTAGCCCTTGATCGAGTCCTCCACCGTTGCGCTGATTGCGCCCTTCTTGAAGTGGACGCGCTCGGTCCGGGTGTCGTCCGCCGCTGCCGCGGCACTGACCAGTAAGGCGACGCCGAGCGCCATGAGTAGGTTTCTCATGATAGAACCCTCCGATTGGATGATTGGCTCGCGGATCGCGTCGTCACCTCCCGGCAGACCCGATCCCGATCCACGGTTGACTCGCCGGGAGGCGGATAGACCGAGCGCGCTTCGCCGCCGGGATCAGCCCCGGGGGATCAGCCCCAGGGGATCAGCCGCCGGTGATCAGCGCATCGGCGAAGCGATAATGCTCTTGGCCGTTGGCGGTGATCGTCCACTGGTCCCCGTCTTTCGTGACCCGCAGCGGGACACCGTCGCGGGCACTGAATTCCCCCTGCGAGAAGATGAGCACGCGGTAGTCGGGACGGTCGCGCACGGCGATATTCGAGATCCAGATCTCGGCGCCACCGCCGGGCTTGCGGACCACGCGCCAGCCACAGGCCTGATCGAAGGTCGGGGCGCCGGCGGAACAGGGCATGGTCCCGGAGGCGTCGTAGGTCATGGGGCCAATGTCCGGCTTCACGGTGTCCCGATCCAAGCAGCCGGCGATCGAGACGGCGAGAACGCATGCGGCGACGACCCGCGCGGCGATACGGAAGGTCTCCTGCACGGTCGGTTTCCTCTGGTGGTTGAATCGCATCTTCGCGGCACAGCCCCCGGGGCGCGCACCGCACTTGGCTCCGCAGCAGGCAGATCACGGCGTATGCCGAATCGCTCGTGACGCGCCCTTCATTGCGTCATCGCAGCGTTGGATCGAATAGCGGCGAGCCCCGGAATGACCCCGGGGGAGCAGGGCGCGCCGCAACGGACAGCTCAACTGAACATCGATTTGATGCGGTCGATCGAATCCTTGACGCCGACCTTTACCTCCGCCCACTTCTCTTCCGCTTCGTCCTTGAGCGCCTCCCATTTGTCGTCGGCGGCGTCCGCGATGCGGTCGCGACGCACGGCGAGCTCATCCCACTTCAACTTCAACTCGGCCATCTGATGATCGACCTTTTCCTTGACGTCATCCGAGGCATCCGACGCCTTATCGCGCAAGTGCGCCAGATCCGCCTCCCACTCATCGAGCTGCGCCTTCAATTTCGCCACGTACTCGTTCTTCGTCTGCATCGTCGGTACTCCCGTGAACGGACGTTGAGATTCGTAAACAGTGCGGTACAACGATCATGTCGGCCGGATACAGCCTGCCGAAGGCTAGACCATGGAGAACACCCTGTCTGTCGGGAAATTCCTGACGGGAAATCCCCGACTTGTTCCGGTCCCCGATTCTCAGCACACTTGCCCATCGTCATCGCCGAAGAGCAACCCGGCTGCAAGCGCAACGCTTCGCTGGATCGGATTAGAAACATCGCGGCCTGACGAGCCATGCCATGGCACATTCGTGAAAGAACCTCTAGGAGATCCGGCACTCTTCGACGCCGTACCAAAAGCCGAACCCCCATCGATCATGGCCGGCGATCGAATCACGGTTTTTTCTTTCTGCGCCTGTTCGCAGATGGCTACATGGAAATGTTCCTATGAAAGTGTTTCCCATCGGTCTCGCATCCCTGGTGCTTCTTTCACTCGCGTCAGCGCGCCCCGCATGGGCCGTGATTCCGGTCCAGACGTACTACGTGCCGTTGCCTGAGCAGCAATTGCTGCATACTTTCGAGGACCTTGTCGTCGGCTGCCGGAGCTGCTTGCGCCCGCGAAGTCCGATACGCACGCTCATCTCCCTGGTCATCTCGGCGGGCGGAACCGAGATCGTCTACGACCACCAAGAGGATGGCTACGAGCCCGATCCGAGCAACCCGGCCCAGGGCACAACCCAGGTCTGGGGTGACGGGGACCTTACGAACGGCATTGCACCAGGTTATCCGAATGACTTGCTCGGGGCTGGCGATGTCATTTCGCTCGATAACGAAGTCGTACTTCCTCGCAACGTGAGCGTCGAACGATTCGACGGGGCGGATAAGGTCGTCGCAAGCTTTCCTGTGGTGATGACACGTGCTGCATTCCCAACCGGCCCGGTAGCCCTGCAAGCGGGCGCAATGGAGGCATTTCCAACCAGTCGTTGGGGAACCTCCTACGTCGCCCCGATCGGGGTGAATACGCCGACAAGCGGCAGCATGTTTACCTACACCGCCTTCTATGCGATGGCGGAGACGGACAGAACGCGGTGCGTTTTCGATCCTGATCCGTCACGGACCGGCGACAACGTGGTCTACATGCTCGACCAAGGTGAGACGGTTGTGGTTAAGGGCGTGCATCCCGGCGGCACGGTTAACTGCGACAAGAACATACACGCCGATCTGATCACCGGCGAAATCGGCTCGAGCTATGCGACGCGGTGGTTTACGCTGACGGCGACTTCTCGCCTTAGCAGCGACTATTTCGGGCCGGTGGGCACCGTGAACAAGGGTCGCGATTCGGGCACCACCTGGCTCTACCTCCATAATCCCGGGGTCACCGATGTCACCGTCGAGTGTCGGATCAACGGTGGCAGCTGCGGGACTTACCGCTTGCGGCCGGGAGAGACCACTCGATCGAGCCAGCGCATCCCGGAGGGCTCCGGAGTGCACGTATTCACCAACGACCCGGGCGGTCGGTTCGCGGCCGTCTCGATCATCGACTACGGCGGCGCGATCTACGATTGGGGGTACACGCTCGAGCCACGCAAGGAGCTCTCCACTCAGGCACTCGTCGGCCTGGGACTCGGCTGCAAGGATCCGGGCACTGTTGCGTGCAACAGCAGCCGCAGTGTGGTGTGGGTCACGCCGTCGGCGGACACGACCATCTACGTGAACCGAGATGGGGCGCCCGCCAGTTGCCCGGGTGGCGCGGGCGCGGACGAGACCCACGTGGTGGATGCCCTTGAGTCGCTGCAGCTGGTCGATCCGACCGACGAGGACATGACCGGCGCCCGAATCTACACTTGCGACGAGCGTGCGCCCTTTGTCGCCGCCTGGGGACAAGACCCGGATCGGTCTAGGTCGAACGACGAGCAAGGACTCGACATGGGGACCTTGATCCCGCCCTTGCCGATTATCGCAGCGACGAAGTTCGCATCACTCCTGATCGACGCCGACGGCGACGGCAATTTCAGCCCGGGCGACACCATCCGCTACGCGGTTCGTATCTCCAACAACTCCCCGGTGACGTTGCCGGTTGACGCGTTCAACCTTCAGGACGCACTACCGGCAACGGCAAGGTACTCCAACGGGACGACCACTTACCAACCGGATGACGGACAAGCGGTCGTGCCCGTGCCAGACGATGCCAGCGGAACACCGTTCCCGCTTGATGGCGCCGGCGTCAACAACCTGGCCCCTCTGGATGGCAACCGGGCGGCGACCTTCCGATTCGACGTCCTGATCGACGTGTCGCGCGGCGACTGCGATGCGGACTTCCTGAACGAGGGCGAGGTGCGTTTCCCGGTCACCTCCGACGACCCGATCGACCTCCAGGACCGGCGCCCCTTGGTCTGTTCTCCCGCGATCGATCTCGAGAAACAGACCAATGGCGTAGACGCCGACACTGCACCTGGTCCGCAGCTCGCGCTTGGGGCAGCCGTGACCTGGACCTATCAGGTGACGAATAGCGGTAATACGCCTCTCGAAGATATTCGGCTGGTCGACGACCGCCTTGGCGCCGTCTCCTGCCCAGTCACATCCCTCGCGATCGGCGCGTCGACCACCTGTATCCGAACTGGATCGGCACAAGCCGGCCAGTACTCGAATACGGCGACGGTGACGGCGACCAGTGCCGGGACCACGGTGACGGATCAGGATCCAAGCCACTATTTCGGCGGCCAAGCGAGCATCGATATCGAAAAGGCGACCAACGGCAACGACGCCGATTCGGCGCCGGGACCGACGATCGAGATAGGCAGCGCGGTCCAGTGGACCTACACGATCCGAAACACCGGCAACCTCATTCTTAGCGACGTGAGCGTGACCGACGATCGGGGCGTCACCGTGACCTGCCCACCGGAGGCGTCGGAGCTGACCCCGAACGAGGTGCAGGTCTGTACCGCAAGCGGCACGGCCAGCAACGGGCAATACGCCAATCTAGGCTCAGTAAGCGGCACGCCACCTGTCGGTAGCCCAGTGACAGACCAAGACCCGAGCCACTACAACGGCGTTGCCAGCGGTATCGCGATTGAGAAATCAACCAACGGCGTCGATGCAGATAGTGCACCGGGGCCGCGCATTGATGTCGGCGATTCCGTGACTTGGACCTACTTGGTCACCAATGCCGGCGCTACAGCCCTGTCCAGCGTGAGCGTCGTGGACGACCAAGGCCTCATCGTCTCCTGTCCGCAGACCATGCTCGCGGCGGGCGCTTCGATGACCTGCACGGCGAGTGGCACGGCGGTGGCCGGGCAATACGCAAACATCGGAACCGCGAGCGGCAGAACTCCAGGCGGGCGCACCGTTACGGCCACCGATCCCAGCCACTATTTTGGCGGCAGTCCGGGCATTCACGTCGAGAAAACCACCAACGGGTTCGATGTGAGCGCCGGAACCGGCCCCGCGATACCAGTCAACGACCCAGTGACTTGGCGCTATCTGGTGTTTAACACCGGCAACGAGGAGCTCAATCCCGTCACCGTTGTCGACGACCAATTCGGCGACATCACCGCCAACTGCGAGCAGACCTCGCTGGCCGTCGGTGAGTCCATGCTCTGCGTGGTAACAGGTACGGCCGTGGCTGGCCAATACGAGAACAGCGTCACGGCGACCGGCGTCCCACCGGTTGGCCCCGAGGTGACCTCGACCGACACCAGCCGCTACTTCGGCGGTGACCCGGGAATTGATATCGAGAAGTTGACAAACCAGAGCGACGCCGACAGCGCCCCGGGTCCGACCATCCCCGAGGGTGACTCGGTGACCTGGACCTACATCGTCGAGAACATCGGCAACCAGATTCTGACTTCGGTGGCCGTGAACGACGATGTTCTGGGGGCAATCACCTGCCCGAAGACGACCCTGGCCGCCGGTGAAATCATGACCTGTGTGGCGCAGGGAACTGCGGTGGCCGGGCAGTACGAGAACACCGCCACGGCGACTGGCACGCCCCCGTCCGGCCCGGACGTGACAGACACCGACCCGAGCCACTATTTTGGTGGCAGCCCAAGCCTGCGCTTGGCGAAGCGCACCAACGGTGTCGACGCCGACACCGCTCCGGGGCCTCGGATCCTCGAGGGCGACCCGGTGACCTGGACCTACATCGTCGAGAACACGGGCAACGAGGACCTGAGCGTTGTCGTCGAGGACGACAAGCTGGGCGCTGTCACCTGTCCGCAAACCACGTTAGCGCCCGGTGCATCGATGATCTGCACCAAGGTGGGTGTTGCGACCATCGGCCCGTACGAAAACACCGCAACGGTCACTGGCACACCGCCGGTGGGTCCGCCAGTGCGCACCCCGGACAAGAGCCATTACTTCGGTGCGCGTCCCGAGATTAGCTTGCAGAAATCGACGAACGGCGAGGACGCCGACAGCGCCCCGGGACCGCGCATTGAGGTCGGTGATACGGTGACCTGGACCTACCTGATCACCAACACTGGAAACGACACCTTGAGCAATATCGAGCTCACGGATAGCAGTCTTGGGGTCGTCGGAACCTGTCCAGCCACCACGCTTGTTGCTGGCGACGCGATGACCTGCACAGTCACGGGCACGGCGCGTCCGGGCCAGTACCAAAACATTGCCACGGTCACGGCGCGGCCGCCAGCGGGACCGTCCATCGTCGCCCGCGACCCGAGCCACTACTTCGGTATCGAGGCCGGCATCGACATCGAAAAGGCGACCAATGGCGAGGACGCCGACGATCCGACCGGCCCGGGGATCCCGGTTGGTGACCGAGTGGATTGGGAGTATGTCGTCACTAACACGGGCAGCGAGAATCTGACGGATATCCTGGTCACCGACGACACGATTGGTGATATCGGGATCATCCCGTTCCTGCCGCCCGGCAGCAGCGCGACCTACAGGGCATTCACCAATGCAGCCTTACCCGGTCAATACGAGAACATCGCGACGGCGGTTGGCACCACGGAGACCGGTGGGTTGATCCAGGATCGTGACAAGAGTCACTATTTCGGTAATCAGCCAGGGATGACGGTCGAGAAGCGCACCAACGGTGACGATGCCGATACGGCTCCGGGTCCGATGATTCTGGTCGGTAGCCCGGTCACATGGACCTATCTCCTCACCAACACCGGCAACCTGCCGCTCACCGATGTGGGCGTGTCGGACAACGACCCGAACGTCACGCCGAGCTGTCCGCGGACCACTCTTGCGGTCGGCGAGTCCATGACCTGTAACGCAAGCGACACCGCCACTGCCGGGCCTTATCAGAATACCGCCACTGCCACGGGCCGACCGCCCACCGGTGCACCGCTCACACCGACGGACTCGAGCCACTACTTCGGCGCCGTTCCGAGCATCACGCTAGTCAAGCGGACGAACGGAGAGGACGCGAAGACCGCTCCCGGCCCGTACATCGCGGTCGGTGATCCGGTGACTTGGACCTACGAAGTCAGCAATACCGGCAATGTCACGCTCACGGACGTCCAGGTCAGCGATGATCGGGGTGTGACAGTGACTTGCCCTCAAAACACGCTCGCAGCCGGTACTTCCATGACCTGCACGGCCAGCGGCACCGCGGCCGCTGGGCAGTATGGCAACGCGGCAACCACGATCGGCACACCGCCGATCGGCATACCGGTGAGCACCTCGGATACCAGTCATTACTTTGGCTCCAATCCGTCGATCCGCGTGGAGAAGCTCACGTTGGGCGAGGACGCCGACGACCCGCCAGGGCCAACCGTCGCATCTGGAAGCGCGGTGTCCTGGATCTACATCGTCACGAATGACGGGAACCTACCGCTGACCGGGGTTGGCGTCGACGATGACATATTGGGGCCGGTAAGCTGCAACGATTCGGATCTGGCGGTGGGCGCGACCACGACCTGCAGCGCAGTCGCGTCGCCCATCTCTGGTCAGTATGTGAACATTGCCACCGCCAGCGGTGCGCCACCGACCGGCCAGAATGTCACTGACCAAGATCCTAGTCACTATTTCGGCACGCGGCCGAGCATTTTGCTCGAGAAGACCACGAACGGCATGGCCGCTACCAGTGAGCCCGGGCCGACGCTCGTAGCAGGTACGGATGTCGCCTGGGAATACCGCGTCACCAATACCGGGGACGTCAGCCTTGATGTTTCGGTAGTCGACGATGAACTCGACGTGAACGCCATCAGCTGTCCGCAAGCGAGCCTCACGCCGAGCGAGTCCATGACGTGCAGTGCCCGTGGTGTCGCGATCCTGGGAGCCTACGCAAACCGAGCCACAGCGATCGGCAGGCCGCCAACCGGACCACCCGTCAATAGCATCTCCAGAAACTACTACAACGGCACTCCTCCAATGCAAACGCCAACGCCGGTGCCCTCGGCGTCGCGGACGGCCCTCCTACTTCTGATGCTCTTGCTCGGGGTATTTGGGGTCGCGCTTCTTAGGAAACGGGGCGTCTAAACCATCCTGTTACATACATCTCATGATCCATGAAGCTGTCGCGCATATCTGAGCCCCGCGGCGAAGTCCGTAACGCGTGGCAGACCGAGCTAAATCGTCTTCACGCTCGGTTCGCCGTCACCCTTGCGCCCGAGAAATTCGACGAGGCCGGCGATCAGTCGGACGACGGTGTTCAGGCGCGGCGGCGTTTTGGGCAAAGGTTTCTTGGAGAGGATCTAGGCGGCCTGCCACTCTTCGGGCGCAAAGAACAGCTCGGAGTCCAGGTCCAGCAGGATCCGCCCCAAGCGCATCAGCTGCGCGATGCGCAAGGCGACGATCAGAAACAAGGCCAAGGCGCGCTCGAGCCGTTCAAGGGTGCTCAACTGCAACGCCTCCACGCCCGCCATGTGCCTGCGGGTGCAGTCGCGATGCCGCTCGAGGGAGAACACCCTGTCTGTCGAGAAACGGCTGACGGAAAAACCCGGCCTGCTCCGGTCCGCGATTCTCACCAGACCTGTCATCGCCTCGGTTGAAACACCTGCAGAACGGCCTGCAAAGCTTGTCCACGCCGTCGACACCTGTTGTCGCTCACGTTGTTCCGCGACTTTTTGTCAGATGAGTCCTCGCTGGATCTGCCATTTGGTGCCACCGCTATTGTCGAGGATTGGCGAAAACGCCCTCTCCCAGCCCGCGCAGGATTTCGAGTGCCGCCGGGAAGTCCAGCCCCTCGATCTGCCGCAGCAGCTCCCGAGCCTTCCCGGGGCCCTGCGTCTCGGCCCAGCGCTCCAGCCAGGGCAAGTGGTCGAGCGCGCGGGTATTTCCCGCCTCCAGCAGTGCTTCCAGCTCGCCGACGCGCCGGTGCCGTTCCGCACACCCCGGCTCGACTCCGTCGGCGGATGTCTGCTCTTCCGGCGGAGTCTGCAGCTCCGAGAGCACCGCGAGGGCCGCCTCCGCACTGGCGAAGAAGCAGGCCCTCGAGTCGGCATCGACGGAGCCCTCGCTTGCGACGGCCCGCTCCAGGCGCTCGGCCGCCGCGGTCAGGTCCTCCGCGCCAATCGCTCCCGCGGCCCCGCGGAGGCGATGCAGAAGCTCGCCGGCCCGCGACCGATCCCCGGCGTCCAAGGCGGTTCCGATGGCGGTTGCCGCCTCGGGGTACTCTGCGAGGAAGGCCCGCACCATGCTGCGCCAGCCGTCCGGAGCCAAGTCCAGCCAGCGCTGCACGTTGGCCGCATCGAAACCGGGCAGGGGCGGCGCTTCGGCGAGCGCGGCAGACGCCCGAGGCGGGACCTCGATCGCTTCGGTGGCGGTTCGCAGCCGGTGGCACAGCTCGGCATAGAGGGTTTGCGGCTCCAGCGGCTTGGTGAGGTAGCCGTCCATGCCCGCGGCCAGACAACGCTCGCGCTCCCCGACAAACGCGTTCGCAGTCAGCGCGATGATGGGCAACCTCCCGTTCGGCAGCGCGCGGATGCGTCGACATGCCTCCAGTCCGTCCATCTCCGGCATGCGGACGTCCATGAGCACGATGTCGACGTCACCGCGGGCCGCCGCATCGACCGCTTCGGCACCGGTGGCGGCCAAGGTGACCTCCAAGCCGCGCCTGCTCAACAGATCATGGACCAGCACCTGGCTGACCGGGTCGTCCTCGGCCACCAGCACCCGGACACCCCGCAGTGTCTCCGGCGCCGGCGCCGGCACCGGCGCCGCCTTCTCGGCCGCCTCCACGGCCCTGGGGAATGCCAGGCTGAACCAGAAGCGGCTGCCCTTGCCCTCGACGGACTCCACCTCCAACCGCCCCCCCATCAGGGCGACCAGGCGCGCGCTGATGGCGAGTCCCAGGCCGCTGCCGCCGTGGCTGCGGCTGCTAGCGTTGTCGAGCTGGGTGAAGGCCTCGAACAGCTCGGCACGGCGCGCCTCGGGGATGCCGATACCGGTGTCGGCGACCCTGAACGTCAGCCGCAGCTCGGCCTCGTTCTCGTCCTCCACCTGGGCCGCCAGCGTCACCGTGCCCCGAACGGTGAACTTGACCGCGTTGCCGAGCAGGTTCAACAGCACTTGTGTGAGGCGGAGCTCGTCGCCGAGCAGGGTGCCGACCGGCTCCGCCGGCCCCTCGATGCGCAGCTCGAGCCCCTTGTCTGTGGCCTGCTGCTCCACCATTGCCCGTATCCGCGTGAAGATCGCGTCGAGATCCAACGGCTCGCGCCGCGGGTGCAGCTTGTCGGCCTCGATGCGGGACAGATCGAGGATGTCGTTGATCAGCGCCAGCAGGGTGTGGGCCGAGAGATCGATCTTGCGCAGGTACTCGCGCAGCGCCGGCGCGGGTTGGGTCTCCAGGGACAGGCGGGTGAAACCGATGACGGCGTTCAGCGGGGTGCGGATTTCATGGCTCATGTTGGCCAGGAAGTTGCCCTTAGCGCGGTTGGCCCGGTCGGCACTGTCCTTGGCGTGCAGCAACGCGGTCTCCGCCTGTTTGCGCCGCCCCACCTCGCGACGCAGGCGGTGGTTCCAATACAGCATGGTCGCGAAGATCAGCAGCGCCGCTGCAAACACCTGCCACAGTAGCCTGTAGTCGGGGGCGGTGACCAGGTCGCGCAGCAGCCAGGTGTTGTGAATCTCGGCGCGCTCCTCCGGGGTAATCGCGGCGATGGCACGATTGATCAGCGGCAGCAAGGCGGCGTTGCGCCTGCTCACCATGACCTCGAGCTGGAATTGCACGTCCGTGACCCCGATGAGCTTCACCCGTCCCGGCGGGAAGCCCTCGATCTGCTGATGCAGCACCGGCAAGATGTCGACTGCGGCCTCGGCCCGGCCGGCCGCGACCGCCTCCAAGGCCGCGCGCGTGTCATCCACCAGCACGAAGTCGATCCCCGGGGACTGGGCCTTCAGCAGGTGGTGGGCGCTGTAGTCCCGGCCCACGGCGACGCGCCGGCCCTCCAAGGACGCGGTGCCGGCGTAGATGCCTGCATTCGCCGCGCCCGCGACGGCGATGGGATAGCGCTCGTAGGGGTCGGAGAACAGTGCGAAGCGCTCGCGGTCCGCCGTGCGCGTCGTGGCGGCGTAGAGGTCGATGTCGCCCCGCTCCATGGCCGCCAGGATGTCGCTGAAGGGTTGCCGCTCGGCGCCGGTCTCGCGCAGGCCGAGCTTGTCCCGGATCAGCCGCCAGTAGTCCTCGGCCACACCCGTCGGCGCGCCGTCGGCAGCGGCAAAGTCGAACGGGATCCACGCCGAGGCGAGGGCGCGGCGGAAGACCGTCGAATCCAGGTAGGCACGCTCCGCGGCGTCGAGATCGACGTCGCCAATGCCCGTCTTCCGCGCAAACCAGCGCTCCCAGATGCGCTGCTTTTCGGCTTCCGGCATCGCCGCGAAGGATTTGTCCAGAATCGACGCCAGCAGCGGCGCTTGCCTGGTGACCCCGAAATAGTGCCCGCGACGGCTGCGTTGGCCATCGAACACGGCAGTCGCCTTGGGCTCGACATCGGTGAGGAGCGCGCGGCGCAGTAGGGCCTTGCCGGACTCTGTCTCGCTGATAGCGGCGTCCGCCTGGCCGGTCGCGACCAGGCGGAACATCCCTTCAGCGTCGGTCGCGGTGATGATCCGCGTCTCCGGCAGATACTCGGGAAACCGCTCGTTCCAGGAATATCCGGGATACGTCGCCAGGATCTTGCCGGCCAGGGACTCCACGTCCTTGATATCCCGAACCTCTTTGCGGGCGAAGATGCTGAGGGTGAACTCGGCGCTGCTTTGGGAGAAGAACAGGACACGCGCGCGCTCCGGGGTGGGATTCACCGCCAGGGTGACATCGAGCGTGCCCCGTTCGGTGCCTTCCTTCACCTGCGCCAGCGTCAGGAAGTGAAACTCGGGGCGCAGCCCGGCGCGTGCCGCGATGGCCCGCATCAGCTCGACCAGATAACCGTCCACCCGGCCTTTCTGCTCCTGGATGTAGGGCGGCAGCGGGTAGGCGCCGACCCGGATGGTCGGATTGGCCGCGACCCAGGCACGTTCTTCGTCGCTGAGATCCAGCGGTGCCTGTATCCCGCCATAGGCCACCGAGGTCAGCCAGTGCTGACGAATGGCGATGTGCTGGTCAGCCGTGATGGCGTTCAGTCCCTTGTCGATGAGCGAAATCAGCGGGGCCCATTCCTTGCGCGTGACCATCGCCTGCTTGTGCTCGCCGAAGGGGGTGGGGCCGGCAATCCTGAGATTGGTGATGCCTTGGGCCTGCATCAGGTAATCGGTGACCAGAAGGTTGCCGACATAGGCATCGGCAGCGCCGGTCGACACTGCCAGCAGCGCGTCTTTGGTGCTGTCCTTGACGGACAAGTCGATGGCGGGTTCAGCGCTTTCCAACAGGCCGTGCATGACATAGCCACGTTCGACGGCGACTGTCCTTCCGCGCAGGTCGTTCAGCGTGTGAATGTCGCGTGTGTCCTTGCGCGTGAAGATCGTCCAGGGCGAGGACAGGTAGTCCTCGCTCATGGCCAGTGTCGCCAAACGTTCGTAGGTCCGTTTGGCGGCCGGTAGCAAATCGTAGTGACGGTGCGCAGCGGCCATGTCCTCGAACCCCTCGGCCCAGGAGTCATCGGCGGGAATGAAGCGGAAATCGATGTCGAACAGCTCGGCGATGAGCCGAAGGTAGTCGACCGCCATGCCATCGGCGCCGGGCTTGTTGATCTCCCATGGTGGGTGCTCGCCGATACGCACGCGGACGCTGTGCTTCTCCGCAAGCCAGGCGCGCTCATCCTCGCTGAGGGTGATGTTCGGCTGTTCCTCGTTGCCCCACTTGCGCAGGATCTCCATCATCTCGACCGGGTCGATGGCCTTCAGCGCCTTTTCGATGATGCCGAGCAGCGGGGCATGCTGTTTGAGGATGGAATAGCGCAGGTCGAGCCTGCTGCCGGGCACCGCAAACGCGAGGTGCAGGTCCGGCAGCATGTTCTCGGTCGCGATCCACTGCAGGTTGGCGCTGGAGATGGCCGCATCCACATCGCCATTCTGCACCGCGACCGCCAGCGCCAAGGGGCTGTCGAACCCCACCTGCACGATGGCCGGCCAGGCGTCGAGTAGCTTCAGGTCGGACAGGTTGCCGCGCAGCACCCCGACGCGCTGCCCCGACAGGTCATCCATCGACGCGATGGGGCGGCCCGGGCGCGTGAAGATGAACTTGTGCGTGCTGTAGGGACTCGCGCTGAACAGGAAGCGCTTCGCTCGCTCGGCATGGCGGGCGGAGGCCGCCAGGCCATGCAGCTCGCCAGCCTCGGCGCGTGCCACCATGTCGGCCCACTCGCCCAAGACCAGCTGGATATTGGCCCCGGTCAAGGCGTTGATGCGTGCGATTAAATCGGCCTCGATGCCGGCGGCGCTGCCGTCATTCTCGCGCCAGACGAAGGGGCGCCAGCCAGCATCGCTGCCGAGCAGGATGCGCGGATTGGCGGCTAGCCAATCGTGTTCTGACTGCGTCAGCTCGACGCGCTGGACCGCGGCGGCCTGGAGCGCGGGCAGCCAGCACAGCAGCGTCAGCAGTAGCGGAAGTGCTCTAGTCGGATACACGTCGTCTGATTGTTTGTCGCGGTTCCCGGCGAGGCCGGTGCTCGGTTGACGTCGCTCGCGGCGGGCGATCGGCAGGGATCGGCTCCAGCCGGCAAGGCTGCCGAGATCATAACGCGACCGGAGGCGTGACGCCGGCTAGACTGGGAGCGCCGGCTTTACCGGGAGCGCCGGCTTTCCAGCCGGCCTCGCGATCTGCGGCGGTCGTCCCGTGCCGCAACAGGTGGTGATAGACCGCCGCCCTGACGCCGTCGCCGCGGCATCGAGCCGCGTCGACGGTGAGCCGGCTGGAAAGCCGGCGCGCCCAGTCGGGCGGCGCTACCAGTCGACCGGCGGTCCCAGCCCAGCAAACAGGAGCCAAGCGCATGGTCGAGCCAAGGGGTTGGCATTCCCGCGGCTATCTGCCGCATCTGGACCTGCCGGGTCTACTCCAATTCATCACCTTTCGCTTGAGCGATTCGCTGCCGGCGGCGGTCCTGCATCGCCTCGCGGCAGAGACCGCCGATGACGAGGCTGAGCGTTACCGGCGCATCGAGGCCTATCTGGATGCGGGCCACGGCGCCTGCTGGCTGCGCCGGCCAGAGATCGCCACCCAGGTCCAAGATGCCCTACTCCATTTCGACGGTGCGCGCTATCGGCTCCTGGCCTGGGTCGTGATGCCGAATCACACCCACGCGTTGATCGAGACCAAGCGCGGCTTTCCGCTGCCCGGCGTTGTGCAGTCTTGGAAAGGCTTCACGGCCCGACGGGCGAATACACTGCTCGGCCGCAGCGGGGCGTTCTGGCAGCGAGACTACTACGACCGCTACATCCGCGACGATGCCCACTTGGCCGCGGTGACGCGCTACATCGCTCACAACCCGGTCAAGGCGGGGCTCGCGAAGAATCCAGCCGATTGGCCCTTCGGCAGCGCCGGATTCAGCGACGGCGACGGCTGAATCGCGACTGCCAAGGTTGCAGGAAGCGCCGGCTGGACTGGGAGCGCCGGCTTTCCAGCCGGCTTCGCGCACCGGGGGCTCGATGCCCCCGGTGCGCGACCTGCAGCGGTCGTCCCGTGCCGCAACGGGTGGCGATCGACCGACCGCCCTAACGCCGTCAACGCGGCATCAAGCCGCGTCGACGGCGAGCCGGCTGGAAAGCCGGCGCTCCCACTAGGCCGGCTGGCGCCGCCACCCTTGTCTCGGCAGCCGTGCAAGGCTAACCTCCGCTTAGCTAACCAGAGACCAACCATGCAGACGCAGTTCAACATCCACGAGGCCAAGTCACAGCTGTCTCGGCTCATCGAACAGGTAGAGGCCGGCGGCGAGGCCGTCATCGCCCGCGCGGGCAAGCCGATCGTCCGCCTGGTGCTGGTCGGTGACGCACCACAGCGGCGGATGCTCGGCCGCCTGGAGGGCCGCTTCAAGCTGCCCGACGAGCATGCGCCGCCGATCCCGGAGACCCCGGATGAGTTCATCGACGCCGTCGAGGGCCGCTGATGCGGGTGCTGACCGACACCCACATCCTGCTGTGGGCCCTATTGCAGCCCGCGCGACTCGATGCGGCGTACAGAGACGTGCTGGAATCGCCCGAGCACCAGGTCTTCTTCAGCGCCGTCAACATCTGGGAGATCGCGATCAAGCGCGCCCTCGACCGCCCGGATTTCGACGTAGAGCCGGATGCGGTCCATCGCGCCGCACTGGAAACCGGCTTTCGCGAACTGCCGATATCCGCCGTCCATGCCGCGGCCCTCCGTCACGTGCGGGCTCATCATCGCGATCCGTTCGACCGCCTGCTGATCGCCCAGGCGCGCACTGAGCCGCTGCTGCTGATGACCGACGACCCGCTGATCGACCTTTATCCTGTTCAGCGCATGGGCGCGGTCGCCGCCGGCAAGAAGGCTTAGACTACGTTCAAGTCTCGCTTCTTGCCTTTCCCGGACCGCGAGGGAGCAGTGGATGTCAGCCGAAACGCAGAGCCACTCGGCCACAATCCTCATCATCGACGACGAGCCCGTCGCGCTGCGCGCCATCGTCGCCGAGCTGAATGGCCTCGGCTTCGAGACCCTGATCGCCCGCGACGGGGCCGATGGTCTGCGCAAGGCCGAGCGGGGCAGCCCCGACCTGATCCTGCTGGACATCCTGATGCCCGGCTGGGACGGCTACGAGACCTGCCGGCGCCTCAAGGCGGACCCGGCGACCCGGACCACTCCGGTCATCTTCCTCACCGCGCTCAGTGATACGGCGGAGAAGCTCCAGGGCTTCGAGGCCGGCTGCGTGGACTACATCACCAAGCCCTTCGATCATCGCGAGGTCCTGGCGCGGGTCAGCGCGCACCTGCAACAGCGGCACCTGTTCGCGCGCATGGCCGAGCAGGTCGAGCCGCCCGGCGAGGGCCAGGCGACCCCCGCCGGCCGCGAGCACGCGCATCCTCGGGATGCGGATCAGCCCGGCTTGCGTCTCGTCTACCGCGCCATCGACATCCTGCGCGACGAGATGGCCGACCCGCCCTCGCTCACCGCGTTGGCACACCGCGTCGGCACCAACCAGGCGCGGCTCGGCCGCGAGTTCCAGACCCACCTCGGCATGAGCACCTTCGAATACCTGCGCGAGCAGCGCCTGGTCCGAGCACAGGAGCTGCTGGCCACCACCGACCTGCAGGTCCAGCAGATCGCCGATGCCGTCGGCTTCAATCGGGCAGGGGACTTCGCCACGGCGTTCAAGCTCCGGTTCGGCGTGACGCCGCGGGAGTACCGCAGGCGGCACGGGTAGCGGCAAGCTGAGCGCCCGCGCCCGTTCAGCGCGGGCCCGGCGGATTGTGGTGTCAGTTTCGCCGATGGCACAGACGCCGCCGGCGTGGCGTCGGGTCCACTGGGAGCGCCGGCTTTCCAGCCGGCCTCGCGCGCCGGGGGCTCGGATGCCCCCGGCTCGCGACCTGCGGCGCTGGAGCCAGGAATTCACCCACAAGCGCCGCTGACCGGCCGGCCCCACAAGTGCCCTCCTACCAGCCCAGACGCCGCCGACACGGCATCGAGCCGCGCCGGCGGCGAGCCGGCTGGAAAGCCGGCGCTCCCAGCCCGTGCCCGTTGGGGCGGTAGCGCGCAGTGAAGCCCATCCGGACACCACCCGGGGCCGATGGGTAGCGCGCCTCCAAACCCATCTTGCTTCTCTGTATCGAGACCAACGTCATGACGGGCCTAATCACCCGCAGCCTGGTCGCCGCCCTGCTCGTCTCCACCACCGCCCTGGCCGGCGGCATCCACACCCAGCGCGTGCACTTTGCCAAAGGCGCCGACAGCGCCACCATCGAGGGCAGAATCCAAGGCGACATGACCATCGACTACCTGCTTGGCGCCAGACAGGGCCAATCCATGAACGTCAGCATGGCCACCGACAACGGCGCCAACACCTTCAACACCATCGCCCCCGGAAAGGAGAACGACTTCTTCGCCCACCCGGCGGACGTCGCCGAGAGCGTCTGTTTCCTGACCCAGCAGCCCAGGTCCGCCTGGACCGTCGAGCTCGACCTGCGGCCCTTTGGGGAGACCTGGTAGGGCGCATGCGCGACAGGGCGATCCGCCATCCCGCCACCTGCCCGACGCCAAAGCCTCCCAGCAGGTAGCGGAACCGCTGTCGCGTTCCGCGCGGGCTCAACCCGGCAGCCGCAAGGTGACCACGAGTAGCGCCTCCTCGGCCGACGCCACAAAGCGTCCGATCTCCTCGCGCGATTCGCGCAACAGTCGAAGGACGGGGACCGTTCCGGCATTCCCGACACTCAGCCAGACCACCTTGGGTGGGGCGCCGTACTGAAAGCTGCGCTGGCGAAAATCGTTGTCCTTGGAGACCAGCACGTAGCCCTCTGCCTTGGCGTATTCCCAAACCAACGTGTCCGTGGCGCCGCGAAGACCCACCAATTCCACGTGGCTGCTCTCCGGATACAGATCCCCCAACAGGGCCGGGAGCCTGGGGCTCAGGTTCTCGTCAAGCAGCAATTTCATGCGGCACGCCCGTCGCCAACCGCCGCTCCCGCTGGGCCGCGAACATCAGCACTGCCCTCAGATCCTCCGCCTTGAGACTGGGGAAATCCGCCAGGATCTCCTCCTCGCTCATGCCCCCGGCCATATACTCCAGGATGTCATAGACCGTGATACGGGTCCCGCGGATGCACGGCTTGCCGCCGCGGACGTCCGGGTCGATGGCAATCCGTTCGTTCAAGTCGATCATGGTTCTTCCTCCTCGGCCAACGAATCCAAGGTTAGACCAAAAGGGCCGACCGCCTCGCAGCCATCCGCGTTGCGAAGACGGCGCAAATGCCCGCAGGGCGATCCGCCAGTCCGCCGCCCCTCCCTTTGCAGCATCCTCCCAGCGGATGCCCGAACGCCCCGCCGGCTCCGTGGCTCCTGCCGCGCGACGGGGCACGCGCCCCGTCCGGTAGGTTTAGTATGCGGCCCGACGTCACCGGACAAACGTGCGGCACGGAGTACACGCTCCGTCCCGCGCGAGCTTTGCTGAGATGCGTCAAGACAAGACCTGACGACCCCGCCTCTCGCTCGGTGCCGGAGCCTCCCGACCGTAGAAAAGGTTCCAGGCTCAATTAAATCTGTGTCGTGCGCCTTGCGAATGATGTCGAAGACATTGTTGAAGCTGATGGCCGAGACCGGCGCCTCGCAGACGCCGGTCTCGGCCAGGGTCCAGACGCGAGCGGCCGCCGCATAGAAGGGCTCGCGCTTTGCCAAGACGTCGAGCAGCAGGTTGGTGTCGACGAAGATCCTCACCCGGCTTCGCCGTAGCGCTCCCGCAGGGCGTCACCGAGGAGATCGGCGTCCGCGCTGCCGGGTCCCAGCTCCGCTAGCCCGGTTGCGGCCCGAGTGAGGGGACCGATGAAGTCGGCGCGACGCGGGTGGTCCAGCGCATCGAGCCCGCGGATGAGCCCGGCGAGCATGGCCGAGGCACTGGTGTTGCGGGCAAGTGCCGCCTGCCTGGCGCGCTCGATGACCGATGCATCCATGCTGAGGGTAAGCTTTGTGTTCATGGTGGACCCCAAGATACGTAAGAGTTTACAGAAAGGCGACGTATTGCAGGCCGGATCGTCAATCGGTCTGGCGACTTCGCCACCGCTCCCCCTTCGCGAGCGCGGCTCGGGACGCCGCTGCCGAAGCCCGCGGTGCGGGAAAACACATCCACCCGTTTCCTTACGGGCGCCCGTCCCGAGCCGACAGCCGCCAAAAAAGTTGGCTGGTGGAACACACATTGTTTGGTTTGCCGAACTGCTTGGCCGGAAGGGGGTGTGCTTCGCGTAACAATGGTTGGGCAGACCCGCCACGGTCGCTGTCCGGCAAGGACTGGGAGCGCCGGCTTTCCAGCCGGCCTCGCGCGCCGGGGGCTCGATGCCCCCGGTGCGCGATCTGCAGTGGTCGTTCCGTGCCGCGGCGGGTGGTGATGACCGACCGTCGTGACGCCGTCAACGCGGCATCGAGCCGCGTCGACGGCGAGCCGGCTGGAAAGCCGGCGCTCCCAGTGAGTCGCGGCGGGTCAGCACGCGCCGAAACACGGATGCGACGTCTGCGCAACCCACCAGAATGTTGGCCGGCCGAACAAATTGTTTGGTTTGCCGAACTTTTTGCTCCGGCAGCCGTGCAGCCACTGACGCAGGATGTATCTTCCGCGGTCGATCGAGCGGAGTCAGGGCCGACCCGCCAACGGACGCGCCGGACCTTGTCTTGGCCTTATGGCCCCGCAAATCTCGCCGGCTCGCCGATAGACGCGCCGTGCCGGGGATCCGATAAGCCCGCGCGAAGCGGCTCGACAGTTAGCGAAAACAAAGGCGCAACGGGGCGCCGCCGTATCCAAGTCGCCCCAAACTTGAAATAGAGAGCATGACTTGATGAACACCTTCGTGAAGATCGCCGCCGCCGGCCTCGCCGCCGTTGCCCTCACCGCCTGCGTCGAGGAGTCCAGCACCCGCTCCGGCGCCGGCATGCAGGCCCCGGTCAACTACGACGATCTGCGCATCGGGAGCGACATGGACGCGGAGCGCGGTCTGGAGAGCCGCGGCTTCGTTGCGGTCGACGGCAGTCAATCCGAAAGCGGCTTCTCCCACCTCATCATGTACAACCGCCAGACCGGCCAGTGCGTGGATTTGGAAACGAGTGGGGGCAAGGTCATGACCCTCAACGAGGTCACGCATCCGAAGTGCCGCTGAGCGCCATCGGGAGCGTGTATCGCGACTGCGACCGCTGCTGATTGGCCTAACGCCCGGATTTTAAAAGCCGATTGACGCGGGCGTGCGTTGCATGCTCTGTCTGGCGCCGCTGGGCCGCGGCGACCGTTTCATTCCAATCCATCAGGAGTACCCGATCATGAAAATGTCCATCGTTGCCGTCGCCATGCTGCTCACCGCGGCCGCTCCCGCCGGCTTTGCCTCGACCGCCTCGGAACGGGAATACCAGCGCGGCTACAACGACTGCTCCCAAGGCCGCTACGACCAGGACCAGCACGGCGAGTCCTACAAGAAGGGCTGCCGCGCCGCCGAGGACGGCCAGCCAGCCCCGGCCGCCGCGGGCAGCCACGGGTCGAAGGCCAAGATCTCGGATCTGAAGGACATGGACTCGATCAAGGCCTTCGACGTGATGACCTCGCGCGGCTTCAAGAGTGTGGACTACCTCGACAGGGGAAACTCGGCGTATAGCATCTTCTACAACCCCGAGACCGGCCAATGCGTCCAGCTGAGCGAAGACAATAACACTGGCCGCGTCGTGAGCGCCGATGACATCGGGACCCATCCGAAGTGCCGCTGAGCGCCCGCCGGCATGACAGCATCCGCGCCAATGTCGGCCTGCGGTGCCAGCGCCGGGCTCCACGGCCAGAGATACGCGGCGAAGATCGCCGCGTATCGGCGTGAGCCATGGTTGTCTTATTCAGGCTCGTCTATCTCTGCGCGGCGCTCCTCGCGAGCGCTGCGGGCGTGCTCGTCATCGCCAGCTTCTTCATTCCGGATCGCGCCCCGCAGGGCACTGAATTCCTCGGCATCCACCTCGCGGTCGGCGCCGTCTTCCTGGGCGTGGGCGTCCTGCTCTCGGGCATACAGCGGCACGTCGCCGGTATTGCGGCACTGGCGGCGCACGGACACGCTGCCGAGACAGTGCAGGGGTTGGCAGCCCATCTCGGCCGGCTTCTGGCGTACCTCCTTGTGGGAGGCGCCTTTCTCTGCGCGGTGCTCGGCATGATGACCTATGCCATCCTGACCCGCATCGATCAGGGTTTTGCAGTGTTCGGGTGAAGCGCCTCTTGCGTTCAGCGGTGGAAATGACGCCGCGTCCGGCAACCGCGTTGGACCATTATGTCGGCCCCCGCTTGCCCGGGTTGCAGGAGAGGCCGGAGCGAGTACCTACACACCAACATCGATCGGAGGCCCTGAAGACGATGAATCGGAAAGCACCGGCGGCCCTCGTTGCCGCCGTCTTGGCGGGCTGGACGTTGCCGTCCGCCGCGGACTGGACGCAGGCCCGTTGCGAGATCTACCCGAAGGGCTCGGACAAGCTGCAGACGATGGTGCCCTGCACCTTCGGCCAGCGGCAGGGCTACATCACCATCACCCGCGAGGACGGCGTCACCTACGACCTCTCGCCGGTCGGTGACAGGCCAGGCAACTTCCGCGACCAGGACGGGAACGCGGTGTATCGCCAGAGCGGGCTCGGCGAGGCGGGGCTGATCTTCCGTTTCCCGAAGGAGAGCCTGTTCGTCTGGTGGGACAACGCCGCGAGCCCGCCTGCCGGCGCGGACAACGCCACTGCACCCTTCGCAACGAGGCGCGATGGCGGCACCTACGACGCCACCACCCTGCTGCGCTGCAAGGCGGCGGGTGACAGGGAGTACGGCAACTGCCCGGCCGGCATTCTGCGCATGGAGAATAGCCAGGCGTCGATCGTGATCCAGAGCCAGCTCGGCCAGCAGTTCACGGTCAACTTCATGACCGACTACGTCAACGCCACCGTCGGCGAGGTGAAGGCCAAGCTGAACGGCGACCTGTGGACCGTGACCCGCGACAACGGCGAGGTCTACGAGGTGCCGCTGTCGGCCATCGAGGGCGGGTAAGGGCGGGCTTATGCGCCGGCTGTCCGGGCGTGGGACTGTTCAGCCGGGTATGGGTAGCGCCCGGTAGGATGTGTCGAGCGCAGCGAAACCCATCTGTCCCAAACCCATCTGTCGAAGCTCATCATCCCTCTTCGTATTCAGATCAAGCTTTCACACCAACCCCGAGATGACCATGACTCCAATCACCCGTGTCCTATTCGCCGCACTGCTCGTCTCCACCACCGCGCTGGCCGGCCTCCACACCGAGCGCGTCCACTTCGCCAAAGGCGCCAACAGCGCCACCATCGAGGGCAGAATCCAGGGCGACATGACCATCGACTACCTGCTCGGCGCCAAGCAGGGCCAGTCCATGAACGTCAGCATGGCCACCGACAACGGCGCCAACTATTTCAACATCATCGCCCCGGGCAAGGAAAACGAGGCCATGTTCGTCGGCTCCTCCTCCGGCAACCAGTTCGAGGGCCGGCTGCCCGCGAGCGGCGACTACAAGGTCCGCGTCTATCTCATGCGCAGCGCCGCGCGCCGCGACGAGATCGCCAACTATCGGCTGGAGATGATCATCGATTGACGGGCGGCGACCCGAAGCCGTAGGACACTCTCTTTCATCCCGGAATGACGGGTTTCTACCCGCTCTCGGGCTTGAACGGATCGGCAATCCGCAGACCATCGATGACGCGTCCGTCCTGCATGTCTTCGGTATACAGCACCCGGCACTGGGCCTTGAGCGCCATGGTGACGATCAAGGCACCCCAAATCGAAAAGCCGTGCAAGCGATGAAAGTCGATCGCACGCAGGACGTCATCGTGGCCAATGCTCAGGATCTCCAATCGGCCGAAGAGCTCGACCTTGCGGCGCGCGATCGCTGCATCGACGCCCAGCTTGCGGGTCACCGCCGCAAAGTACTCCTGTAGTACCTGCGTAGACAGCACACCGTTTCCGGTTTGCCATCCAGCGTGCAACAGGGACAGGCTGATTGCCTGCTTGGCCGGTGCATCCGCATCGTCCGTATAGACCAGAACATTGGTGTCCACAAAGCTACGTTCTTTCATGGAGCTCGTCGCGATCGAAATGCCAACCACCGGAATGACCCGTGCCGCTCAGCGACTCGACCTCCTGCCAATCCGCATGGCGGTGCTCCACGCCTGTCAGGCGCGAAAGCTCCTCGCGAATCAGTTGATTGAGGCTTTGGCCGCGTGCGGCTGCGACCTTACGCGCCGCCGACAGCGTCTTCTCGTCGATCGAAAGGGTGATGTTCATGACACTGGCTCTGCGTACACTGGTTCTGTGCAAATTAGTAGGGCATAGCTGAAATTTCCATCACCTGTGCAAAGGCGTCGTGAGGTTGAGGTGCCCGGCCGGCATCCTGCGCACGGAGAACAGCCAGGCATCGATCGTGATCCAGAGCCAGCTCGGCCAGCAGTTCACCGTCAACTTCATGACCGACTATGTCAACGCCACCGTCGGCGAGGTGAAGGCCAAGCTGAACGGCGACCTGTGGACCGTCACCCGCGACAACGGCGAGGTCTACGAGGTGCCGCTGTCGGCCATCGAGGGCGGATGAGAGCGCCCTATCTACGGACCTTGAGCTCGGATCAGTGTTTCTTGATCCTGGCGACGGCGAATAGGATGAGAGCGGCGCCGATGGCGGCCGTGATCGGGGCTCCGACCAAGCCGACTTCGAGATCCACGGGGACGAGCCCGAAGAGAAACCCGCCGATGAAGGCACCCAAGACGCCGATTGCCATCCGGCCCGGCAGGCCCGGGCCGACGCGGGGCATGAGCCGTCCGGCGACCAGGCCTGCGAAGGCGCCGATAAGCAGGAATGCGAGCAACAAGCCGACGACGAGACTGGTGACATTCAAGATAAGCTCCTTGACTCATCGAGCGGCGCGCGAGCCGTTCGAGCATGTTACCGAATCCGCGCGGGGCATATGATTCAGGTTCCGACGCCATGGTTGAAACCGAAGCAAACCCCGACCTGCACCGCTGCGGCCCGACGCGGAGCGTCGTACTTGGCCTCGCCGGGACCGTGGCCCCGAATCCGGTCATGGGCGCACATATCGCGCTCGCGTGGAGGCCGCAGGTTCCCGAGCTGCTGGATATGTCCTTCGAGGATCTGCCCGATTCTTGTTTTCCTTTGCGTCCTTCGCGCCTTTGCGGTTCTAAATTCCGGATTTAGGATCAATGCGCCCCCGGGGCGTGGGTTCGTTCGTGGATTCCGATCGAGTCCGAAAGCGGTTAGGATCAGGAAACGCTGACTCACGCGACAATCATCCCAGCCATGCCCGCGAAGATCCTACTGTGCGACGATCACACCCTGGTCCGCGAGGGACTTGCGGCGCTGCTGCGACAACGCACCGACTGGACCGTGGTGGCGGAGGCGGCCGATGGCCGAGAGGCCGTGGAGCTGGCTGCCCGGCTGCAGCCGGACGTGGTGCTCATGGACGTTGCCATGCCCCGGATGTCGGGCACCGAAGCAGCAGCGGCCATCCACGAGGCGGCGCCGGCCACACGGATCGTTGCCCTGTCCATGTTCGGCGACGCCATGTCTCGGCGTGGCATGTTCGAGGCCGGAGCCCTGGCCTATGTGCTGAAGAACAATGCGGCCACGGACCTCTTCGCAGCCATCGACGGGGCGTTGCGAGGCGAGACCTACCTCAGCCCGGCCCTCGCCGAGCCGACCGCTCGGTCCGACACGGGCGCTACAGACCCCGAGAAGATCCAGCTCACCGGCCGGGAGCGCGATGTGCTGCGTCTTCTCGCCGAGGGTCGGCGCACCAGAGATATCGCCACGGAGATCGGAATCAGCCCCAAAACCGTCGAGACCTACCGCAGCCGCATTGTCCACAAGCTACGCATCGAGAGCTTGGCCGGATTGGTGAAGTACGCAATTCGCGCAGGCATTGTCCGAGGTTGAGCGCGTAGGGTTCGGTTCATACCTCACCGCACCCTACAGGAATTCCAGATGTGCCTCGGTGGCCTTGCGCACCGCGGCAATCGGCACACTCCGACCGAAGATCACCAAGCGCAGGCGCTCGTCGATGTCGTCGGGCTAGGAGCGGCGCGTGAAGCGTGATTGGCGGGCCATGAGTCCTTCGATGCGCTGGCGGATATCGCGCAGGCTCAGGCGCCCGACCGGCTGGCGGCTCGCAGCCCTGGCCGCATCCGCTGCATCAACGCGCTCCTTCACGATGCGGGCGAAGCGCTCGGCCAACTCCGGGCGCCTGGCCAACAGGGACTTGAGGCAATCGAGATCGATCCGAATCAGGGTCACGTCGCTCTTGGCCCGCAACTCCAGGAAGGAGGGCTCGTCGGTCAACATGGATGTGATGCCCAGGTGATGGCCCGGACCCAGGACCTCCGTCACTTTGCGGGTGCGATCGGGCAGTGTAATTGCGGCCTCCACGAGCCCGCCGACGATTACGTAGAAGGCATCGCTCGGGGCGCCTTCGGCGAGGATCACATGCCCGCTGTCGAAGTGAGAATAGACGCTGCGCGCGGCAACCTGCTCAAGCTCCTCCTGCGTCAGCAAACCCGCAACATCCAGACTCTTGAGTGCGAGTAGGATCGTTGGCGGCTCGGCCTGGACCATGGCCGCTCGGCGGGTGTGCAGCTCGTGGACGTCCGGCGCCATGTTGATCCCGGCGCGCTGCATGGCCCAGTGAATCTCGCGAAACAGCTCCTCGCGACCGCGAAACACTGCGGGATAGTTCTTCAAATGGACCCAAACCATGTACTGGTACGGGATGGTCGTCGCATCCGCGAGCCGAACGATCGGATGGGGGAACTTGAGAATGCTTTCGCACCGCAAGGCCGCGTCCAGGATGAGTGCCGTGACAAAGCGCGGATCGACCTCGGGCGGAATCCGCACGAAGTACCAAGGCGCGAAGAGATGCTGGTCGTCGTGCAGATTCTTCAGCGGCTCGCCCGCCATCTTTGAATTCGGGATGACATGGGTGGCATTGTCCCAGCCCCGCAGCCGTGTAGCGCGCCAGTTCAGGTCGATGACCTGGCCGACGGTACCGTCGCGCAGCTCCACCCAATCCCCCATCTTGAACGGCCGCTCGATGCCGAGTGCGATCCCGGAGAAGAGATCGCCGAGCGTGCGCTGGAGCGCAAGACCGAGCACCGCAGCGGCGACACCTGTGGAGAGCCAAATCCCGGTAAAGGAATAGCCGCGCTCCCAGAGCAGGATCGCAATCCCCACGAACATGAGCGCGCCGTAGAGCAAGCCGACGACCAGCTTGGGTACCCGCTCGGGCAGTGCGGCGTCGGCCTTGCGCAGGATCATGACCTCGATCAGGCGAGCAAGCAGCCAACTGGCAACCAGATAGCAGACGACCAGGGTACCGGTCCGAACCCCGGCCTCGGCATTCGCAAGCTCCAGCCGTGGCGTGAGCAGCAGGAGCAGACTCCCCGCCACCAAGACCACGACGGGCCACAAGAGCAGATCGCCGACGGCGAGTACGATCGGAAGGCGTTGACCCAGCCGGCGCCCCTGGAACGGTCCCGATCCGAGGCGCCAGAGCATGAGCACAAGCGTCACACCCAGGAGAATCGGCCAATGCAGTTGAGCCAGTTGTTCAAATAGGATCATCGTTTCTCCGGGCGGTCTGCACGCGACCGACGCTCGGCGCCGAGCCGAGAGATTCGGATAGGTTCCCCGCCTCGTCGCCTCGTTCGTGTCAGTGTTGACAGCGCACGCAATAGAAGCTCGAGCGTTGTCCGATGCGCCTCTGGCGGAGGGGTGCGCCGCACGCGACGCAGGGCTCGCCGGTGCGGCCGTAGACCCGCAGCGACTGGGCGAAATAGCCGGGGTTGCCGTTCTCCTGGACGAAGTCGCGCAGGGTGGTGCCGCCCTGGGTAATGGAGGCTTGAAGCACGCCGCGGATCACCGCGGCAAGACGACGATAACGCTCCAACCCAATCCGATGGCACGCACGTGACGGATGGATGCCGGCCAGAAACAGCGATTCGTTGGCATAGATGTTCCCGACCCCGACGACGACGGATGCGTCCATCAGGAACACCTTCACGGCAACACGCCGTTCTCGAGCCAGGCGATGGAGATGATCGCCGTCGAACGTCGTCCCGAGCGGCTCTGGACCCAGCCCGCAAAGCAGCGGATGACGGACCTCGGCAAGCTCGGGCGTTTCCGGGAGCCAGAGAAAAAGACCGAAGCGGCGCGGGTCGTGAAACCGAAGACAACGCCGATCCGTCAATACCAGGTCGAGGTGGTCGTGCTTCTTCGGCGGACTGTCCGCGGGGACGACCCGCAGGCTGCCGGACATCCCCAGATGGATCAAGAGACTCCCTTGATCCAATCCGATCAGGAGATATTTGCTGCGCCGCGATAAGGATCGCACGGATTGACCCGCCACGCGCTCTGCGGTCTCGACCGGAATCGGCTGGCGCAGCCTCGGTTCGCGCACGATCAGTTGCTCGATCCGACGGCCTTCCAGGTAAGGACGGATGCCGCGGAGCGTGGTCTCGACCTCCGGAAGCTCGGGCATCAGGGTTGCCCCCGCTGCGGATCTGAATCTCCGGGTATGGGACCGGCATCCGCAGGATCCGGGGCGAAGGGATCCAGACCGAAGCCCTCGGGCAGCTCTCGCCCCTCCTCGACCCCGAAACCCGCCTGCCCGGAACCGTCCCGAGTCAGCACCTCTTCGCGAAGCACGTCATGCGGGCGCAGGCGGACCTCGGGTGGCGAACCGAGCGGGAGCTCGCCCGAGAGCGGGGCGTCCGGGTCCATCAGCGAATGCGGCGTGCTCGGAGATTCGCGCCACTCGGGGTCCGGGGCAAAGACGTCCGACCCCGGACTCGCGGAAGACTGCGGCCAAGCCGCGTCGATCGGCGCGGCATCCGGGCCGACATCCGGATCGGCTAAGGGCGCCGCACCCGAAACCGGCGGCGTCGGGTCGATCGCGCTCGGATCTTCGGTCAGCTCGGGAGCCTCCCCGAGCACGTAGGTGAGCCTCAGGTCCGGTCGCGTCCAACGTCGACCGTCCTCCGACACCCGATAGCGCACCCGCGTCCCGTCCGCGGCGCTCAGCTCGAGCAGCGCGCCGTTCGGGTCTCCGATCAAAGGCTCGACCCGCTCGGCGATCAAACCGCCGAGCCGGGCCAAAGTCTCGCCGTTCAGCGGGACGCTGTCGCGCGTGGCGAAGACAGGCCCGAGATCGCGCGGGAGAGGCGTGCGCGCGACATAGTCGATCGGCGGCACGATCAGCAGCTGCTGGAAGCGGTCAGGGATCAGATGGACCAGGTCGTCGCTCGCGACGTAGCGCCATTGCTCGATCGGGTCCAGCCCGCCCACCGCGATATCGGTCGTGTCCAGACGCAGCCGCAGCTTGACCGGGTCCAGGCCCAGCGCGTCACGGGCAACGGCCTGCACCGGAACGCTGCGCAGGAGTGGCGCATCGCGGATCGTGAGCAATGCGGCGACGTGGTCCGGGTCTGCATCCACGTCCCAAGGAGAGCGCATCCGCCAGCCGGGTGCGAGACGCTCCAGCGCGATCATCGGCTCGCCCTCGCGGGCAATCTCGATCAGATGCGGCTCGGGCGCACCCGAGCCGGCCAATGTCGGCGGGGTTCGCGTGACGGCGAGCTCGTGACGAATCGCCCAGCCGAGTGCCGAGAGGACGAGGATCAGAACCAGATTGAGTATCCAGCGCGATCTCATGTCCCCCTCCAACGCAGCCAGCGGATACCGAGTCCGATCAAGAGGAAGATCGCGGGCAAGAGGACCAGGGATCCCAGCCCCATGCGCAGCCGTTGCTGCTCGTCGAGGACGAGCGCATCGGGCTCGCGTGGATCGGGCGGGAGGACCGTAATTTCGCCCGGGTCGCTCAGCCAGGCCAGCAGGGCGAGCGCGAGCGCCCGGTTCCCGTAGGCGCCGATCTGGGCGTTGCTCGCGAAGTCGCCGTCTCCGACCACCAGAACGCGTTGTTCGTGACCATCCTCGGGGATCGGCCGACTCAGGGCCAAAACGACCGGGAGCGGACCGGGCTGCTCGCCGATGACCTCGTCGCGATCGATCAGGCCGTCGAGCCGACCGAGCTCGTTCCAGCTCCGCGCGCCGGTCGCCAGATAGGTATCGAGAATCCATCCGGGTGCGGGCTCGGTCCCGAAGGCGATGCTCCCGGGTAACAAGGCCGGAACGTCGAGCTCGGCCGAGAGCGGGTGATCCGGATACTCGGCGATGACCGCGACGGCCGGCGTCGCGACACCCAAGGCGGCGGCGTCCGCATCGACGACGGTTCCGGGCAGGATCGTCAGACCCAGATACTCGGCCAAGGGCTCAAGCCCGTTGAGCGGTCCGGGATCAAGGAGCCAGAGCAGGTTGCCGCCCCGATTCAGATAGGCGACGAGCCGCTCGATCACACCCGGAAAGAGCGGGATGCGCGGCGTGGAAAGCACCAGAATCCGGGTGTTGATCGGCACCTCGTCGACCCGACCCAGGTCGAGCGGGCGGGCGAGAAATCCTCGCTCGGTCAACTCCCGGCCGAGGCGCCCGAGGTCGGCACCGCCCTCCCCCTGGATCGCGCGCTCACCGTGACCCTCGACCACCGCGACCCAGGGGATACGGCTCGACCCGAGCCGGGCAATTGCGGCGCTGATCGCGCGCTCGCTGATCTCCGAGAGGGTCTCGCGCCGCCCCCGATAGTCCAGCAGGATCTGGCCGATCAGCGTCACCCCGGCATCGCGCGTGCGCTCCGGGAAAAGCTGCGGGTCCACGACCTCGATCCGCATGCCGGGGTGCGCCTGTCGGTATCGCGCGAGCAGCCGCTTGATCCCCTTGCCGAGCGGGCTGGCGGGGTCGGCAAAAACCGTGGCCCGCAGCGGGCCGTCGAGTCGACCGAGGATGGCCAGACTCTCCGGGGTCAGGCTATTGCTGCCGGCGGCGGTCCAATCCCAGTAGCGGTCGTGGCGGGCGACCAACCATCCACCCGCGATCAGGACCGCCAGCAGAAGCATGAGGAACAGCCCGTCCGCGAGCGGACGGTTGAGCCGCCCGAGCTGCGTCGCCGCAAGGGTCAGGATGCGCTTCACCTCAGGATCCGGTTCGCAAGTCGGCGGTGGGTCAGGGCCAGAAAGAGACCCGTAAACCCGAGCAGATAGGCCAAATCGCTCAAACGCACGGATCCGAGCAAAAACCAGAAGAGATGCTCGTTCCAAGAGAGCCAGCCGAACAGCGAGAGATCATGTGCACCCAGCGTCTCGACCCGACCGATCACGGAGAAGACCAGCAGAATCGAGAAGGCGGCAATCACGGATGCACCCGTTTGAGCGCTCAGACTGGAGGCATAGAGGCCCACGGCGCAGAACATCATGCCGACCAGCCAGAGCCCGAGCGTGGCGGCGGCGATCTGACCCGGGTCAAGCTCGGCGCGGCCGGCGAGCAGTGCGATGTTGAGGACCGGCAGCAAACAGAGTGGCGTCATCAGGATCGTCAGCGCGAGAAACTTACCCGCCACCAGCTCGCCGATGCGCACCGGCGCGGCGGCCACCAGCTCGAAACTGCCGTCGCGAAACTCTCCGCTGAGCATCCGCATGGCCATCAGGGGCACCGCGAGCATCAGGATCACGGCAGCGAATCCGAATAGGTTCAGGGCCAGCTCCACCGTCAGGCTCGCAACGCGCTCGCCGGAGGCCAGACCCGTGAAATCGTCGACCACCTTCAGGAAGATCCAGGCGAGCACGACCTGCCCGCCGGCGAGCAGGATCCAGGGCACGGGCGAAACCAGCGCGCTGCGCAGCTCGCGACCCGCGACTACCGCGATCATGCCGTCCCTCCCGCGCCGATCAGATCGAAGAAGACGCGCTCCAAATCCGGGCGCTCCGGCCCCAGCTCGCAGAGATCCAACCCGGCAGTCAGGACCTGGCGGGCCAGATCGGCAGACTCGGCACCCTCGGTCAGGATCACCCGGAATCGGCCCTCCCCGAGGACAACCGCTGCCTCGACACAGGCCAGACGCTCGAGTCGTTCAGCCACCGGACAGGCGTCGGAATCGCCGATCGAGCGCAGCCGCACCCGCCAAAGCGCGGTCGGGCCGAGCGCGCCGAATCGGTCGCTGCGCAGCATCCGGCCTTGATGCAGCACCAGGACACGATCGCAGACCGCTTGGACCTCCGACAAGATATGGCTTGAGAGGATGATCCCGCAATCGCGCGAAAGGTCGCGGATCAGGCTCCGGACCTCGCGGATCTGCACTGGATCAAGTCCCTCCGTCGGCTCGTCCAGAATGAGCAGGCGCGGACGGTGCAGGATCGCTTGGGCGATCCCGAGACGCTGGCGAAAACCCTTGGAGAGCTTGGCGATGAGGGTGCGACCGACCGCGTCGAGTCCGCAGCGCTGCTTCGCCCGATCCACTGCATCGGCGACATCGACACGCGGCACGCGGTGCAACAGGGCGCAGTGGCGTAGATACTCGTCGACCCGAAGCTCGGGATAGAGCGGCGGACGCTCGGGCAGATAACCCAGATGCCGCTTGGCCGCGACCGGGTGCCGCGCAAGATCGATGTCCAGGATCTCGACCCGGCCCCCGCTGGGCGCAAGTGTCCCGCTCAGCAGGCGCAGACAGGTCGTCTTACCGGCCCCGTTCGGCCCGAGCAGGCCCAGCACCTCGCCCTGCCGCAGCTCGAGATCGAGGCCGTACAAGGCCCGACGGGCTCCGAAGCGGCGACTGAGATCGGTGACGCGGGCGAGAGTGTCCATGACGACGGAACGATACCCTGTGCGTGCGGCATTGCCAAACCGCTCCCTATCGGACGGTGGACGGATCGACAGTCACCTTGAATAATGTCCGGGAATCGTTCTGTCCTCGACCCGAGCGGGTCCCACCTTAAACCGCGTCCAGAGCGAGATGCTCAATTTTCGAGTGAGCTCGACGGTTGACGCATCCACGGGCCTAAGCGGGGACGCGGTTTAAAATGATATAATTTTTAATACTTTAAATCTATCCGGCTCCAGCGGTCGTCAAGTCTGCCGGGGCCCATCGCATCCAAAAAATATCGCATGCCGCGTTGGGCGCGGTTTAGCAGCCCCCCGGAACAGAGAATCGAACATGTGGCTGAACCTGGTTTTCCTGTTGTTGCTTGCACTCATCATCATGCCCACGGCCGTTCTGCTCTTCGGGGTCACGCGCTGGCAGGCCGGCACGAACCGGCTGCAAATGCGCTTGGAGAAAGGACGGGGCAGGATCATTCCGAACACCTATGATTCGAGCGAGTTGGAGGGACTGCCCGAGCCCGTGCAGCGCTACTTCCTCATGAGCTTGAAGGACGGCCAACCCATCATCTCCGCTGCCGAGCTGGGGCTCGAAGGGGAGATCGACCTCGGACGCGCTCAGGGCAAATGGTCCCCTACGACGGCGACCCAATCGGTGGTCATGCAAAGCCCTGGATTCCATTGGGACGCCCGGGTGCGGATCGCTCCGGCAACGAAGATCTTCGTGCTCGATGCCTATATCGCCGGCACGGGCATGTTGAAGGCCGCGCTCTTCGGTCTCTTCCCGGTCGTGAAGGTCCCGAGTAGTCCGGAGCTGACCCATGCCGAGCTGATGCGTTTCCTCGCCGAGGCACCTCTGTACCCGACGAAGCTCCTGCCCAGCCAAGGGGTGGTTTGGGAGCCGATCGATGATCGCTCCGCGCGTGCCACACTCGCCGACGGCGATCTGAGCGTATCGCTCGTCTTCGACTTCGACGACACCGGCCTGATCGGCGGCGTGCGCGCGAGCGGGCGTTACCGTGCGCTGGACGGGAAGATGGTGCAAACGCCTTGGGAGGGCAGCTTCTCGGATTACAAGGAACGCAGCGAGATGCAGATCCCGGTGCGGGCGGAGGTTGCCTGGATCCTGCCGGAGGGGCGCACACCTTACTGGCGCGGTCGGGTGACCGACGTCATGTACAAGTTCTCCGCGTGAACGGAGGCGCCTGCGGGTGCTGTCGGTGACGTCGTCGAAGCATCGTCAAAAGGTCGTCTCCTCGCCGGCCGTCGTTTCAATCGGGCTGCTACACCTCCCCTAAGCCCGGGCGCGGTGCTCGGGCCATGCGTGCAATGACCGCTGGAGGGCACGACGATGAAACGTATCTACACCGGATTTTTCCTCGCATTATGGCTCGGGTCGACTTGGGCGCAGACGCCGGGGCCCTTGGTCGATGCGGCCTGGATCGCGGAAAACAGTTGCCTGGAAGATGTGCGCGTGTTGGATATCCGCAGCAAGAAGATCGATGGGGAGTCGCGATCGGAGTATGCACTCGGCCATATCCCTTGCGCGGTGCATTCCGACTATGTGAAGGCAGGCTGGCGGGCCAAGAAGGGTGCCGTGCCCGGTATGCTGCCGCCCATCGACGAGCTCGAGCGCCTCATCGGCGCACTTGGCATCGACGAGACCACGCATGTCGTGGTCGCTCCGCTGGGCGAGAACGCCAAGAGCATGGCGGCCGCGACGCGCGTCTATTGGACCTTCAAGCTCTTGGGTCATGATCGGGTATCCATCCTGAACGGCGGGACTCGTGGTCATGCCGCGGACAAGTCCCGGTCGCTCGAGACCGGCACGACGACACCCGTGCCGAAGAGATTCGTCTCCCGGCTCCGCCCCGAGATGCTCCCGGACCACGAGCAGGTGGCAGCAGCCGCGGCCGATGGCGTCGTCTTGGTCGACTATCGCCGCGCCGACGAGTATCTCGGCATCACGCGAAACGGCAAGACGCAAAAGCCGGGCACGCTGGCGGGCGCCCACAATCTTCCGATCGAGTGGCTGACCGTCGACAACGGGGGCACGTTGCGTTCGCCCGAGGCGTTGCGCCGTTTGACGGTCCTAGCCGAGATCGACCCCGAGGCCCCGCAGATCGCCTTCTGCAACACGGGCCACAATTCGGCTCTCGGTTGGTTTGTTTCGAGCGAGATGCTGGGCAATGCCCGGTCACGACTCTATGACGGCTCGATGGCGGAGTGGAGTCGGCTGGAAGAGCGGCCCATCGAGCGAAAGTTCGCTGCAGCCGATTGAGGGGTCGCAACGATTCGAACGATGGCGGCGACCCGGGCACTGCGTTCAGTCCGGCAGTCCGGCGCGCCGCAGATCGTCCAGGAAACGCTCGCGATAGATGGGATCCCTGATCGGAAAGGCGCGTCGGACATGCGACACGGAGAAGCCCGGGTCCAGCGCCAAGATCTCGCGGGTCTCCCACTCCGCATCCCCGGGTCGATCGGCCGCGGCATAAGCCGCCGCGAGCCAGACGCGACTCAACTGAAAACTCGGACTCATGTCGACGGCGGCCTCGAAATCGGCCAAGGCCCGGTCGATGTCGCCGTTCTCGTAGTGGAGCGCCCCGCGCACGAGTCGGTAGATTGCCGGCACGCGGGGGTTGAGACGGACCGCCCGCTCCATGCTGACCAGTCCGTCGTCGGCTCGGCCGGCGAAGTGAAGGATCCAGGCTAGCAGCGCATGGGCATCGGCATAATTCGGCTTGATTGAGATCGCCTCTTCGGCGCTGCGGATGGCGGCGCCGTAGTTGCGTCGATAGAGATCGATCTGGCCCTGCACGAAATAGACTTGAGGGATCATCCGGTCCAGCGCCCTCGCGCGGGCGATCAACTCTTCCGCCTTTGCCAGACCGTCCTCTGCACCGAGATCCCATCCGTCAACCGCATCACGAACGTAGACCAGTGCGAGCCCGGCATAGGCTCGGGCAAATTCGGGGTCGATGGCGATCGCCCGGCGATAGTGATCGATCGCCATTTGAGTATCCTGGTGAGAACGTCGTCCATAGTGATCGAGTCCGCGGAGAAAGGCATCGTAAGCCTCAATACTCGCGAGGTGACTTCGGCCCAACCTCGCGCGGTCGCTCGGGGCGATCTCGACCTCGATCGCCGAGAGGATGCTGGCGGCGATCTCGTCCTGCAGCGCGAAAAGGTCGTCGATCTGCCGGTCGTAGCGTTCTGCCCAGAGATTGCTGCCGCGCAGACCGTCGACGAGCCGCACATTGATCCGAATCCGGTCCGCGGAACGCTGAAGGCTGCCCTTGAGGACATAGTCGACGCCGAGCTCCCGAGCGATGGCAGGCTCGCTTTCGGTGCCGCCCCGATACGCAAACGCAGAGTTGCGGGCGACAACCCAGAGACCGGAGAGCTTAGACAAATCGGTAATCAGATCCTCGGTAATACCGTCGGCGAAGTAATCCTGCTCCGGAACGGCGCCCAGGTTGACGAAGGGCAGAACCGCGATTCCGGGGATGTGACCCGAGGTCGGAACCGTTCCGCCGCCGTCGGAGACCGTCGGATCGCTCCCGTTCGGGAGAAGCCAGACGGCGATCAAGCTGAGCACAACGAACGCGGCCAGGCTGCGTAACGCGATCGGCCAGGGGGCTCGCGCGGCCCGCCCGGCCGGGAGATCCGGCGGATCTTGCACCCCGCCTCGAACCTCGGCGATCAGACGGTATCCGCTCTTGGAGAGGGTCTCGATATAGCGCGGGTGACGGGCCTCGTCGCCGAGTGCCTTGCGCAGCTTGATGATGGCGCTGGTCACCGCATCGTAGGTCACAACCATCCCGGGCCATGCTTCCGCCTCCAATTCCTCGCGCGAGACCACGGTCCCCGGGCGCGCGGCGAGAAAACAGAGGACCTGCATGACCTTCGGTTCCAGCTTGATTCTTCTGGTCCCGCGGCGAATCTCGTTGGAGCGTGCATGGACCTCCCACTCGCCGACGGCGAAGGGTGCATCCAGCCGCGAGAAGGTCTCCGGATCGCGGGTCGTCGGCAAGGGTCAAGCCTCTATCGGCGCGGCTTCAAGTCGCTTCAGTCTTGAGTTTAGACCCTGTTCCGGGTCTTTCTCCGCATGCGGCGCACGCCTACAAGCTATGCGTCGGCCCGCACCCTTGACGCAATTCCACCGATTGTCCTTGGTGCGGTTTGGAGGATTGAAAACACCAGGATCAAGGAGATCCGGTTTCAGATTTGCGGCGGCACGAGTGGAGCGTGACCGCTGCGACGGCGAATCCAATTGATTCCGTTGAGAACACGCCCTTTGCTCGCGAGTCGGCGTTCAAGCGCGAATTTGCCGGGAAAGTCGCTCAACACCAGCCCCATGATGATGGTGAGAATCCCCTGACCGGGGAGCACCAGCATCAGGATACCCGCCAGGACCAAGATCCAGCCGACCAGGTTCTTGAGCAACCGCAGGCTGAGGTAGGCGACGGGATGGAGTCTCTTCAGACGTGCCGAATGCCGCTCCGGGTCCACGAAATAGTCTTCCGGGATCCGCGCCAAGAGGAACGGCAAGGCGATCAAGGATCCCACGAACATCAGGACTGAAAGTCCGGCCAAGGACAGAAGCAACCCCTGATGGGCCTCGACCCAACTCATGTCGATCATCGCCCTCGCCTCCCGGGCCCTCGGCGGGCTCTTATTCGCGTGCAGTACCCGAGCGCCGATCTGCAGCGCGCTCGGGAGGCAAACCTCGACCTGTGTCGCAGACCGTATCGCCCGCCATCCAGTCGGGCCGCCCGGCGCAGTCTATGCTTGAGGGGTGACGCCGGAAACGCTTGGACGGTCGAAGACCAGGCTCAAGCCTCGTTGCGAAGACACCACACCAACGAGGAAAAATCAACACTTTCGATAGACCGCGGATCAGCAGATCCGAGGTAATTGCTCGCCTGCGAGCCAGTCGACGATCCGGCTCCCGCCGAAGTCGGTTTCCATCTGCACGAAGCGATGCGGGTCCTCGACGACCTCGCCGATGATGGCTGATTCCGTCCCAAGGGGATGGGCACGCATGGCATCGAGAAGACGCTCGGCCTTGTCGGGCGGGCAAATGGCGATCAGCTTGCCCTCGTTGGCGACATAGAGCGGGTCGAGCCCGAGCAGCTCGCAGGCGGCGGCCACCTCGGGGCGGACCGGGATGGCGTCCTCTCGGATCTGCATGCCGACACCCGACTGATGGGCCAGCTCGTTGAGCGTCGTCGCCAGGCCCCCGCGGGTGGGGTCACGCAGACAGTGGATGTCCGGAACGGCCGCGATCATCGCGGCGACCAGCTCATGCAAAGCAGAGCTGTCTGAACGGATCTCGGTCTCGAAGCCGAGGTTCTCGCGCTTGGAGAGGATGGCCACGCCGTGGTCGCCCATGCTCCCGCTGACCAGGATCACATCGCCCGGCTCGGCGCGATCGCCCGAGATCAGAATGCCCTCCGGCACCACGCCGATCCCGGTGGTGGTGATGAAGACCCCATCGCCCTTGCCGCGCTCCACCACCTTGGTGTCACCCGTCACCACCGGCACGCCCGCAGCATTGGCGGCTTGCGCCATGCTCTCGACGATGCGCGCCAGATCCCCGAGCGGGAACCCCTCCTCCAAGATGAAGCCGGCGGCGAGGTAGAGCGGCCGCGCACCGGACATGGCAACATCGTTGATGGTGCCGTGCACGGCGAGCGAGCCGATGTCCCCGCCCGGGAAGAAGAGCGGGGAGATCACATGACCGTCGATGCTCATCACCATCCGACCGGGGGGCGGCATGAAGAGCGCCTGGTCGTTGCCGAGGGTCAAGAGCTCATGGTCGAGATACCGCTGAAAGAGCTCGCCGATGAGCTGCGCCATGGCACGTCCGCCCGAGCCGTGACTCATGTCCACGGCGCCCTTCTTGAGATCGAGTCGCACGGGAAAGCGCCGATCGGATGTCATTCTGAGACCTCGTTTTGGGACGACTGGATGAGTCATGGACGGCCTCCTGCCTCCTGCCTCCTGCCTCCTGCTGTCAGCTATCAGCTACCAGCTATCAGCTATCAGCTATCAGCTATCAGCTATCAGCTATCAGCTTCGGCTTTCAACCTTTGGCTGGAGGCTGGCGGCTCTGAACCGCCCGTAGCTCCAATAGGCCGCACAAGCACCCTCCGAGGACACCATGCAGGAACCCATGGGGTTGTCGGGCGTGCAGGGGTTGCCGAAGAGCTTGCAGTCGGTCGGTGTCTTTACGCCGCGCAGGATGGCCGGGCACTCGCAGCCCTTGATCTCTTTGGCCGGGGCGAACTCGACCGGAAAGCGCTCCTCGGCATCCAGGTCCGCGTAGGCGTCGTCCAGCGCCAAGGCGCTGTTCGGCAGGAAGCCGAGCCCGCGCCATTCGAACTCGGGGCGGATCCGAAAGACCTCGTCGATCAGGGCCTGCGCCTTGCGGTTGCCTTCCTCGCTTACCGCGCGCGTGTACTGGTTCTCGACCTCGCAACGCCCGTCGTTGAGCTGTCTGACGAGCATCAAGGCGGACTGCATCACGTCCAGGGGCTCGAAACCGGCGATCACGACGGGCACGCCGAATTGCTCGGCCACGAAACGGTAGGGACGGCTGCCGATGAGCGTACTCACATGGGATGGACCGAGGATGCCGTCGAGCTGGACCCCGTCGGGGCCGGCGGTGCTCAGGATCGTCTGCAGCGCCGACGGGGTCAGCACATGGTTGCAGAAGACTGAGAAGTTGGTCAGCCCCTCGGCGCGCGCCGTCTTCACGGCCACGGCGGTCGGCGGCGTGGTCGTCTCGAAGCCGATGGCGAAGAAGACGACCTGGCGATCGGGGTTCTCGCGGGCGATCCGCAGCACGTCTTGGGTCGAGTAGATCATGCGGATATCTGCTCCATCGGCCTTCGCCTTGAGCAGGCTCTTGCGCTCGCTCGCCGGCACGCGCATGAGATCGCCGTAGGTGCAGAGCGTGACATCGTGCTGTGTGGCGAGCGCAATCGCATGGTCGATCCGGGCCATCGGCAGCACGCACACCGGACAGCCGGGACCATGGATGAAACTCAGGTTCGGCGGCATCAGGTGCTGCACGCCGTAGCGAAAGATGGCGTGGGTATGGCCGCCGCAGAACTCCATCAAGCGATAGTCGCGCCCCGGGTGCGCCTCGGCGGCGATCGTCTCGGCGAGCCGGCGGGCGAGCCCCTTATCGCGGAACTCGTCGATGTATTTCACCGTTGGCCCCCGGGACCCGTGACTGTCGAGGTCGGCTCGGGGACGAGCTCCTGTTCGTCCGCGAGGAGTCCCATCTGCGCGATCATCTCGAGGGTGCGCTGCGCCTCCTCTTCACTGATCTTGTTCAGGGCGTAGCCGACATGGATCAGGACATAATCGCCGACGGCGGCGTCCTCGATCAGGGCCAACGAGATCTCTTTGCCGACGGACCCGAGCGCAACCTTCGCGGTATCGGCGGCGACATCGATGGAGGTGATGCGTGCAGGGATGGCTAGACACATGGACAAAAGACCTCGCAGGGTAAAACGCATCCGGGGCGATCAATGAGGCGGGTGGGTCGGGGCAAACCTCGTCGCCAACCGAAACCTTGGCGAGACGCGTTTTATATCAATAAATTAAAAATCTAAAAACGCCCCATCCACAAGGGCATCGGGTCGGTACAACCCAGCGCAAGAATGACGGCCTCGGACGGTACTCATGTGGCGCTTTTACAGGTGAGCTTGAAGGCCACGCAGGGATCGATCGCCGTAATCAGAAGCTCGGCCTGTCGACGCACCTGCTCTTCGGGGCCGGGCGGCAACGCCTCCAGCGCTCGTGCAACGACGCCGCGCGGGTGAAAGTTCCACTCTGTCGGGGCAAGGATTCGGTAATCGCGAACGCGGCCATCCTCGACTCGGACCAGATGCGCCAGGAGTCCGCGCGCCGCGAAGACACGTCCGAGCCCGACTCCGTTACCGCTCGCAAGCGTCGGCTGCGCCGAGGCGCTCCCCGCGCAACAGCGGCTCAACAACCGCAAGCCGGTTGCGACCACCGTGAGTTGAGCGGAAAGGCGGACCAAGAGACCCGGCCCATAGGCCTCGATCAGCGGCAGTGGGTGAACACGCGTAAAGGGGCTGGTCTCGCGCGGTTGGCCCTGCCAGGTCGGATGAGCAACGAACTCGGCCCAATCCGGTGCGCTCATCCGCGCGATTAGATCCTCGTCCGAGAGTCTCGGCAGCGCGCTGATCGGGGCCTGCCCGAGCGATGCTTCTCCCGATTCCAGAAGAGAGCGCAACAGACGTGCCGCCACCGTCTCCGTCTTGCGACACCAGCGCTCGAAGCCCGAGGGGTCGCCGATCAGGTTCAAAAAGTGCTCGGGCGAGACTCCGAGCACCCTATGGGTGAGCAGATCGGTCAGATCGGTGAGCAGGACATCGAGACCGAGGGGGTGATCCGCCGCCGAATTCGCACCGACGCCGAACAGATCGCCGTCAGGGTCGAGCCGCGCGAGGATGCGGTTCGACAAGGCAAGGACCGCCGCCATGTCATCACGGCAAGGCGGCTCGCCCAAGATTGCGGGCCAATCGAGCAGGATTCGCCACAGGTGCTCCCGGATCGTCTCCGCCGCGATCGCCGCCTCGCGCCGTCCGCGGATGATCGGGCTCGCAACCCACCCGGAGGCCTGCTCGAATGCCCCCGCGCAGGCGCCGGCTTGGGCGCGGGCACAGATCGAGAAAAGCAGCGGCAGACGAGCGGCCGTCTCGTGCGGCGAGCGCCCGACGAAGGCCGACGCGGCAGCGACCGGACGCGTCGAGGCGATCGTGCAGACGAGGCCGCCCGAGGATGGTGTCAATTGAATGTCGAGGCTTCCACCCGGATCGGACATGCGACTCGCGAACCTCCGGATTGGCGATGCAAGGCTTGCAGTGTAGCTGATCGCGCTTCAGGATAACTGAAACCGCGTCCGAGGTCCGCGCGGAACAGTGGCTTAAGACGCAACGACCGGTGCTCCCCGCCGCGGACCAGGTCGTTGCAGACACGGTCTCGCTCTTTGCCCCATCCTCATCGCATTGCATCAGGCCTAACCCCCGTGCTCACACCCGAACAACTTGCCGCCCTTCGCCGAGACATCGTCGTCAATGCCCAGCTCGGCGGGCGCGACCTAACGATGCACAGCACTTGGGGTCTCTTCTCGCCGCGCGAGATCGACGAAGGCACTCGTCTGCTGCTGGCGCATCTGGAGGTTCGCCCCACCGACGACTGCTTCGATCTGGGCTGCGGATACGGTGCGATCGGCTTGGCGATGGCGACGCTCGCCCCGCGGGGTCAAACCCTGATGGTCGACAAGGATTTCGTGGCGGTGGATTACGCCAACCGCAACGTCAAGCTCAATCAGCTGGAGAACGCACGCGCGCAGCTCAGCAACGGGTTCGATCAGGTCGACCCCGAGCTGCAGTTCGACCTAATCGCGAGCAATATCCCTGCGAAGGTGGGCAAGGAGCTGCTCGCGCTCCTGCTGCACGACGCCCGCGCCCGCCTGCGCCCGGGCGGGCGGCTTTATCTGGTGACCATCAACGGGCTGCGCCAGTACATGAAACGCAACCTGACCGAGGTCTTCGGCAATTACGACAAGCTCAAGCAGGGGGCGCATTACACGGTTGCGTTTGCCGAGCGGGCTCAACGGGGTGGCGGGAGCGCGGCAGACGTTTGAGCATGGCCGCCGCATGGAAGACCGCTGGAGTCTTTGGTCGACGCGGATGAAGGTATCGGAAGCAGAGTGTTGCGCCGTGTCCGCCGCGACGCTTTCCGATACGTGTCGTGCTTGCGTCGCGCCGAGGATCGCGAATCCGGTTCCGCCCGGGAGCCTAGGGTGGTGGAGTGTAGAGATGTCGAGACCGCACGCGATCAGGTTCCTTGTCGTCATCGACCATCGAGACGACCACTATGGCGATGACGACGACGATTTCGACAACAAAAGGTCTCGATACATCTGCCGCGCTGCAGAGGAGAGACTCGTCAGTCCCGATCACTACTCCTCGATCAGATCCAATAACCGGGTCGCCTCCTGACCGACACCCGTATCGGCACCGAGATCGCGTGCGCGCTCGAGCGCCGTGCGCGCCTCGGCCATATCGCCGGCCTGCAGGCTCACGAATCCGAGGGTCAGCCAGATGCGCTGGTGGGTCGCGTCCTTGGCCGCACCCGCACGTAGTTGCGTCAGCGCCCCTTCGGTATCGCCCGTGTAATGCAGCGCCAATCCGAGGTCGTTTTGAGCATCGACGTCGTCCGGCCGCAGCTCGAGCAAACGGCGATAGATGGGCACGGCCTCGGTGTAGCGACGCTCCACAAAGAGCGCGTCGGCTTGCTGCGCCAGGAGATCGGGGTTGGTCTCGGTGATGGTCTGAGGGATCGCGGTCGGCGACGGGCGCGGAGTGGTCTGAGTAGGCAGCCCGTGGGGAGCGGCCGACGCCGCGGCGACGGCAGGGCGCGCAGCGTGGCGAATGTAGTAGTCGCGCGTGACCGCAAAAACCGTGAAACCGTAGAAGAACAAGAACACGGCGAAGAGCAGCCACTGCAGCGGGGAGAGTCTGGGCATGGTATCGAAACGGCTGTCGGAGGAGAGGTCGAGCGATCCTAGGAACCCCGACAGGGCCTGTCAAACCGGGCCGAACGCCGGCGCGCGCAGACCGCTCCGGGGCCCTTGAGCAGGGCCGTCGAGTTTCCACCCGTAATCCTCGCGCTCGGCAGTAACCTTGCCTATCCTTAGAAGGATTTGAATCAGGATTGAACGCGAAGAATCGCCAACAAAAAAAGGCCGCGACGACAGGGTGTGTAGCTGCCGTGGCGACCGAACTGGCTTGCTGCGCGTGTGCGGCTCCGAATCAGGACCGGCAGTCGGACCCAGCGGTCTTGTCGGTGCCACGTATGCGTGAAGGACGAGCGTCACCGGCATCGTCGCGGTTGATGAGCGCGACCAGAAAGCCGGCGCAAAACACCGCCGCGATCAGACCCGCGATCGTAAGTGCATCGAAGCTCATGTGTGCTCCCCTCTATCCGTCGGATGACTGCTCCAAAGATCCGCAGCGCCGAGGATCGAAAAACTCGAACAAGGGCCTGCGCGTACGTGTTTATCTTGCGCGCAAGGCGTCAATAGAGTATTTCAGTCGACTCTAATGTTGTTACAAGTTGTTACAGTCGCCTGACTTCGGCCGAACGGGACCCCGCGGAAATGCCCGATACACCGATCCAGATCCTGGTTGTCGACGACGATTCGGCCTTGCGCGCTCTGCTCGGAGACTATCTCGCCGGGGAGGGCTTCCTCGTGGCCGGAGCGGAGGACGGCGTGGCGATGGACGCCTGGTTGGCCGAGCATGAGACGGACCTGGTGATCCTCGACTTGATGCTCCCCGGCGAGGACGGGCTGACCCTGGCACGCCGACTGCGGGCGCGCGCCGATACCCCGATCATCATGCTGTCGGCACGCGGCGACGACATCGATCGCATCGTCGGCTTGGAGGTCGGTGCCGACGACTACATGCCCAAGCCCTTCAATCCCCGCGAGCTTCTTGCGCGAATCCGTGCGGTGCTGCGCCGCCGAGCCCCGAGCGGGCCAACAGAGCCCCGTGAGGAGAATGGGATCATTCGGTTCGGGCCCTATCGTCTCGACCTCGGTCAACGCGAGTTGCGACGCGGGGATGACGCCGTCGTGCTCACCTCGGGCGAGCTTGAGCTGTTGCGCATCCTTGCCGAGCATCCCGACCGGATATTGGATCGTGATCTGCTGCTCGACCTGCTCAAGGGCTACGAGCGCTCGCCGTTCGATCGCAGCATCGACGTGCAGATCGCGCGCCTGCGCGCCAAAATCGAACCGGATACCAAACGCCCCCGTTACATCCGCACCATTTGGGGCAAGGGTTACATGTTCACGCCGGCCGGCGACGCATGAAGCTCTTTGCACGCCTGGTCCCGGCAAGCCTGTTCGGGCGCGCGCTGCTCACCTTGGTCTTCACCTTCGGGCTGTTCGGCCTCATCACCTTCTGGGTCATCGTGTCCTATGCGCTGACGCCGGTTGCTCAGCGCTCCGCCTCGGATCTGGCGAGCATCATGGTGCTCTCGGCCCGGACCCTACGCCAGCTCCCGGCGGAGATGCGTGACGACTATCGCACCAGGCTTGCGCGGGAGTACCAGATCCGACTCGCCGAGGAGCGTCCGCTCACGGACGTGAACCACTTTTTCTTTCCCTACATCGGCCAGCTCAAACGCGCCCTGGAAGAACGATTAGGCGGCGAGGTAGAGATCGTGACGAGCGTCGCCAACAGCGAGCGGTGGTTCTGGGTCGCCCTCGATGCGAGCGGAGAAACGGTCTGGGCGGGATTCCCTCGCAGCCGGGTCGAGACGCGCCCGATCGAGGGCCTCTCGGTCATCATCGGCGTCGCGGTGCTGCTGATCGTGGGAAGCGCGGTGATTCTCGCCGGGCGCGTGACTCAGCCGCTCAACCGCCTCTCCAAGGCCGCCGAGCAGGTCGCGCTCGGGTACTCGCCTGCCGTCTTGTCCGAAAGCGGCCCCAAAGAGCTCGCGAACCTCGCGCGTCAGTTCAATGCTACCAGTCGACGTATCCGCGAGCTGATCGCCAATCGCACCCTGCTGCTGGCCGGGATCTCGCACGATCTGCGAACGCCGTTGACGCGCCTGCGTCTCGCTGTGGAGATGCTGCCGCGCGGGACCGCACCGGCGCTCGTCGCCCGGATGGAGCGCGACATCGAGGAGATGAACGCCCTCATTTCCCAGGCCATCGACTTCGGAAAGAGCCTCGAAACCGGGAATCGCGAAGAGGTCGATCTCGCCGAGGTGATCGACGACCTGGTCGCCGGTCGTTCGCGGGTCATCTGGCAACGCGGTCGGTCGTGTCGCTATCGCGTCGACGTCTTGGCATTGCGGCGCATCCTGAGCAATCTGCTCGAAAACGCCCTGCGCTACAGCCAAGACCTGGTCGAGATCCATCTCGACTGCAAGACAGCGACGCCCGTGGTCTTCGTGCTCGATCGCGGTCCGGGGATCCCGGAAGCGGAGCGCGAGGCCGTCTTCCGTCCCTACTACCGATTGGAAACCTCGCGCAGCCGCCTAACCGGCGGCACGGGGTTAGGTCTCGCCGTGGCTTACCAGCTTGCCCTGTCGAACCAGATGGAGCTGCATCTGGGCATGCGTCGCGGCGGCGGCACCGTCGCGAGCGTTCGCTTGCCGCCGCTCGAGCTCGAGCCCGCTCTTGCTCCGCGCAACGGCACGGCGGTTGACGTGCCGTCCGAGGGTGCCTAAATTCCGCCCTGACATCCATCAATTCGCTCGACTACCGGAGCCCCTCGCGATGCTGCAACCTGGCGATCACGCGCCCGTCTTCACACTCCCCAACGCGGACATGGGGCGGGTGAGCCTCGATCAGCTTCTCGGGCAACGCAATCTGGTCATCTACTTTTACCCGAAAGACGACACACCGGGCTGCACGATGGAGGCGCTCGACTTCACCGACCTACAAGCCGACTTCGACGCCGCCGAGACCGATGTCGTCGGCATCAGCCGCGACACCTGCACCAGCCACGGCGCCTTCCGCGATAAATACGGCTTGACCGTTCAATTGCTCGCCGATACCGAGGGTGAGGCGTGCGAGGCTTACGGGGTCTGGCGCGAGAAGGAGGCACACGGCGAGAAACGCATGGGGATCGTCCGCTCGACCTTCGTCGTCGACAAAAGCGGCGTGATTCGACACGCGCTCTACGACGTCAAACCCAAGGGCCATGCCGCCCAGATCCTGGAACTGGTCCAGGCACTCTGACCCGCGACCGGGAGCGGTATTCGAGATGCTCTCGCCGCCGACCCCGGGGAAAAGCCCGATCTCCTCGGTCGAGCCCAAATCCACGTCCGGCCCGGGCATCGTCACGGGCTCCCCCTCGACGGGGCTGGACCCCGAGCCGCGTTCGGAGACCTCGCGTAGCGTCAAGCTGCGCGCCTATATCCTGATCTTCCTCCTGATCTTCGGCCTGACACCGCTTGTCTTGGCCGTGCTGATCAACCTCCCGCTGGTGCTGGATCGCACCGCGATGTTCTACCAGCGCGCGTATCTGCAGAATCTGCGCGCGGACTTTCGTGATCTCGACCAGCATCTTGCCAGTCGCCATGAGATGATCCGGCTGCTCTCTAAGTTGCCCGAGCCCGGCCTGATCCTCGGCGAGCAGGGGGATGCGGATCAGATCGATGTCGCACGCGCTCGATACACCGCCTGGATCAACCAGATCGTCGCCGATCAGCGCGACATCATTCAGATCCTCTTCGTCGGGGACGACGGTCAGGAGCGTTTCTGGCTGGCTCGCGATGCGCGCACGCAGGAATGGCGACCCACCGCCTCACCCCCGCAGGTCCCGAATCGCGCATTCCTGACCGCAGGGCTCGATCTACAATCCGGCGCGGTGATGGTCAGCCGAATCCGCATCGACCCGTTAGCGGGTGTTGAAGACCCGCGCCAGCTGATGACCCTGAGCCTGGTCAGCCGAATCGGCGGGGAGAAACCGGAAGACCCGCGAGGGGTGGTGGTGATGACCATCGATGTCGGTGGACTCGCCCAGTTCTATCGCGACACGCTCTGGGTGAATCACGACGGCAGCTATCTGCGTCCCGGTCAGCCCGCAAGCGGCCAGCCCGAGGCCTTCGACGCCTTCCCGGGCTTGGCCGAGATCTTTGCCGGCGGCACCCTCGCCGTCTGGAAGGGCCGCCAAGGCCGCCAGCTGCTCTGGGTGCCCATGTTCCTGACCGAGGACGGCGTGCCGCTATGGGTAGGTCGGGCGGTGGATCCCTCGCCAATCGAGGAGTTTCGCGACGCCTTGATCGTGCGTGTCCTCTCCATCATCTTCCTGCTGGTTTTGGTGGTGATGGTTCTGGCGCGATGGATCGCGGCACGTGCCGAGCATTTCGGCCAGGAGCTGCGGGGCGGCATCGGACAGGTGCTGCGCGACGGTCGACCGCTACGCTTCAGTTGGCGCGGACCGCGCGAGATCCGCGAGCTCGGCGAGCAGCTCACCGCGCTGGCGCAAACCCACGCCGAGCACCTTCAGGCGGCGCATGCCCATACCCGCGAGCTGGAGCGATCCAACCGGTACAAGTCTGAATTCCTGGCCAATGTCAGCCATGAGCTGCGCACGCCGCTGAACTCGATCCTCCTGCTCTCGAAGATGTTGGCCGCCGAGACCAGCGGGCTCAATCCGGGGCAGCGACGTCAAGCGCAGGTGATCCACGAGGCCGGGCGCGACCTGAGGACCATGATCGACAACATCCTGGACATCTCTCGGATCGAGGCGGGACATGTCGCAGTGACCTCGGATTGGGTCGAGCTGCGTCCCATGCTGGAGGAGCTGATCGAGTTGGTCGAACCGATGGTGGTGGAGAAACCGGTGGTGCTCGACCTGAAGGTCGACCCGGACGCCGCGACGAGGGTCTATACGGACCGCGACAAGCTGCGACAGATCCTTAACCCGGATGTTTCATAAACCGACACAGCCGACACTGGCCTCGCGGATTTGCGCGGCGCTGGGCGTCACCGAGGGCGATGACCGGGACGCCGCGGGGGTTGAATGGTGGAAATACCGAGCGGCAACGGGCTTGATCAACGGGGCACGAGTAGTTTTGTCGCCGCGCAGGCGTACGATGCCCTGCCCGAGGTGGGCATAGTCGTCGTGCGCGTGCTGAAATCCCCGTGCGGGGATGTATGTGCGTCTAGGCGGGCGCCGCCCGGGGCTGCGCGTTGAAGAGCCTCTCGGTGACCTGCTGCAACAGCGTCTTGACCGGACAGCTCGAGGGCAGGTGCAGGCGCACGCGGTCTTTGTACTGCACCACGCGCACGGCGAGCTTGAACAGTTTGATGATCACGGTGGCAGGCTGGGCGTTGGCCAGTTCCGTGCCGACGAGGACCTCGGTGCGCAGCGTTTGGTGCAAGACGTAAGCGGCGCAGGAGAAGAACAAGCGCATCTGATTGGCCAAGAAGGTGCTGTCGGAAGTGCGATCGCTGGCCAGATCGTTCTTGATCATTTTGATGAAGTTCTCGTCCTGGCCGCGCGCGCAGTACAGATCGCGGTAGACGCACTCGGGACTGGGCAAGTCCAAGGAGGTGACGACGAAGCGGAGGTTGTCGCCGCGCGCCGTCACCTCGGCTTTGAGGATGGTCCGACACGCGCCGGGCCAGGAACCGGCACGGTAGTCAACCTCGTGGTAGGTGCGGGTCCGCTCGGGTACGTCGGCGTCGGCGCGCCGGGCGTTCTCGATGCGCAGCGCATGGAGCTTGCGGGCGTCGGCCAAGAACGGCTCGGCCCGTGGCGTGAGAGCCCGGTTACCCGCCAGGCCGAAGATGAAATCCGTCAACGGATCGGCCATCGCCAAGGCCATCAACTCGGGGTTGGAGAAGTGTCCGTCGCCGCGCAGGATGATGCGTGTGCGTGGCCACGCGGCCCGCAGCCGCTTGAGCACGCGCTTGAGGATCATCGCGTTCTCGGCGCCGGTGGGGCGCTTGCCGGGACGCAGCACCGCGGTGATGAACTTCCCCGAGAGGCCCTCGAAGAGAAACAGCGGCAAGTAGCAATGGTTGCCGTAGTGATGATTGTAGAACGCGAACTCCTGCTGGCCATGGGTGGCGTCTTCGGAGTGGTCCATATCGAGCACGATCACCTGCGGCGCCTTCGGGTAGCTGGCGATGAAGGCCTCGACGAAGGCCTGCGCCATGCGGTAGAGGTCGCGCGCGCCGACCCCATTCTCCAAACGCGAGAAGGTCGGCCCGCTGGCCAGGTCCGTCGTCGCATCCAGCGGCTTGCGCTCCAGCCCCAGCTTGAACAGCGCATCACGGCGCAGCGCATTGGCGTCGTTGCCGTCTTCGTAAGCACAGGCGATCTGGTAGACCCGTTGCGCGATCAGCTCACGCATCGGATGGGTGGTGTAGGACGGATGGCGCCAATCATCGATCGCTGCGCTCAACCGCTCGGTCAGGCCGATCTGCCGATCAACCCCGCGCAGAATCATGGGGCCAAAGTCAGACGACATGGCGCCGCCGTCGAAGTCGCCGCGGACCGTGAAACCGGCGACCGGGGGAAAACGCAGCTGTTCCGGGGTAGACTCGGGCATGGGCGACCTCGTTTAGCTTCTTCCGAAGCGTTCTTGGCGGAACAGCCATTTTATCAATGGGTTGAACGAGAGTCGCCCTTTTTTATGAAATATTCGGGTTAAGAACTTTCTTTCAAATGCCGTGAAGTTCACCGAGCAGGGCCGCATCACCCTCGCGGTCGAAGCGGGAGAGGATCGCCAAAAAGAGGTTGCACTCAGTGTCGCCGACACCGGAATCGGGATCCCTCACGACAAACAGGACATCATCTTCGAGGCCTTCCAACAGGCCGACGGATCGACGCGCCGCCGCTACGGCGGCACAGGCCTGGGACTCTCCATCAGCCGAGAGCTCGCGCTCTTGCTCGGCGGACGGATCCAGGTCGAGAGCGCGCCGGGTGCCGGGGCCTGCTTCACCCTCGTCATGCCCGTCGCGGCCGTCGCTGTGGAGCAGGAAGGGATCGTCTCCGCGGCCGCACCCGCGAGCGCACATGTCACTCCCCTACCGCCCACGGACTCGCCCGGCGCGCTGCGCCCAACCTCGGCCAGGGGTTCCGGCGCCGGCGCGAGCGGCGGCTGGGTCCTGATCGTCGAGCGCGACGTCAAAACCCTCGTGCAACTCGCCTCCGAGCTGTCGCGGCGAGGTCTTCGTATTCAAACCGCAGCCGATCTCGACGAGGCACTCGAGACCCTGCAGGAAGAGGGTGAAGGTTGCGAGCTGGTGCTGCTGGCGGCCGGGATGTCCGACGAAATGACCTGTGCTACGATTCAGACACTACTGAGCCGCAATGCGGGGCCGCATCCGGCCGTTGCCGTGCTCGGCGATCGATCGGCCAAGAACCGGGTTGCCGATTGCTTGGGTGCCGGTGCCGTGGAATTTCTCTCGAAACCCATCGATCCCGATCAACTTACGGCGCTGCTGGCCGAGGTGCTGCCGGAGAGACCCGTCCCGGAGGCATCCGCAGCGGCACCCGAACCGATCGTTTGAGCCGGCCGAGTCCCACTCGCGACGGTTCCGGGCGCACAAGGGCAGACGACATGACCCGCTACGCCGGCTTCAAGCTGCTGATCGTCGACGACCACGCTCATAATCTCTTTACGCTCCGGACCTTGATCGAGAGCGAGATGGATGTCGAGGTTCTCGAGGCCACTTCGGGACAAGACGCCATCGATCTGACCCATCGGCACCCCGACATCGACCTCATCATCCTCGATGTACAGATGCCCGAGATGGACGGCTTCGAGACCGCGTCCATGCTCAAATTGCGCAAGCGTACGCGCGATATCCCGATCATCTTCCTGACTGCGGCCTTCAAGTCGGAAGAGTTCCAGCAACGCGGATTCGCTGTCGGTGCTGTCGACTATCTGCTCAAGCCGATCGACGACAACCTTCTAATCAACAAGATCAGCACCTACTTTAGCCCGGATGTTTCATAAACCGACACAGCCGACACTGGCCTCGCGGATTTGCGCGGCGCTGGGCGTCACCGAGGGCGATGACCGGGACGCCGCGGGGGTTGAATGGTGGAAATACCGAGCGGCAACGGGCTTGATCAACGGGGCACGAGTAGTTTTGTCGCCGCGCAGGCGTACGATGCCCTGCCCGAGGTGGGCATAGTCGTCGTGCGCGTGCTGAAATCCCCGTGCGGGGATGTATGTGCGTCTAGGCGGGCGCCGCCCGGGGCTGCGCGTTGAAGAGCCTCTCGGTGACCTGCTGCAACAGCGTCTTGACCGGACAGCTCGAGGGCAGGTGCAGGCGCACGCGGTCTTTGTACTGCACCACGCGCACGGCGAGCTTGAACAGTTTGATGATCACGGTGGCAGGCTGGGCGTTGGCCAGTTCCGTGCCGACGAGGACCTCGGTGCGCAGCGTTTGGTGCAAGACGTAAGCGGCGCAGGAGAAGAACAAGCGCATCTGATTGGCCAAGAAGGTGCTGTCGGAAGTGCGATCGCTGGCCAGATCGTTCTTGATCATTTTGATGAAGTTCTCGTCCTGGCCGCGCGCGCAGTACAGATCGCGGTAGACGCACTCGGGACTGGGCAAGTCCAAGGAGGTGACGACGAAGCGGAGGTTGTCGCCGCGCGCCGTCACCTCGGCTTTGAGGATGGTCCGACACGCGCCGGGCCAGGAACCGGCACGGTAGTCAACCTCGTGGTAGGTGCGGGTCCGCTCGGGTACGTCGGCGTCGGCGCGCCGGGCGTTCTCGATGCGCAGCGCATGGAGCTTGCGGGCGTCGGCCAAGAACGGCTCGGCCCGTGGCGTGAGAGCCCGGTTACCCGCCAGGCCGAAGATGAAATCCGTCAACGGATCGGCCATCGCCAAGGCCATCAACTCGGGGTTGGAGAAGTGTCCGTCGCCGCGCAGGATGATGCGTGTGCGTGGCCACGCGGCCCGCAGCCGCTTGAGCACGCGCTTGAGGATCATCGCGTTCTCGGCGCCGGTGGGGCGCTTGCCGGGACGCAGCACCGCGGTGATGAACTTCCCCGAGAGGCCCTCGAAGAGAAACAGCGGCAAGTAGCAATGGTTGCCGTAGTGATGATTGTAGAACGCGAACTCCTGCTGGCCATGGGTGGCGTCTTCGGAGTGGTCCATATCGAGCACGATCACCTGCGGCGCCTTCGGGTAGCTGGCGATGAAGGCCTCGACGAAGGCCTGCGCCATGCGGTAGAGGTCGCGCGCGCCGACCCCATTCTCCAAACGCGAGAAGGTCGGCCCGCTGGCCAGGTCCGTCGTCGCATCCAGCGGCTTGCGCTCCAGCCCCAGCTTGAACAGCGCATCACGGCGCAGCGCATTGGCGTCGTTGCCGTCTTCGTAAGCACAGGCGATCTGGTAGACCCGTTGCGCGATCAGCTCACGCATCGGATGGGTGGTGTAGGACGGATGGCGCCAATCATCGATCGCTGCGCTCAACCGCTCGGTCAGGCCGATCTGCCGATCAACCCCGCGCAGAATCATGGGGCCAAAGTCAGACGACATGGCGCCGCCGTCGAAGTCGCCGCGGACCGTGAAACCGGCGACCGGGGGAAAACGCAGCTGTTCCGGGGTAGACTCGGGCATGGGCGACCTCGTTTAGCTTCTTCCGAAGCGTTCTTGGCGGAACAGCCATTTTATCAATGGGTTGAACGAGAGTCGCCCTTTTTTATGAAATATTCGGGTTAGGTTGATCGAAAAAGAGCGCGAGCTCAACCGCACGCTTGAGCAAACGGTCGCGCAACGCACGGCCGAGCTCGCCGAGGCGCGGCAGTACCTCGAGAACATCATCACCCATATGGGCGAAGCGCTCTTGGTCTTGGATCCGAGCGGCACCATCAAGCACACCAATCCGGCAGCCTGGAAGATGCTCGGCTATGGCGAGGGCGATCTGCGCGGCATGTCCATCGGAGACGTGTTCGAAGAGGAAGGCGATGCCGAAGCCGGCGCCTTCATGGGAACCTGGCTCGAAGCGCTGATCCGCACCGGAGCCTTGAGCCGGATCGAGGCCCGTTTCATCGCCCGCGACGGGCGGCGGGTCCCGATTCTCTTCTCGAGGACCGCGGTGAAGGATCCGGAAGGACATATCAGCGATATCATCTGCATCGCAAAGGACATGACCGGCTATGTGCGGGTCGGGGAGAACGGGAACGCGAGAGCCCTGCCGACAGGGGGATAAGCAACGACACGATAAGATTGGAGCCCCTAGGGAGGAGCAAGAATGAGTGAGCCGATGGTCCCCGAGATACCCGAAGACGATGAAAACACGACCCTGACGGCCAACGCCCTGAAAGCCATGGCGCATCCGCTGCGATGGAAGATCCTCTGCTCGCTGGGCGACAAGGAGCTCTCCGTCGGGGAGATCGTCGATCGCACCGGGACCTCGCAGAGCAACATCTCCCAGCACCTGGAGCAACTACGCAACAAGAACATCGTCGTCGCCCGCAAGGAGGCCAATCGGATCTATTACCGCATCCGCAACGACCAGTTGTTGGATCTGATCGGCATCATGCGCGACGTGCTGTGCCCGGCGAACCTGGATGACCGCTTCCCGAAATAGGCCGCGGGTCCTGCGTCTCCTCCTACGTAGACCCAACGGCCGTCGGCTCTGACCGAACGCACGCCCGAAGGGAGTGAGTGGGCCTCCCGCCGTGTTCAAGTGACCTGCCGGAAATGCGTTGAGTCTCGTCGTTGTCGCAATCGAAAACGACCACCGCCTCAAAGGCGCCCTCTCGTCGCGTCGTTTTGCTCATTCTTGAACCGTTCCTGAGATAATGCTCGCCCACTCCACTCAGGACGATCCCACATGCTCGATCCCAACACCTGGTTCTCCGAGGTCGCCGCCGCGGACGGTACCGCCTTTTCGCTGCGTATCTCCTCGAAGCTCCACGAGGAGCAGAGCCCCTACCAGCACATCGAGATCTACGAGACCGAGGGCTTCGGCAATCTCATGGTGATCGACGGCTGCACCATGCTCTCGACCCGCGACAACTTTCTCTATCACGAGATGATGTCGCATCCGGCGCTGTTTACGCATCCGGATCCCAAGCGAGTCTGCATCATCGGGGGCGGCGACTGCGGAACCTTGCGCGAGGTGTTGAAGCACCCCGGCGTCGAGCAGGCGGTTCAAATCGACATCGACGAGCGGGTGACACGTCTCGCCGAGATGTTTTTTCCGGAGCTCACCGCCTCAAACGGGGATGCGCGTGCGCACCTGTTGTTCGAGGACGGGGTGCGCTGGATCCAAGAGGCGGATGCCGGCAGTCTCGATATCATCATCGTCGACAGTACCGACCCGGTCGGACCCGCAGTCGGCCTCTTCACCAGCGAATTCTACGCTGACTGCCGACGCGCCTTGGGCGCGGGCGGAATTCTGGTTCAGCAGAGCGAATCCCCGCTGTATCACATCCGCATCTTGACCGAGATGCACACCGCGATGCGCAGTGCCGGCTTCTGCGACACCCGCACACTCTTGTTTCCTCAACCGATCTATCCCTCCGGTTGGTGGAGCGCGACCATGGCGTGCACCGACCTTTCGCTCGGGGATTTTCGTGTCGAAGACGCCGCTCGCAAAGCGTTCGAAACCCTTTACTACAACGCCGAGATCCATCGCGCCGCCCTAGCGCAACCGGAGTTCTTTCGCCGTGCGCTCGCCGAGATCGCCGGCTGAGCTCGGTTGCTCGGACCTTCCCGCGGGTCGTGTGTCGGGACGAGCTGGAGAGAGGCCCGGCGCTCGGGATAGGGGCCAAAAAAACGGGGCCCAGAGGGCCCCGAAGAATTCACAACAGTGCAAAGCGGAGCATCAGACGCCGCCGCGTGCCCCGACGAACTCGGGATAGGCCTCCAGGCCGCACTCCCCGATGTCGACGCCTTCGTATTCCTCTTCCTCGCTGACCCGGATGCCCATGACAAGCTTGAGGATCAGCCAGACGATGAAGGAGGTGACGAAGACCCATCCGAGGATCGTGCCGAGTCCGATCCCCTGAGCGGCAAAGCTTGCATCACTGTTGGTGATGGGCACCGCCATCAGGCCCCACATTCCGACCACACCGTGCACGGAGATGGCGCCGACCGGATCGTCGACCCGCAGTTTGTCCATGGTCACGATCGCGAAAACGACGATCACTCCGCCGATCGCTCCGATCATCGTCGCGAGCAAGGGCGAGGGCGTGAGCGGCTCGGCCGTGATCGCGACCAACCCGGCGAGAGCGCCGTTGAGGGCCATCGTAAGATCGGCCTTGCCGAACAACAGCCGAGCCGTGATCAAACCGAAGATGGTGCCGCCGGCCGCTGACATGTTGGTGTTGACAAAGACCGCCGCGACCGCATTGGCGTCCTCGATGTTCGAGATGACCAGCTGCGACCCGCCGTTGAAGCCGAACCAGCCAAGCCAGAGGATGAAGGTGCCGAGCGTCGCGATCGGCATATTCGCACCCGGGATGGCGTTGATCGATCCGTCTTTGCCGTACTTGCCTTTCCGCGCACCCAAGAGGAGAACGCCTGCGAGCGCCGCCGAGGCGCCAGCCAAATGGACGATGCCGGAGCCTGCAAAGTCGAGGAATCCGAGCTCATCGAGGAACCCCCCGCCCCACTTCCAATAGCCTTGCATCGGGTAGATGAATCCGGTCATCACGACCGCGAAGAGCAGGAAGGCCCAGAGCTTCATCCGCTCGGCTACGGCGCCCGAGACGATCGACATGGCTGTGGCCACAAAGACAACCTGGAAGAAGAAGTCCGCCATCGAGGAGTAGTAGGTCTCCCCGTCGCTGCCCATGACCTCCGCGACGCTGTTGTCGCCGCCGAACATGAAGCTCCAGTCGATTGCGGGGATGAAGCCGTTGCCGTCGGCCGGATACATGATCCCGTATCCCACCAGCATGTACATCACCGAGGCGATCGCGAAAAGCGCGATATTTTTGGTCAAAATTTCAGCGGTGTTCTTGGCGCGGACCATACCCGCCTCGAGCATCGCAAAGCCGGCGGCCATCCACATGACCAATGCGCCGGAGATGAGAAAGTAAAAGGTATCGAGCGCGTAGCTCAATTGAGTAATTTCTTCCACGAGAGAATCTCCAAAGAGGTTCGAGGCGAGGCAGGCACCGAGGCGGAGGAATCCGCCTCGGTAAGCGGTTTAAAGGATGTAACCGCGCTCGCCGTGCTGAGAAAGATCGAGACCTTCGGTTTCCTGCTCTTCGGTGACACGTAGCCCGATGAGCAGATCGACCAGCTTGAGGATGATGTAGGTCAGGATCACGGTGTAAACCAAGGTGAACAGAACTCCTTTGGTTTGGATCCATACCTGCCCGAGCATACTCATGCCCTCGGCGAGACCCGCACCGCCGAGCGCGGCCGAGACGAACACGCCGGTCAAGATCGCGCCAACGATACCGCCGACCGCATGCACGCCGAAGACGTCGAGCGAGTCGTCATAGCCCAACGCGCGCTTGAGCTTGGTCGAAGCCAGGAAACAAACGATGCCGGAGGCAAGGCCGATGGCGAGCGCGCCAAGCGGACCGGCCGTTCCGGACGCGGGCGTGATCGCAACGAGCCCGGCGACCGCGCCGGTAGCGATACCGAGAACGCTCGGCTTGCCGTGCGACACCCACTCGGAGAACATCCACGCGAGCGCGGCCGCCGCCGTCGCGACCTGAGTCACCAGCATCGCCATTCCGGCACTTTCGTTCGCGGCGACGGCGCTACCGGCATTGAAGCCGAACCACCCCACCCAGAGCATCGAGGCGCCCATCAGGGTGTAGCCCAGATTATGCGGAGGCATGGCCGTATGCGGATAGCCCCTGCGCTTCCCCAAGACCAATGCGGTGACGAGACCCGCGACCCCCGCATTGATGTGCACCACGGTGCCGCCTGCGAAGTCCAGAACGCCCCAGTCCCACATCAGAGCCCCGTCGCCGCCCCAAACCATATGAGCAATCGGCAGATAGACGACGGTGAACCAAAGCCCCATGAACCAGAGCAAGGCGGAGAATTTCATGCGTTCCGCGAAGGCGCCGACGATGAGAGCCGGGGTAATGATGGCGAAGGTCATCTGAAAGGTGGCAAAGACAGTCTCGGGAATGGCCGCCGTGAGGCTCTCGCGTGTCACCCCGCCGAGTAGGACCTTATCCAATCCACCGATGAAGGTGTTGATGTTGAGAACACCCGACTCCATGCCCTGCGTTGAAAAGGCGAGGCTATAGCCGTAGAGAACCCAGAGAATCGTCATGAGTGCAGCGATAGCGAAACACTGCATCAATACCGAAAGGACGTTCTTGGCGCGCACCAAACCGCCGTAAAAAAGCGCCAAACCCGGGATGGTCATGAAGAGAACAAGTGCCGTCGCCGTCAGCATCCAGGCCGTATCGCCGCTGTTCAAAACAGGCAGCTCCTCGGCCTTCGCCAGTGCAGGCATCAGCAGCCAGAGAGCCGCCAAAGCCGGTACGGCCAGTCGTCGCGGTTCCAGTGTGTACATCGTTGCGATCCTCTCGGCGACGACTAGAGTGCGTCCGATCCGGTCTCGCCGGTGCGAATGCGGATGACCTGCTGCAGGTCGAAAACGAAGATCTTTCCGTCGCCGATCTTGCCGGTGCGCGCCGCACTGCTGATGGCCTCGATCACCTTCTCGACCATCGAATCGTCCACCGCGATCTCCACCTTGATCTTGGGGAGGAAATCCACGACATATTCGGCACCGCGGTACAGTTCCGTGTGTCCTTTCTGGCGACCGAACCCCTTGACCTCGATGACAGTGATACCGGATACGCCGATGTCTCCGAGTGCCTCGCGGACGTCGTCCAGCTTGAACGGCTTGATAATGGCTGCAACCAATTTCATTGCAATTTAGCTCCTGTAGAGGCCAAGGGCTAACCCTTGGCCGAGGGATTGGAATCGCGAGTGCGAGGCGGGGTGCTTCAGAATTCCTTCAACCAGCCGACCCAGAACTGCGGATCGTCGTTATAGGTATCGCGTCCGACTTGGTCGTAATTCAAGCTGAAGGTGCCGAAATCGCCGGCTTCGCGACTGATGGTCACACCCCAATGGCCGTAGTCGTTGCCGCCGTCGTTGTAATCGAAATCATAATAGCCGCCGCGAAGCCCGAGACCGAAATCATAGGGCAGTGCGAAATCGAGACTGGCGTAGTAATACCAGTCACCTTCGACGAAGAGCGCTTCACTGGAAGGCACGCCGGGCGCGTCGTCGGCCTGACCATAGACCGTGTAGGCCAGACCGGCCGTCAACCATTTCCAAGTCGCACTGCCGCCGATTTCCGCGAAATCGAGATCCTTGCCGTCGGGATAGGCGTAATAGATGGCGTTGACGTCGAAGCTAAAATCGTCGTTGATGGATTTGCTGAAACCCAAGTAGCCATCGAGCTCGTACCCGGGCGAATCAGAGGTCGTGACATCGAATGTTTGGCCCTCGAAATCGACTTCGTAATCGACGCTGCTTCCGAAATCGACGTTTGAGGCCCAGGTACCCGCGTAGAAGCCGCTGCTGTGCTCGTAATCGATCCCGCCCTGAACAGCCGGGCCGTTGTCGGTCTGAGTCAGGCCACGGAAGAAGTAGTTGCTGACGACGCCGATATTGGCGCTGAAGTTATGCGTCTCGTCGGCCGCGGCGTTCTGGAAAGCGCCCGCGCTCACGGCGAGCGCCCCAAGCGCGAAAGCGGTTCCGATGCGTCGTGTTGTCATTGCTGTGTGCCTCTCGATGATGCGGGCTTGCTAGTCGAGGTTAGAAGAGACCGGCTGGTGCCCGAGTGACCGCGCCGGTTGTGACGTTGTGATGTCGAAATAAGCAGATAGCGTGCCATTAGGCAATCGCGCCCCAAGCAAGAGGCGTTTCAGCATCATGTTGCAAGCGCGCAACTTTAAACCGCACCAAACCAAGGCATGAGCGGATGCCTCGAAGAACCGAGCGCACCAGAAGGGTGCGGCGATGTGAGCGTCAACCGACCGTCGACTCACTTTCCCCTTGAGCCGGCCCGTTTACCGAGCGCTCGTTGGTTTTTCCGAAACAGGGGGCGTCCCGCAGGCGTCGGGACGAGTTGCCGGTGCCGCATAGCGGTCATGAGGACAAGGAGGCGCAACACCGACCGGCGCGCGCGGGGCGTTCAACCTGGTCCCGGCAGTTGAGCAGCGCTCGGAGGCGGCCCGCGCGATGTTCGTGGATCGCAGGGGCCTTCACCGGGCCGCGAGCCATCGAACCAAAGCGATCGTCAAGGCCGCCATGACCTTGCGTGACGTGCGCAAAGTCACCTGACGGATCCAGTCAATGCGGCGATAACCCCCGTGCGCTCGGTATATAATGGCGGGCAGTTGAGTTGCCGCGCCTCTCGCGACGCTGAAGTCGTTGCGGGATCGATCCGAGTATCCCCGCGTCCACGCCGGACCCACATGCCAACCTAAGGCCGCAAGTCAGGAGTAAACCCCATGCTGGATCCTAAACAGCTCGACGATCTCGCCCAGCGCCTCGCATCGGCGATGCCGAAAGGCATTCAGATGTTGCAGGAAGACATCGGCCGCAATCTCCGAGCGTCGCTCGAGTCCGGACTCGACAAGCTCGACCTGGTCACCCGCGAGGAGTTCGACGTCCAATCGGCCGTCCTGGCGCGCACCCGCGAGAAACTGGCTGCGCTCGAAGCACGCATTGCAGAGCTGGAGCGCGCGCACCCATCGGCACGTATAGAGGTGGATTGACCTCCCGAGAGCAAGCACGCTCGTGGCCCTCTGCATCCTGCACAGCCGTGCGCGGGTCGGTATCCATGCCCCCGCAGTAACGGTCGAGGTCCATCTTTCAGGAGGGCTGCCCTACCTTTCGATGGTCGGCTTGCCGGAAATGGCGGTCAAAGAGAGTAAGGACCGGGTGCGCGGCGCACTACTGAACGGCCGATTCCAGTTTCCGATGGGCCGGGTCACCATCAACCTGGCACCCGCTGATCTGCCGAAAGAGGGCGGGCGCTTCGACCTTCCCATCGCGCTCGGCATCCTCGGCGCCTCCGGACAGATCGCTACCGAGCGGCTCGAGCAGTACGAATGGATCGGGGAGCTGGCACTCTCGGGAGCCCTGCGACCCGTCAACGGCGTCTTGCCCGTCGCCGTGGCGGCACGCGAGGCGGGCCGCGAGCTGATCCTGCCGGCCGAGAATGCGGCCGAGGCGTCGCTGGTTTCAGGGCTCGACATCCGACCGGCGCGGCATCTCATGGAGGTTTGCGAGCATCTCAACGGTGCGCGTGTGCTGCCGACCTTCGAGGCGAGCGAACGGATTTTCGTCGAGCCCGTCTATCCCGACCTCGCGGAGGTCAGGGGTCAGGAGCATGCGAAACGGGCTCTGGAGATCGCCGCCGCGGGTGGCCACAGCCTCCTCTTGATCGGCCCGCCCGGCACCGGAAAGTCGATGTTGGCGAACCGCCTCCCCGGACTATTGCCGCCGCTGAGCGAGGACGAAGCGCTGGAGGCGGCGGCGATCCGCTCGGTGAGCGACCGCGACCTGTTCGACCCGGCGCGCTGGCGCGAGCGCCCGTTTCGCTCGCCGCACCACACGGCATCGGGCGTCGCGCTGGTGGGCGGCGGCAGCAACCCGCGGCCGGGCGAGATCTCGCTCGCGCATCAAGGGGTCTTGTTCCTCGACGAGTTGCCCGAATTCGACCGCAAGGTCCTGGAGGTCTTGCGCGAGCCCCTGGAGTCCGGACATATCGACATCTCGCGGGCGGCACGACAAGCACGCTTTCCAGCGCGATTCCAGCTGATCGCCGCGATGAATCCCTGTCCATGCGGCTATCTCGGCGACAACAGCGGGCGCTGCCGTTGCACACTTGACCAGGTCGGACGCTATCGGGGACGCATCTCCGGGCCGCTGCTCGACCGGATCGACATGCACGTCGAGGTCCCGAGACTGGACCTTTCTCGGCTTGGCGAATCCGCCTCGGAGACGCGGGAGACGACAGCGCTCGTGCGCAGCCGAGTGGATGGTGCACGGACCCGCCAGATCGCGCGCGCGGGCAAGGCCAATCATGCCCTCGGACCCGCCGAGATCGAGCGCGACTGCGCCCTGGAACCCGACGGCCAACACATGATCCAGCAGGCGATCACCCGCCTGGCCCTTTCGGCGCGCGCCTACCACCGGATCCTGAAAGTGGCTCGGACGATCGCGGATCTCGATGGACTCGCGCGGATCGAGCAGCGACATCTCGGCGAAGCAATCGGTTACCGTCGGCTCGACCGCGGCAATCCGGCACCCACCTAAACCGCGTCCAGAGCGACATGCGTCATTGTCATCATGTATTCGGCCTTGAGGACGTCACCACCCTTGCTGGAGACGCGGTTTAATATTCTAAATTTTTTCAAAGCTTTAAACCGCGCCAGCCCCGACTATTCTCATGTCTACCGGGGCCGACCCCACCCAAAAACATCACGTACCGCGCTGGGCGCGGTTTAGACTCGAGACCATGCTCCAGCTCCAAACACTCAGCCTGCGCCGCGGCCCGCACCTCTTGATCGAGGGGGCCGATGTCACCGTCTATCCGGGTCAAAAAGTCGGCCTGGTCGGCTACAACGGTTGCGGAAAATCGAGCCTCTTCGCACTGTTACTCGGGGAGCTCCACGCCGATGCCGGCCAAGCCACGATCCCGGCCGGCTGGGAGGTCGCCCATGTCGCCCAGCACACCCCGGACAGCGAGGGTGCGGCGATCGATTTCGTACTCGACGGCGACGCGGAGCTACGCCGGATCCAGGCCGAGCTGGCGCGCGCCGAGGCGGCCGGCGATGGACTGCGTCAGGGGGAGCTGTTGGGACGCCTGGAGGCGATCGACGCCTACGGTGCGGAAAGCCGGGCGGCGAGACTTCTGCACGGGCTCGGCTTCGCTCCCGGCGACGAGCGCCGTGCAGTCAACAGTTACTCGGGCGGTTGGCGCATGCGTCTCGCCTTGGCGCGTACCCTCATGTGCCGCTCGGACCTCCTGCTGCTCGACGAGCCGACCAACCACCTGGACCTCGACGCCGTCATCTGGCTCGAAGGCTGGTTGAAGGCGTATCCGGGAACGCTGCTCTTGATCTCGCACGACCGCGACTTCCTCGACGCCGTCACCGGGCACATCCTGCATCTCGACCGCCAGCAGCTGACGCTCTACGCTGGAAACTACTCCGCCTTCGAACGTCAACGCGCCGAGCGGCTCGCCCAACAGCAAGCCGCGAGCGAGCGCCAACAGCGCGAGATCGCGCACATGCGCAGCTTCGTCGAGCGCTTCCGGGCCAAAGCCACCAAGGCACGTCAAGCGCAAAGCCGACTCAAGGCGCTCGAGCGCATGGAGCTGATCGCGCCGGCGCATGTCGACTCGCCCTTTCGATTCGAGTTTGCTCCGGCCGAGAGTCTGCCGCGCCCGCTCTTGCGCCTGGACGAGGTCGCGGCAGGCTATGGCGAACGGCCCGTGATCGAGGGGGTTGGGCTGAGCCTGAACCCCGGGGATCGCATCGGACTGTTGGGGCGCAACGGGGCCGGCAAGTCGACGTTCATCAAGGTTTTGGCCGGCGAGCTGACCCCGTCGATCGGGCGTGTGGAGCGCGCCCAGGCCTTGAAGATCGGCTATTTCGCCCAGCACCAGATTCATCAGCTTCACCTCGACGACAGCCCGCTCGGCCATCTGCGGCGTCAGGATCCGAACGCGACCGAACAGGCTTTGCGCAGCTATCTGGGCGGATTCGGCTTCGAAGGGGATCGCGCACTCGGCCCGGTCGGCCCGCTCTCGGGCGGCGAGAAGGCACGGCTGGTGCTCGCACTGATCATCCGCCAGCGGCCCAATCTGCTTCTGCTCGACGAGCCGACGAACCATTTGGACCTGGAAATGCGGCATGCCTTGACGGAAGCCCTACAGGGCTTCGATGGGGCCTTGGTGCTGGTCTCTCATGACCGTCACCTTCTGCGGGTCACCGCCGACACGCTGCTCCTGGTCGATGCCGGTGCAGTGCGACCGTTCGACGGAGATTTGGACGACTACCCCGCTTGGCTGGCCAACAACGACCCGAGTCGCAGCGGCGAGACAACACGCCCGACCGGCGCCGCATCGAGCGCCGCGGCCGACGGCAACGAGCGCAAACAACAGCGTCGTCAGGCGGCACAGTCGCGTCAGACCCTGCAGCCGTTGCGAAAGCAGGAGAAGACGCTGGAGAAACGCATGGAAGCGCTTGCAGCCCGTCGCGCGGCGCTTGAGCAGTCACTCGCCGATCCGGACCTCTATGCCTCAGAGGCCAAGGCGCGATTGCTCGCCCTGCTCGACGAGCAACGCCAGGTCAACGCCGACCTGGAAGCGACCGAGGAGGCCTGGCTCGAGGTCAACGAGGCAATCGAGCAGGCTCGATAGTTGCTTAATTGACCCGACGAGACCGTCAAGGAGACCTTCACCCAGCGACCGATTCCGCTCGACCGAGCTGTTCACGCCTCTCGCAACCGCTGCGAACCGGCACCTCGGATCGAGCTCAACCCCAACCGATCAAGGATCCAGCGGCGCCATGTCACCGTTTAAAAACATCATCAGTGCCCGACCGAACGAGCAGTTCTTCGACCTCCCCCCGCTGCCGATGAGCCCGGAGGGTATCGCACGCGATTTCCAGCACTACTACGCCTATACGTTCGGTCGGGATCGCGACTGTCAGTCCGCCTACTATCCTTACAAGGCGCTCGCGATCGCACTGCGCGACCGTCTCATGGAGCGCTGGAAAGGCACGCGACATGCCTATGAAGACGCGGGCTGCAAGCGGACCTATTACCTGTCGCTGGAGTTCTTGATGGGACGCACCCTCTCCAACGCGATGCTGAATCTCGGCGTCAGCGATGCGGCCGCCAAGGGGCTGTACGACCTGGGTATCTCTCTGGAGGAGATCGCCGGCAACGAGCCCGACGCTGGCTTGGGCAACGGAGGCCTCGGCCGGCTCGCGGCCTGCTTCCTCGACTCCTGCGCCACCCTGCAGCTTCCCGTGAGAGGTTACGGACTGCACTACGAGTACGGGATGTTTCGGCAGCTGATCGAAAACGGTCATCAAATCGAAGAACCCGATCACTGGGTACGCGACGGCAACCCCTGGGAATTGGAGCGCCCCGAGTTCACCCAACGTATCCAGTTCGGCGGACACACCGAGACCCACAAGGACAACGACGGGCGCGATGTCGTGCGCTGGGTCAACACCAACGACGTGCTCGCCGTCCCCTACGATATCCCGATCCCCGGTTATCACAACGGCACCATCAATACCCTGCGGCTCTGGAAGGCCGCCGCGACCGACGAGTTCGATCTCGGCGAGTTCAACTCGGGCAGTTACCCCGAGTCGGTCGCGCAGAAGAACGCGGCCGAGCACATCACCATGGTGCTCTACCCCAACGATGCGAGTGAGAACGGCAAGGAGCTGCGCCTGCGCCAACAGTTCTTCCTCGCCAGCGCCAGCATCAAGGATGTGCTGCGCGATTGGATCCGTCTGCACGGAAAGGATTTCACCGGTTTTGCCGAGAAGAACTGCTTCCAGCTCAACGACACTCATCCAGCCGTTTCGGTCGCCGAGCTGATGCGTCAACTCATGGACGACCACGGTCTGGAATGGACCGAGGCTTGGTCCATCACCCGCAAGACCATGGCCTACACCAACCATACCCTGCTGCCCGAGGCCCTCGAGCGCTGGCCCGTGCGGCTCTTCGAGCGGCTGCTTCCGCGGATTCTACAAATCATCTACGAGATCAATGCCCGCTTTCTCGGCGAGGTGGCGACCCGCTGGCCGGGCGACAACGATCGCCAAAGACGCATGTCGCTGATCGAAGAAGGATACGAGTCACAGGTCCGGATGGCCTACCTGGCAATCGTCGGGAGCTTCTCGGTCAACGGCGTTGCCGGCCTGCATTCCCAGTTGCTCGTCGAAGGTCTGTTCCGTGACTTCTACGAGCTCTGGCCCGAGAAATTCAACAACAAGACCAACGGCGTCACCCCTCGCCGCTGGCTGGCCATGTGCAATCCCGGGCTGCGCGAGCTGCTCAACGAGACCATCGGCACCGAATGGGTGCGTGATCTGGGCCAGCTCGAACGCCTCGTGCCCTACGCCGAGAACGCGGACTTCCGCGAGCGCTGGCATCAAATCAAGCAGGACAATAAACGCTGCCTTGCGGCCACGGTCGAGCAGGTCTGCCGGGTCTCATTCCCCGTCGATGCACTCTTCGATGTGCAGGTCAAGCGCATCCACGAGTACAAGCGTCAGCTGCTCAACGTCCTGCACGTGATCCACCTCTACAACCGCATCAAGCGGGGCGATACGCGGGACTGGACGCCGCGCTGCGTCCTGATCGGCGGCAAAGCGGCACCCGGCTACCAGATGGCCAAGCAGATCATTAAACTGGTCAACAATGTCTCCCGCGCGATCAACGGCGACCCGGAGACCGAAGGCCTGCTGCGGGTTGCCTTCATCCCGGACTACTGCGTCTCGCTGATGGAGGTCATCGCGCCCGGCACGGATCTCTCCGAGCAGATCTCGACTGCCGGCAAAGAGGCCTCCGGCACCGGCAATATGAAGTTTATGATGAACGGCGCCATCACCATCGGGACACTCGACGGGGCCAACATCGAGATCCGCGAGCAGGTCGGGGATGACCACTTCTTCCTCTTCGGCCTAACCGCCGCCGGGGTCGAGGCACGCCGCTCTCACTACGACCCCAACGGCATCATCGCCGGCGACTCCGCGCTACTCGAGGTCATGAGTCTGCTCGAATCCGGACACTTCAACCAGTTCGAGCCGGGCATCTTCGATCAGATCATCCTCTCGATTCGCAACGCTCATGACCCCTGGATGACCGCCGCGGACTTCCGCAGCTACGTCGACGCCCAAGAGGAGGTCGCGGCGGCGTACCGCGACCGCGAGCGCTGGCTGCGCATGAGTATCCTCAACACCGCCCACAGCGGTCACTTCTCCTCCGACCGCACCATCGCGGAGTACAACCGCGACATCTGGAAACTGACCTCGGTCACGCCGGGGTCATTGGGCGGATGACTGAACCGACCTCGGACGCGCTCGACGAGCACGCCCGAGGTCGGACCCGCAGGCCGATCCCAGCGGCGGGAAACCGCCCCCAACCCTGACCTCCGCGCCTATGGTATAAGGCGCTTTGACCAAATCCTCGGCGAAACCGACCAGCCACCATGCGTATCCTGATTGCCGATGATGCAAGCGATGCGAGGGAGATCCTCGGGCGCCTGCTCAAACGCTGGGGGCATGAGGTCGTGACGGCCAGCAACGGCCGCGAGGCGTGGGAGATCCTCGAGCGCGAGACGATCCGTCTCGTCATCAGTGACTGGATGATGCCCGAGATCGACGGACTGGAGCTGTGCCGACGGATCCGCGCCGTGCAGTGGGACCACTACGTCTACTTCATCCTCTTGACCGCCCGCGACGACAAGGACGACCTGATCGAGGGCATGACGGCGGGTGCCGACGATTTTCTGACCAAATCGTTCAATTTCGAGGAGCTGCGCGTGCGGCTGCGTGCCGCCGAGCGCATTTTGAGTCTCGAAAGCCAACTCGCCTCGCGCAACAGCAAGCTCGAAGACACCAACGGCAAGCTCCACGCCGCCCTCGACCGGATCGAGCAGGACCTGCGTGCCGCTGCGGTCCTGCAGGCCAGCCTCTTGCCGAAGGATCCGAACGTGTCGCCCGCCGTAGCCTTAGCTTGGTTGTTCCTGCCCGCAACCGAGATCGGCGGTGACATCTTCGATTTTTTCCGTTTGAACGACCGCGATCTCGGGTTTTATCACCTCGATGTCGCGGGGCATGGCGTGCCCTCGGCAATGATGTCCGTGACCCTGAGTCGAACCCTTTCCGCGGAGCTCAGCGAAGGTCACCTGGTCGCTCGGTCGGGAGGCGAGATGCGCGTCAGAGCCCCGGATGCCGTCGTCGGCGACCTCAACCGGCGATTCCAATCCGGCGACAACGCACCCTATTTCACAATGGTTTACGGCTATATCGACACCGACTCAGGGCACGGCGAGCTCTGTCAGGCCGGCCATCCCCATCCGCTCCTGGTCCGCCGCGACGGGCGTGTCGAACGGGTCGGACACGGCGGATTCGCCGTGGGGATGCTCGAAGGCGTTTCCTACGATTCAGTCGCCTTCACGCTGGAACCCGGCGACCGACTCATCCTCTACTCCGACGGCATCACCGATTGTCGCAACGCCGAGGGCGAGAGCTTCGAGCTCGAGCGTCTCATCGGCCTTACCGGCGACTGCATCGATGCGCCTCCGGCGACCTTGACGACGCGCCTCGACGAGACCTTGCGGAGTTGGCGCGGAGCGGGAGAGATCGAGGACGATATCTCGCTACTGGTGCTCCAACGGCGATGACCGATCGGCAGCGGGCTCGGGCCCGCTGCCGCGGAAAGTGACCAAGGACACTGCCCAACGTCTTCGCAGAGCGCTATCCTTAGGAGCGAGCCTCGCCCCGCAACCGAACACCACCGACGTCAGAGCTGCTCGGATCGGCGCGCCGCCCGCGGAGCCGATCATCGCAGGGTCTCGAATCGTTCAACCCAAAATCCGGCAGTTGATGTCCACGATCGTCGACCGCGTCAAACCTTTGCATGGGGCACGAAGCAGTCAACTGCCGAATCTAGGTTGAACCCGCGCCCGGCGTCTCACGCCGCAACCACAACCGATATTGGATAGACAGTATGTCAGGTTCAGGAGAAGATCGGATCGAGATCGTCATCGACACAAATGTCCTTGAGGACATTCGTGATCTGATGGAGGACGATTTTCCCGATTTGGTGCGGCGTTTTCTCAAGGATTCAGTCGACCTGCTCGATCAAATTGATCAAGGCATCGCCAAAGGCGATGTGGATTCGGTCCACCGCGCGGCCCATACGCTCAAGTCCAGCTCCGCCGCCCTCGGCGCACTGGCGCTCTCGGAACGCGCGAAGCATCTGGAGGCCCTCGGTCGCTCGGGGGTGCTGACCGGCGCAGAGGCAGAGGCGGCCGCGGCACACGTCCAGCTTGCGCGCGTAAAGGAACACCTGGAAAGGCAGATCGAGTAGGGATCCCCACCTTGGATGCCGACCTGATTCGAGCCCACGACGACCTGCGCGGCAGACGCTCTGCAAACGCTCGGATTCCGAGGCGAAACCAACCGCCCGACCGCTGGAGCACATGAGGATGAAGGCAACCGTTACCCATCGAAAGATCGGCCAAGTCGACAGCGTCGCCATCGCCGGTCGCTTAACCGCCGCCGAGGCGCCGGCCGTTCGACAAGAGATCCTTGAAGTCCTGGAGCGGGGTGACGCGCGCCTCGTCCTTGACCTGTCGGAGATGACCTTCTGCGATTCGAGCGGCCTCTCGGTGTTGATCTCCGCGCTCAAGGCAGCGCGCGGCAGCAACGGCAACGTCTCCTTGGCCGGACTGACCCCCAGCGTTCGGGCGCTGATCGAGCTGACCCGCCTTCAACAGGTCTTCGAGATCTTCGACGACGCCGAGGTCGCCGCCGCTCGAATGGGCTAGGCCGGCAGCGCTCGGCACCTACCCGCCAGGATGAACGGGGTCACCCACGCACACCCGGTCGAGGAGCCGGACGTATCTTTGGTCGAGCGGTTCCTCGGATGCCGATGGATCGGGGCAGCGCTGACCCTTCTCATCGCCTCGACCCTCGGCGGCTGCGGCAGTTGGGAAGTCGTTCCCGGATCCACCGAGCCTGCAGCATCGAACTTCGAGGTGCCCGAGCGTCGCATCGAGGCATCCAGCCTTGAACTCCTCAAGCAGTTTGAACAAGCAGGAGAGCCGGTCTATCGGTTCGGTCCCGGGGACGAGCTCGTCGTCTCGGTGGCGGCCCGACCCGAAATTTCCGGACCGCATCTCGTCGGACCCGACGGCATCATCACAGTCCCTTTCGCCGGTCCTATCCTCATCGGCGGCCTAACCCGGGAAGAGGCCGCCGCCCATGTTGTCGAGGCGCTTGCACCCTATTATCTCGATCTGTCGGTCACGGTCGGCGTCACGCGCTACGGGTCGAATCGGATCGTCGTTCTCGGGCGCGTCGAGAATCCCGGCGTGCTGCAGTTCGACACGCCGCCGAATCTACTCGAGACGCTGGCCCAGGCCGGCGGCCTTCCGCTCCTGCGTCCCGAACAGCTCCTGACACGCTGCGCCGTGATTCGCGGCGACAGCATCCTCTGGGTCGATGTCGCGCGCCTGCTGACCGGCGACTTGTCGTTGAATATCCGATTACAGCGCAACGACATCGTCTATATCCCGGATTCCACGGATACACCGGTTTACGTCCTCGGCGAGGTCGAGACCCCCGGTGTCTATCGACTGACACCCCAGATGTCGTTCCTGGATGCCCTGAGCCAGGCAGGTGGCCCGACCCGGGATGCGAATCTCAATCGGATCCACGTCATTCGTCCGGCGGATCGGGTCAATTTCACTTTCTCGTTTATGGAAATCCTGAAACCGGATCCGGGACTGAACGTCGCGATGAAGGAGGGCGACATCGTTTATGTCCCACGTAGCGGAATCTCGCAGGTCGGTTACATCCTGCAGCAGATCAATCCGTTCAGCTCCCTCCTGGTCATCAATCAGCTCGCAGGCACCCAGTGACCAGCCGGGTCGACATTCGTAGTGCGCCAGCGCAACCCTCGTGCCCGTCGGGAGGGCGTCCTTGAGCGCACCGCCCACTCAGCCTGCCTCCTCGGGTGCCTTCCAGCCGCTCAACAGCATCTGGAATCATAAGCTCCTGATTGTCCTGGTCGCCTTCGTCGTCGCAATCGGCGGAACCTATGTCGCCTATATCAAGGGCACCGCCGTCTATCGCGCCACGGCGGTCATCTACGTCGCACCCCGGTTCGCCAATATCCTGGAGGACTCCAAAGAGCTGGAATTCCAGTCCTTTTCCCAGTTTCAGCAGTTCTTGAAACAGCAGGCGCGAACCATCAACCGATACGATATCGTCTCCGAGGCGCTCGCGCGGCTCGGCGAGCGCGCCTCCGCCGTTTGGCGCAGGCCCGATGAGTCCGAGCGGGAAGCGACCGAACGCCTGCAGCAGCAACTCCAAGTGCGCGATGTCCGAGATACCTATCTGATCACCGTCAGCCTCGAGTCCGAGAACGCCGACGGGCTCGACGAGATCGTCAACAGTGTCGTGACGGTCTATCTGGAAAAGGCGAAAAAGGAAGAGATCTATGCCGGAGAGGATCGCATCGAGATCCTCGCCGAACGCCGCAAGGCGCACGTCCTGCGTATCAAAGCACTCACGGAGCAACGCAACGCGCTTGCTCAGGTCCTCGGGGTCACCACCTTCGTCGAGGGCTCGCTCAACCCTTACGACACCCTCTTGATCGAGAGCACCAGTGCCGTCCTCAAGGCCGAGCGCGCACGCATCGAGGCGGACGCCGAGCTGGCGACCTACGACGCCGCGACCGGTGGCGAATCCGCCCGTGCGGCCTTGAACGCAGCGGCCAGCGAGATCGCCGCCAAGGATCCCGGACTCAACAGCCTCAAGGCCAATCTGTACAAGCGACGCAGCGAGGTTCTCGAGCAAACCACGGGGCTGACGGAAAATCATCCCGTCAGACGCATCGCGCAGCGCGAGCTCGATGATCTGGAGAACGAGGTCCAAAGCGCCTCGGCCCAATTGATCGCCGAAAAATCGGTCATGCTGCTCGAGGAGCGCAGGGCGCAGGTACGCGAGCGCGCCGCGGTCGAGGACGTCCTGCGTGCGCAGCTTCGCGAGCAACAGGATCAGGCCGCCTGGTTCGCGACCCGTTACAACGATGCACTGGACGCAAGCAACGAGATCACGCGCGAGCGCAAGGCGTTGGATGCGATCGACGACCGCATCGAGTTTCTGGAAATCGAGGCCAGCGCACCGGGTTTTATCCGGGTCTCGACCTGGGCCATGCCGGCGATCCTGCCGGTAAGCGGCGGTCGCACCAAGCTTGCCGTGGTCTTCGCGGCACTCGGGGGCATCCTGGGATTGGTGTCGGCGATTGCGGTCGACCTGCTCGACCGGCGCGTTCAGACAAGTCGGCAGGTGCAATCGCTCGTGGGCTTTCCGCCGTTGGGGTCCTTCCTGGAGCCCTCCCGGGATCCAGCTCACCGGGCCCTGCTCGCCGATCAGATGCGACGGCTCGCCCTCGCGCTGAAGCGAGAGCGCGACGCGAACGGTGTGCGCCGTCTCCTGATCACCGCGGCTCGCGATGGTTGCGGCTCAACCACCGTCGTGCTTGATTTGGCACGCGAGCTGGACCGTCAAGGCCTACGGGCCGTCGTGGTCGAAGCGAACCTCTTCTGCTCGGACTCGCGCTACCGAACGATGCCGGATCGACCGGGTCTTCTCGACATCCTGTCGGACGACCTTGATCCCACCCTCGCCATCGTTCCCGGCGACGAGGCCCTACCCGACCGTATCCGCACCGGGGATTCGGTCGATGAACACCTGAGCGACTGCAGCCGTCTACCCCGCGTGCTCGATCGGCTGGATGCGCAATACGACATGGTGCTCATCGACGCCGCCCCGATTCGCCTCTCCGCAGACACCGAGTATCTGGCCGGCATCTGCGACGCGACCTGGCTGGTGGTGCGAGCACGACTCGCACAAATCGGCGAAGTCAAAGGTTCCGCGGCACGCCTCGAGAAGGCATCGCCGCCGGCAGTCGGCCTGATCATGACCGGCCTGACCGTCTTTCTGGGTGGTGGCTACTATGGCAAGGTCCTGAAGGAGTACCGCAAGACCATCGTGGCAAAAAATCGATAAACCGCCTCCGAAACGATCTCGCTCGCCCTTCCGGTCGCCCTGGCATGCCTCGGACGGGGCGCGGAGCGAGCCGTCTGCCGGTTCGACCGCACATGAACAACCTGGTGATGGCCTATCGGGTCGTGGAAATCCTCAATGCCCACAACGAGGTCACCGATTTGAAGCTGATCTACGAAATCGCCGCGCGCGGCGGCACGGCGCAGACCGCGTTCGGCATCCATCTGCCCGGGATCGAGCGCGGCCTGATCGACACCGCCGCGACCACACTCTCGATCGGTGATCAGGCACCCGTCGGGTTGCCCGCCGAGTCCGGCCAGCGCGAGGCGGTTTTCGTACTGGCGCCGAAGCTGCCTGACCTGGCCAAGACCGGTCAACGCTGGCCGTGCAGCTTCTTCACCTTGCCCGCAGGGCTTCCACCATGACCATCCGCCGCCCCTTGTCGATCTCGCCGGTGAACATTGCCCTTCTGCTTCTGGTCTTGGCCGGAGCCGCCTACGGCACCTCGGTCCGTGCGGACATCGACGAGGTTCAACCCAATGCAAACTTCATTTATGAAACAATCTGGTGGAACGACGCGGGCATCGCCCTGGCATCCAACGACGGCAACCCGGCACTGCTCATTCGTTACGGCGCTCGCCGATCCCTCGGAAACGGATGTCAGCACCGACGATCTTTGGATTCAGAGTGATCGCGACGTGACGATGCGCCTGCGCACGGACAATCCGGACGTGACCATCGCCCCCGGGGGCGACGCGGTCACTGTGCTGTTCGGGTGGGAGGAGTAGGCGCAGGTCAGCCTGATCGAGTCGAACCCGATGCCCGGGGCGGACTGAAATCCAACCCCGAACCACCCGCCCTAACTGCAGCGATTCGCACCGTCATCGCGACTCGAGCGGCGGCGCCCATCGACGCTCTCGGCTCGCATCGACGCGACGTCGGACGCGGGCGCGGACATCGCGTTCTGTTACTATTCGACGCGCGGATTGCCGGCACTCTGTTCAATCGCGCCGCCGAACAGCCGCGTGCGTCGGATCCGGATCGACCGGCATCGAGAAACGGCCCGGATCACGGTTGACCGGGAGACAATCGATGCATGGCTTGAATCGAAAGCACTGCCGCAGACAACCCTCAAACGAAATCCCGACCAGGGGAACGCGATGACCCCGCGGCTCTTGTACGTACTGCACAGTGGCAATCTCTACGGCACGGAACGCATGGCTCTCGCAACCTTGGAGGGTCTTGGAGCGACTGTCGATCCGCTGCTCTGCGCACCGCCGGGTCCGGTCCTTGCCGAGGCGCAGCGGCGCGGCGTGCAAAGCATCGCCTTCGCGAACCCGCGGGAGCTCGCCCTTCTGTTGCGCCGGGAGGTTTCGAATCACCGCGAGGTCTCCTTTGCCGCGACCGCGGTCACCCACTCGGTCCTCTTTGCCGCCCTGAACGCCGTCTATCGGCGACGCGGCGTGCACATCCACATGGTTCACGGCGGCACCGACGAGCGCGACAGCTACGGGCGCAAGAAGATACTCAACCACGCGGGGGTTCGCTTCGTTGCCGTCTCCGGTTACGTGCGTGAGCGCCTTGTCGCGAACGGGGTACGCGCCGACAGGATCTCCGTCATCGAGAATTTTCTCGGCTCCGACGATGTCGCCTCGCGCCCCCGGCGCTCGCCATTCGTGAGCCCCGGTATTCGGCATGTGCTGATCGTCTCGCGCGTCGATCCCATCAAACGGGTCGATCTCTTGCTGGACGCTCTCGACCGCCATGCCGGGCCAAGGGCTCTCGAATTTCGTATTCTCGGAACGGGCTGGGATCTGGATGCCTTGCGGGAGCGGGCCCGGACCACCCATCCGCAGGTGACCTTCGCGGGCTTCTCCGATGCGGTGCCGAACGAATTGGCCCGGAGCGATCTCTTGCTGCACCTTTGCCCCGTCGAGCCCTTCGGGCTTGCGATCCTGGAGGCAATGGCGGCAGGCATACCGGTTCTGGTGCCGGACAGCGGCGGTGCCGGATCCCTGGTCGAGGACGGGGTCAGCGGCATGCACTTTCGGGCCGACGATGCCGATGACCTGGCACGCCGCCTCGCGACGTTTCAAACGGCCGATGCCGACACGCTCAATCGTCTGGTGGCCGGCGCCGACCGCCAACTGGCGATGCGCTTTTCCGCTGCGGCACGCATCGCCGACTATCGGCGGCTTTTCAATGGAGTCGAACTATGAACCCGAATGGATCGCGCGTTGCGCTCTCGGTCGTCATCATCGGCCGCAACGAGGGGTCGCGTCTCGTGCGATGCCTGCGTTCCGTGCAAGCCATTCGTGGGGTTCGCGGCACGATCGAGATCATCTATGTCGACTCGGACTCCAAGGACGGCAGCGCCGAGCGGGCCCGCGCACTCGGGGCGCAGGTCATCATGGTGCATCCGCAACGCCCCTCCGCCGCGCTCGGTCGCAATGCCGGGTGGCGCGCGGCGCAGGCGCCGGTGATCCTCTTTCTGGACGGCGACACCATCCTGGATCCGGATTTCGTCGCGAGCGCCTTGCCGCTGCTGAAGGACTCGAACGTCGCCGTCGTCTGGGGACACCGCCGCGAGCTGCACCCGGAGGCGTCGATCTACAACCGAGTGCTGGACCTGGATTGGGTCTATCCACCGGGTCCGAGCGAATTCTGCGGCGGCGATGCACTGATGCGCCGCGCCGCCTTGGACGAGGTCAACGGGTTCGACGAGAGCCTGATTGCGGGCGAAGAGCCGGAACTCTGTCGGCGGCTGCGCACGCTGGGTTACCGCATCGAGCATATCGACCAGCCCATGACCCTGCATGATCTGGCGATCACCCGCTGGGAGCAATATTGGCGACGTGCCGAGCGGGCCGGCCATGCCTACGCGGAGGTCGCGGCACGATTCCGCAACAGTGACTATCCGCTGTGGTCAGCGGAGGCTCGGCGCAACTGGATCCACGCGTCTATTCTGATCTTGGCGATTCCGGGCGGTATCGCTGCCGCCGTCGTCTTGGAAAGCCTCTGGCCGCTGCTGTTGCCGATCGTCTTTTACCTGGCCCTGATCGTGCGCACCGCGCGCCGGGTGGAGTGGAAGGAGCCGAGTCCGTTGACGCGCCTGCTGTACGGGGTGCATTCACACCTGCAGCAGATCCCGATCCTCTTCGGACAAATCGGGTTTTATCTCGATCGACGCGCCGGGCGTCGTCGACGCCTGATCGAGTACAAATAGGCCGAGTAGCGATCGATCCCGGCGCGATGGAGGACGAGCGATGAGCAAAGATATCAAAGGCTTCGCGGTAGCCGTACTGATCCCGATCGCACGACTGCGGCGACGCCTGATTGACCCGATCGTGCGTCTGTGGAGCCATGCCCGCTTGGCGGAGCGGATCACCTCGCCGCTCGATCCCTCGGTCGTCGTACTCGGAGTCCCCGAGATCCATGGAACCGGCAACATCCGCTTGGGCCGCCGACTCTATCTCTACCCCGGTCTCTATCTAGCCCGAATATTTCATAAAAAAGGGCGACTCTCGTTCAACCCATTGATAAAATGGCTGTTCCGCCAAGAACGCTTCGGAAGAAGCTAAACGAGGTCGCCCATGCCCGAGTCTACCCCGGAACAGCTGCGTTTTCCCCCGGTCGCCGGTTTCACGGTCCGCGGCGACTTCGACGGCGGCGCCATGTCGTCTGACTTTGGCCCCATGATTCTGCGCGGGGTTGATCGGCAGATCGGCCTGACCGAGCGGTTGAGCGCAGCGATCGATGATTGGCGCCATCCGTCCTACACCACCCATCCGATGCGTGAGCTGATCGCGCAACGGGTCTACCAGATCGCCTGTGCTTACGAAGACGGCAACGACGCCAATGCGCTGCGCCGTGATGCGCTGTTCAAGCTGGGGCTGGAGCGCAAGCCGCTGGATGCGACGACGGACCTGGCCAGCGGGCCGACCTTCTCGCGTTTGGAGAATGGGGTCGGCGCGCGCGACCTCTACCGCATGGCGCAGGCCTTCGTCGAGGCCTTCATCGCCAGCTACCCGAAGGCGCCGCAGGTGATCGTGCTCGATATGGACCACTCCGAAGACGCCACCCATGGCCAGCAGGAGTTCGCGTTCTACAATCATCACTACGGCAACCATTGCTACTTGCCGCTGTTTCTCTTCGAGGGCCTCTCGGGGAAGTTCATCACCGCGGTGCTGCGTCCCGGCAAGCGCCCCACCGGCGCCGAGAACGCGATGATCCTCAAGCGCGTGCTCAAGCGGCTGCGGGCCGCGTGGCCACGCACACGCATCATCCTGCGCGGCGACGGACACTTCTCCAACCCCGAGTTGATGGCCTTGGCGATGGCCGATCCGTTGACGGATTTCATCTTCGGCCTGGCGGGTAACCGGGCTCTCACGCCACGGGCCGAGCCGTTCTTGGCCGACGCCCGCAAGCTCCATGCGCTGCGCATCGAGAACGCCCGGCGCGCCGACGCCGACGTACCCGAGCGGACCCGCACCTACCACGAGGTTGACTACCGTGCCGGTTCCTGGCCCGGCGCGTGTCGGACCATCCTCAAAGCCGAGGTGACGGCGCGCGGCGACAACCTCCGCTTCGTCGTCACCTCCTTGGACTTGCCCAGTCCCGAGTGCGTCTACCGCGATCTGTACTGCGCGCGCGGCCAGGACGAGAACTTCATCAAAATGATCAAGAACGATCTGGCCAGCGATCGCACTTCCGACAGCACCTTCTTGGCCAATCAGATGCGCTTGTTCTTCTCCTGCGCCGCTTACGTCTTGCACCAAACGCTGCGCACCGAGGTCCTCGTCGGCACGGAACTGGCCAACGCCCAGCCTGCCACCGTGATCATCAAACTGTTCAAGCTCGCCGTGCGCGTGGTGCAGTACAAAGACCGCGTGCGCCTGCACCTGCCCTCGAGCTGTCCGGTCAAGACGCTGTTGCAGCAGGTCACCGAGAGGCTCTTCAACGCGCAGCCCCGGGCGGCGCCCGCCTAGACGCACATACATCCCCGCACGGGGATTTCAGCACGCGCACGACGACTATGCCCACCTCGGGCAGGGCATCGTACGCCTGCGCGGCGACAAAACTACTCGTGCCCCGTTGATCAAGCCCGTTGCCGCTCGGTATTTCCACCATTCAACCCCCGCGGCGTCCCGGTCATCGCCCTCGGTGACGCCCAGCGCCGCGCAAATCCGCGAGGCCAGTGTCGGCTGTGTCGGTTTATGAAACATCCGGGCTAGAGACCCAAGGAGCGGGCGAAATCGAGGTCGGCGACGAGGTGGTCCTCTCGCGCGGGGTCCATCTGGTCGCCTTCGAACGCATCCGCATCGGCGACGGCAGCATGGTCGGCGAATACACCAGCATCCGCGACGCCAACCATCGCACCGGCACGGAACCGGCGCTGCGCTGGTCCGGCCATGAGAGCAGCCCGATCACGATCGGGCGTCAGGCGTGGATCGGGCGCGGCGTCACCCTGCTGCCCGGCGTCACCATCGGCGACGCAGCCGTGATCGGGGCCAACGCCGTCGTAACCCGAGACATCCCGGCCGGAGCGGTCGCAGTCGGCGTTCCCGCCCGCGTCGTTCGGTCGGCAGCGGATGCGCCTGCGATGGCGTGATCCAGACGACCGCCGCCTCGTTCTGAGCGCGCCGCCCCGTGCTTGCGATCATCGCCCTCATCCCGGGTCTTCTGGCGGGCTGGATCGGACTGACCCGAGGACCGCATACGGCATTCCTGATGGTCTATCTGCCGTCGATGATGCTGCTGCCCGAATATTATCGCTGGAACGCACCTGGCCTGCCGGATCCGACCTTCGGTCAAGCCGCCGCCGTCGGCACCGCCGTCGCGTTTTTCGCGCGCGGGATGCCGGGGTTCCGCTTCCATGCGATGGATCTGCTGGTCTATGGTTTCGCGCTCGCCGCGAGCATCTCGGAATACCGTGCCTCGGGTTACAGCGATGCCCAGAACCTCATGTTCAACATGCTGACCTGGGTGGTGCTGCCCTACATCTTTGCCAAGAGCCTAATCGAGCCCGCCGGACATCGAGTCCGCTTCGCCAAGACCCTGGTGATCTGTCTCTTCATCATCTCGGCGGTCTCCGTCTACGAGTTCCGTTTCGGCACCACCCCCTGGCGCATGATCCTGGACCCGTTCTTTCCCGGTCAGGCGCGCTGGGTCACGACCTTTCGCTGGGGTTTCGCACGGGTCGCAGGACCCTACGGCCATGCCATTCTGGCCGGTATCGTCATGGTGATCGGCTACCGCATCCAGCGCTGGCTCGAATGGAGCGGCGCATGGGAGCCTAAACCGCGCTTCGCCCCCTGGCTGCCGATCAGTCAGGGAAGGCTCATCACCCTCGGACTGCTCGCGGGGGTGATCATGACGATGGTGCGCGGCCCCTGGATAGGGGCCATCTTGGCAGCGATGTTGGTGATGATCGGACGCTCGCGCCAACGGGTCGCCGCGATCGGCGCCGTCGTTGCGATCATCCTCTTTGTCGGCATCCCCGGCGTGGTCTGGTTCCTCGACTATGTCTCGGTCGGGCGCGAAGGGGCGGAAACAGTGGCCCAGGAATCGGCCGCCTACCGGTGGGAACTCCTGACCGAATACTCCGAGATCGCCGCCGAGCGGATCTGGTTGGGCTGGGGGTTGACGGCGTGGCCCAAGGTCCCCGGCATGCCCTCGATCGACAACTATTATCTGCTGCTGCTCTTGATGCACGGGCTGATCGCCCTGGTCTGTTTACTTGCGATCATCCTCGTCATGTTGGTCCGCCTGACCGCGCACGGGATGCGCCAACCCCTCGCCGAGCCGCGCGGAAGCTCGCTGGCCTTTACGCTGGCGAGTCTCTATCTCGCGGTCGGCTTCTCGATCGCCACCGTCTATCTCGGCCTGCAAGCCGTTCCGCTCCTCTTCATGATCACCGGCTGGGGTATTGCCTATATGGACTCCGGAGTCGAGGGGATCGGCACGGAGACCGTCGCACCCTCGGAGCCGGCGCCGGCTCACCGGTTCCGCCGAGTCATGACGTGAACCCCAATCAACCCCGACGGCATCATGTATTCTTAGGTTCGCAGGCGGGGTCGCCTCAAGACGTCGACTTACGCAGATGACTGATTTCGGACGACGGACACTGGGACATCGACTCGGCGCGACCGAGCCGGACCAACGCAGCAGCAGGACTGAGGACCGACAGCCATGACGGACAAGGTTACAACCGAGCCCAAGTCCTCTGTCCCGGGGCAAGGCGCTCGGCTCGACGCAGGCGGCATGAACCGCCTGGTCAGCCGCAACATCTTCAGCTCGGTCGGCGCCAAGCTCCTCTATCTGGTCACCCGCTTCTTCATCCCGCCGATCGTTCTGGCCTATATCAGTCTGGAGGAATACGGCATTTGGGCGATTTCCTTTATCCTAATCGGCTACTTGGGGATGAGCGCCTTCGGGGTCTCCAACGTCTACATCCGCTACGTCGCCCAGTATCACGCCCAAGGCGAAGAGCATCGGATCGGCGATCTCTTGTCGACCGGCTTGACGGTGGTGAGCTTGATCAGCGTGGTTGCGCTCGCACTTCTTTGGATCGGGCTGCCGACCCTGATCGACGCGCTGTCGGTCTCGCCCGAGCTACAGACCACGGCCTTCGTACTCATCTTCGGCAGCGCAGCGATCTTCGCACTCGAACTGAGCTGGGGCGCCTTCGCGTATGTCCTGACGGGTCTGCAACGCATCGTGCAGCAAAACCAGGTCTGGGTCGGGACCTTCCTGCTCGAGACCCTGCTGGTCGTGGTCTTCCTGGTCGCCGGACTCGGGGTCTATAGCCTGCTCTATGCCTTCGCGATTCGCTATCTGGTGTCGATCAGCGTCAACGTCTGGCTCTGCTTCCGCAATATCCCGGGGCTGACGATCTCGCTGCGGCGTTTCAATCGGGCCGATCTTGCGCTCTTCTACCGCTACGGCGGAATCGTCCAACTCTCCGGCTTTCTCGGGATGTTCCTGCGCTCGATCGAGAAGCTGATCGCCGGTCTGTTCATCAATGTGCAGGCGACCGGTCTCTTCGATGTCGCCCAGAAATTTCCGGTAATGGCGACCTCGATCCCGGGCTCCATGAACGCCGTCTTTCTGCCGGCGACCTCCTATATGCACTCCCAGGAGCGCCGCGGCGAGCTCCTCGAGCTCTATTTCAAAGGCGCGCGGTACATCAATCTGGTGACCGGCTTCATGATGGGCTTCATGGCCGCCTTTGCCGCGCCACTGATGGTCGCCTGGCTGGGGCCGAATCCGGAATTTGCCTTGGCGCCGCTGATCCTGGCCTGCTTCACTTTGCCCTTCCAGCTCAACATCCTGACCGGACCGGCCTCGAACATCTATCGCGGCATGGGGATCCCCGCACGGGAGCTGATCTACCCGCTGTCCCAACTGGCGCTGGTGGTCATCCTGGTCGGCGCAGGATTCCTGATCTTCGGTATCGATGTGGTGGTGATCACGCTGGCGGTCGCACTGGCCATGATCCTGAGTGCGCTGATCTATATGGTCTACACCAATCGCTTCCTGGAACTGGGTCAGGGGCGTTTTGTTCGCGGCGCCCTGCTGCCCGGTCTCTGGCCCTACCTGACCGGATTCGTGCTCTATCTGCTGGCTCGCCCCTGGATCGAGTCGGTCGGCGACGATCGTTGGGGCAGCATCGTCCTGGTGCTGGTCGCCGGCGTCGTCTACTGCGCGTTGCAAGCCGCAATCCTGTGGTTCTTCCAATTCGATGCAGGCGAAAAAGACTTTGTTGCCGTCAAGGTTCGAGGCTTGACCGGACGGCTGGGCGGCGCACGACTCCAACGCAAGAGAGAGCATCCGAATGGGCACTGATTTCGGGGCGTCGGCGCTCGCCGATGACTATCGTCTCGCGGATTTCAAACTCCTGCTTCCGATCGGACCGGATGTCCGCACACTGGTCATCGGCACGCACCAGCCCGCCTTTCTCCCGCATCTCGCGGGCGAGCTCGGCATGATCGATCTGGTGGTCGAACCGCCGCAGGACCGATTGCAGGATAGGACATTGGCGGCGATGGCCGCCCTCGCGGCGCCCGAGCGGGTACGCCGAATCGGCACCCCCGAGGGCGTTTATGACCTGGTCTTCTCCGACGACGTCGCGGCCGGGCGTCATCTCAGAGCGGGCGGGGTCCTATGTCGGTTCCTCGGCCCGGAGGCCGATACGACGTCTTCCGGACTCACCCCGATCGGCCGCTGGCGGGCCTATCCGGATTGGCCGGCCTTCCGGGTGCTGATCCCCGACAACCCAGCCGGATTTCGGGCCGCCGCGCGCGATCTTCGGCTCTATCCGTCGCGGTCGCTCACGGGTCTGATCGCACCATTCTCAGCCGGCGCGGCCGCGCGGCGTCTGCCCGAGCAAGGGATCGCGCTCTATCGACGCGACGGCGCCGAGCCGCATCCCACTCTGCTGGGCGCACTGCGCGGCGCACTGGCCGCGATGGGCACCGACGCCATCCGCGAGACACCCGCAGACCACTGGCTGCTCGCATCCGGTCGACTGGGCCCCGGCAATCCCATCCTGGCCTTCAGTCTCGACGCGCACGGACGCCCGCAGCGCCTGATCAAGGCCGCACGCTTTCCCGGCGGACAGCATCTGCATGGCGAGGCCGAGCAGTTGGATCGGATCGAGCAGGCGTTGGGTCCAACCGAGGCGGCCCGGATCATCCGGCCGACCAACTCCGCCGTTGTGGCGGGACGATGGGCCCTGGCCTACACCTACGAGCCCACCCATCCCTTTTTCGGGATCCGCTGGCGCGTGCAGAGCCGCATGCGCTTCTGTTTGGCGATGGCCGACTGGCTGGCGGCGATCGGACTCGCGACCCGTCGACAACCGGACCGGACGGAAACCACGGCCCGTCACGTCGCACCTTTGCAGCGGCTGGTCGCACGCCGGATCTTACCCCGCAAGACCCAGCATCGGGCCGAGGCCGCCCTGGAGGATCTCGAGCGCCTCGCACCCTCTCTACCGATGATTCTGGAGCACGGGGATCTCGGCATCTACAACACCCGTCTGACGAACGCCGACGGCTCTGATTTCCGGGTGCTCGACTGGGGTTCCTCGACCTTCGAAGGTATCCCGCTCGGCGACCTCGCCTACCTGCTCTGCTCGGCTCGCGCCCCGAAGGCGCTGGCCCGCCGCTGTCTCGGCAACTATCTGGTGGGCATGAAGATCCCGACCGGCGAGGCCCCGGCGTTGTGGTTCAGCTATCTCGCCCGGCGCTGGGAAGAACTCGACGGCATCCGGCCTCCGGTCCCCGGCGACCCGACCTCCGGCGGCGGGCTCCTGTTACCGATCGAAGGCCATGTCTCGTCTTTCCTCGACAGGCTCACCTGACCGCGAGTCCGTATGCGCGGAGTCCCGGCAAGCGCATTCGCTCTAAGCGTCAAGGCGGCGTGAGCTGTTTCGGGTCGCCGGCGAGAAAATCGCCGTAATGCTCACCGGAGGCCGCATCACCATTCGAGAAAAGAATATGTCGTTTACCGCCGATCTGCAGATAGACACCGGACACCTCGGATGTGATCTTGCCGTTTGCGTCGCGCTTGTAGAAGACCTTGAAGTCCGAGATCGGAGCGTATCCGCTCCGATTGAAATCGGTGAGCCCTGCAAATTCAAAGAACGCATCCATGAACGCAGTATTGTTACTCCATGAAAAAGAAGCGTTGCCCACATTATCCGGCTTGAACATCCCCCCATTCGCCGTCCATTTTTTCGTAAAATCCTTTAACGCTCGAAAGATCTCAGCGACAGTGTCTTTGATGTCCTTCGGATCGGTGGACGTTCTGTAGCCCCCGGCGACGTCGTCGCGACACATTGGCGGAACTTGACTCGCAAGCGTTGCCGGTGTCTTCAAGCAGCGCCAGACAATGCCGCCGCCGTTTTCGCTCGGAACTAATCGCAACTCCGGATCGACCGTTGCCCCGGTGTTCTGAGTCGCCACCAAGATCATCCCGGCCTCCTCGACCGCGAGTGCCCTGACATAGCGGCTGACCGAAGCCGAATCGCCGGCGGTATCCGTCTTCACGTTCGCGAGGCCGCCGTTCGCCGCCTGCTCGATCACCGCCGTCTTGAGCGACGATGCCATCCCCAAGGCCTCGCTCACCTTGGATCGAATGCTGTAGTCTTGATAGGCCGGAACGGCGATCGCTGCCAGGAGGCCGATCACGGCAACAACGATCATGAGCTCGATGAGGTTGAAGCCCTTCTGAGCGCTATTCATTCGGCGATTCATCGGAACACCTGCTCCCTTGAAAATCTGTTTTGATCCCGCTTCGAGCACCCGCGTCCCAGCCGACGCCGCAATTCGACAGATCGGCCGCAGAATTGAGACGGCGGGCCGCGTTTCATCCGAGTCACAGGCTCACTGGACAAACGCAAAGATCGGACCATGCGGCCCACGATGGTTCGGCCGACCCATCGATCGTCGTCGATCCGCGCGTGCAAGGATCTTCCGAAGCCGCAAGCCGACTGACCCTGCATCGTGACAAGGCGCTGAAGGTGCCGCCGGCTCGGCCGACGCGCAGCGGCCCGGACAAGGGCCCGTCGGCGACGCAGAGAGTCGCTGCCGGGCAAAATGTGACCCACGTCGCAGGTCCGCAGGGTACCCTCGTCCATGCTGTCCGGGAGTAACCAGCGAGCGCATCGGAAAGATTCGCCGCTGCGGTCGTTCCGCCGAGCACACGGATCCGGACGATCTCGCCGAGATCAAGCTCGGGCCCAGTCCCGTCGATGGGACTGGAGCCCCGCATCCCATGGATCTACACTCGTCCGAGGAAGCTCGGGAACGACGACAACGGCCGGAGGGCGGACACACATGAGCGCAGTAAGAGGACCGCGATTGCTCCTCTCCGCCTATCAATGCGGCCCCGGCATGGGCTCGGTCTCCCAGATCGGCTGGCACTGGTACAGCCGTCTCGCCCGTAGGCTGCCGACGACCTTGCTCACCCATGTCCGCAACCGTCCCGCGATCGACGCGGCCGGCGGGCCGGTCGGCGACAGCCGCATCCTTTATATCGATACCGAGTGGTTTGCCGGCCCGCTGTATCGGGTCGCCTCGCGGATCTTCCCCAAGAGCGAGCATGCCGTCTTCCTGGTCTCCTCTCTGGACTTCTATATCTACGATCGCGAGACGTTGCGCATGGCCCGCTCTGAATCGGAGGACGGCACGCCGTGGGACATCGTGCATGCCCCGACCCCGGTCTCGCCGCTCGCGGCCACGCGCCTCCACCGCTTGGGCCTTCCGATCGTGCTTGGACCCTGGAACGGCAATCTGGGTCTGCCGCCCGGTTTTCGCGACATCCGCCGTGCGGACTCGGCCTGGCTCTATCCGGTGCGCCATCTCGGGCGGATCGCGGATGCGCTGGCGGGCGGGACGCGCCATGCGACGGCCATTCTCACTGCGACGCGCGCCACGGTCGCCGGCATCCCGCCCCGCTATCGTCACCTCTGCGTACCCGTGCTGGAGAACGGGGTGGAGCTCGACACCTTTCCGGCCGCACCTTGGCCGACCGCGCCGGGCGTGGCGGGCGAGCCGCTGCGGTTGGTCTTCGTAGGACGCCTGGTGCCCTTCAAAGGGGTCGGCATGCTGCTCGACGCGGTTGCACGGCTTGCCCCGGAGATGCCGATCCGACTCTGCATCGTCGGGGATGGGCCCTTGTCGGGTGAGTTGCACGAGCAAGCCGCAAGGCTCGGACTTGACGAGCAGGTCCGTTTCACCGGAAACCTCCCGCCTCCCGAGGTGGCGGCCGAGATCCGCGCGGCACACGTCTTCTGTCTGCCCTCGGTACGCGAATCAGGCGGTGCCGTGCTCTTGGAGGCCATGGCCTGCGCCCGTCCGGTGATTGCCGTGGACTTCGGTGGACCGGCGGAGATCATCGACCCGACGGTCGGTTTGGCCCTGCCGCCGACAGGACCCGAGGCCGTCGTCGAGGGGTTCGTTGATGCACTGCGCGACCTGGTCCGCAACCCGGAGATCTGGCGACAGCGCGGGGAGGCAGGACGCCGCCGAGCCGAAGAACGCTACGCCTGGGACGCAAAGGTGGACTCGACCATCGAGCTGTATCGGGATCTGCTCGCCGACCCGGTCGCGGCCCGCAACCGGCGCCGAACGAACATCGGCTCGTGAGCCGCGGCTGACCTTTGCACTCTCCGATCGCCAAGGACGCAACACGCATGAACGACAACGCACGCACACCTCTGGCGCTTGCCTACCTGGTCAGCCAATACCCGGCGGCCTCGCACACCTTTATCCTGCGCGAGGTGCGCCGTCTGCGCGAGCTCGGCATCCGCATCGACGTCGCCTCGATCAACAGTCCGGATCGACCCGCCGAGTCGCTGGCCGAGGAAGAGCGCGAGGAGGCGGCGACGACCTATTTCGTCAAGGCGGACGGCCTGCGCGGGGCGGTGCGCGCGCATTGGGCCACCCTGCGCACGCGCCCCGGCGACTATGCCAAGGGCCTGCTCTTTGCCTTCCGGCTCGGGGGCACGGACATCAAGCGATGGGTCTACAGCCTCTTCTACTTCGTGGAGGCCGTTATGATCGGCCACTGGCTGACCGGACGCGCCCTAGGCCATCTTCATGTCCATTTCGCGACCCCGGCCGCCACCGTGGGGCTGATCGCCGCACGCATCTTCCCGATCGGATTCTCGATGTCGGTCCACGGTCCGGACGAGTTCTATGACGCCCCCGGCTATCGCTTGACCGAAAAGATCGAGGGTGCCGCCTTCATCTGCTGTATCGGCTATTACTGTCGGAGCCAGCTCATGAAGCTCTCGCCGCCGGCGCACTGGTCAAAGCTCGAGATCGCCCCGCTCGGGGTCGATCCAAGCGCCTTCAGCCCGCGGCCCTTTCGCGAGCACCCATCGCCCTTCCAGATCCTGTGCGTCGGGCGTCTGGTGCCGGCAAAAGGGCAGCACATCCTCGTCGATGCGGTCGCGGCGTTGGTGCGCAAGGGACATGACGTGTGTCTGCGCCTGGTCGGCGGCGGTCCCGACCGTGCGTCGCTCGAGGAGCAGGTGCGCCGGCTCGGGCTCGCAGAGCGCGTCGTCTTCGAAGGCGTCGTCAACCAGGGCCGCATCCGTGCCATTTATGCCGAGGCGGACTGTTTTGCGCTGGCGAGCTTCGCCGAAGGCATCCCGGTGGTTCTGATGGAGGCAATGGCGATGGAGATCCCCTGCGTGACCACCTTCATTACGGGGCATCCCGAGCTGATCCGCGACGGGGTCGACGGCGTGCTGGTCGCACCCTCGGACGAGGCCGCGCTCGGCGAGGCGATCGCGGATCTGATAGCGGATCCGCAGCGTCGCCGCCAGCTCGGCGAGGCCGGACGGCGACGGGTCATCGAAAAATATAACCTCGAGACCAACACCCGACGCTTGGCGGACATCTTGCACCGCCGCCTGGGAGCGAGGCCATGACAGATCTCCGATTGCTCGGCGCCGCCGCGCTTGCCGCACTGATCGCAGGGACCGGTGCCGCACGGAGCGAATCCGTGCTCGAGAGACCGACCGATCTGCGGATCCTCGCCGCGCCTGTCTCGGTCGAGGCCATCGTCGAGGCCGTACCGCTGGTCCCGGACGTCGAGCGCATCGGGATGAATCTCGGTCATTCGACCTACTGGGGCGCGGAGCAGCTCCCGCGCAACGTCCTCCGAAATCCAGGCTTCGAGGGCATCATCGACCGCGCCTTGGTCCGGGTCGCGTATGCCGATCAAGACAAGTTCAGCGACGATCAGACCTGGCTCGCACGCGAAGACGGCTTCTGGTCCGGCGCCACTTACGAGATCCTGACCGGCGCCGCGGCCGGTGCAAGCGGAACCCTCGTCGACTCACGCGCCGTGGGCAGCCGCGCGCTGCCCGAGTTGATCACCGACGGGCTCGACGATCGCCTCGCCCCCGGAGATATCGTTGCCTTGACACGCGTTCGCGACGATCTTCCGCCGACACACTGGTGGTTACCCGACCGCACCAACGGACAGGTGCAGGTGGATCCTGCACGGATCGCCCCGGATAGCCCCGGTCGGCGCTCTTTGGCGCTCACCCCCTTGTCCGGCGCGACCTTGCGTCTGGCCAGCCATCTCGACACCATCGGCACGCGTGCCGGCAAGCTCCTGCCGGTCGAGGGGCGCTGGTTGTTCTCGCTCTGGATCCACGCCGAGACCGGCGATCCGCCGCGCGTGCGCATCCTGTTTCGGCGTCACGGCTCGGGACCTTTTCTCGACGTGACACTGCGCCCGGAGCCGGGCTGGCAGCGCATCGAGCACACCTTCGACGCCGTCGACGCAGGACCGATCGGTGCGCTGGAGCTCGCCATCGAGGTCACCGGCTCGGGACAGGTGCATCTCGACGACGTCTGGCTTGGCCCGATCGCGACAGAGGACGAAACGGCCACGGAATCCGGCGGCACCGCAGCCCCGGGTGTGAACGCCTTCCGGCCCGAGGTCATCGCCGCCCTGCAGCAGCTGCGCCCCGGCTATCTGCGCGACTGGCAGAACCAGCTCGGCGACACGCTTGACAACCGCCTGGCCGCGCCACATGCCCGGCGTGCAAGCCGGTATCGACCCGGCAACGGTGCAGAGTTCAGCTATAGTCTGCCCGAGTTCTTCGATCTCAGCCGCAGCGTCGGGGCCAACCCCTGGCTGGTCATGCCCACGACCTTCACGACCGAAGAGGCACGGCGTCTCGGCGCGTGGCTCGCCGAACGCATCGAGACCGACGGGTTCTCGGAGGTCCTGGTCGAATTCGGCAACGAGAACTGGAATTCCATCTTCCGCCCGGCCGGAATCCAAGACCCGGCTCACCACGGCGCCGCAGCCGACCGGCTCTTCACGGCACTCGAAGACGGCGCCGGCAACCATCCTGCACTGCGCCGCGTCGTCAACGCCCAACACGCCAACCCCTACGCGGCGGGCAAGGTCGCCGCGGCCAGCACGAAAGCCGACATCCTCGCCGTCGCCCCCTATATGCTCTCGCGCCTGGATGCGGTCGATGGGGATCGGGCGCTCGAGCTGCTGTTCGAGGACGACGACGGACGCCTGGAGGAGATCACCGGACGGCAACCCGCCGAGCAGGAGTTGGCCGTCTACGAGGTCAATCTGCATACGACCCGGGGCGACATCGCCGCAGACGACCGCGCCGCGATCGTCACGGGCGCCGCCTCCGGACCCGCCTTGGCCAAGCGGTTGCTCGAGGCGATGGCCCTGGGCGCACGGCGCCAGTGCGTCTATACGCTCGCCGGCTTCGACACGCGTCTCGAGGGCAACGCGGGTCTGGTCCCGCTGTTCGGCGTCACGCGCGACCTGACCCGCGGCGATCGACTGCGCCCGACCGGATGGGCGATCGCCTTGCTGAATCAGGTCATCGGCGGCGATCTCCACCGGGCATCCATGACCGACGAGGATACCGGATTGCACGTCGCCACCTTCCGAGGCCCGCATGGCTGGTCGGTCGCCATCGTCTCCGATGCCCCCGAGCCCCGACGCCTGACGCTGCGCTTCCCGGACACGCAGAGCCCGAGACCGACGGGCGGGTACGTCCTCGATGCCTCCGATCCGTTCAAAGGCAACGAGACCGCGGACGCGGTTCAGCCGCAACCCCTCGCCGTTCGGTCGGTCGGCAAGAAGCGGATTCGGGTCACCGTTCCGGCTTACAGCCTGGTCGTCCTGGGACCGGCGGAGGTACTGCTATGACGCACGACGCGCTTGTCTGGCCCTCGATGCTGCTCGGCATCCTGCTCGCCGTGCCGAGCCTACCCGGCACGATCGAGCTGCTGCTGCTGACGCTCGGCGGAATCCTCCCGCCGCGGCGCGAAGACGGAGCGGACCACGCGGTGCCGATCGAACGGATCGCCGTCCTGGTCCCGGCCCATGACGAGGCCGAGGGCATTGCGCAGACCGTCGCCTCGCTGCGCGCCTGCGACTCCGGCGATGCGGGTTTCGAGGTCGTGGTCATCGCCGACAACTGCACCGACAACACCGCCGAGCTGGCGCGCTCGGCCGGGGCGCGTGTGTTGGAGCGCCGGGACCCGCAGCGCAGAGGCAAAGGCTTTGCCCTCGACTTCGCTTTCCGCAGCTTGCTGAAAGAGCCCTTCGATGGCTTTATCGTGGTCGATGCCGATACGCGGGTCGAGCTGAATCTGGTGACAGAGCTGCGACGACTGATGCGCCGCGGTGCCGCGGCGATCCAATGCTGCTATCGGCTCGACAATCCGGAGCATAGCCTGCGCGCCCGACTCCGGGGCATTGCATGGATGGCGTTCAACGTGCTGCGCCTGCGCGGGCGCGAGCGCTGGAGACTCTCTGTCGGCCTCCTCGGCAACGGCTTCGGGCTGACCCGCGAGACCCTTCTGGAAGAGCCTTACGAGGCGACCAGCGTCGTCGAGGACATGGAATATCATCTGCGACTGGTCGCCGCCGGTCGGCGCGTGGTGTTTGCCCCGAACACCGGGGTTTGGTCGGACGCGCCCTACACCCGTGAGGCCGGTGCCGGCCAGCGAGCGCGCTGGGAGGGCGGCCGCTTCAGGATGGTTCTCGACTGGACCCCGGTCCTGCTGCGCCGCGTCATGTCCGGCGAGCATCGCCTGATCGAGCCGTTGCTCGAGCTGCTGTTGCTGCCGTTGGCCTTTCATGTGTTGTTGCTGCTGGTCGCTTTGCTACCGCCCTTCGAACCCACCAGGACGTACGCGTTCTTGGGCTTGGCACTTGTCGCAGTGCATGTCTTGGCGGCGATTCGTATCGGAGGCGGCGGCTGGCGCGATCTGCTGGCACTGGCGACGGCACCCTTCTACATCCTGTGGAAGCTCACGATTCTGCGCGCCATTGGACGGGCCTCCCGAAACGATGCCGCCTGGGTGCGCACCGAGCGCAACGAAGCCGAGCAGAAGGACTAAGGGGGAGCCATGCCGATATCCAATACAGCCACCCCCGACGTCTCGGTCGTCATCGTTTCTTTCAATACCCGCGATCTGCTCGTCGAATGCATCGAGACACTGATCGCCGAGGCCGGCCCGGTCAGCTACGAGATCATCGTGGTCGACAACGCCTCACGTGACGGTTCGGCGGATCGGGTGGCCGAGCGTTTCCCGCAGGCAACCCTGATCCGAAGCACGACCAATCTCGGCTTTGCGGCAGCCAACAACCTGGGGTTCAAATCCGCGCACGGGCGCTATCTGGTCCTGCTGAACTCGGACGCCTTCCTCACGCCGGGCGCCCTTGAGCGAGCGGTGCGTTACATGGATGCGGATCCCGGAATCGGTCTGGGCGGGGCACGGCTGATCGGGCGAGACGGCGAATGGCAGCCGTCGGCCCGGATGTTTCCCTCGCTCCTCAACGAGCTACTCACACTGTCCGGGTTGGCTGCACGATTCCCGCGCAGTCGCTTCTTCGGGCGATTCGACCGCACCTGGGCGGACCCGATGGAACCGGCGGACATCGACTGGGTTCCGGGCGCCTTCTCGATCGTGCGCCGCGACCTGCTGGCCCGCATCGGCGATTTCGACGAGGCGTTCTTTCTCTACTACGAGGAGGTCGATCTGTGCCGACGGATCCGCGCGGCGGGCCTGCGGATCCGCTATTGGCCGGACGTGGTGGTCGTGCACATCGGCGGCGAGTCATCGCGCACCCATGGCGAACTGGACATGAGCGCGGCGGGCAAGGGCGCGCAGCTCACGCTGTGGCGGATCCGCAGCGGCTTGCTCTACTATCGCAAGCACCACGGTTGGCTCGGGGCTTGGGCGGTGCGTCAACTGGAGGCGAGCTGGCATCGGGTACGCGCCTGGCGCAACCGCGGCGGCGACGCGCAGCGCGGCGGCAAGCGCACCGAGTCGCTGGCGATCGTCGCCCTGCTCGATCGGGCCTGGCGGGAGACGGCAGGCGGGCGGCTCTCGCCGCCGAGGCCCTGGTAAGCATCGAGGCGGGAGCACGCCATGTTCGAGAACATCCGTGAAGACTGGCACACCTACGAACGCGACTGGGCACGCCAAGGGCTCTGGGTCATGCTGGTCTATCGCTTCGGGCGCTGGCGCTACGGGATCGAGAACCGCGTTTTGCGCTGGCCGTTTTCTTTGCTCTACAAGCTCCTCAAGGTGCTCTCTCAGATCATGACGGGGATCGATCTGCCCTGCGAGGTGCGGCTCGGCCGCCGCTTCCTGATCGAGCATTTCGGCGGCATCATCATCAGCGGCGATACGGTCTTCGGCGACGACTGCGTGGTGCGCAACGGGGTTACGGTCGGCCTGCGTCATCGCGGGGTCCGCGGAGCACCCGTGATCGGCGATCGAGTCGATATCGGAGCCGGGGCCAAGGTACTCGGGCCGATCCGCATCGGCAACGACGTCGCGATCGGCGCCAACGCCGTGGTGATTCAGGACGTCCCCGGCGGCTGTCTCGCGGTCGGGGTTCCGGCCAGGATCATCCCCCGAGGCGACGCAACATCGATCCACGCCCCGACCGGTGCGAAGCACTCGCCCGGGACGGACTCCCGCGCCGATGTCGGAGCACCTGCCTCATGAAGCGCAAACCCGGCCTGGAAATCCCCGGTCCGCTCGGCCGTCGCCAGCGTCCGTGGCGCGCACTCTGGTTGCGGAGTCTCTTGCCGCCGCTCGCGGTCCTCGGGGTCGTCCTCTCGCGGGCCCTCGACCTGACACTCGCGCTGTTGCTCCTGGTGATACTCGCTCCACTGCTGCTGCTGCGCGGCGCGTTGGCTCACGCGCGTGAGGGCCGAATCTTCGATCGCGAGCCCTTGGTCGGGCGTTTTCGCGCACCCTTCGAGCGACTCTACTTCGCCGGCTCGACGCCGGGACGCAGTCTCGCGGCACTGCTGAATATCCTCCGCGGGGACTTGGCCATCGCCGGACCACGCCCTTTGACTGAGCTCGAGGCCGTCCAGCTCGACGTCGAGGCGGCCGTGCGCTTCACGGTCAGACCCGGTGTCTTCTCGCCCTATCGACTCAAGAGCCGCACCGGTGTCGCCTATGCGCCCGAGGCGCAGATCGACAGCGATTATGCGTACGGCCAGAGCGCGCGGGGCGACGCCGGCCTGGTGGTGCGCTCCCTGATCGGGGAGGTCCTCGGCGGAGGCGAGGCGCCCACGCCGCCCATCCTCGAGTTCTTCGGTGTCCCGATCGTCAACACCACCATGCCCGAGGCGGTGGACTGGATCGCGGCCCGTGCCGCTGCCGGGGATCCCGCGTTGCTGGCCTTCGTCAACCCGGATTGCCTCAACATCGCCTATGTCGATACCGAGTACCGCCGGATCCTGCTCGATGCCGCACGGGTCTTGCCCGACGGGATCGGAATCCATATCGGCTGCCGGATGCTCGGGGTCGCCCTACAGGCCAACGTGAACGGCACCGACCTCTTCCCGCAGCTGTGCGAGCGGGCCGCCCGATCGGGACTCGGGCTGTTCCTGCTGGGCGCGCGCCCGGGGATCCCCGAGGCGGTGGCGGCCAACATGCAGGCGCAGTTTCCCGGTTTGCGTATCGACGGGGTTCAAGACGGCTATTTCGACCCGGCCGACGAGGACGCCGTCATCGACAGGATCAACGCCTCGGGCGCCGCGATCCTCCTGGTCGCCTTCGGTGTGCCGCGTCAGGAAAAATGGCTCGCGCGCAACGATGCGCGCCTGACACCGGCGGTGCGCATGGGCGTCGGCGGTCTGTTCGACTTCTACTCGGGCCGAATCCCCAGGGCGCCGGAGTGGATGCGCGAGATCGGCCTCGAATGGACCTGGCGGCTGATGCAGGAACCCGGGCGAATGTGGCGACGCTATGTGATCGGCAACCCCTTGTTCCTATACCGCGTCTGGCGACAGGCGCGAAGCGGGGAGACCTCATGACCGAGGAACGACCGAGCCGGACCTCGATGGAAGAGCTGCTGATGCGTCGCTACAGCCGCGCCGGCCAGCCCGCGTGGTTGATCCGATTGCGCATCGGCGCCAAGCGGCTCGCCTGGGTGGCGGTTGTACGCTCGGCCTATCTACTCAAGCGCACCCTGGACATCCTGCTCGCCGGCCCCTTGTTCATCCTACTCCTGCCGATCTTCGGACTGCTGGCGCTGGCGATCCGGCTCGAATCACCCGGTCCCGCACTCTTCAAGCAAACGCGCGTCGGACGCTGGGGCCAGATCTTCACCATGTACAAGTTCCGCTCCATGTACATGGACGCCGAGGCGCGCAAGGCCGAGCTGCTCGTCGAGAACGAGATGTCCGGCGGAGTCACCTTCAAGATGCAGCACGACCCGCGCATCACGCGCATCGGCCGGTTCATTCGCAAGGCGTCGATCGACGAGCTGCCGCAGTTGTGGAACGTCATCAAGGGGGATATGTCGCTCGTCGGTCCGCGCCCGCCGGTCCCGGCGGAGGTCGACGAATACTCGCTCTCCGACCGGAGGCGCCTGGAGGTCACGCCCGGCATCACCTGTATTTGGCAGGTCTCGGGACGATCCGATATCCCCTTCCCCCAACAGGTCGAGCTGGATGTCCGCTACATCGAGTCCCAATCGCTGCTGACCGACCTCAAGCTCCTCTGGCAGACCGTGCCTGCCGTGTTGTTCGGGCGGGGCGCCTATTGAACGGTGGCTACCGTTACACGCAGCCTTATCGCGTCGGCGCGACCCCGCAGACCGCGACGCGCGTCGCGGCCGACGCCCTTTAGACCTTCTCGCATCCATTCTCCGGGGTGATCGATATGGACCAGGCCATCCTCTTCGCCGACCGTCTCGGCTCCGAGCTCATGCCGCTGACCGAGCGCACGAGCGTCGCCCTCTTGCCGGTGGCCGGCAAGCCGATGATCGAGCACGCGTTGGAATCGCTCGCCAAGGCGGGCATCCGACGGATTTTGGTCGTGGTCTCGCCCTTTGCCGACGAGGTCCAGCGGGTGATCGGCGACGGCACGCGCTGGGGGCTGCGCCTGACCTACACCCTGACCCGAGGCGAAGAGGACCCCACCGCCGTGGTCGATCGACTCGGCAAGCGCCTGGACGGGCCCCTCGTCGGGCTGCGCGGCGACCTGATCCACGGCTTTGATGTTGCCGCCTGGATCTCGGCAGCCGAGACGACTCCGGGCGATTGCGTCTGGGCCGATGCCGACGGCCTCTCCGCGGCCTGCGGGATCCATCGCGCCGGCGCCAGCGACCTGACCCCGTTGGCGTGGCCGCTGACCGGTCGAGAGGACTCGGCTGCGCAGAGCGCCTGGATTCCGATCGCGGCCGAGCAAGTGTGCACCGTGCAGAGTCTCGCCGACTATCATCGCGTCAACCTGGACGCCATCACGAAGCGCCTGCCCGGCCTCATCCTTCCCGGTCGACAGGCCGCCTTGGGGTTGACCCTGGGGCGCGGATCGCGCGTCTCGCCGCGCTCACTGAAACAGGGTGTCTGTCTGGTCGGTGCCCGGTGTCGGATCGCACCCGATGCCGAACTGACGGGCGAGGTCGTGATCAGCGACGACGTCATCGTGGACCGGCGCGCGACGATCAATTCGAGCGTGATCCTGCCACACACCTATGTCGGAGAGCTGGTGGAGATCACCAACGCGATCGTCAGCGGCAACACCATGATTCGAGTAGACTCGGGTGCCGTCCTGAAGGTCACAGACGCCTGTCTTTTGGCCGATCTGGAGCAGGCGACCCTGCGCAGCGGCATCGCCGATCCGATCCATCGTTTGCTCGGCGTCCTGGCCTTTGGTCTGTCACTCCCGCTGTGGCCGATCGCCGCACTGGCCGCACTCCCGAATCGCAAACAGGGCTGGTTCGATACGATCACCCTGCGCGGCAACAAACGCGAGGTCGACGCGTTCGGGCAGGCCACACGCCGGGACTTCCGCGTCCGGGAGTGGCGCACGCCTGTGCCGATCCTGCGCGCGCTCCCGCGTCTGCTGGCCGTGGTCTCGGGCGATCTCCGGCTGGTCGGGGTCACACCCTTGTCGCCCGAGGCGGCAGACGGGCTTCGGGATGATTGGGAGCTGACCCGCGAGCAGGCCCCCGCCGGACTCGTGGGTCCGACACAGCTCGACGTCCCCGCGGATGCGCCGTTCGAGGAAAAGCTCATGAGCGATGTCTTTTACGCCCGACAGAGGCGCATCGGACGGGATCTTGTCTATCTCCTCAGTGGACTGCTCGCCATTCTGCGGCCGACGAGCTGGCTCCCGGCGCCACAGGCCTCGGTCTCGATCACTGACGCTTCAAAGACAAAACAGCCCGGGAGACCCGGTTGAGCGCGCGGCCCTCGGCCGAACGACGTCGCGCAGACCCAGGGTGAAAGCAACCTACGGCGTGGATCCGGGGAGCCTCTTGGACATCAGCAAACAGGCGAACTCCCCGTCGGACTCCACCTCGCACTCGGACATGATCGACTTGATGATCCGGATACCGCGGCCACGCGGCTCGCAATCGAGCGCATCAAGCCCGCTCGGCAGGTCGTCGAAACCGGCCGGCGTCGACGCCACCAGAGCCGCATCCGGCAACACGCCGCGCTGACAGACACGCAGTCGCAAAGACCCTGCGTCGGCTTCGGCCATCACTCGAACCTCATGTCCAGGTTGAGCCTGATAAGCGTGCTCTACGGCATTGACGAATGCCTCGTACACACAAAGCTCGATCTGCGAGAGCTCGACCTCGTCCAAACCCAGTCCGTCGCAGAACGCCCGTATATAGGACGCCGCCTCATGGGCCGCCTCGAGGCGACTGTCGAAGACTCGGGCATCGGCCTTCACCGTTTCGCTACCGTCGGACCGATCCGAGACCATCGCCCCGCCTGCCCCCGAAGCCCCGCCATCCTGATGCCGGTTGTTCATTGAAATGCCTTGATCGACGAGCCGTTATGGACGGGGAGTGTAACGATTTTCAACCCATGTCGTCTCGATCTTCTCGGTCGAACCGAGGGTCTCCGGCGGGCGAACTGCCTCGCAGGCATCGGACTCGGCGCCGCCATCGAACGACACGATTTCGGTGCTATGCTGACGATCGAGGCTCCGAATGCACTCGACAATCATCGGCGGCGATTGAAGGCCGCCAACCATACGCTTTGACGGGCTCCGGGCCCGCGGGAGACCCAGGATGCAGATCCGGATCGGATACGAGATGATCTTCGAGTGTCCTCAGCCGACACCCATGATCCTGACGCTGAACGTCCATTTCAGCAGGGTCTCCGATATGGTCCGCGCCGACCACATCGTCACCCGTCCATCGGTGCCCATGACCGCCTACCGCGACGGCTTCGGCAACTGGTGCAGCCGCATTGTGGCGCCCGCGGGCGAGATCAGCATCTCCACCGATGCGCTTGTCATGGACAGCGGCCGTCCGGATCCGATTCACATGGACGCGATGCAGCATGCGGTCGAGGATCTTCCCGGCGAGACCTTGGTCTATCTGCTCGGGAGCCGCTATTGCGAGACCGATCGGCTCTCCGAGATCGCATGGAAGCACTTCTCCCACACCCCCTCCGGTTGGGCGCGGGTCCAGGCGATCTGCGACTTTGTCCATGGCCGTATCGAGTTCGGCTACCAGCATGCGCGCTCGACCAAAACCGCGCTCGAGGCCTACAACGAGCGCAAGGGTGTCTGCCGCGACTACACGCATCTTGCGATCGCCTTCTGTCGCTGCATGAACATCCCCGCGCGCTACTGCACGGGTTATCTCGGGGACATCGGCGTACCGGCCTCGCCCGACCCCATGGACTTCTCGGCCTGGATGGAGGTCTATCTCGGGGGGCACTGGCACACCTTCGATCCGCGCAACAAGATCCCGCGTATCGGTCGCATCCTGATCGCCCAGGGCAGAGACGCGGCCGACGTCGCCATCAGCAACGCCTTCGGCCCGAACGTCTTGAAGAGCTTCCAGGTCTGGACCGACGAGGTATGAGCGGGTCGCCCCGGGGGTTCGCGGCCGCGCGGTTGTTGGACCCGGACGAGTCACCGGCCTTCGAGATCGTCAATGCGGAGGGCGCCGGCAGCGCCGTCCTGGTCTGCGACCATGCCTCGAATCGGGTACCCCGTCGTCTGGGCACGCTCGGTTTGGCGCCCGAGCAGTTGGCCGATCATATCGGCTGGGATCCGGGTGCGGCCGAGGTCGCACGGCAACTTGCGGAACAGCTCGACGCCCCTTTGGTGTCGAGCGGCTACTCCCGCCTGGTGATCGACTGTAACCGGCCGCTCGGCAACGCGGCATCGATCGCGGAGCGGAGTGCCGGCGTACCCGTCCCAGGCAATCGGGGGCTGACCGCGCAGGCGCGGGCGGCCCGCGTCGGAACACTCTTCCGACCTTACCACGAGGCCATCGATCGGCTCCTCGACGCCCGCGCGAATCGGCCGAGCCTCTTGCTCAGTATCCACAGCTTCACGCCGGTCCTAGCCGGCGAGAAACGGCCCTGGAGCGTCGGTGTCTCGCACTGGCGCGACCGTCGCTTCGCGGTCCTCCTGTCAAAGGCGCTCGCCAGCCACGTGAACGGCATCGTCGGAGACAACCAGCCTTACCCGATCGAGGCGGCCGTTGACTACACCGTCCCCATCCACGGGGAGGGTCGCGGACTACACGCCGTCATGATCGAAATCCGCAACGACGGGCTTCGCACGAAGGCGCAAATCGACGCCTGGGCCGAACGTCTGGCGGCGGCCTATCGCGAGATCGAAGGCCCGGCAATCAGCCTCGGCAGGTCGAGGGCAGATATCTGACGGGTACGCCGTCCCTTCGGGGCGCGTAGCAGGTCCAAATCGCCTGGCCGGAGGGAGTGAAATCGGCTCGTAACGCGATGATCATGTCGTCGATGGGATCGAATCCGTACCGAATACGGATCTCTTTCTCCCCATTGTTCCACCAGATACGACTGACAAAGCTGCCGGATGCCGCGCCCGAGACCGCACTGACGTTCAATCCCAGTTCGCGCAGCAGCGCGAGCCAGTTATTCCCCGGCACGTCCGGCAGACGGCCATGCGAGGCATAGTATTCGGCCACAGCGAGTTTGACCGGGCCAAGCAGGACCAGACCCTCGCTGATCCTCGCCCGCGTGGTGAAGGTTTGGTACTGAGGAACAGCGAGCGCCGCAAGGATGCCAAGGATGGCGACGACGATCATGACCTCGATCAGCGTAAACCCGGCTTGCTTCCCGATGGCCTGCATGTCGACTCCTTCCCGTTCCGCCTCGCATGGTCCAAGACTCCGGTCGGGTATTCCGGCCGCATCTCGGCGGTGTGACTCGACACCGAAAGATGAAAGCACGAGCACGGATCGAGTATAGCGGCTGCCCGCGTCCCAAACAGGTCTTGTGGCGGATTTCAATCGCCCGACAGCGAATACCGCAGCATCCGATCGTGGATCGGGCGTGACGGCACTGGCGGGCACTCATCCGGAGGACTTGCAACGGAAAGGCGAGCGGTTTACAGGCGCTGTAAGAAAGGGTTGGGGTCGACCGAGTTTTTCCCACACGACGCGGGATCACCGACGGCAACCGCGGATCCGCCGCGCCGCCGACGATCTGTTCACTAGGCCGCGAGGTCATCGACGGGCGTGGCGCTGACGTGGTTTGCGTAGCTGCTCAAGGTGACCAACGCGATCCCGGTGATGACCTCGAGCAGGTTCTCGCGGGTAAAACCGGCGCGTAGGAAAGACTCGACATCCGCTTCCGGCACCCACCCGCGGTGCTCGGTCATGGCGGCGGTGAACCGGCGTAGTGCCTGGAGACGCACGTCGGCGAGCCGCTGACCGTGACGTATCGCTGCGGCAAGCTGATCGGCTTGAATGTCGCCCCCGAGCAGCGGATTCGGGGTGGTGCAGTAATGACACTGGTTGGTGTGAGCTGCGGTGACATAGACGACCTGCTGCTCGATCGGAGTCAGGCTGGAGCGGCTCAGCAGTGTCGCGAGCTGCCGATAGGCCTCGAGCGCAACCGGAGCCTCCGCGAGGGTACGCAAGAGGTTGGGTAGCTCACCGCCGTGGCGCTGCATATCTGCCATGATGGCGCGCGAGGGCTGCGGGGCAGTCTCCATGTCGTGCAATTGAAACGGGATCATGTTCAGTGCCTGCTCGGGTGCGCGAATGAAACGAGAGCCTATATTCTGAGTATAATAGTCAGGATTTCAGCCGCAATCCGTTGACGCATCGAATAAGATCTCAAGATCCTTCGTTTTTTACTGCAGCTCAGCGCAATCATCTCGATGCATCCTGAGATGCATCCTGAGCGGAGCAGGCTCCGTCGAACCGGGTTGCCCCCATCAGGAGCGCCGAAGCCTGCTCTACGCAGGCGTTGGCCGTGCCCTTCTCGAGGGCTCCGAGCCAACGCCGCGGAATCGTCTCCGGACCGTAAAGCGCCCCGGCAATCATCCCGAGAATCGCGCCTGTGGTGTCCGCGTCTCCGCCGCGGTTCACGACATCCACCAGCGCCGTCTCGAAGCTGTCGGTCGCGAACAGTGCTTGGAATACAGCCCGCAGTGTCTCGACCAGATAGCCCCCCGGATTCTCCATGCGGCGGCGATCGAAGCGATATTGCGGCTCGGCCGCCACCAAGTCTTCCGCAAGTAGGCGCAGATCGCTTTTGGGCCGACCCAGCAAAGCAAACTGGACCATGCGAATGACGGTCAAGGTCCCCGCGTCGCCCAAGCGGCTATGATGGGTGACATGGGATTGAATACGGTTGGCTTCGGCGACCGCCTCCTCGGCAGCTCCGAGCGTGTAAAGCGCAATCGGCAGGCAGCGCATGCAAGCACCGTTGCCGGCGTCATGCTCGTTCTCGGGAACCTCGAGGGTGCCGTTCAAGCGATATTGGCAGATCCCGCGCCGCACGGTATGCCCGATGTCGACCGGTTTGGCCCGCATCCAATCGCTGAATGCCTCGGCGATCGCCCGCGCATCGACACAGCCGGCCCCGAGGATGCTGTTGCCGAGGGCGAGACTCATCTCGGTGTCGTCGGTCACCCGCCCTTTGCGCAGCCGCAGCCAGCCGCCGCCAATCAAATTGCGGTGCTCGCCGTGGACCTCGCGAATCTCTCGAGGGGTCATGAACTCGACGGTCGCGCCGAGCGCGTCCCCGACGGCGAGCCCCAGATAGGCTCCGGCCGCTCGGTCATAGACGTTATCGATCTTGGATCCGTGCCAAGCCAGCTCAGTGCTCAGGTCCGAAACAAGCATGATAGTCGGTGCATACCTCGCACGACGGCGCTCGACAGGTGTAGATCCCTTCCGCCTCGCAGAGCTGTTTGTAGAGGAACCGCTTCCATTTCATGTCGTTGACGTTGCGGCCGGCCAAGGACGGGAAATTCCTGCGCATCAAAGCGGTCAGATCGGCTCGGTTCCAAAGCCCGAGATCCTGCCAGAGATGGTCGCTCGCCAAACAGCCGGCGGCCACCACATGGGCCATCCAGACCTCGGAGGGGGAATCGCCGGCCCTATGCATCAGCATCAACCGAACCAACTCCTCGCGCTCGTCACCACGCGCCTCGGGTGAGGATGCCTCACCCTCGATCGCATCGAGAAAGTCGGGCGAGGCTGCTCCGGGAAAATGGTGCCGCATCAAACAATGAAATGCGGCCGGATCGAGCCCGAGCCAGGGCGGCATGGCGCCGCCGCCCGCGGCACGGGTCGAGATCATACTCGCAAAGGCTTGATCGTTGCCGGCCCCGACCGCCCTCACCATGAGGCGGGCATAGATGCGGGCGGCATCCTGTTCCGAGTCCAGGGCGAGGGCCGACATGACCTCAGTACTCCACGAGGATGTCTTCGTCGCGGACGATCATCTGGCACGCCAGACGCCACTCGCTCGGCATGTCGTCGACGGCAATCCGATCGATGTCGTCCTTGGTCAGCTTGCCCAGCTCGACCAGCACGCCGCGCTCCTTGTCGGTCAGAAAGCCGCTCATGCGGCCCTTGCGGTCCACACTGGTGACGCGCACCAGACAGTTGCCGCACTCGCCGTCCTGGCAGTCGTGGTGCAGGGGCACCTTGTACTCCTTGGCGAGCTTGAGAATGGTCTCGGTGTGGCTTCCCGCCACGGCATAGACCGTCTTGTCTTTGTAATCGGGGCTTGAAAAGGTCACGAGTGGCATTGTAACGAGTCTCTCTGGGTCGATGGCCGGGCGTTGGATGCCGCGCGCGGCACGGCGAGCACTCCGGTCGGTCAGGAACAGTGGCGACGGGTCGGTATCGAGCTGACCGTCGCGGTGAGTCAGGCCGGCTTGACCTTGCAGTCGCCGAGGATCTGAGCCTGGCAGGCGAGCCGATCATGACGGCTGGCCATGTTCTCGCGCAGGACCTTTTCCTCCAGCACCGAGGGCTCGGTCAGATTGTTCCAACCCTCCTCGACATGCATCATGCAGGTGCCGCAGTCGCCTTCGCGGCAGCCGTAGATAATGCCGGCGCCGATCCGCTCGGAGACCTCGATGACGCGCGTTCCGGCCGGGACGTTGACGGTCTGCTCGATATCCGAAAATGTGATTTTGGCTTTCGCCATGGTTTCTGACTCCTGGATTGTCGATGGTTGGGATTGTCGATGGTTGGAAACGGGGCAGCGGTTCAGCCCAAGTCCGCGAAGTCGATGACCCGCCCCTGCTCGCCGCGCACGAGGGCGCCGGCCAGCGCTCGCCCGAATGCACGGCACTCCTCGAGCTCTTCATCGGTCGGGATGAGTTTGATGCGCAGACCCGCGACCGGGACACGGAGCTTGAGCCCGCGCAGGCGGTCCTCGATCATCTTCACCGCCTCTCCGGTCCAGCCGTAGGAGCCGAAGGCGGCTCCGAGCTTGCCCTTGAGGTCGATCACGGCGAGCGAGGAGAGCAGATCCCAGATCGGCTTGGCTGCGTCCCCGTTGATGGTCGGCGAGCCCAGTGCCAAAGCATCGGCGGACTCGATCAGGTCCACAAAGGGCTGAATCTCGCCGCCCTCGAGGTCGTAGAGGGACACGCGGATCCCGCCCGCCTCCTCCGCCCCGGCGCGGATCGCCTCGGCCATGCGCGCGGTGCTGCCGTAGGCGCTCATGTAAAAGACAATGAGCGAGCGTTCGTTCTGATCAATGCGCTCGGCCAGGCTGGTCGTGGACAGCTCGCGGTAGCGGGTGACGTAGCGGCGGGGGCGATCGCGCAAGATCGGCCCGTGGGTCGGGGCGATCAGCTTGATCGGCAGCGGCTCGATCAGCTTGAGCGCATCCACTACGTAGCTCTTGAAGGGCCGCATGATGTGCGCGTAGTAGTAATCGAACGCGAAGCGGAAATCACCGCAGAGGTCGTTGAAGAGCCGCCCGTCGCAATGGTGACAACCGAAGACGTCGCCCGAGAAGAGCACGCCCTCCTCCGCCAACCAGGTGCACTGGGTATCGGGCCAATGCAGGAAAGGCGTATGCAGGAAGCGCAGCGTCCGCCCGCCGAGCGAGACCTCGTCGCCCGTGCCGACGGTCTTGTAGGCCAACGGCCGGTCGTCGCGGGGCTTGAGCAGCGCCTTCAGCATGGGCGTGGCACGCTTGGAGATGTAGAGCTGTGCATGGGGCGCACGGCGCATCAGCTCAGGAAGCGCCCCAGTGTGATCCGGCTCCAGATGATTGAGCACGATGACGCGAATCTCGTCGTAGCGGGCGACCGACTCCAGACGCCCGAAGAAGTCGTCGGAGAACTCCGCTTTCACGGTGTCGATGACGGCAACGCCTGCGTCGCCGCGCACCAGATAGCTGTTGTAAGTCGTGCCGTTGGCGGTGCGCAGGATGATGTCGAAGGTGCGCAGACCCGGATCGAGCGCGCCGACCCAGTGCACGCCGGGCGCGACCTCGACGGCCGGAGTCTGATCGGCAATATCCCGAGCAATGGCCGATTCGCCGGGCGACATCAGGCGGCCGCTCCGTCGGTCGGAAGCGCGCACCGCGGATCCGGACCGCTGCGGGAGCAGGATTGCAGATCCTGATCGTTCGAAAGGGTCACGCCGAGCGCCGTTAGCAGTCGACTTGGCTCAAAACCGCAGCCGCATCCGTACTCGGACTCGATCAAAGGTCGGCGGATGAGCAGCGGATCATCCAGCATCAGGGCCAAGGCGGTCGACTCGTCCAGGGTCTCGGGCCGAACCTCGCCCTGCTTGATGCGAGGTGCGCTCGAATTGAACCAGTCGGGCACCGGCAGAGCCCCGAAAAACGGCCGCAACCGCTCGGCGGTCCAGGGCTCGGCAAGCAGGTTCCGCACGGTCACACGATGCCCGAGCGAGTCCAGCAACGCCCTCTGCTTGGCGTTGGACAGACACCCCGGCTTCTCGTAGAACAGCACAGACGACATCAGCTCACCTTTCCTTTCCGCATACACCGAACAAAAATACCTGAACCGCGCCCCGCCAAGGCCGCGGCCTGCTCACAGGACCGCCTAAACCCCGACACCGCGGATCACACGAAGCGCGGTTCAGCGGGCCTGGATCTGGGTGCGGATCTCCGCCCACCGATCCGGCGGGATTCCGGTCAGCGACCCCGGAGGATTCACCGGCACGCCGAGCCCATCGAGAATGACCCCCTCGATCGGGCAGATGCTCGCGCACTGCGGATCGGCGAAGTCGCCCTCGCACTCCGTGCAGGCGCGTGCGTCGATCATGAAATGCGGGAGTGCCTCGCGAATCGCCTCGCTCGGACACAGGGGCAGACACGCCCAGCAATTCACGCAACCCTCGATAATCTTGAATGCCATGAATGGACCTCCGCTGCCTTTGCGAGCTAAACCGCGTCCAGAGGGCAATGCGTCGTTTGCGTGGCGGGTCGGACGCGAGGGTCTTTCCGACCTTTGCGGAGACGCGGTTTAGAATTTAAAAGTTACTCGTGTTTCATTCTTAAACCGCGCCGACTCCAACGCTCGTTCAGCCTGCCGGGGCCGATCCCATCCAAACCCATCGCGTACCGCACCGGGCGCGGTTTAAGCGCTCATCCGATGCATGGCGCCGTCGGGCCGATCGAGCAGCCCAGCCTCGTCCATCTCGCGATACACCGCGGCGACAGCGTCCTCGATCGGCTCCATCGCATGCTCGCCGTTCGGAACAATGCCCGCGGCCTCCAACTGACCCCAAGGCTCGTAGCCGATGCGCGAGCAGAGCACGACCTCGCAGCCGTCGAGAACACGGATGGTCTTGGCCAGAACCGACTCCCCATCGCCGCAGGTCTCGTCGCCCGAGCAGTAAAGATCGACCTTGCGATGACCGATGAAGCGCACGTCGTTCGTGCTGGCCTCATAGACCAGGAACTCGCGGGCGTGGCCGAAATGCTGGTTGATCACGCCGCCGCCCATGGTCGCCACCGCCATCAAAACCGGACGAGGCTCGGGGCGCGCGGGGCGGCGCCGGGTCAGGGCGGCGATCGAGACGAAGGTCTCGCTGGACTGGCGACGTTGGGCGGTACGACTGGCCTCGATGGCCGCATGGACCTCAGCGCGACGGGCCATCGCGGCGGCATAGTCGACATCTTGCTCGGCGATCTTGTCGAGCGTGAACTCGTCGCCCCGATCCTCGCCGAGCATGCCGACCGCATCCGCGCGGCATTGGCGGCAGTGGCGCATCATGGCCATGTCCCCGGCGCAGGCGTCCTGCAGCGCGCTCAGCTCTTCGTTGGTCGGACCGCGCTGGCCCATCATCCCGTAGAAGGTGCCGTGCTCGGGCTCGGCGATCAGCGGCATCACATTGTGCAAGAAGGCGCCCTTGGCCTTGACGACCCGGCTGACCTCCTTGAGGTGCTCGGCGTTCACGCCCGGAATCAGGACCGAGTTGACCTTGACCAGGACACCGCGCGCGACCAGCATCTCGAGTCCCTTCTGCTGCTGCTCGATCAAGATCTCGGCCGCCTTGCGTCCGGTCACTCGGCGGTTGTTCCAGAAGATCCAGGGGTAAATCTTGGCGCCGACGTCCGGGTCGACACAGTTGATGGTGATGGTGACGTGCTCGATGTTGTGCTTGCAGATCTCGTCGACCAGACCGGGCAGCGCGAGTCCGTTGGTGGAGACGCAGAGCTTGATGTCGGGGGCGTTTTCGGAGAGCTGGCGGAAGGTCTCCAAGGTGCGTTGCGGATTAGCAAGCGGATCGCCCGGACCGGCGATGCCGAGTACCGTCATCTGGGGTATGGCCGCGGCGACCGCGATGACCTTCTTCACCGCCTGTTCCGGAGTCAGCACCTCGGAAACGACACCCGGGCGTGACTCGTTGGAGCAATCGTACTTGCGATTACAGTAGTGACACTGGATGTTGCAGGCGGGTGCGACGGCGACGTGCATCCGCGCATAGTGATGATGCGCGTCCTCCGAGAAACAGGGATGATTGTTGATCTTGGCGCGGATGGCCTCGGGCAGATGGGCGAGCTTATCGCCGCCGGCACCGCAGCCGCTCGACGCGCAACCACCGCCGGGCGCGCCCGCGGCATCGGCAATCACCTTCAACTCCATCACGTTGCCTCCGGAGAAGGGGCACAGGCCCCGCGGAAAGATGTCTCTGGAAGCATTAGAGCAAAGACCGTGCCCGGTCTTTGCGATGAATTAACCGACTGAAAAAATTACAGGCGAGCGCAATTGAGCCCAGGGTCTGTCGGGATCGCGACAGCCCTGACACAACCGACGTGTGGGATTTGGCTCAATGCCCGACACCGCTTAAGGTGTCGACCGAGCCTCACCCCCAGCGGCAGGGAGTCGCGCCAAGGGGTCTTGCCGGTAAAACAGCCGCATCTGCTCGTAGACCGCCGGGTATTCGGAATGGACAAGATCGGGCAGCTCGAAAAAACCTTCGCTGAGCACGGCGAAGAACTCGGCGGGCGACTCGGTCGCGTAGGGGTCGATCGGGGTCTCCTCGTCGTCGTCGACCCGTCGACACAGGTCCTCGTAGGCAGCGGAGAAGGTCTCCGCCCAGACCTTTGGAGACATGCCTGCGTGCAACGGCGGGCAGCCGTTGGCGGCCCCGTCGCGCATGTCGAGCTTGTGGGCCAACTCGTGGATCACGACGTTGTAGCCGTCGCGGGCCATCCCGGCCTCGACATCCGCCCACGAGAGGATGACGGGGCCTTGTTCCCAGGCCTCGCCGCTTTTGGCTTCGTGCTCGGTCCAGACCACGCCGTCCTCGCCCATGATCTCGCGCTCCGGGACGAACTCCTCGGGATAGACGATGACGGCATACCAGCCGCGGTACCAGTCAAGCCCGAGTTCCAGCACGGGAAGACAGGCTTGCAGGGCAATCGCCAGGCGCATGGCATCGGTGAGCTCAAGCCCTTGCGCGGGATCCAGACGCTTGTCGCGCAGAAACAAGAGCGCAAGATCGGCGAGACGCCGCATTTCCTCTTCGTTCAGGTCCTCGAGCAGCGGGAGAGTGTCCCGGACTTGCGCCCAGTCCCGGGGATCGACCCGCGCACGCTCGCGTTCGAGCACCCGCGCCTGCCACCAACCGGTTAGACCGCCCACGGCTCTGCCTGCCGGGGAGGTCGAGCACGGCGGGAACCGCAAAATCGGGGCGAATGGCGCGGCGCACGGGTCCTATCGCACAAAAGCCCGGACCCATCCGGGTCTTCGCCGTATGATTGACGTGCGTCAAGGCGAATCGCACCCCGCTGCCCAAGATGCGGGGATCGACTTTTCCCGGTGGGGCTCCCGATCGTGACGCGAAAGCTGTTGATCATCGTTATCCTGATCCTCGTCGGACTCTTGGCATGGCTGTCGTTTTGGTCCCCGACCGAGGTCGGTATCGATCCGGAGGCGCCGCAACACAATGCACTGGATCTGGCCTCGCCGCCGCAGGGCGGCGACTTCGTCCTCGACTCCGTGAACGGCCCGGTCGCCCTCGCCGATCTGCGCGGCAAGGTCGTCCTGATCTATTTCGGATACACCTGGTGTCCGGACATCTGCCCGACCAACCTGGTGTTGATCGCCGGAGCGCTCAAGGCGCTGACGCCCGAAGAGTTGGAGCGGGTCCGGGTCCTCTTCATCAGTGTCGATCCCGAGCGGGATTCGGCCACGCGGCTCGCCGAGTATAGTGGCTATTTCCACCCCGAGATCCTCGGCCTGACCGGAACGAGCGAGCAAATCGCCGAGGTCGCCAAACTCTACGGTGCAGCCTACCGACGTACCGACCTGGACGATTCGGCGATGGGCTATGTCGTCGATCACTCCGCCTACACCCATGTTGTCGACACGCAAGGTAAGCTCGTGCTCAACCTCGATCATGCCACGCCCTCGACGGATATCGTGGCAGCGATCCGAAACCTGCTGGGATCGAGCCCGTCGACCGAGAATCAGTCCAAACCTTAGCAAGCCGAATCTCGAACCCTGTACCGTCTGTCGGAGGACAAGTCATGCCCGGATACGCATCGCCACTGCTCGCCGCCACGCTCTTCACCGCCCTGTCCTGCTCCGCTCTCGGCGCCGAGGTCTCGATCGGCGATCCCTATGTTCGGGCGGTACCGCCCGGCCAACCGAACAGCGCCGTCTTTATGTCTCTGGAAAACCAAACCGGAACGAGTCAGGCGCTGGTCGGTGCCGAGAGCGCCGTCTCGGAGAGTGTCGAGCTGCACACCCACGTTGAAGAAGGCGGAATGATGCGGATGCGCCGGATCGAGAAGGTCGCGATTCCCGCAGGGGAGACGGTCACCCTGAAACCCGGCGGCCTCCACGTCATGCTCCTCGGCCTCAAACAACCGCTCGAGCCAGGTGAAACGGTCGATCTCACCCTGATCTTCGAAGACGGATCGCGCATGCCCGTTCAGGCCCCGGTGCGCCGCATCGAGGTGCAGATGCAGCAGATGAACCATTGACGGACTGGACCGGCGCCGAGAGACACGAGCATCAAGGCGCGGCGGGGACCGATCCGTCATCGCCGCTCGAACCTGAATACCGTCAATACGCCCATGGCCAAGCGATCCGGATCACAGCGGCGCGGGGCGGAATTATTCGTCTCTTTGTCTGTCTCTGAGCAGGCGAGACAGCGTCATCTCGCCGGACACTTGGCGCCGCTGGTTTGACCCATATGCGGATGTTCTGATATACATCCGTGGATTTTCTCGCCCCCCGACCAGGCCGCCGATCCGCACGAGGCGTCGCGGCCATGAATCACGACCCGATTAGGCATCCTCCATGGTAAAGAATTGGCTGATAACAGTTACGGTGGCAACGGCATTGGTAAGCGGCGCGGTACATGCGTCCGAAGGGCATCAAGCCGCCGCCCCTCAGGTCGGAGACCCGCAAGCCGGCGAGGCGAAGGCCAACGGCGTGTGCATCGCCTGCCACGGCCCCCAGGGCAACAGTATCGTGCCGCTCTGGCCCAAGCTGGCCGGTCAACACCCGGAATATATCGTCAAGCAATTAATGGACTTTAAGGCCGGTCGCCGCGCCAACGAGCAAATGACCCCGATGGCCATGCCCTTGACCGATCAAGAGGTCCTGGATCTCGCCGCCTATTACGCGACCCAGCCCAAGACCCCGGGGGCGGCGGATCCGGAATTGGCAAGTAAGGGCGAATCCATCTACCGCTGGGGCAATCCGGAGACCGGCGTCCCGGCATGCAGCGGATGCCACGGCCCGGCAGGGCAAGGCCAGTCGCTCGCCAAGTTCCCGCGGATTTCGGCGCAGCACGCGGACTACACGAAGCAGACGCTTGAGCATTTCCGCGGCGCGCTGCGTGCCAACGATCCGAACGGGATGATGCGCGGCGCTGCGGCTCGGTTGAGCGATCAGGAGATCGCAGCCGTGTCTCAGTACATCCAAGGCTTGAGCCAATAAGGCGAGCACGACAACCGGGGCGACTCATCGGAGAGTCGCTAACCGACACGGCCGCCTCGCACGTCCCTGCGCGGGCTTTCTTCGATTTCGGAGATTCGTCATCGGAGCACTGGAATCAGGATCACCCGATCGCGGCGTCAGCGGGGACGCCGAGGCTTCGGACGCGCCGAGCGCGTCCGGGCCAACGCATCGGGCCGAGTCGATAGACGGCGTCGATCCGATCGATGTCGTGCCCGGCCATGCACACCACCAAACCGTTTCCCGGGCCTCTTCCCTCTCCACCGCCCCACAGCGCCTCAAGCTGTTGAGTTTCAATGTCCAGGCCGGGATCTACTCGCGCCGCTACAGCGATTATTTCACCAACAGCTGGAAGCACATTCTTCCGCACCCCGAGCGACTGGCCAACCTCACCCGGATCGCGCAGCTGTTGCATCAGTTTGACCTGGTGGGCCTGCAGGAGGTCGATGCCGGCTCACTGCGCAGCGCCTATATCGATCAGATCCAGTATCTGGCTCGCCACGGCGCCTTCCCGCACTGGTATGGGCAGGTCAACCGCAACCTCGGACCTTTCGCACAGCACAGCAACGGGCTGCTCAGCCGCCTGCGTCCGCAGCAGATAACCGAGCACAAGCTCCCCGGACTCCCGGGACGCGGCGCCGTGGTGGCGGAGTTCGGTCTTTCGGACCACGAAACCCTCGCCGTAGCGATCGTGCATCTGGCCCTCGGTTGGCGCGCACGGCGGCGGCAACTCGATTACCTGGTCTCCCTGTCCGAGCAACACCCCTATCTCGTGATCATGGGTGACTTCAACTGCGGGTGTGACTCGAAAGGACTTCGGGCCATGGTCCAGAAGGCCGACATGCGCGGTCTGGATTGCGAGCTGAAGACCTTCCCGAGCTGGCGTCCGAAGCACAATCTGGATCACATCCTCGTCTCTCGGCCGCTCCGCGTGCTCACCGCCCGCGTGGTCGATTACGCCTTATCGGATCACCTTCCGATCAGCATGACGATCGAATTGCCCGAAGGCGCTTCCTTCTCGGCGGGCGAGGCCGATACAACGCGCTGAATCAGGGCGCGCCGGGCCTGTATCACCACCCCGGAGCCAGGTTTGGGAGCGCCGCCGATCATCATCCAGCACGCCTCGCCGCCGACTACTCCCGCCGGTTCAATCCTGCACGTAAAGATAGCGCCACGCACAGCCGCTCTCGCGCTCGAGCAGATCGAGAAATGCCTCCGTCGGCACCGCCTCGCCGGGAAAGATCTCCTCGACCTGGATGAGCAGTCGCGCAAAGCCGCCCTGCTGCTTCCAATCCCAAGACCAAATCGGGCGAGACTCACCGCAACTCGGGCAGACCACGGATGAATCCTGTCGATCCCAGCCGTGGGTTCTAGTCGATTGCTCGAATTGCGCGACACGCAGCGGCCAATCGCTCAAGCGGGTGCGGCAACCGGGACAACGCGGTGCACGGGTATTGCGGCCGTGACACCAGCGCAGATGTGCCGAAGCCGGCGGGACCACGACGTGACAAAAGGGGTCGCCCGCCTGCGGATCGCTCGCAATCGCGACGGCGCAGCCGACAAAGGAAATCAGCGCGGAGAACTCGGCGCCCACACGATAGGCGCACTCGCGATCCGGGATGCGATCCGCGATGAACCCCGCCTCGGACAGGATGCCAACGATCCGGTCCCGATCCGGACACGCCACTGCTTCACGAGGCGCAAGAATCAACCGACCCACGTGACGAGGCGGAGGAGCAACATCCGCGACAGGCATCGGATCATTCCGCGTCATGGCATGGCACCCTCCATCCGCGCCGTCCGTTGATTCCGAGATGTGCGCATTCCTGTGTCGTTCCCGCACATCGCCCGTCGCGCGCGAGCCGATTCAGATGTCGTCCGCGGACTGATGGAAATCGTAGCTCAACTCGCTGCTCGGCATCTGGACCGAGTTGCCTTGAATGTAGTCGGGCCGACAATTCCAGACCCGTGTAATCGTGGCCGGATCCTCGATTCCGGCCGCGATGACGGACGCGCCATTGGTTCTGATCTCCTGCACCACATGAAGCAGCTCGGCCGGATCCGCGTTGATGAGTGTCGCGAACGAGAGCTTGGCAAGGGCGACCGGCAGGTCCGCAAGCAGCTCCAGATCCGCCGCATCGCCCGAGACGTTGGCGACGCAGACCTGAATACCGTACTTGCGCAAAACATCGACAAGCGGCTTGGCCGCGCCCAAGTGCTCTCGAACGTCGTGCATCTGGAATTGAAGCAACGGGCGGCGCCGGATAAGGTTGCGCCGGACCATCTGCTCGCGAAACCAGGGGAGCCATCCTTCCGCCGCAACCGAAGCGACCGTTTGATGGATCAAGAGACGCAACTTCGGATGCGTCTTGCGCTGTGCATCCATGACATCGAGTGAGTGCTCCAGCACCCAACGATCAATCCTCGTCATCAATCCGCCGCGCTCGACCACAGGTAGAAAATCGGCGGCAGGCACGTGCTCCCCGTCAAGCGTGCGCAACCGCAGCTGTACCTCGTAGAGCTCCCCGACGTTCGCCCCGAGCGAGACGATCGGCTGAAACATCAACAGCAGACCGTCGCGATTGACGGCGGTGTCGACCAGCTGCTTGAGCAAACGCTCATAGTCCGAGCCGCGATCGGGGGCGATGACCGGGGTCCAGACACGCACCCGATTACCACCCACCTGCCGAGCGCGCGCCACGGTGGTTCGGCTGCGCGAAACCATCGTAATGGCGTCATCCGCGGGAGGCTCAAAGAGCCCGATTCCGATCGTCACGGTGAGCGAGAGCCGTTTGTCCTCAACCCGAAGCTTGGTGGCGCCGAAGGTACGCAGGATCTGCTCTCCGAGCCCATCCAAAGCCTCGCGGGTCGCCCGTCGAGCCAACACGGCAAAGGTGAAGTCATCCAGACGGACGGCGCACTCCTGCGGGGCGAGTTGGGTGACGAGCTTCTCCTCGAGCTGGCGCAACAACCGCTCCATGCCCTCGACACCCAACGCCTTGGAGATGTCCTGAAACCGATCCAGTTCGATCAGAAGAAGTCCGGCGCCGGGCGAGTGCGCCTCCGGTTCCTGAACCACGCGATCGAGACCACGCAGAAATGCCTCCTTCGAGAGCAACCCTGTGAGGGCGTCGCTGCGCTCTTCACTAACCCGACGCCCCTTGAGCAAGCGCGACATGCGGATGCGATGCTCGATCGCGCCGATCAGCTGCTCGCGCTGGATCGGCTTGGCGATAAAGCTGTCGCCCCCGACCCGCAGCGCTTCCAGTTGCTTGTCCGGATCGGTCTCTGCGGAGAGAAAGATGATGGGTGTGTCGAAGTAGTCGCCGTGATCCCGGATGATCGCCGTCAACTCGGTCCCGCTCGCATCCGGCATATAGAGATCCATCAGGACGAGATCCGGCTGAGCCTCTTGCATCTTCCGGAGGATCTCCAGGGGTCGATCGACGATATGCGGCTCCATCCCCGCCTTGCTCAGCAGCAACGCGATGTATTTGGCCTGCAGCGGGTCGTCTTCGACCACCAGGATTCGGGGTTGGCTACCCCTGGCCGGGCCGCTCAACTCGATGAGACGCTTCGCCAAGTCGGGTAGTGCGATCGGGGTCGGAAAATAGCCGCGGGCACCGGCGCGCATGACCTCGAGCCGCGTCTCGATGTTCTCCGCGTCGGCGATACAGACCACCTCGGGTCTCTTGGGTCCGGTGCCGGGCAGAGTCTCCGCCGGAGTCCCCGCCAGGCGCTCGATCAAACCGGATGGACCGGTGCCGGATGCCATGTAGCGCAGATCGAGTATCAGTGCCCCGGGACGCGTCCGCCCGAGGGCAGCCTCGAGCGCTTCGAGCTCCCCAAAGGCATCGAGCTGCAACCCGGCCTGCCGAATCAGACTCGCGAGCCCGGCCTGCAGTGCCGAATCGCCGCCGAGGTAGAAGATCCTGTTTTCGGAAGTCGCAAAATCTGCTTCGGTCATGATCGAAAGCGCCTCGGTGGGGCGTCGAGAGATCCTGTCTGCCGTGGCGTGGTCTGAAACCGTCGACACGAGCAGACTTCCTTGAGTCCCGCTTCAGGATCGGCAGCCCGAGCCCAAAGGTCAAGCAAAAGCCGGCATGCGGCACACCTTGCGTTCGATCGGGTTGAAATCCCGGCGGCCTTTCGTTAGTTTCAATCGACATGCTGCTGGGGGTGTCCGGCACGCGTGACCCCACCCGAACAGGCTGCCTGTCGATCGACCGGTGCCGCTTGCGTTCTCGATGGCGTCACGCGGCGGGCTGAGAAAGACCCTTCGAACCTGATCCGGATCATGCCGACGCAGGAAAGCAGGCGACGAGGACGGATCATGAGGCGCGGGTCTCGAGTGATGACGCCGCCCTCCGGGGAACGCCTTTGTGCACCCGGCACGACGATCCGGTCAGTGTATCGCATGAGCCCCGCGGGCTCTCGGTTCCTGCCGCCTCGACTCGGGATCCGCATCGATCCCGACCACCCCGCCTCTCCTCCTGCCGGATGGCGTCGATCATCGTCCGCCTTCATGCGTTCGGGCCGCAGCCTATACAGCCGATCCGGCCCCATATCATCGGCGCCACCATACGCTACGCGTCCGTCGAGAGGAGATTCCATGAGCGCCATCCCACAGGCCTTCGTCCAGAAGACCGCCGAGCTGTCCGACGAGGTTACGCGGCCCTTTCCAAGCTCGCGCAAGATCTATGTGACGGGTTCGCGTCGGGACCTGCGCGTCCCCATGCGCGAGATCACGCTAAGCCCGACGCAGACCAACGAAGGGAGCGAAGAGAATCCGCCCGTCATGGTGTACGACACCTCGGGGCCCTACACGGACCCGACGGCGCACATTGACCTCCTCGCCGGCCTGGCCGATCTGCGCAGCACCTGGATCGAAGAGCGCGACGACACCGAGCTGCTCGGCGGACCCACCTCCGCCTTCGGGCGCGAGCGCCAATCCGACCCGCGGCTCGCACATCTGCGCTTCGAGCACATCCGCACCCCGCGTCGCGCCAAACCGGGACGTAACGTCACTCAGATGCACTATGCCCGAGCGGGCATCGTCACCCCGGAGATGGAATTCGTCGCCATCCGCGAGAACATGCGCTTGGATGAGCTGCGCGCAGACCCCCGCTACGCAAAGCTCCTGCGCCAGCATCGCGGCCACTCCTTCGGCGCCGACTTGCCCGAGGCCATCACCCCCGAATTCATCCGCGACGAGGTCGCCCGCGGGCGTGCCATTATCCCGGCCAACATCAACCACCCCGAGCTCGAGCCCATGATCATCGGGCGCAACTTCCGGGTGAAGATCAACACCAATATCGGCAACTCGGCCGTCACCTCCAGCATTGAGGAAGAGGTCGAGAAGATGGTCTGGTCGGCACGCTGGGGCGGCGACACCTTAATGGATCTCTCCACCGGCAAGAACATCCACGAGACCCGCGAGTGGATCCTGCGCAACGCGCCTGTGCCCATCGGCACCGTGCCCATCTACCAGGCACTCGAAAAGGTCGACGGCAAGCCCGAGGAGCTGACCTGGGAGATGTTCCGCGACACCCTGATCGAGCAGGCCGAACAGGGCGTGGACTATTTCACCATCCATGCCGGCGTGCTGTTGCGCTATGTCCCGCTGACCGCGGAGCGTCTCACCGGCATCGTCTCGCGCGGCGGCTCCATCCTGGCCAAGTGGTGTCTTGCCCACCATAAGGAGAATTTTCTCTACACACACTTCGACGACATCTGCGAGATCATGAAGGCCTACGACGTCTCCTTCAGCTTGGGAGATGGGCTGCGACCGGGCTCGATCGCCGATGCCAACGACGCCGCCCAGTTCGCGGAGCTGGAGACTTTGGGCGAGCTGACCAAGCGCGCCTGGGAGCACGATGTCCAGGTCATGATCGAAGGCCCCGGCCATGTGCCGCTGCAGATGATCGAGGAGAACGTGACCAAGGAGCTCCGAGACTGCTACGAGGCGCCCTTCTACACCCTCGGCCCGCTGATCACGGACATCGCCCCGGCCTACGACCACATCACCTCCGGCATCGGTGCGGCCAACATCGGCTGGTACGGCACCGCCATGCTCTGCTATGTCACACCCAAGGAGCATCTGGGCCTGCCCGATAAGCAGGACGTGCGCGACGGCATCGTCACCTACAAGATCGCCGCCCATGGCGCAGATCTCGCCAAGGGACTGCCCGGCGCGCAGATCCGCGACAATGCGCTATCGAAGGCACGCTTCGAGTTCCGTTGGGAGGACCAGTTCAACCTCTCGCTGGATCCCGAGCGTGCACGTGAATTCCACGACCAGACCATGCCGCACGAGTCGCACAAGGTCGCCCACTTCTGCTCCATGTGCGGACCGCATTTCTGCTCGATGAAGATTACGCAAGACGTTCGCGACTATGCCTTGGCACATCGGCTCGACGACGTGGAGATCGCCATTGAAGAGGGCATGAGGGAGAAGGCGAGCGAGTTCAGAAAAGAAGGGGCGCAGATCTACAAGGCCGTCTGAGCCGGATGCGCTCGGGGCGCTGAGCATGTCCAGTCCCGCCCCGTGCAGGCTTGTCGTCTGCGACCTCGACGGCACGCTCCTCACGCCGGAGCACCGCTTGGGAGATTACTCCCGCTCGGTGCTCACGCGCCTGCGCGCTCGGGGGGTCGAGATCATGCTCGCGTCCGGCCGGCATTTTCAGGACATCCGTTTGCTGTCCGAAGCACTCGGCGGCAACGGCTGTCTGATCTCTTCGAACGGGGCCGCCGTCCATGATCATCAGGCGCGTCTGTTGCAGCGCAGCCCGATCGATCCAGAGTGCGTTCGTTTCTTGATCGGCGACCCTGTCTTCCGAGCGGTTCACGTGAACGTCTACCGCAGCGAGGACTGGCTGGTGGAACGCCCGGAACCGGATCTGCTCCGGTATCACCGTGATTCCGGCTTTCACTACCAGATCGCGGATCTCGACGCCTTGGTGCCGGACGACGTCCTCAAGGTCTTCTATTACGGTGAGCCATCCGAGCTGAAACGGCTGGAGACCCTCATCGCGGAGCGTATCGGGGATCGCGTGTCCACGACCTTCTCGCTGCCGGTAACCCTGGAGGTCATGGCGGCCGGGGTCTCCAAGGGTGCGGCTCTCGCGCACGTTGTGGAGCGCATGGGAATCGCGCTCTCCGAGGTCATCGCCTTCGGCGACGGCATGAACGATCGCGAGTTGTTGAGCTTGGCCGGAATCGGCATCCTCATGACCAACGCCGATCCGCGCCTCAAGGACGCACTGCCGCACCTGGAGCAGATTGGGAGCAACCGTGAAGAATCGGTCGCCCGTTACCTGGAGGCCCGGTTCGGCATCGATCACTGAGCCCCGTCGGCCGCAGCAGGATCCGCAACGAGCCGCTTCGCTGTCATGGCCCGAAGGGCGTTCGCTGCCGCGGCCCGAACACGTTAGAGAAAACATCGACGAGCACATGCGGCCATGACCAACCCGCACCTCTCGCAGCATTCCGAGCCTGTTGCTTCGATCACCGAATATTCCCGGGCGTAGGGTATATACTGTCACGCTGGCTCGGTACACCGATTTTCCGCTCGAGCCGAACCCATCGCCCGACCCGACCCCGATTTCATTTTCTCCGGAGCTCCACTCGTGATCGAGACGTTACGCAATATCGCCATCATCGCCCATGTCGATCATGGCAAGACCACGTTGGTGGACAAGCTGCTGCAGCAATCCGGCACGCTCGGGGATCGGTTCGGGCCGGTCGAGCGGGTGATGGACTCCAACGCGCTGGAGAAGGAGCGCGGCATCACCATCACATCGAAAAACACCGCGCTGCGCTGGCGCGACTACCGGATCAACATCGTCGACACGCCCGGCCATGCCGACTTCGGCGGCGAGGTCGAGCGCGTGCTTTCGATGGTCGACTCGGTGTTGCTGTTGGTCGATGCCCAGGAGGGGCCGATGCCGCAGACCCGCTTCGTCACCAGCAAGGCCTTCCAACATGGCTTGCGCCCGATCGTCGTCATCAACAAGATCGACCGCCCCGGCGCCCGCCCCGACTGGGTTATCGACCAGGTCTTCGATCTCTTCGACCGGCTCGGCGCGAGCGACGAGCAGCTCGATTTTCCGATCATCTACGCCTCGGCCCTGAACGGCTATGCCGGGCTGGACAACGAGGTTCGCGAGGGCGACATGACGCCGCTCTTCGAGGCGATTGTGGAGCACTGCCCGGCGCCCGAGGTGGATCCGGATTCGCCCTTCCAAATGCAGATCTCCACGCTTGACTACAGCTCCTTCGTCGGGGCAATCGCGCTCGGGCGGATCCGTCACGGCAGCGTGCGGCCCAATCAGCAGATCGTCGTGGTCAAGCCTGACGGCGGGCGCTATAAGGCGAAGGTCGGCATCGTCTACGGCTATCTCGGGCTGGAGCGCCATGAAGTCCCGCTCGCCACAGCCGGAGACATCGTCGCCCTGACCGGCATCGAGGCGCCGAACGTCTCGGACACACTTTGTCACCCGGATCACGCCGAGGCACTGCCACCGCTCACCGTCGACGAGCCGACCGTAACCATGACCTTCCAGGTCAACACCTCGCCTTTCGCCGGGCGTGACGGCAAGTACCTGACCTCGCGCCAGCTCAAGGACCGCCTCGAGCGGGAGCTGATCCACAACGTGGCCCTGCGGGTCGAAGAAGGCAACGATCCGGAGAAGTTCCGCGTCTCCGGTCGCGGCGAGCTGCATCTGTCGATCCTCCTCGAGACCATGCGCCGCGAGGGATACGAGCTGGCTGTCTCACGCCCCGAGGTCATCTTCCGCGAGATCGACGGACAGATCTGCGAGCCTTACGAGCAGCTCACGGTCGACGTGGAGGAGACATCCCAAGGCGCGATCATGCAGGCGCTCGGCGAGCGGCGCGGCGAGCTCAAGGACATGGTTCCGGACGGCAAGGGCCGGGTGCGCCTGGACTACGAGGTCCCGTCGCGCGGCCTGATCGGTTTTCAAACCGATTTCATGTCCATGACCTCCGGCACCGGGCTGAAGTATCACATCTTCGACCGCTATCGGCCCGCCAATCCGGGCGGCATCGCCCCGCGTCGCAACGGCGCACTCATCTCCAACGGCACCGGCAAGGCACTCGGCTATGCGCTCTTCAGCCTGCAGGAGCGCGGGCGCATGATGGTTTCCCCGGGCGACGAGGTCTACGAAGGCCAGGTGGTCGGGATCCACTCGCGCGACAATGATCTCACCGTCAACCCGCTCAAGGCCAAGCAGCTGACCAACATCCGCGCCGCCGGCTCGGACGAGAACATCCTGCTGACCCCTCCGGTGAAGTTCACCTTGGAACAGGCACTGGAGTTCATCGAAGACGACGAGCTTGTCGAGATCACCCCCACGGCGATCCGCGTGCGCAAGCGGCATCTCACCGAGAACGACCGCAAGCGGGCCAGTCGCACCTAAACCGCGTCCGGAGCAACAGGTGGGGTTCGAGGGTGAATTCAGCCTCGTCACGACAACCGGCGACGGCTGTACGCGGTTTAGGGTAGAGACGACGAATAATCGCGACACGGCTGTCGCGGCTCGGCGTCCGGAGCCGAGGTGATTTCCGGGAAAGGATCGCCCGGCGTGTAGGGGCGACTTCATTCGCTCCTACTACAGTCCCTACAGGTCGTCCGGGCATGCACAGTCGGGATGCCTATTCTCGGAAATCGCCCTAGAGCCGAGAGCTTACGGCTCTTTGCTAGGCCCAAGGATGATCGCTGGCGGCTGGCGGCTGGCGGCTGGCGGCTGGCGGCTGGCGGCTGGCGGCTGAACCGTAACAAATCACACCATCGAAGAACCCCAATGCCCGATCTCTATCGCCCCGTCGAGCCCTTTGCGACCCATACGCTGGACGTCGACCACGATCATCACCTCTATGTCGAGGAGTGCGGACGGCCCGACGGCATCCCCGCGATCTTTCTGCACGGCGGCCCCGGCGCGGGTTGCGAGCCGGCCCATCGCGCCTTCTTCGACCCGCAGCGGTATCGCGTGATCCTGTTCGATCAGCGCGGCTGCGGACGCTCGGCACCCCACGCGTCCCTGACGGCCAACACGACCCATGATCTCGTCGCCGACATCGAGCGCATCCGCGAACGACTCGGGATCGATCGTTGGCTGGTCTTCGGCGGCTCTTGGGGCTCGACACTCGCCCTGGCCTATGCGGAGACCCATCCCGAACGTGTCACCACGTTGGTGGTGCGCGGGATCTTTCTCTGTCGCGACGAAGAGATTCGTTGGTTCTATCAAGAGGGTGCGAGCTGGATCTACCCGGACTATTGGGAGCAGTTTCTCGCCCCGATCCCGATCGAGGAGCGCGGCGACCTGCTCTCGGCCTATCACAAACGTTTGACCGGTGAAGATGCGTCAAACCGTCTTGCGGCGGCGCAGGCCTGGTCGGTCTGGGAGGGACGCACCGCGACCCTGCGGGCAAATCCGGACATCGAGGCGCATTTCGCCCACCCGCATGTTGCCTTGAGCCTGGCGCGGATCGAGTGCCACTATTTCATGAATCGGGCGTTTCTCCGACCGAATCAGCTGCTCGAAGAGGCGCACCGTCTCCGAGACATCCCGGGCGTCATCATCCAAGGCCGTTACGACACCATCTGCCCGATGCGCTCGGCTTGGGATCTCCATCACGCCTGGCCGACGGCCGAGTTTCAGGTGATCGCCGATGCCGGTCATTCGGCCTTCGAGCCCGGCATCCGCATGGCCTTGGTGGCGGCGGCCGACCGCTTTGCCGATGCACTCGGTTGAGATCCGATAGAGACAAGCTTGGGTCGCCCTGGCGATTTCCGGACGTCAGCATCCGGGCTGAGCACGCCCGCGAGGGGCGACCTCAGGCCCCGCCATCTCGGTCGATCCGTTCCTGAACATCACTTTGACCGATCTGCCGAGCCAGGAGCCTCTGCATGCCGACGCCGGTCGTCCTCGCCACACTGAACGCTCGCTATGCGCATGCCTCGCTGGCGTTGCGCTATCTGCGTGCGAATTTGGGGCCGCTGCGCGAGGCCAGCATGCTGTGCGAATTCGTACTGGGGGCGGCACCCGAGGAGGTCGTCGAACAGCTGCTGACCGAACGACCGCGGATCGTGGGATTGTCCGTCTATATTTGGAACGTCGCGCCTTTGACGCGTGTCGTCGCCTTGCTCAAGGAGACCGCCCCGGATGTGGTGGTCGTGCTCGGCGGTCCGGAGGTGAGTCACGAGGTCGAGTCCCAACGGATCTGTGCGCTGGCGGACTACGTGGTGACGGGCTGGGGCGAGGTGACCTTCGCACGGCTGGCGCGCACGATCATGGACGGACAGCGGCCCGCGGAGAAGGTGCATGCCGGGGAGCAGCCGCCGCTCGAAGGGATCCGCTTTCCCTACGATGAGTTCTCGGACGAGGACCTGCGGCGGCGCAATCTTTACCTCGAGGCGTCGCGCGGCTGTCCCTTCACGTGCGCCTTCTGCCTGTCGGCGCTGGATCGGACCGCTTGGCCGTTTCCGCTCGAGCCGCTGATCGCGGAGCTCGAGCGGCTGTATGCGCGCGGTGCTCGCCGGTTCAAGTTCGTCGACCGGACATTCAACCTCAAGATCGATCACGCCTCGGCGATCCTGGGGTTCTTTCTGGACCGTATTCGCGAACGCCCGGACGATCTGCCCTTTCTGCATTTCGAGCTCGTCCCGGATCATCTGCCGGCGCGGCTGAAGGGGATGCTCGCGGCGTTTCCGGCGGGCACGCTTCAGTTGGAAGTCGGCGTGCAGACCTTCAATCCCGAGGTGCAGATGCTGATCTCGCGGCGTCAGAATGATGTGCAGGCCGAGGCCAATCTGCGCTGGCTGCACGCACATACGACCGCGCATCTGCACACCGATCTCATCATCGGCCTGCCGGGCGAGGACCCGGCCTCATTCGCGGCCGGCTTCGACCGGTTGATGCGGATCGGGCCGCATGAAATCCAGGTCGGGATTCTCAAGCGGCTCCGCGGTGCGCCGGTCTGCCGACACGTCGAGCGTTTCGGGTTGATCTTCAGCCCGGAACCGCCGTACAGCCTGCTCGCGAGCGATCGTATCGACCAAGCGACCCTGCAGCGACTGACCCGGTTCGCGCGCTATTGGGATCTGGTAGGCAACTCGGGGCGCTTCAGGCTGACGCTGCCCCTCCTGCTCGGCGATGCGCCCTTCGAGCACTTTCTCGTTTGGTCAGACTGGTTCTACGCGCACTCGGGCAAAACACACGGCATCCCGCTCGAGCATCTTTACGAGGGCCTGCACGCCTGGCTATCGCTGCAGGGCTTAGCGGAGTCGGCCACCGAGGCTTTGCGCAACGATTATGCCGCCTGCGGTGCGCGTGGACGCCTATCGTTCGACCCCACGCGGAGGATTCCGCCGCCGACACCGAAGGCCGAGGGGACGCTGCCGACGCGCCAGGCGCGTCATCTCAGACCTCGGACGCGTTCCAGTTGTTGAATGCGAGAAGCCAGGATGAGATGCCCGGATTGGCGGCGCCTTCGGCTTGCAGGGCCTCGCCGATCTCGATCATCAGCTCCCGAAACTCGCGGACCTCACGACGCCAAACCGCCTCGGGCAGACCGGGATTGTCGGCCATGGTCTCGGCCGCCAGGGAGCCGGCGCCGGCCCACCAGTCGTTTCCGTTCAGTCGGCGCAGTACCTGCCCGGGCGCTTGCCGGAACCGGACCAGGTGATCAGCGACCTCAAGCGCACGTGGATGCCCGATGCGCTGAAGCAGCTCGGCAAGACGGCCAAGGGCGGACAGCAGTTGGTTCCGGGACTCATGCATGGTTACACCTCACGGGTTCCTGAGATATCGTGCACGACCAAACGCGCTTGGAGCAGGGCCATACCCAATGAGCACCGAACTGTCGATTCGAACGATCGCAAAGAGCGATTATCCGACGTGGAATCAATTCGTCGCCGATTCGCCATCGGGAAGCGTTTATGCGCTTCCAGCCTATTTGGATGTGTTGTGCAGCGTGACCAACGCCAGATTCAGCATCTTCGGCCTGTTCAAGGGTAGCGAATTAGTCGGCGGCATGCCGCTGTATTTATCGCGATTCGGTCCTGGCTGGATAGCCGCCAACCGGCTGCTGCTCTATTACCACAGCCCGGTGATTCGCGAGTATTCCACGAAAGTCCCATATGAACGCACGTCCCGTCAGCTTGCGATCATGCAGAGACTGGAGTCCCATCTACGGGCGTTTGACTGCCTTCACTTGCTGCTGCATGTGCGGCACCCCATTGAAGACGCTCGCACGTTTCTATCCAAAGGATGGGACGTTCAGCCGAACTACAGCTACGTGGTGGATATCGCCGACCTGCAATCTGCCTGGGAGCGGGTGAATCAGAATCTTCGCCGCCTGATCGATCGGGCAACAAAAAACGGCCTCACCGTCACGGATGACGACGATTTTGATAGCTTTTATCGCCTGCACATCGACACACATCGTCGCAAAGGCGCGCCGATTTATCTGAAGGAGCCGGCATTTCGCCGCTACTTCCAGGCATTGAAAGCACAGAATCTGTGCAGGCTTTACCACGCTCGACTGCCCAACGGCGAGTCGGTCGCGACGCAACTGGTGCTGACCGGAGGACACCCGGTCAGTCACACCGTTTGTGCCGGGGCAGATCCCGACCATCTGAAGCTTGGCAGCACACCTTTTTTGCGCTGGAAGGCATTTGAAGCGCTGTCGGCGCTCGGCTATTCAGGAAACGATCTCACCGATGCGGCGTTGAACGACGTCACCCGTTTCAAGGGGCAGCTTGGCGGGGAGCTCGTCCAAAACTGGTTGTTGACCCGGCCGGGCAATCGTCTCTTCAGACTCTACCGCGCAACCCGACAGGCAACTCGGCGCCTGAAGAGTGCCCTCAGGCGACTGCGTTAGACCTTGCCCCGGCGTCATGTCGGGGAGTGAAAAAAGCGGTTGACCATGATCTCGATGTCTTGGGCTTTGCTTTCGATATCGGCGACCAACGCGAATTGGATCTCGGCCTTGCGCAGATTCTCGCCGGGCTCCACGACCTTGAAATAACGGTCGCCTTCGAGGTGGTCCGTCAGGAATCGCAAGCCTAGCTCGAAGGGCATGAGGCGGATCGCCTCGGGGATCAGGGCGATCTCTTCGGGGTTCAGCCAAGCGCGCGTCTGCTCGGCATAGGCTTGGAGGATCGGCTCCGCGACGGCGAGATCGAACATGACCTGGGTGCGCCCGTGCGCGGACTCGCCGCTGCGATTGCAGCAGGAGCGTAGACAGTCGCCGATATCGTGCGGGATGAGGCCGGGTTGCAGGGTGTCGAGGTCGATCAGCGCAATTGCTCGCCCGCTGTCGCGGTCGAAGAGGATGTTGTCGAGCTTGGGGTCGCCGTGGGTGACGCGCACGGGAATCTCGCCTCGGTCCCGCGCATTGGAGATGCGTCTCGCGAGCGCTTGGCGTTCGATCGCGAACCGGACGCATGTCTCGACCTTCGGGTTGTCTCGGGCGCCTTCGATCCGCGCCAAGACCGAGAAAAAGCGCGCTCGATAGGCCGGCGTGTCGTGAAATCCGGGCAGGGTGACGCCCAGTGCCTCGGGCGGCAGCGATTGCAGCAAGGTATGGAAGCGACCGAGGAGCCTGCCGACCTCGCGAGCCTGATCGGGATGCTCGACACGAGGGAGGCCGACGGTATCCTCGATCATCGTCATGAGACGCCAGACGTTTCCGTCCGGCGCGCGCAGACCCGCATCGCCCGCACGGGTCGGGATCAGCGCCGGGACACGAAACCCGAGATCGGGGTGCCGCCGCGCCTGTCGATCGAGTGCCTGGATGTTGGAGAGGATCCGGAATGGATCGGGAAAGACCGTGCCGTTGATCCGCTGGAGCACGCAGCGCACGCCGCCGGCCGCGACGCGAAAGGTATCGTTGATCAGGCCGCGCCCGAAAGGCTCGACCGTCTCGACTGGCGAAGGTATCTCGAACGCCTCGGCGATGGTCACGAGCGATGCGTACGTCTGCGCCCCTATCGCCCCGTCGATCTCTGCGCGCCGCATTTCAGTAGGACCGCCGCACGTCCAGGACATCCGGGATCTGTTGCAGCTTCGCCAGGATCTTCTCAAGATGCGCCATGTTCTTGACCTCTAGCGTGAAACGCATCGCGGCGGTGTCCGTTGATCGCTCCGAATGGGTGTTGACGCCGAGAACGTCCACCTCGTCGTCGGAGAGCACGGAGGAGACATCGCGCAGCAGACCCTTACGATCCGCGGCGATCACCAACACGTCGACCGAATAGCCGACGTCGGCCGGTTGATCCGCCCAGCGCACATCGATGAGGCGCTCGGCCTCCGCCGGCGGCAGATTGCGTAGGTTGCTGCAATCCTTGCGATGAATGGTGACCCCGCGCCCGCGGGTGACGAAGCCGACGATGGGGTCGTAAGGGACCGGTTTGCAGCAGGGGGCGAGATGGGTCATGAGGTCGTCGACGCCCTCTACCACGACATCGGTGGCGCCATCCAATCGCGGCTTGTGCGGCTGACGCAGCTTGGGCTGGATCTCCTTGCCCTCTTCGGTCTTGCGCTCCCCGACCTGCCGGGCGACCTGCCCGACCGAGAGGTCGCCGCGCCCGATCGCGGCCAGGAGATCCTCCCCGCGCTTGAAGTTGAAGCGGGTCGCGAGGTCTTCCAGGTTGGGCTTCTCCGCGATACCCAGTCGGCTCAGCTCGCGCTCCAGGGTAGCGCGTCCGCCTTGCAGATGCTGATCGTGATCGAGCTGCTTGAACCATTGGCGAACCCGGTTGCGGGCGCGCGCCGTGGTCAGATAGCCGTGATGCGGACTCAGCCAATCGCGGCTGGGCGTGGCGTTCTTTTGGGTCAGGATCTCGACAGTCTCGCCGCTGTGCAGCTCGTAGTTCAGCGGCACGATCCGCCCGTTGATGCGCGCTCCGCGGCAACGGTTGCCGACCTCCGAGTGGATGGCGTAGGCGAAGTCGAGTGCCGTGGAGCCCTTGGGCAGCTCGATCACCTTCGACTGCGGGGTGAGCACATAGATGTGAATCGGCTCGAACTCGGCCTTGAAGCGCTCGAGGAAGCCACCGGTCTCGTCGCTTTCGTTCTTGAGCTCAAGCCAGTTGCGCATCCAGATGACGCGGCGCTGGAACTCGGCGTCATGCCCCTTGGACTCCTTGTAGGCCCAATGTGCAGCGACACCGAATTCGGCATGCTGGTGCATCTCGTGGGTGCGAATCTGCACCTCCAACGGCTTGTCCTCGGGCCCGACGACGGCCGTATGCAGCGATCGATACATGTTGCCCTTGGGCGTGGCGATGTAGTCGTCGAACTCCTTGGGGATATGCTTCCAAAGACCGTGCACTAGCCCGAGCGCGGCGTAGCAGTCCGCGACCGACCCGACCAGGATCCGCACCGCACGCAGATCGAAGATCTCGGCGATCTCGACCTCCTTGCGCTGCATCTTGCGCCAGATGCTGTAGATGTGTTTCGGGCGACCGGTGATCTCGGCTTTGATGCCGGCGTCGCCGAACTTGTCGTACAGGGTCTGGATGACCGCCGCGATGTAGTGCTCGCGCTCCTCGCGGCGCTCTGCCAAGAGCTTGGCGATGCGCTTGTAGTCCTCGGGGTTGAGGTAGCGCAGGCTCAGATCTTCGAGCTCCCACTTGACCTGCCAGATGCCCAGACGGTTGGCGAGCGGTGCGTAGATGCGCTGGGTATCGCGCGCGATCTTGGCGCGGCGCTCCGGTTCCAGATCCTTGATGGCACGCATCAGGTGGACGCGCTCGGCGAGCACGACGAGCACGACCCGCACGTCCTCGGCGATGCCGAGCAGCAGACGGCGCAGGTTCTCCTCGTGCTCGTCCTGATCCTTGGCGGCGATGATGGCGTCGATGTTGGCGATTTGGCCGATGCGCGAGAGATCGCCGACCATCCGCGCAATGCCCGGACCGAAGCGGTCTTCGAGCTGCGCTTCGGTGAGATCGCCCTGATCGAGACAGCCGTTGAGCAGGGCCGCGATGAGGGTCTCGAAGTCCATCCGCAGACGCACCAGGATGTCCGCGGTCGAGAGCACGTGACGCACATGGGTCTCGCCGGTCTCGATACGCCGGTCGCCTCGGCAGCGCGTCAAGGCCGCGCAGGCACCCGCGATCTGCTTGAGCTCCTCGGTCGGATAATGGCTTGCCAACCCGTCGAGCCAGTGACGGATCGCCTCGTCGTCGTCGGAATGCGACTCGGGGAGGTTGTAGGTGGGTTTGACCATAATGTGGAGCGACTCTCGGTAGCTGCGGTACGTCTTGAGTGTTTGACCGCGAAATCCCGGGGTTTCAACCACAACCGCGCGGAGGTCGTGACGCCAACGCGCAGGCTTGGTATTCGAGGAGGATTCGACGCGCCGGCGCTCCGAAGGATCCGAGGCGCGTCTGTACGGGCCTTGTGCCCCGAGGGCCCTTGCGGGATCAATCCGTCAGGAGATGGCTCGCCAGCCCATCGGCCAGCTTCGGCTCGAACCAGGTGGACTTCGGCGGCATCACCTCGCCGGCATCGGCGACCGCCATGAGGTCTTCCATCCGAGTCGGATGGAGCGCGAAGGCAACGGCCATCTCGCCCGAATCGACCCGCGACGACAGCGCCTCCAGCCCACGGATTCCGCCGACGAAATCGATCCGCTCGTCGCGCCGCGGGTCCTGGATGCCGAGGATCGGGCCGATCACGTTGTCCTGCAGCAGGCTGACATCGAGCCGACCAACCGGGTCGTCGTGCGGGATTCGGCCCGGATCGAGCACCAGCCGATACCAGTGGCCGGCAAGGTACATCCCGAATGCGCCCGAACGCTCGGGACCGACCGGCCCAGGGGCGCCCTCGATCTCGAACGCGACGGAGAGACGCTGCATGAGGGACTCGACGCTGTGGCCGTGCAGGTCTTTGACCACCCGGTTGTAGTCCAGGATCCGCATCTGATCATGCGGGAAGATCACGGCGAGCATGAAGTTGTAGGGCTCGGCCCCGGTGTGATCCGGATTCGCGGCACGGCGCATGGCGGCGACGCGCGAGGCCGCGGCACAGCGGTGGTGGCCGTCGGCGATATAGAGAGCGTCAAGACGTTCGAAGGCCGCGGTCAGCGCGCCGATCGTGCTCTCGTCCATGATCGGCCAAAACTCGTGTCGAATCCCGTCGGGCGCGATGACGTCCGTCTTGGCCGGACCCGCGACAAGACCGGCGAGCAGGGCATCGATATCCGGTCGTGCCCGACACGCGAGCAACACCGGCCCGGTCTGAGCGTTCAGTGCATCGATCTGGCGCACCCGGTCGTCCTCCTTCACGGGGCGCGTAAACTCATGGCGCTTGATCCGATCCCGATCGTAGGCCTCGATCGAGGCGGCGGCCACCAGACCGGTCTGGCGGTGCGTGCCCATCGTCAGGCGATAGAGGTAGTAGCCGGGCGCCGCGTCGCGCACCAATACACCGGCGTCCAGCATCCGATCGAGATTCTCGCGCGCCTTGGCATAGACGGGCGGGCTGTGGGGATCGATACCCTCGGGCAGATCGACCTCGGGTCGTGAGATATGCAGAAAGCTCCAAGGACGTCCCTCGACCATCCGACGTGCCTCCGCAGCACTCATTACGTCATAGGGCGGGGCGGCCACGTCCGCGGCATGCGCGAGGGCCGGCCGGAGCGCCGCGAAAGGTTTGATCAGGGGCATGGAGACTCACCGTCGGTGTCGTCGTGACTGGATGGATGGCGTTCGGAACATCCGTGTCCGCAGCCTAATGGTATCAGCTCGGATCGAGCCTCGGCCAAATCCGATGCGTCGAACCTCCGCGCCGCCTGCAGACCGGCGCCGGGCGAAGCCGAGCTCGGCGTGCCCGGGGCCGGACGCGAGGACCGGGAGGTTGCTCTATACTCGTTCGGATCCAGCACCCACGAATCCGAGTCGACAGCATGGCCGACAACAACTATCTCAAGGATCTGATCCTGCTGCGTAACGACCCGTCGAAGGTGGCCCGTATTCGCGATGCCGCCGAGCGCGGGGAAATGGACGCCCAGTATGCAATGGGGCTGATCTATGCCGAGGGCCGCGGGGTCGAGATCGATCTCGCCCGTGCCCATTTTTGGTTGTCTCTGGCCATCGCGCAAGGCGACACGGATGCCGATCAATTACGCAACATTATCGGCAGCCAAATGACCGATGCCGAATTCGAGGCCGCGAAAGACCTCGCGATCGCGCATCGCACGACCCATTCGGCCCCCACATCGCAGCATTGAGACGATCGAATGAGTTGCGGGTCATCAGCGGCGCTTTTTCCCGTCGCCCTTCCATGCTAGGTTCGAGGTCGAGGCAAAAAAGGAGAACGTTGGGTGGACGACACCTCGATAAAGCCTGCTCTGCCGCTCGACGGCAGGGCCCGAGGACAACAATGCACAATCCGCAATACGCAAGGCTTTCGATTCGGACACTAAAGACGGCCGCTTTCGCGGCGGCAATCATCTTATTAGGCCTCTGTGGCCAGACCGGCGCCGACCCGGTCACGCCGGCGGCATCCAGCCAGCCTCAGTTTTCCCTGATCGGTTTTCAGAACAATCCGGAACGGACGTCGCGCGTCTTCACCAGGGAGGTGATCACGGAGACGTTGCGCCGCGGGCTGCCATTCGAATTCAATACGATGATGACGGCCCTGCCCGACTCGGAAAGCCCGGCATACGCCGACATCCTGGTCGACCCGAGAACGAATTTCCTACCCTGCGAGGGTGGTCCTTTCGCGCTCTGCTACTACTCCGGACCCGACGGCACGCTACCCTGCACCACCAATACCTTGCTCAATGACCCGATCTCCGAGTGCAAGTGCATCGAGATTCCCTACGGAGTCTATTACGTCGACATCAACGCCATCCTCGACGTCGAGACGTATCAGCAAACGATCGCCTATTGCGGACAAACGGGTGAGAACTGCCCGAACAAGAATCAGGCCCCTGTCTGCAACACCATCAACTCCAATCATCTGTTTCCCGGCGCGGACCTGATCTCCACCTTCAGCTTCGCCTGTGCGGGGGAGAACAACATCGGGAGCACGAGATGCCCCGAATCGGTCTACGCCGGATGCATGACGGCGCCCTGTTATCGCGACGACGGGGATTCGGGCACCGTGACCTGTCACTGCCCCAACTTTAAGGGACCTTACCAGGTCGGCCAGACTCTGGACGACAAGAGCCAGTGCTTCCTCGGGAGGAAGAATGTCTGGTCCGCCGCCTACAAGCTCCCGCGCCGCGACGTCGGTGCCACCGCGGACAGCGAATCGGACGCCACCGTTCCGACGCCGGACCGGTGCATTCCGGACGACCCGAACCCCGATGTCGCCTGCCCCTTGTTGGAGTCGCCACCTCAGCCGAATGACTACCCGAAGTTGACCGGAAGCGCGCTGTGCACGAAGGCCTGCCAGGAATACACGCAATGCACGCGCGGTGAAGACGTCCAGGTCGGCTTCGTGTGCGACGCGGCGCTCTGCACGGCGGAGTGCAACGATCTTGGCCTCGTGGGCCAAGCCTGCTCCGGGTTGAATCCATCGGTCTGCAATCTCGACGCGATCCTCGCTGTCGAAGCGATCGCCGAATGCAGTTGCTGCGCAAGCCAAATCTGCGGCTGCGAGGCGAACACCATCACCGAGCAGGAGATTTCCGAAATCAATCAAGCACAGATCGACGCGGGGATCACGCCGCAGTGCTTGATCAACGGAACGCTCTGCGGAGATCCGCCGCCGGTGGGGCCCTAGTCGATCGATGCCTACCAACAGGGCGCGGCGACGCTCGACATCAAGCCCAAGGCATCGAAGGGTGACGGCATCGGCATGCCGCCCCAGGGGCCTCCCGACTTGACGCGGATCACATACTCCGCCCATTGGAGCGGTCGCGGGAGATAGCCGACTTGTGCGGCAACGGCATGAAGCTCGCCGACGAAGGCGACATCGCAGGCCTGACTCGGGCCGGGACCGGCCGTGCAGAGGTCGTGGCGCATGCAGGCCGCATCGAAGGCATCGACCGGCGGAGGAAACCCGGCGACCGGATACCCGACCCCGCACCAATTGCCGTAAAGGGGCATGCATTTGAAGGCGGCGGCTTGGGTCGCGCAGGTGGCGAGTACGGCGCCGAGCAGACAGGGCAGGACGGGGTTACGGCTCATGGTGAATCCTCGTTCGCTAAAGCGGACTGGTGCGTGCGCGCCCGAGAGGCTAGAGCAGCGAGGCAGATGTGTCGAGACCATTCGTTGTCGTAATCGCCTATCGATACGACCACGATGACGATGACGATGACGATGACGACAACGCAAGCGAGGCCGGCAGGAGCAGCTCGCCGGCGAGGAAATTGGCGAGTCTTCGATACGGCAACCGCGGCCGATCCCCGGGCGGCAGGCGGCAGGCGGCAGGCGGCAGGCGGCAGGCGGCAAGTCTACTCGACCCGAGGTGACGCATCCGAGATGTCGCGCTCGCGCCGGCCGAGCCGGTTCTCCGCCTTGAAACGCGCGGCCTCGCGGATCAGGGCAAGACGCGCGCGGTCCCGACCCCAGATCGCCTCGAGGCGGCGGTCCGGCAGCGTCTCTTCGGTCCAGAGACGCCAGAGCAGTGTGGCGTTTTCCCAGTATGCGGCGCCGATGGTATGGCCGTCGGGGCTGAAGTCGGCATAGGCAACACCGCCGAGTTCGCCGCCGAGGGTCAGAAAGGATCCCTCCGGAAGCGGGCTCGGATCCCGAGGGCGCATCCAAATACGCACCGCGCCGTCACGCGAGGCGGTCAGGATCCAGCGCCCGTCCGGACTGAACTTGGCGGCGTAGATCCGATCCTTGTGCCCGACGAGCTCAGCGAGCAGGGAGCCGTCGAGGGCCCAGACCTGTGCCTTTGCGTCCAATGACGCGGTGACCAGCGCCTGACTATCCGGCGCGAAGGCGACGCTGTAGAGGATGCCGGCTTGGGGCTCCATCAAGCGGGGTGACGCGCAGCCGTCTTGGTTCAGCGCCACGAGGGCGGCGCTGCCGTCCTCGCTCGACGTGACCAGCCACTTGCCGTCCGGGGAAAAGGCCGCGTCCGTAACCGTGTCCGTATGCCATTGTGCGGCGCACACCGGCGTCCAGCCACCGGAGCCATCCATCCGCATGACCCTGACACCGCCATCGTCGTCTCCGGTCGCGACCAGTGTCGCTCCATCCAACCCCGCGGAGACCGCTGCGGCCTGCACCCCGCTTCCGCCCTCGCCCCAGCCGGGCGCACCGTCCAGTCGAGCGCAGGTCTGCGGATTCCAGAAGCGCACCGGCTCGGCGAGATAGCTCGATGTCGTCAGAAGCCACCGCCCGTCGGGGGCGAACAGGGCCTGGTGGACGTTCGGACAGGTGCGCCCGCCATCCGGGCTGCAGGGTGCACCATCGGCGGCGACCACGAGGCGGCAGCCACCGCCTGTCTCCAGGTCCCAGACCCAGGCGGTACCGTCGTGACCCGCGCTGGCCAGCCGGTCCGCCGAGGGCGAGAAGTCGACCCGCCGTACCCGCCCCTGATGCCCCGTCAGGGTCCAGATTCGCACCGGCGGGGGTGCATCGTCACGACGTTCGTACTGCCAGACTTCGACCCTTCCGTCGAAGGCCGCGGTAGCCAGCATGACCGACGGCGTCTCAGCGGTCGCGGCGCCCGGCGCGGCAGGCGTCTCGGCCATCGCCAGATGCCAGACATGATCGGCGCTCGGGAGATGAAAGGCCAAGGTCTCGGTCGGCTTGACCGACCAGAGTCGCGCCGAGCCGTCCGGATCCGAATAGCTCAAGACCCGCAGGCCATCGGCACTGAAACGCGCATCCGTCACCGCGGCGTCGTGACTGAAGACCGCCACCTCCTTTCCGGAGAGCAGTCCCCACAGGCGCGCGGTCTTATCGAGCGAGGCGCTGAGGACCAACGGCTCGCGATCCTCGTCGTCCATACCCGGCGAGACACGCACATGCTCCACACTCAGTCCGTGATGCCCGAGGACCTCGGCGTTGCGGCTCTCGAGGTCCCAGCGCACGACCTGCCCTGCATCGTCCCCGGCGATCAAATACTGGCCTCCCGGCGAGAACACCGCCTCGCGCACCGCGGACTTGTGGATGCGAATGCGCCGGCCGTCGCGCTCGACCACGCCGAGTTCGGCGAGCTCGCGGCCGTCGAGATCGTAGACGCGGATCCGCTCGTCGGCGGAGGCCACGGCGATCCGCCGCCCCGCCGGGTCGAAACGGGCATCGTTGGCCGGCCGGCCGAGCGAGCCGTCGGTCGGCAGGACCACCCGCTCGCCGCCCGCACGCGTCTCCAGCACCCGCGCGGTGCCGTCGCGCGAGGCGGTGACAAGCAGCTCGCCGTCCGGTGCGAAGGCGATACTGCGTACCTCGCTCGCGTGTACAGGCACGTCCCAAAGCGCTGCCCCGGGACGCTCGAGGTCCAAGAGGCAGACGGCATAACGGTCCTGCGGCGCACCGTGGGACAGGGCCAGAAAGCGGCCGTCTCGGTCCAGCGCGATCGGACTGTCCGGGCGCGCGCCGCAGGTCCAGTCGGGGGGCCGACCGGGCTCGGCCGGGAGCCGCCAGACCCCGCCCTCGCCGATTCCCAGGATGGTCTGCGGCTCGCCGATGCCGACGAAGCGGACCGAATGGATCGGGATCTCCGGGCCCGACAGGCGCGCCTCCGGTTGGTAGCTCTGCCCCCGCAGCGCCCAAAGCTGCACACCTTCGCCTCGCGATTGAGTGACCAGACGCTCGCCGTCGTCGCGGAACGCCGGAGGCAAGGGCTGGTCTTCCGCCGTCCCCTCGGACTGGACCATCGCGATCATGCGGTTCGTCGTGAAGGCGCGACTCAGTGTGTCGGTCGCCGCTTCGGGAAGATAGGGACCGGCGTTGAGGGCGAGTCGCACCGCCTCGGGCGTGTTGCCTTGCCGTACGGCGAGATCGGCTGCCTTGAGCAGGCTGCGTTGAAGGTTCAGGGTCGCCTCGCGCGACGCGTTCCAAGCCCAGAAGGCCGCCCCGGTCGCGAGGACCAAGAGAGCAGCCAGGGTCAGACCGAGAATACGAGCCCACCGGTTGCGCCGTCGCTGCAGCACCAAGTGTTGATGGGAGTGCTCGAGAAACTCGAGCTCCAGGGGTTCGAGCTCCTCGCCGTAGGCATCCGCGAAACGCCGCGCCGCGGCATAGCCGGCCTCTCCGAGCAGATATTCGCGATTGCAGTCGGTCCGCCTCCACAGACGCGCCTGGCGTGAGATCTGGTAGCGCAGGACGAGATCGCGGCGGTTGCCCGGGTCCGCGACCCAGTCGCGGATCGGTGACCACCGCTCGAACAAGGCCGGATGGATGAAGCTTGCGAGCCCACGGTAGTCCTCCCATTGCATGACCTGCAAGGCGTCGGCATCCTCGGCGCGCTCCACGTCGGGGGCCATGATGGCTGGATCCGGTGCGACCTCGAGACCCCCGTCCGACTCCACCGACGCATCGCGCCCGACGGTGGCCCGCCTGCTACGCAACCGCTCGCGCCATTCCTCGCCGGTCTGGATCATGATGCGCCGCAGATCGTCCATAAGGCGCGGCGTCTCCGGCTTGCAGCCGAGCCGCGCCGAGGGATCCGCCACACCCTCGGCGACCAGCAAGCGAGCTTGGATGAGTGACTCGACGAGCTTGGCAACCGCCGGCCGGCGGGTCAGGGTGCGCAGGTCGCCACGGCGCGCGCCGAGCACCGACGCGCCTCCGCCCTCGAGGGCGATCAGGCCACGGCAGAGCACCGGCAGCGCGTCCCTGACCTCGGGATCCAAAGCCTCCCAGAGGGACTCCGCGCGGCGCAGCAAGGAGCCGGAGAGTCCGCCGACCCGGCGATAATCGGCAAGGGTCAGGGGCCGATTCCGGTTGGATTCGGCATCGCCGGAACCGTCGCGCGCGCGGCGGTAAAGTTCATCCAGGGCCGGTTCGAGGACGGCCGGCCAGTGCTCGAGCAGGCTCGCCTCCGACTCCAACGCCTCGACCAGGCCGCGCCCGCCGCCGGCCATCCCCTCGTATTCGATGCCGGCGACCCGCGCGGGGATCTCGATGACCTGTCTGATCCGCGCCGCGGGCGGCGGCTCCAGGCGGAACCAACTCTGCTCGTCAAGGAGCAACGCGAACTCGGGCATCTCACCGAGGTGGCGCAGGTAGTCGCTGCGCAGCGAGGAGATGACCCAGACGCCGTCTCGGGCGGCGAGCAGGGCCAAGGCCTTGACGAAGGACCGGGCTTGAGGAGCGGTCCGCATCGCGTCGGTCAGGAGGCGATCGAGCGGATCGACGATGACCGCGAGCTGTAGACGCCCGTTCGAGGCGTCGCCTCTGATTGTCGGATCGTCGGCCAACTGCGCGAGCGCGGCCAAGAGTTGATCGGCGGCCACTTCGGGCTCGCTCACCAGCAACCGCGTCAAGCGAGGGACATCGAGGCCGAAGGTATCCAGCGCCGGTCCCAACAGACCGGGCCCTGCGAGGGCACTGGCCAGGGCCTCGATCGGGTCGCGATCCTCCAGATCCACGAAACCCCAGCGACACCCGGCAATGCCCTGGAAGAGAAAAGGCCGGATCAAACGCGGCAGCAACCCGGCGCGGATCAGTGAGCTCTTGCCCACACCGCTCGGACCGCTCAACAGGAGCAGGCCGCGCCCGGGGCCTTGCAGCGCCTCGAGGCGCGTCACCAGCTCGCGTGTCTCGGTCTCGCGGCCGGTAAAGACGCGGTCGTCGACCAGCTCGAACGCGGCGCCGGCACGGAAGGGGCTCCCCCGCCAGTCGCCCGTATCGGAGGCCAAGCGTCGCTCCGCGCTGATGCGTCGGTTCAGGAGCTTGCGCAGTTGCGCCTCGAGCAGCTCGCGGAAGCTGCGGTCGTTGGCGAACTGTCTGAAGGCCCGGCTGAAGCTGCCGTCAGGGTTGAAGAAGTGGGTGCGGAAGAACTCTTCGAGTCGATGCCGATCGGCAAGCGCCTCGCGGGTCACCTCGGCATTGTTGACGTCCACCATGCGCGGCGCGGTCTTTTTGTAGACCAAGACCTCGGGGGTACCCGTGCGGGCCGACGCCTGCACGGCATCGACGAACTCCCACTCGGTCCCGGTCATACCCTCGTAAGGGTCATCCGCGAGCGGCGTGCCGAGCCGCGTCCAGAGCATGACGAGCACGATCTCGCATTCCGACGGACGTAGGAGGCCCGCCTGAAAACTCTGCGCGGCGGTCAGCGCCTCCTCCTCCCATAGGATGGCCTGGAGGCTGAAGTAGGGCAGATACTCCTGTGCCAACACCTCGATCACGTCCTTGACCAGGGCACGCTCATGCTCCAGATCGGACGGCGAGGAGACAAAGATTCTGACCTTCTGCTCAGTCATGAGGGTGATCGAGAGCGAACATGCCGCAACTATACCGAGCACTCGCGGATTTTTCGCCGCATTGCACGCCCTGCCGTTTGCGCATTCACCTGTTGCAGGTCATCGACACAGCCGGCCCGGGAGGGTTTACAATCAAATGATGCAGGATCCGCCGCGCGACAGATTCAGCGCCGGCGGGCGCATCCCCAAACGGCCTCCATCCGACGGAGGAGATCGCGATGCTGGACCACGACATGGCCGATACCGAACGCTTCGAGGAGCTGATTCAGCGTTCAGTGCGACAAATCCTGCTTGCACCGGATCCGGACAGCTTCCTGGACTGGGCCCGCGGTCATCTCCCCGAGCTGCTCGGGTTGTCCGGGGCAGAGTTCGACGAGGTGGAGCGGCGACGCCTCGCCAATCTCCTCGGAACCGCGATCTGGAACGCGACCCCGCAGCCGGCCTACGCCTTCCAGACCCGATTGATGACGCCTCACCCCCCCGAGGAACCCTGCTCATGTGGCTCGGGAAGCCCTTACGGCGAGTGCTGCGGCGCCCTCAACGAAGTGCCGGAACTCTCGAGCGATCTGGTCTGGGAGATCCTGCTCGACGAGCTGTCCGAGCAGGGTCTGCGCGAGGCGTTGGACCTGCACGCAGTACCCGAGCCACTGCTTGCCCGCATCGCCGATCGGTGGCTGACGGAGGATCGGCCGAAGCGCGCGGCGGCTCTCTTGGAACCCCTCTTTGCTGGCTCGCTGGAAGACCTCGACGGGGAGTTCGAGCCGTCGATCGACATCCTGTGCGATGCCTACGATCGACTCGGTCATCGGCGCAAGAAAGAGGCGTTCCTCGAGCGGATCTGCGACGAGGCTAGCCGATCCTTGCGGGCTGCGGCCTGGCAGCGGCGTTGTACCATGGCGATCGACAACGGCGATTTCGCCGAAGCCGGCGCAGCCTTCACAGCCGCATTGCGAAGCGACCCGGACAATCCGGGTACGGCGATCCTCGAAATCACGCTGCTCGCGGCTCAGCACAAGGATTGGATCGCTCGCGAACGCGCCCGCTTCTGGCTCTTTCGGTTCCGTCAGATCGGGTTCACGCATCCCGGTATCTTGGACTTCCTCGCACGTGCCGTCGAGGACCCGCAGGAAGCGCTCGTGGACAGCCATTCGGATGCCCTCGACCCGGTTCTGCTCGACCTCCTCGATTGGATCTCCCTGATTGAAGCCCGTCCGATGCCCGCCTATTGCTTGGAGCCGCTGAACACCTACGCTCCCGGTTGGCTGCCTGGTCAACTCGCGCTGTTCGACGACCTCGATGCCCCCATGCCGGACGGGGCCGACGATGACGCGGTCCTCGGCCTCTCGCGGTATGCGCCCAGCCCCGCGCGACTGAGCGCTCCGCCGGCAGTGCGCCGGCTCGAAACGCAGTGGAGGTCGGTCTTTCCGACGGCCAAACCCGATTCGACCCGACTCGTACCCGCGGAGGACGTCGACCTCTGGGCGACGCCCGACTGGCTCGACCACCTGTTGGCCAACCCCGCGCTCGCGGACAGCCTGGATGTCCTGGACGATCTCGCGACCGCGCTGTACCTGCACCCCGAGAGCACGCTGCCGTGGATCTCCCACCTGCTGTTGCGTCCCCTCCTCGAGCGCGCTCGCGGCATTCTGGAGCAAGTTCTCCCCGAGGATGCCCCGCAACACATTCCCTGGTCCGCCCCGCCGAATCGCCCTGCGTTGCGACTGCTCTTCCGACAGTATCTGTGCCAGATCGACGAAGACGAGCCTAACGGTGCGGCGCGCACGCTAGAAACCCTGCTGCGCCTCAACCCGCGGGACAACCACGGCGTGCGCGCGGAGCTGATGAATTATTATCTGCGCGACGGCCAAGACGAGCTGGCGTTGGCGCTGGCCCGTCGCTTTCCCAACGATGGGCTGGCGGATCTCGCCTACGGCGAGGTTCTGGCCCTCTACCGTCTCGGGCGGCAGGACAGGGCGCGCCTGGTGCTGACCACTGCCGTCAACCGCTTGCCGAGAATCCCACAGTATTTGACCCGAAAACGCATCAAGCGCCCGCGCTTTGCCCCGCCGGACACCCTCCCCGGCGGCGACGACCAGGCCTGGATGTACCGCGAGGCGATGCGCGACGTCTGGGCGGCGGAACCGGGCATCCTCGCCTGGCTGAGACGCCTGACCGCCTAGCCGAGCAACACGCGCACACTGCGTTGTGCCCCCGGCGCGCTTTGTTCGGGAAGGGTTGGCCGAACCGCCCCCTATTTCTGCCATTCAGGAGAACCACGATGGAAGGACGCTATCGGATCCTCTACGCCGGCGAACTCATGCCAGGCCATGCATTGCAGGACGTGGTGCCGCGGCTGGCGGCCAAGTTCAAGCTCACGGAGGAAACCGCTCGGGATCTGATCCTCGGCGGCTCCGGTCGAGCGCTGAAGCACGGCTTGACGACCGGCGACGCGCAGCGCTATCGGGACGCCCTGAGCACCATCGGACTGAAGGTGACCATCGAGCCCGAATCCTCGATGAACACCGCACCGGGACCCGCCGGCAGTCGACCGGAGGGGATCATCGAGCCGCCGGCGACTAAACGTCGCGGCGTCGAAGCCTCGTCTCGGTACGACGACGGACGACGCCAGGGCGACGGGCGACAGACCGGCGGCGTTCGCCCCGGGAGCGAGCCCGACAGCGGACCCGAAGGTAGTCCGACACGCTGCCCGAAGTGTGGCGCCGAGGCCGTGTCGAAGCTCACGGGCGTTTGTCAGGCCTGCGGAGTGGTGGTGGAGCGCTACCTTGCCAACCGCGGGATGAGCCCACCGAGCCGTGTCGACAACCCCTATGCACCGCCGCAAGCCGATTTGACGCCGCCTCTCAACGAGAGTGAGGAAGACGCGCTGCAGGCACCGCAATCAAGGCCCGCCGGGCACGGTTGGCTGTGGATCACCGAGGCATGGCAGCTGTTCAAGTCACAACCCTGGGCATGGATCGGCGCGCTGGTGTTGTTCTACATCATCCTGATCCTGGTCAGCATCGTGCCCTTCGTCGGCAGTTTGGCGGTCACCATCCTGACACCGATGCTCAGTGCCGGACTCATCATCGGAGCACACCGCCAATACCGGGAGGGCCGCTTCGCAATCAGTCACCTCTTTGCGGGTGTCTCGGAGAATCCGGGGCCGCTCGCCTTGGTGGGTGTCGTCTACCTACTGCTGGCACTCGGCATCGTGATTGTCGCCGGAGCGCTGTTCGCCGCGGTCTTCGCCGCCATGGGAAGCGCCGTGGATCTGTCGACGATGGACCCGAACGACATCGACATCGTCTTCGCCAACCCGATGATCCTCCTTCCGGTGCTGGCGGCGATGCTGCTCGGTATCCCGCTCGCAATGGCCATGTTCTTCGCCCCGAGCCTGGTTGCGCTCGACCAAGTTCCGGTGCTCAAGGCGTTTGGACTCAGCCTGTCCGGCTGCCTGAAGAATGTCCTGCCCTTCCTGATCTACGGGCTGGCCGCCATGGTGCTGGTGATCCTCGGCTCCCTGCCCCTGATGCTCGGGCTCCTGGTTGTCGTGCCCGTCCTGACCATCGCGATTTATACGGCCTATCGCGATATCTTTTACGTCTAAACCGCGCCCGGTGCGGTATGCGCCGTTTGTTGGACTGGCTTGGCCGCGCCGGCTCCGACAATTCTCGGAGCCGGCGCGGTTTAAAGTATTAAAAAATCTTAAATTCTGAACCGCGTATCACCGGGATCCAGGATATCTCCGAAGCCAAACGAACAATGAAAACGACGCATGTCGCTCTGGACGCGGTTTAGCGGCGATTTCGCACGGCCGATCGAACGGGGCGACGGCGACCTTCCGGAGACAGGCCCGTACCGGCGGGTTGGAAGGCCGGTACGAGGTGACGCTTGCCGTTGCCGATGAGCTCGGAACGGCCCATCTCCTTCAGGGCTTCGCGCAACAGCGGCCAGTTCTCCGGATCGTGGTAGCGCAGGAATGCCTTGTGCAAACGCCGCTGGCGCTGCTTACGCACCACGGGGACCCGCTCCGAATCACGCGTCACCTTTTTCAACGGATTGCGACCCGAGTAATACATGGCCGAGGCGGTCGCCATCGGGGTGGGCAGGAAGCCTTGGACCTGGTCGGGGCGGAACCCGTTGAGCTTGAGCCAGAGCGCGAGATTCAGCATATCTTCGTCGCTGGTACCCGGATGGGCGGCGATGAAATAGGGAATGAGATACTGCTCCTTGCCGGCCTCGCGCGAATAGCGATCGAACAGCTCCTTGAATCGATCATAGGTCCCGATACCGGGTTTCATCATCTTGCTGAGCGGTCCGGCCTCCGTATGCTCGGGAGCGATCTTGAGATAGCCGCCGACATGATGGGTCGCCAGCTCGCGGATGTACTCCGGCGAGCGCACCGCCAGGTCGTAGCGCAGCCCGGAGGCGATCAGCACCCGCTTGATGCCGGGAATGGCACGCGCACGGCGATAAAGCCGGATCAGCGGGGCGTGATCGGTATTGAGATTCGGACAGACATCCGGGTAGACGCATGACGGACGCCGACAGGAGGACTCGATACGCGGATCCTTGCAGGCGAGTCGATACATGTTGGCGGTGGGTCCGCCGAGGTCCGAGATGGTGCCCGTGAAGCCGGGGGTGCGGTCACGGATCTCCTCGAGTTCGCGCAGGATGGACTCCTCCGAGCGACTCTGGATGATGCGGCCCTCGTGCTCCGTGATCGAGCAGAAGGTACAGCCGCCGAAACAGCCGCGCATGATGTTGACCGAAAAGCGGATCATCTCCCAAGCCGGGATCCGCGCGTCCCCGTAGCTCGAATGCGGGCGGCGGCTGTAGGGCAGCTCGTAGACCCGATCAAGCTCGGCGGTGCTCAGCGGGATCGGCGGCGGATTGAGCCAGACATCGCGATCGCCGTGGGCCTGCACCAGCGCGCGGGCGTTCCCCGGATTGGTCTCCAGATGAAAGACCCGTGAGGCATGGGCGTAGAGCACCGGGTCGGCGCGGACCTGCGCGAACGATGGCAGGCGCACCACCGTGCGGGTGCGATCCATGCGTTGCGGACGCGGCTGAAACCGGATGACCCGAGCCCCGTCGGGGGTCGCCGCTGATGCGGTCGCGTCGGCATCCTTCGGGGCGACCGCGTACGGATCGGGATGCGGATCCACACGGCCCGGTCGATCGAGCCCGCTCGAATCAATCTCCGCCCACCCCTCCGGCCGGCCGCGTGTCATGAAGGCGGTCCCGCGCAGATCGCGGATCTCCGCGATCGCCTCGCCGCGCGCCAGTCGGTGCGACAGCTCAACCAGTGCACGCTCGGCGTTCCCGTAGATCAGGAGATCGGCCTTGGCGTCCACTAGGACGGAGCGGCGAACCTGCTCGGACCAATGATCATAGTGGGCGATCCGCCGCAGGCTCGCCTCGATGCCCCCGATCACGATGGGCACGCCCTTGAAGGCCTCGCGCGCGCGCTGCGCATAGACGGTCACCGAGCGGTCGGGGCGGCGGCCCGCGGCACCGTCCGGCGTATAGGCATCGTCCGAGCGCAGTCGCCGATCGGAGGTGTAGCGGTTCACCATCGAGTCCATATTCCCGGCAGTGATCCCGAAAAACAGGTTCGGCTGTCCAAGGCGTCGGAAATCCTCGACCGAGGTCCAGTCCGGCTGGGCAATGATGCCGACACGAAAGCCCTGCGCCTCGAGCAGTCGACCGATGATCGCCATTCCGAACGAGGGGTGATCGACGTAGGCATCCCCGGTCAGGATCACGATATCGCAGCTGTCCCAACCGAGCAGATCCATCTCGGCGCGCGACATGGGCAGCTCCGGGGCGGTCCCCAGCTTGTGGGCCCAATGCTTGCGGTGGGAGAAGATGTCGGGTGCAGTCATCATCGGAAGGGCCAAACAAAAAAGACGGCGGTTACCGTTGAGGTCACCGCCGTCTTGGTTTCGGTGTGCGGGGAACGAGGAAGCCGGTAAGGGAGTCCCGGTGACCACGGCGAGAGCGGATTCGAGAGGCGCCGGTCGCCTCCCGCCGCGTCCCCACCGCGTTACACCTCGAGCTGGAGCCTCAGCTTCTTCATCGCATTCTTCTCGATCTGGCGAATGCGCTCTGCCGACACGCCAAACTGCTCGGCGAGCTCATGCAGGGTCTGCTTTTTCTCGGAGAGCCAGCGCTCGCGCAGGATCGTCTTGCTGCGCTCGTCGAGCCCCTTGAGAGCCGCATAGAGCCGATCGTGCTGATCACGCTCGGTGTCTTGGCGCTCGAGGATCTTGCCGGGCTCCATCCGCAGATCCGGCAAGTAGGTCGAGGGCGCGGAGGGCGAATCGTCGTCGTCGTCTTCCAGGCCGTCGAACGACAGATCCTGATTGGCCAAACGCGATTCCATCTGCAGGACGGTCTCGGGCTTCACGCCCAGATCGGCCGCAACTGCCTCGACCTCCGCCTTCGTAAACCAGCCCAGGCGCTTCTTCGCACTGCGCAGGTTGAAGAACAGCTTTCGCTGGGCCTTGGTCGTCGCAACCTTCACGATCCGCCAGTTCCGCAGGATGTACTCGTGGATCTCCGCCCGAATCCAATGGACGGCGAAGGAGACGAGACGCACGCCCATGTCGGGCTCGAAGCGACGAACCGCTTTCATCAAGCCTACAGTACCTTCCTGGATCAGATCCGGGAGCGGCAACCCGTAGCCGAGATAACCCCGTGCGATTCGGATGACGAAACGAAGATGCGACGTGACCAGCCTTTTCGCCGCTTCCATGTCGCCATGGTCGCGCAGTTGGATGGCGAGCGACTTTTCTTCTTCCGGGGTCAGGACCGGAATCTGGTAGGCGCCGCTAATGTAAGAGTCGATGGTACCCGTCGGCATGAGAGCGAAGTCTTTGGCCATGATCCAATACCTGAGTTTGTTACCTTGGAAAATATCCTAGCAGTACGCTCGGGATTTTGCCAGCACTTTCGGCGGGGTTTTGGAGCGTGCACCGCGACAAAAGTTCACCAGACTCTAGGAGAGGATCGTGGATTCGGCAAGACAGATGCGGTCAAAATCAAGATCGTATGTTCCGATGATGTTCATCGCCCGCACTGATGATGAATAATCCATCTTAAAAACAATAGTTTGAAATTCGAAAAAGATTCTTCAGAGGCCGTTTGCGAAGTCTTTTCACCCTGAACATTTATGGGATTTAATCTCGAGAACCTGTTCAAGCGGTAGACGGCATCTTGCGTCGACGAAACCTCCTCAAGACCCCGGAGGGCCGGATGCCGAGGCGCATCCGCTGGAGGTCGGCTCACAGGTCCCCTCGCTCACCCACGATCGGGAGTGCCCGCTCGGTATCCAGGACGGCGAGGTGCGGCAAGGGATCCACACCCGCAGCGAGGACGAATTCGGTGAGTTGGTCCCGGACGAGGTTGCGCAAGGCATCCGCCTGCCAGGGCTTGGCGACGTAGCGATCGAGACCGGCCTCGTTGATGGCGCGGATGGTGTCGTCTTGATCGGCCTGGCCCGTCACCAGGACCTTGCGTGTGGCGACGGCCCGAGCGTCGGCTGCGAGGCCGATCAGAAAATCGACACCGGTGGTTCCGGGTAAACGATGGTCGGCCATCACGAGTGCGAGCCGATCGCCGGCCGCGTCGATCTCCTCGATCACCTCCAGCGCGGTCGGCACGTCCTCGGCCTCCTCGATGCGGACATGACGCGCAAACGTGGAAAGGTCGCGTCTGAGCGCCTCGCGGACCGGGCGCTCATCCTCCAGAATCAAGAGTGCTAGTTTCATGTCTCGATGTCCTCGTCGTCCGGCGGGCCGGCCACCGGCAGCATCACGGTCACTCGCGTGCAGCCGGGGCGTGAGCGCAACTCGATCGACCCGCCGTGAGCATCCACGATCCGCCGCGCGATGGCGAGCCCGAGCCCGAGCCCGTAGCGCACGGCACCCTGCTTGGTGGTAAAGCGCGGCTCGAAGACACGCGGCAGGATTTCCGGATCGATCCCGCGCCCTTTGTCCAGTATCTGCACACGCACACGCGTCGCGTCGGGTGCATCCGTGATCAACGTAATGCGCCCATGATCTTTGGAGCCGTCTCCGAGTGCGTCGCGCGCATTGACCAGGAGGTTGGTCCAAAGCTGCTCAAGCTCGCCGGGGTGGCAACGCAGCGGAGGCAAATCGCCATAGCGACGCTCGATCTCGACATCGCGCAGGCGGTACGCCATGAGACGCAGCGTGTCTTCGAGACCCGCATGCAGATCGACCCCGGAGACCGGCTCGCCCTTGGGCCGGGCGTAGGCGCGAAGGCTCGTCACCAGCTCGCACATCCTTCGCGAGGCGACCTCGAGGTTGCGCACCGCAGAGCCGATTCCGGCGACCGCCTCGGCCAGATCCAGGCTCGGCGGATCGGCGGCGAGCGCGCTCGCCCGGTCGGGATCCTCGATCCCGGCATCGAATAACCGTTGGGCGAGAGCGACATCGCCGAGGACCGCTTCGAGTCGTCGACGCGCCGCGCGCTCTTCACGCGTGGTCCGCGGGGCGCGGTCGCGCTCGGCCGTGAAGATCTCGCTGGCCAGCCGGCCCTGCGGATGGCTCGCCAGCACGCGCTCCAGATCCTCGCCGACATAGGTGGTCGCGCGCAGCATAGCCGCGACCGGATTGTTGAGCTCATGGGCAATCCCGGCCGCCATCTCGCCGAGCGTGGCATAACGCGCCTGCTCGACCAGATCCAGGCGCGCCTGCTCGAGCTGATGCAGCGCATCGGAGAGCTGCCGACGTTCGCCTTCCAGGACCTGGTTGAGCTGGGTCTTCTCGACCTGGAGCTGGTCGGCGCGACGCAGCCGCTTGGCCAGGGCGCGGATGGAGACCGCCGCCATTGCCGCGCCGAGCGAGGCGTCGACGGCCAGCGCGCGATCGAGCTGCTCGAATGAAAGATGCACGACCTCGACCTCGGTCGTCGCACGCGCGGTGAAGAAGGCGCGCTGCTGCTGGGCCAGCGACAGCAGGCCGACAACCGATCCGGTGGAATCGTGGTGCAGCCGCAGGTCGCCCGCGGCCGAGGCATGGTCGAGCGCGACCCGGCCCCGCAGCACGACCAACACGGCATCGACATCGACGCCCTCGTGGATCAGGTGCGTCCCGGGCGGGAGCAGCAGACGCGGTCGCGGACCCAGGACACGCTCGATCCCGGCGAGCAGTTGCGTCGCGACCTCTTGCGTCTCGAGCTCGAGCAGACGCAGCAGATCGCTCTCGGGCTGCGCGACCGGCCGACCGTCGGTTGCCACAAGGGCGCGGGTCCGCGGATCGGTCCGTCGATGCGCACTCAGCCAGCGAACAGCTTGGGCACGCGCGTGCCAGGCAAGGACGCCGGGCGAGCACGGGATCCTGATTACGGCATGCAGTCGGTGGCGGTCGACCGACAGGGATAGGTCATCGTGGAACGCTCGGTCGGTGAGGAGCAGGACGCGCGCTCGGCGCAGGACCGGCCGGGCGTCCAGCGTCGCGATGCGCGTGTCGATTGAATCGGGTGAGCCGGGCGACGCGGGCGAGGCCGTCATGAGCACCAGCGGGACGACGCGGTCCGGATGTGCACTCGACTGCGCACAGGCCGCCGCGACATTGTCCGCGCAGACCACCTCCGCGATGTCGGTCAACCCGCGCGCCACCTCCTCCGCGATCGAGGAGGCCAAGGGCTCGGGCGCTACGACCAAGACACACAACGGGGCGCGCGGATCGCCCGCACCCGTACCCTCATGACCACCGCGATGGAAGACCTCGGTCATAGCAAACCCAGCGCGTTCCAAACCGACGGCATCACGAGCGCCAGCAAGAGCGCCCCGAAGCCGCCGATCACGACTCCGCTCACGATCATCTCGGAGGTCGGCACCTCGCCGGTCGCGTAGGCGATCGCGTTCGGCGGCGTGGAGATCGGCAGCGCCATACCGAGTGCGCAGGCGAGCGCCACCATCACGCCCACCGCGGTCGGATCGATCGGCAGCCCGATCGCCAGGCTCAGGGTCAAAGGCACCAGCAGGTTCGCCGCCGCGGAATGCGAGATCACGGTCGAGAGGCCCACCGAGACACCCACCAAGAGGAGGAGCAAGAGCGACAACGGAAGGGCCTCCCAGGCAACCAATCCGATCAGCCAAATATCCAGCCCGCTCGCACCGATACCGGCCCCCAGAGCGATTCCGCCGGCGACCAACCAGAGCACCGGCCATTGCAGGCGCTTGATGTCGTCCGCGCCCATGACCTGCGTCGCGAGCAACGCGACAACCGGGAGGAAGCCGACCGTCGAGGAGGCGATGCCGTGAAAAGGCTCTGTCAACCAGAGCAGAACGGTGGCACCGGCGATAACGTAGAAGATCACCGCGGCCGGCGAGCGGTCGAAGTCGGCCGAGAGCTCGAGCGCCAGCGGAATATCGGCGGCGATGTAGCGGCGCGTCAGAAACCACCAGGCGAACAGCAGTACGACCACCATCAGCGGCACGGCCAAGAGCATCCAGCCAATGAACGAGATACCCTGACCCGACGCCTCGAGCGCACCCAGCGCGATGGCATTGGGCGGTGAACCGACCGGCGTGCCGATCCCGCCGACGTTCGCAGCAACGGGAATGGCCAAGGCCACGCCGCTGCGCGCGCGGCCTCTCGGAAGTGCGGCCAGGATCGGAATGACGACCGCAAACATCGTGGCCGTGGTCGCGGTGTTGGAGACGAACATCGACAGCAGCGCCGTGATCATCATGAGCCCGAGCAGCGAGAGTCTGGCGTTGCCGGCGAAAGGTCGCAGCATCATCGCCGCGAGACTGCGGTCCAGTCCGAACTTGCGGGCACCGTCCGCGATCAGGAAGCCGCCGAGAAAGAGGATGATGACGGGATTCGCCAGGGCTGCGAAATAGCTCGCCGCGGGCGGCAAGGTACCGGCGACCCCGACCAGCGCCTGATCCGAGAGCATCAGGACCTGAAGCAGGATCACCAGCACCGCCGTGGCGTACAGCGGGATCGCCTCCGAAACCCAGAAGAGGATCGCCAGCAGAAAGATCGCCAGCATCCGGCGCCCGGCCGGCTCCAGGCCGGGGATCTCGATCAAAAGCGGGATGAGAAATGCAACCGAGCCCAGGACCAACCCGAGACGCTGCACGAGGGTGAGACGCGGCAAGTTGACGCGCGGTCGAGCGGTCGGGGTCGACATCGGTGAAAGGAGTCCTGATTGGATTCGGGGTTTGAGTCGGATCTAAACCGCGCCCAGCGCCGTATGCGAGGTTTCGGATGGGACCGGCCCCGGCAGGCTGTACGGCCGTTGGAGGCGGCGCGGTTTAAAATATAAATAAATACATTGTCGAAGAGCGCGTCAGGCGCGACGCCTAAGGTTCCGGCCGAGGCCGATCCAACCCAACAACGGCGCGTGCCGCTCCAGACGCGGTTTAGCCCGGCTCCGCGCCGCGCAGATGACGGTTCACGGCGATCCAGCTGCCGATCAGGCTGAAGAGCACACTCCCGGAGAAGATCACCAGCATCGCCAACGGGCCGAGACCGGTCAGCGGAAACTCGCTGCGATAAAGGGTCGCCAGACGCGAGACAGGCTGCTGCAGCAGAATCACGGCGATGGTGACGAGGAACCAGGCGGTGAGCCCCCCGAGCAGCCCGTACCAGGCCCCGGCATAGAGGAAGGGCCGGCGGATGAAACCACCTGTCGCGCCGACCAGCTCCATGATCTCGATCTCGATGCGCCGGTTCAGGATCTCGAGCCGGATGGTGTTGCCGACGATCAGCAGCACACCGACACCGAGCAGTCCGCCGAGCAGGAGAACCACGCGCTGGGCCAGGTCGAGGATCGCCTGAAAGCGTTGCAGCCAGAGCGTATCCATTCGGGCAAAGTCGGCCTCCGGCAAGGTCATGAGCTCGTCGTGCAGGGCCTGCAGACGCTCGGGCGCCGAGGAGGCCGCCTGCGGGTAGATCGCGAGAACCGCCGGCAACGGATTGCTCTTGAGCTGCGACAAGGCATCCTCGAAACCGCCGAGCGCGCGGAACTCGTTGAGTGCCTGCTCGCGGCTGATCAGGTGGACCTGCGTCAGCTCGGGTCGGGCACGCAACTGCTCGGCGAGCCGTGCCGCCGCCGCATCGTCGACGTCTTGCTTCAGAAACAGCGAGATGGCCGCCGCCTGATCCCAACCGCCCGCCATGGTGCGCAGGTTCTCGGTTACGACAAAGAGCGCGGCGGGCAGGGCCAGCGAGATCCCGATCACCGCGACCGTCATCCCGGTCGGGAGCGGGGTGCGCATGAGACGCCCCAAGGTCGCGACGGCGCTCTGGAGATGTCGATTGGCCCACAGGCCGGGCATGTCCAGCAGACGCGGACCGCTGCGGCGGTGTGGCTTGCGCTTGGCCGTCCCGCGCTTGGGCTTGAGCTTCGGCTTGGCCATGATCACCAGGTCCCCGAGTCGTTGGCCAGTCGCCCGTCGGCGAGGGTCAGGGTTCGATAGGGCATGGACATGACAAGACCCAGGTCGTGCGTGGCGATCAAGAGGGTCACGCCGACCTGATGAAAACGCTCGAAGAGGCCGAAGATCTCGCGCGAGAGATCGGGATCCAGGTTTCCGGTCGGCTCGTCGGCAAGCACCAGCGGCGGGCGTCCGACCACGGCACGCGCGATGCCGACGCGTTGTTGCTCCCCGCCCGAGAGTGCGACCGGGGTGGCCCGCTCGCGCGAGAGCAGGCCCACCTGATCGAGCGCGGCGCGGACACGCCGACCGATTTCGCGCTGCCCGAGGCCGGCGACGACCAACGGCAGGGCAACATTGTCGAAAACGCTTCGGTCGGGAAGCAATCGATGATCCTGGAAGATCATGCCGACCTCGCGACGGTGATACGGGATCTTGCGTCTCGGCAAGGCCGCGAGATTGCGCCCGTTGACGATGACTTGGCCGCGGGTCGGTCGCTCGAGCAGGCCGATCAGTCGCAGCAGGGTGCTCTTGCCGGCGCCCGAGTGTCCTGTGAGGAAGGCCATCTCGCCGGCCTCCATCTCGAAGCTGAGGTCGCTCAGGGCCTCGCCGCGCTCCGGATAGCGTTTGAAGACGTGCTCGAAGGAGATCACGGCCCCGCCCCTCAGCTCAGCAAGGCATCGAGGAATTCGTCGGCATCGAAAGGGCGTAAGTCGTCGATGGTCTCGCCGACGCCGATGAAACGGATGGGCACCTTGAGACGATCCGCAATCGCGAAGAGGATCCCGCCCTTTGCGGTGCCGTCGAGCTTGGTCAGTGTAATCCCCGTCAGACCGATCGCCTGATGGAAATGGATCGCCTGGCTGAGCGCATTTTGACCGGTCGTGGCATCCACGACCAGCATCACCTCGTGGGGCGCCTCGGGGTCGATCTTCTTCATGACCCGCGCCACCTTGGCCAATTCCTCCATCAGGTTGGATTTTGTGTGCAGCCGCCCGGCCGTATCGGCGATCAGCACGTCGGCCCCGCGCGCCGTAGCCGCCTGCAAGGCATCGAAGATCACGGATGCCGAATCCGCCCCGGTCTGCTGTGCGACCACGCTCACTCGGTTGCGCTCGCCCCAGGTCTGGAGCTGCTCGACCGCCGCCGCGCGGAAGGTGTCGCCGGCGGCCAGGATGACGCTGTTGCCCTCCTCCTGGAGCCGTTTGGCGAGCTTGCCGATCGTGGTGGTCTTGCCCGCACCGTTGACGCCGACCATCAAGATGACCTGGGGGCGACCGGGTGCGGGTTGACGGACCGGGGCGTCGGCCGCCTGCAGAACGGCGCGCAGCTCGCCCTTGAGCGCTTGGAGGAGTGCTTGGGGATCGGCGAGTGATTTGCGCTTCACGCGGCTCGCCAGATCCTCCATGATGCGGGTGGTCGTAGCCACGCCGACATCCGCCGTCAGCAGAAGGGTCTCCAGTTCCTCCATGAGGTCGTCGTCGATACGCTTGCGACCGATGAAGAGTGTCCCGAGACCGTCGCCGAGCGTTTCGCGGGTCCGCGTCAGGCGTTCGCGCAGTCGCGAGAAGACGCCGGACCTCTTGTCCGTCGGCGCATCTTGAGTCGGCGACGGTTGAGCGGAAGCCGGGGCGGGAGCGGCAACAGGGTCTGGGGCGCGCGTCTCGACGGCGGGCAGCCCATCCGCGCTTGGCCCATCCGCCTCGTCCGCCCGGCGCTTGGATCGAAACCACCCGCCCCGCTTCGGACGCGGCTCGAATTGGGCCGACTCGGAACGGGCCGGCTCCGCGGTCGGCACGGACCGCGAAACGCCGGTCGATGCCGGCGATACCCGATCCGCGACGCGCGCGGTGTCCGCCGACGCAGTCTCGGCCGCCCAGTCCGACGGCCCAGATCCACCCGGTCCGCCGGGACCGATCGGCGGCTCGGCCGCAGCCGACTGATCCGGCTCCGGCAACGCGGCTTTCCTGTGCTTTTTTCCGAAACCGAACATAAACAACATGCCTGAAGGGAGAGAAACGGCGAGGGGCGGGCGACGCGCCGAGGACGCGACGGGTACTGCGACACGTCAGCAGAAAAGGCCGCTCCGTCCATGTGGTCGCAATGCTATCAGATCACCGCGATCAGATCGCCCAAGGCTCATCCGGAGCGAATCGATCCCGGTCTTAACAAACCGTCATCTCCGGGAACTACCAAGACCGGGCTCTGCCCCAACATTCCCCGCAGCGGGGCCGTTCCGCCTACCGATTCCATCCGACCGGAGTCTCCATGTACAAAATCGTTTTCAGCCTACTCCTGTGTCTGCCGGCGCTTGCGCCGGCGGCGACCCAAACCGTCTATGAACGGACACTCGACAATGGCCTCAAGGTCCTTGTCAAACCGGACCGACGCGCACCGATCCTGATCTCGCAGGTTTGGTACAAGGTTGGATCCAGCTACGAGTACGGTGGGATCACCGGCGTCTCCCACCTGCTCGAGCACATGATGTTCAAGGGCACCGAGCGGCTGGCCCCGGGTGAGTTCTCGCGCATCATCGCGGCCAACGGCGGCGAAGAGAACGCCTTCACCGGGCGCGACTACACCGCCTATTTCCAGTCGCTCGCGAACGACCGGCTGGAGATCGCGTTCGAGCTCGAGGCCGAGCGCATGCGCAATCTCGCCCTGGATGCAGAGGAGTTCGCCAAGGAGTTGGAGGTCGTCAAGGAGGAGCGGCGCACCCGTACCGACGACGACCCCCAGTCGCTCGCCTTCGAGCGATTCAATGCCGTCGCCTACGTCGCCTCCCCTTACCGTAACCCGGTCATCGGCTGGGCCGGCGATTTGGAGCAGGCGAATGTCGAAGACCTACGCGACTGGTACCGCCTCTGGTACGCCCCGAACAATGCAACCCTGGTCGTCGCGGGCGACGTCGACCCCGAAGAGGTCTTTCGATTGGCCGAGAAACACTTCGGTCCGCTCGAGCCCGAGCGCATCAGCCCACCCAAACTGCAGGCGGAGCCCGAGCAGCTGGGGATGAAACGCATGGTCGTGAAGGCGCCCGCGCAAGAGCCCTACCTCCTGATGGGCTACAAGGCACCGGCCCTGATCGATGCCGAGGAGGCATGGGAGCCTTATGCCTTCGAGGTCTTGACCTCGGTCCTGGACGGCGGGAGCAGCACCCGGCTGGAGCGCGAGCTGGTCCGCGGCAGCCAGGTCGCGTCCTCGGCAAGCGCGAGCTACAGCGCCTTCGGTCGTTTGCCGGGCATGTTCATGCTGAGCGGCGTGCCGGCCAAGGGCCAAAGCATCGAGCAGGTCGAAGCGGCGCTGCTCGCGCAGATCGAGCGCGTCCGAACCGAGCTCGTCGACGAGCGCGAGATGGAGCGCGTGCGCAACCAGCTGATCGCGGATAAGGTCTACGAGCGCGATTCTCTCTTCTACCAGGCCATGATCCTGGGTCAGCTGGAGACGGTCGGCCTGGGTTGGGAGCTCGCCGATACCTACGTCGACCGACTCGCGGCGGTCACGCCCGAGCAGGTCCGCGCCGTCGCAAAAAAGTACCTGGTCCCCGAGAAGCTCACCGTCGGCGTGCTGGATCCGCAACCGATGAGCGACAACCAAACCGCGCGCGCACCGGTCGCGCTGGAGATGCAGACCAATGTGCACTGATCCTCGACGATTCCCCGTCTGGTCGAACGCGCTGCTGCTCGGCGTCGTTATGGTTGCCGCCGGGCCACTTCAGGCCGCCCCCGAGATCCAGACGTGGCAGACCGCAAGCGGCGCGCGCGTGCTCTTCGTCGCCTCGCCCGAGCTGCCGATGGTCGACGTGAGTTTGATCTTCGATGCCGGGAGCGCACGCGACGGCGAACGCTCGGGCCTGGCGTCCATGACGGCCGAGATGCTGACGCAGGGCGCGGGTGATTGGAACGCCGACGCCATCGCCGCACGGATCGAGGATGTCGGCGCCAAGCTCGGCGCCAGTGCTGACCGGGATAAGACCTCGGTGTCGCTGCGCACCCTGACCCGTCAGCCTGCGATGAACACGGCCGTGGAAACGCTGGCGACCCTGGTGAGTGCACCGACCTTTGCGGATGAAGATCTAGAACGAGAGCGCCGCAATCGGCTCATCGCGCTACGCCAGGACGAAGAGTCGCCGCGCACCGTCGGGCAAAAGGCACTCTATCGCAAGATCTTCGGCAGTCATCCTTACGCGGCGGACCCGTCCGGCACGACCGAATCGGTCACGGCGATCACGCGCGATGATCTGATCGAGTTCCATCGGCGTCATTACACGGCGGCCAATGCGGTGGTCGCCATCGTCGGCGCGCTGGACCGCCCGCAAGCCGAGGAGCTTGCCAACCGCATCACCGCTGGCCTTCCGAAGGGCGAGCGCATGGAGCCGTTGCCGGACGTGGCCGATCTGGCTACCGCGGTGACGGAGCAGATCGATTTCCCGTCCAGTCAAACCACCGTGGTGGCCGGCCAGCCCGGCATGCGTCGCGGCGACCCGGACTACTTCACCCTCTACGTGGGCAACCACATCCTCGGAGGCAGTGGCCTGGTCTCCCTGCTGATGGAAGAGATCCGCGAGAAGCGCGGGCTCTCCTACAGCACTTACAGCTACTTCCTGCCCTTGGCGCAGCCCGGCCCCTTCCTGATGGGCTTGCAGACCAAGAACGATCAGGTCGACCAGGCTCGCGAGGTCATGCTCGACACCCTGCGCCGCTTCATCGAGGCGGGTCCGAGCGAGGCGGAGCTGACCGCGGCGAAGAAGAACATCACCGGCGGCTTCCCGCTGCGCATCGCAAGCAACTCGGACATCGTCGGGTATCTTGCCGTGATCGGCTTCTACGACCTGCCGCTGGACTATCTCGACCGCTTCACCGACCGCATCGAGTCAGTGACCGCCGAGCAGATCAAGGACGCCTTTTCGCGTCGCGTCCATCCGGATGAACTGGCGATCGTGGTGGTCGGGGGCGGTACCGAGCAGACCGCGGGGCTCGGTGGCGAGGGCTAGAGGGGAGCTGCGGATCGTCGGCGGTCGCTACCGCGGCCGCCGCCTGCCGATCCCGAACGAGAGCGGGCTGCGACCGACCTCGGATCGCGTGCGCGAGACCCTGTTCAACTGGCTGGCACCCGTGATTCCGGGTGCGCGCTGTCTCGACGCCTTTGCCGGCAGCGGCGCGCTGGGATTCGAGGCTGTCTCGCGCGGGGCCGGCGAGGTTATTTTGATCGAGCAGTCCGGCGCCGTCGTGCGCCAGCTTCAAACCAACGCCCGTCGGCTCGGGGCGGAAGAGACGCGCATCCTGCACGGCAATGCGATTCGCTGGCTCGAGGGCTCGGGCCAAGCGTTCGATATCGTCTTCCTCGATCCGCCCTTCGCAGATGCACTCTGGGCGCCCGCAATCGAACGTTTGGCCCATCGGGGCTGGCTCAAAGCGGGCAGTCGCGTCTACCTGGAGGCCCCGGCGCGCAGCGGGTTTCCGGATCTGCCGGCGGGCTGGGATCTCGTGCGGGACAACACGGCCGGGCAGGTGCGTTACGTGCTCGTGATCGTCGGCTCGGATGCCGAAACCGCCTGACTCCTACCCGAGCCTCCGCTGTGGTATGGTGCGGGCCGCCGACGGCCCGGGGGTCCGGTGCTTGATCCGAGGAGGAAACGGGTTTGCGACGCGTGGTCTATCCGGGGACATTCGATCCCGTCACCAACGGTCACACCGATCTGATCCTGCGTGCCGCGCGTTTGTTCGACCGCGTGATCGTGGCCGTCGCGGTGGATACCGGGAAGGCGCCGCTGTTCTCGACCGACGAGCGAGTGGCCTTGGTCCGAGAGGCTCTCGGGCCGCGGGGGAATGTCGAGGTCGTGCCCTTTCAGGGACTCCTCGTGGAATTTACCCGACGCCTCGGCGTCAGTGTCATCATGCGTGGTTTGCGCGCGGTTTCGGATTTCGAGTACGAGTTCCAGTTGGCCGGCATGAACCGACGCATGGCGCCGGACATCGAGACCGTGTTTCTGACGCCGGCCGAGACCTATTCATACATCTCCTCCTCGCTGGTGCGCGAGATCGCAAGGCTCGGCGGCGATGTCTCGACCTTTGTGGCGCCTGCGGTACAGGCTGCACTGAACGAGCGGTTTGGATAAGATCCGCGCATCCCCATACAGCCCTTTGGGTTCAGCTACCCTAACCCCCTCGACCAGGAGTGATGTCATGGCCCTGATTATTACCGACGAGTGCATCAACTGCGATGTCTGCGAGCCCGAGTGCCCGAACGGCGCCATCTCGCAAGGCGACGAGATCTACGTGATCGAACCCTCGCTCTGCACCGAGTGTGTCGGCCACTACGAGACCTCGCAATGTGTCGAGGTCTGCCCGGTCGACTGCATCATCAAGGATCCGGATCACGAAGAGACCGAGGAGGAGCTTCGGGCCAAATATGAGCACATCACCGGCGAGAGCTGAGATCGGCCGAAGGGCCGCGGGCCGCAGTCTGGCGCTGTGGTGCGGCGCGGCTTGGATCGCGGCGCTCCTGCTCGCATCCGCGGGGGTGCGGGCCGCCTGTGACGGGCCGCAGGTCCGTCCGGCTCAGGCCGCGATCGCCTCCGCGCACCCCTTGGCGACCGAAGCCGGCCTGAAGATCCTCGATGCCGGAGGCAACGCGTTCGATGCCGCCGTCGCGGTCACTGCGGCCTTGGCCGTGGTCGAACCCTACGGATCCGGGATCGGCGGCGGCGGCTTCTGGTTGCTCCATCGCGCGGAAGACTGCCACGAGACCATGCTCGACGGACGCGAGCGAGCACCGCTGGCGGCCCATCGCGATCTCTTTCTCGACGACGCCGGGCAATTCGTCCCCGAGTCGGCACTCAATGGCCCCCTGTCGGCCGGTATTCCGGGGACACCGGCCGCAATCGTGCAACTTGCCGAGCGCTACGGGCGCGTGCCGTTGGCGCAGACACTCGCTCCGGCGATCGGTCTCGCACGCGACGGTTTCGAGATCGGTGACGGTTATCGACGGGTGGCCGCATGGCGTCTGTCCGCACTGCGAGCCTCGCCGGCAGCCGCCGCTCAGTTTCTCCTCGACGACGAGGTTCCGCCCCGCGGATATCGTCTGCGTCAGCCCGATCTCGCCGGGACCCTGGAGCGCCTCGCGAGCGACGGGCATGCGGGCTTCTACGCGGGCGAAACCGCGGAACGCATGGTCGCCGGCGTGCGGGCCGCGGGCGGGATCTGGACGCTCGAGGACCTCACCGAGTACCGTACCGTAGAACGCGAGCCGATCGTCGCGAGCTTCCGCGGCTGGCGCCTCGTCAGCGCTGCGCCGCCCTCGTCCGGGGGCGTTCTTTTGGTCCAAATTCTCAACATGCTCTCCGCCATCGAGCCGCAACCGGATTCGGACACCGCGCGGATCCACGCGCTCACCGAGTCGATGCGCCGGGCCTATCGCGATCGCGCCCGCTATCTCGGCGATCCCGATCAGGTGGAGATGCCGATCGAGCGCCTGACGCATCCCTACTATGCGGCCGGGTTGATTCGCGATTTCGATCCGACCCGCGCGACACCGAGTACGACCACCGGAACCGATGCGGCCTCCTCCGAGGGTCGCGACACCACCCATTTCTCGATCCTCGACCGCGAAGGCAACCGCGTTGCAGCGACACTCAGCATCAATTACCCCTTCGGTTCCGGATTCGTCCCGCCGGGGACCGGTGTCTTGCTGAACGATGAAATGGACGACTTTTCGGCACAGCCGGGCGTCGCGAACGCCTATGGCTTGGTCGGCGGCGAGGCCAACGCCATCGCCCCCGGCAAGCGCATGCTCTCGAGCATGTCGCCGACGTTCCTGGAGTCGCCCGAGACGGTCGCCATCCTGGGCACACCCGGCGGCAGCCGTATCATCACCATGGTGCTGCAGGGCATCTTGGGAGCCCTCGACGGGGTCCCGCTCGAGGATTGGATCGCTCGACCCCGTATCCACCATCAGTATCTTCCGGATCGCCTCGAGTTCGAGTCCGGCGCACTGAGCCCGACGGAACAGCGCGATCTCACCGCAATGGGGCATCGTCTCGAGTTGCTGATCCGGCCCATCGGAGACATGCAAGCGATCCTTTGGGACCGCGCGAACGGTCAGGTGACGGCCGCGAGCGATCCGCGCGGCGCCGGCCACGCCGAGGTTCGGTGAATTCGGCGGTTGCAGTGCCCGGCTCCGAATTGTTTTTTTGCACTGTAGCCCGGATCCTACAGCGTTAATGTCCAATACCGACATTCACCACGTCAATTCAACTACCGAGGAGTCCCGACTCGCATGAGATTCAGAACACTCATGACCGCGGCCGCCGCTATGATTGCGGTCGCCGTCTTATCCGTTCCTGCCGATGTCGAGGCCAAACGCCTCGGCGGCGGCATGAACCTCGGCAAGCAGTCGAGCAGCATGCAACGCCAGGCCAAGCCGGCCGCAACGGCGCAACGTCCGGCCCAGCCCAATGCGGCACAAGCCGCTGCCGGCCAACGCCCGGCGAGCGGTGCCAGCCGTTGGCTCGGGCCCTTAGCCGGTCTTGCAGCCGGAGGCCTCCTGGCCTCCATGTTCTTCGGCGACGGCTTCGAGGGTTTCCAGATCATGGATTTCCTGCTGATCGCGCTGCTTGCGGTCGGGGGCTTCATGCTGTTCCGGATGTGGAAGCGTAATCAGGCCAGACCGGCGATGGCCGCGGCCGGTGTGGGCGGCGGATTCCAGCATGCCGGATCCGCTCCGGCCTACGAACGCCGCGGACAGGCGGACAGCGGCATCCTGCATCCGGGCATGGGCGCACAGGGCGGACCGGTGGCCGGTGACAACCAGTCACCGAGCTGGTTCGACGGCGCCGGCTTCCTGGAAGGCGCGAAGTCGCACTTCATCAATCTTCAGGCGGCTTGGGACCAAGCCGACTTCGACGGCATCCGCGAATACATGACACCTGAGCTCTTCGCCGATCTGCAGCGCGAGCGCCTCAAGACGGAAGGAAGCCAATCCACCGAGGTCGTGCGTCTGAACGCCGAGCTCGTCGGTGTCCGCCGCGAAGGGGATCTGGTGGTGGCGAGCGTGCTCTTCTCCGGCCTCGTCCGCGAGGATGAGAAGGGCACCGCCGATGCCTTCAGCGAGATCTGGCATGTCCAGCATCGCTGGGACAGCGCCGAGGGCGACTGGCTTATCGCCGGCATCCAGCAGGTCGAAGACTGACGGTGCCGGCCTGTGCCGCGCGCGGCGCAGGCCGGCTTCGTCACTTGGCTTGACCAATCCGTGCCCTGTCGTCAAACCACTCGCGAGCGATGGAAAGACTGACATCCACGGCAATCAAACCGAGGATCAAGAACCCCGTTGCAAGAAGCCAGTAGAGCCTTCGCAACAGCCCGCGCATCCGGCGGCGCCAGCCGCTGCCAGCCTCCGGAACCTTCGGGACTCGAGTAAACAGGTCGATGAAGACCACCCCCAACACGGCCCACAAAAGAACGACCAAGGCGGGGAATAGAACCAGATCTCCCTGCGCCGCCTCGAACGCGACGAGCGAGATCCCCGCGGCCAATGCACCGACCAGGGCAAGGCCCATCAAGACGGTGCGGGCCGGTGCACAGCGCACGGCGATGTGCTGCATAAGATCGAGCATGTCCGGTGCCTGGTGGTCTGAAGGTCGGGTGGCGGCTTGACGACGAAAGCGAGCATAGCGGCCTGCCTTGAGTAGGTGCAACGCGCTTTCACGCCGCCTGTCGTCGTCCGATGACCTTTTGCGCACCCATCGAGACTGCCCCACGATGCGGCCCTTGCCGTCGTGATGCGGCTCGCTCTATTCTGTCGCGCGCAGGACCTGAGCCGCCGATGCGTCGGATGCTCAGCGAAGGATCCGACCCACCCGGCCGGTATCGCATCGTTCTTGGCGGGGGTTTCAGACATCCGCTCGCCCCGTCATCCTCGCGGCCGGCCGGCCAGCCAACCTCATCTTCAACTGTTCCAGATCCTACGGATATATCCCCATGCTCGCAGCGGAACCGATTGTCGAGCTGCTCCTCACGCTTGGCTTGATCCTCCTGGCGATGTCATCGCTCAACCTGCTCGGCTTGATGTTCGCCCGTCTGGTCACACCTGCCCGACAACTCGTTGGAGCTTGGCGCGGACCCGCTCAACTGCCGAGCGTGCTGATTCAGCTCCCGCTCTTCAACGAGGCGGAGCTGGTCGATCGCGTCCTCGAGGCCGTGACGGCACTGGATTGGCCGAGAGACCTCTTGCAGATCCAGGTGCTCGACGACAGCACCGATGCGTTTTCGCTGTCGCTCAGCCAGCGAGCCGTCGCCAAGCTGCGCCGGGAAGGTGTCCAGATCGAACTCCTGCATCGAATCAAACGCACCGCCTTCAAGGCCGGTGCGCTGGCGGCCGGCCTCGAGCGCTCGGATGCGGAGTTCGTAGCCATCTTTGACGCCGATTTCATGCCGCCGTCGGATTTCCTGCGCAAAACCATCGCCCCCTTGCTCGCGCAGCCCGATCTCGCCTACGTCCAAGCCCGCTGGGCGCACACCAACCGAGACGACAGCCTGCTCACCCGCACGCAGGCGCGTCTGCTGGATTCGCATTTCCAGGTCGAACAGGAGGCGCGTTGGCGCCTGGGTCTGCCAGTCCCCTTCAACGGGACCTGCGGTGTCTGGCGTCGCCGCGCCATCGATGACGCCGGCGGCTGGCAAGGCGACACGCTTACCGAGGATCTGGATCTGAGTCTGCGGGCCCGTCTGCGCGGTTGGCGCTCCGCATTCATGAAGGACCTCCCGGTCCCGGGCGTACTGCCCGTCTCGGTGCGTGCCTGGCGGACGCAGCAGTTCCGCTGGACCAAGGGATTCGCGCAGTGCTTCTTCAAGCTGATGCCGATGATCTGGGCCAGCTCGGCGCTGCCGCGCTGGCAGAAGGTCATGATCAGTTTCCAGCTGGGCCAACCCCTAGCGTTCCTGATCGGTGCTGCCTGCGTGGTCATGGGGCTGCCCTTCATCGCCGGCGCGGCGGTCCCCGGCGAGGCGCTGAGCCGAGTCGCGATCGTCACCTCGATGCTCGGCTTCGCAGCACCCATCGGCTTTCTGACACTCGCGGGCATGCGCTCGGGAGCCCGAGCAACGGCGACCGAGGTCTTCGCTGCGCTCTTCCTAACCACCGGGCTTCTCCTCTCCAATGCCCGCGCCGGCCTGGAGGCCGTGCTCGGTTATCGCAGCCCGTTCGTGCGAACCCCGAAGGGCGCGATCACGGCCGGCCCGCGCAGAATGGTGCGCTGGCCGAACGGACTCCTGGAGCTGAGCGCCGGACTTGGCCTCTTGGGCTTCGCGCTGCTGGAGGAGCCGGTCTCGGTCATCTACCTGGTCATGGTCATCGGCGGCCTGCTCGGCGTGGGGACATTGCAGTTCCTGGACGGCCGCGCGCTGTCGAAACAGACGGGGGCCGGTTCCTAACGCTCTTCGCTCGGATCGGCCGACGCCGAACGCAGCCGATTCGGGCGAATGCACGACGACGCTTGGTGTTCGTACGTGCCTGATATACTCCCAGACATGAACACGATCCCCACGCCCGCCGCCGCTGAGCCCGACGATGCCGACCCCACGGACCCCGACAGTCCGGGCTTGAACCCAACCCCGCAGGACCCGACCAATCCAACAACCCGGCGTTCGAGACGCCTGACCGGGCATTCCGGATCGGCCCGATGAGCCTCTGGATGTTTCTCGTTGTCGGCCTTCTAATCCTGATCAACGCACTCTACGTCGCGGCCGAGTTCGCGATCGTGGGGGCTCGGGTGAGTCGCGTCGAGCATTTTTCCCGACAAGGTCATCGCCTCGCGGCGGCACTCTTGCCCATCGTCAGAGACACGACGCGCCTGGATCGCTACATCGCGACCTGCCAGATCGGGATCACACTCTCCAGCCTGATCCTCGGCGCCTTCGGGCAAGCGACGATCGCCCTTGCGCTCGGCGCACTGCTGATCTCGGACTGGGGGATGGAGACGGTGGGGGCCTACGCCTTGTCGGCGACCATCGTACTGGTGGTGCTGACCTCGGCCCAGGTCGTGCTCGGCGAGCTGATCCCCAAGACGGTCGCTCTGCAATACCCGGTCGGGACGGCGATGTACACCTACCTGCCGATGCGCTGGTCCCTGGTCTTGTTTCAGCCCTTCATCGGACTGCTCAACGGGAGCGGCAACCTGATCCTGAAACGGTTCGGCGTCGACCCGGAAGTCAGCCATCGGCATGTGCATTCTCCGGACGAGATCGAGCTGCTGATTCGCGAGAGCAACGAGGGCGGGATGCTGGAGACGAAGGCGAGCAAGCGTCTGCGCGAGGTGCTGCGCCTGAGTCGCCATACGGTGCGTCAGTTCATGGTGCCGCGACGACAGATCGCGAGTCTGGATTTGGCCGCACCGCTCGATCAACTCTTGGCCGAGATCGACGCGTCGCCCTACACCCGCCTGGTGGTCCATCGGGACGGACTCGACAACGTGCGTGGCTTCATCCATGTCAAAGATCTGGCGATCGCGACTGCCGGCGGGCGCGAGATCCTCGCGCTGCAGCCTCTGGTCCGGCCGCTCCTGGCGTTGCCGAATCGCTTGACCCTGGATCGGGTGCTGGGGCAGATGCGTGCTCGACGCGCCCGCATTGCACTGGTGGTGAGCGAGTACGGCGACGTCGAGGGTCTCATCAGCTTGGAAGACATCGTGCGCGAACTGATCGGCGAGCTGTCCGACGAGTTCAAATCCAACAGCGAGCTTGCCCCCGAGCAGCTCGACGACGACCGTTGGCGCCTGCCCGGACGTCTCCCGCTCGACGAGGCGATCGATTGGGCAAGCCCCTACACCGATCCGTCCGTTTGGCACGACAGTCAAGCCGAGACTCTCGCCGGCTGGTTGCTCGAGCAGCTCGGCAACATCCCGGAGGCGGGCGACAGGCTCGAGGTGAGCGGCCTTGCGTTCGAGATCGAGGAGATGGACGGTCCGGCGATCGCATCCGTTTTGGCCAGCGTCCTCGGCACCGCATCGGGGGGCGAAGATGCATGAGCTTCTGATCGTCCTGGGCGTGGTGATGGCCTTGGTGGCCCTCAACGGACTCTTCGTCGCCGCCGAGTTCGCAATCATCGGCACCTCCCGTGCCGCGATGGCCGCGCGTGCAGAGGCCGGCGACGCGCTCGCGCAGCGGATCGCCCGCATCCTCGACGAACCGGCGCGACTCGATCGCTATGTCGCCACCGCGCAGCTCGGCATCACCTTCGCGAGCCTCGGTCTGGGCATGTACGGCGAGCACACCCTGGCCGGGTTCTTCGCGGAATGGCTTCTGCTCGCGGGATTCACGGATCTCGGTGCGCTCGTGACGACTCACGGACTCGCGGCGGTACTGGCCATTACGGCGATCACCTATCTGCATATCGTCTTGGGCGAGATGGTCCCCAAAGCGCTTGCGCTGACCCGGCCCATGACAGTTGCCATGTGGGTCACCCCGCCGATGCTGGTGATCGGCTTGATCCTCTATCCCTTGGTACGAGCGCTCAATCTGACCGGCAACCTCCTGCTTGGCTTGGTCGGCTTCAAGCGCGGCCGCAGCGCGGCCCATTATCTGGGCCAGGACGAGCTGGAGTCGCTCGCCCGCGAGAGCCAAGAGAGCGGTCTCTTGAGCGAGGAGAGCGGCCGGATCTTCCTCGAGCTCGCCGACTTCAGCGAGATCGCCGCCGTGCAGGCGATGGTGCCGCGGGTGCGCGCGAGCGGGATCCCGGTCGGCGCAACCGACGCCATGCTCCGCGAGATCCTGCACCGGCATCGCCACACCCGTTATCCGGTCTACGAGGGCAGTCTCGACCAGATCATCGGGACCATCCACATCAAGGATCTGATGGGGCTGCTGCGCGCAGGCACCGGCCTCGATCCCGCAGTGATCCGAGAGACCGCCTACCTGCCCGAAACCGCAACCTTGGACGATGTCTTGGCCGCGATGGACCGGGTTCACAATCAGATGATCGTCGTGATGGACGAGCATGGCGGAACCGCGGGCATCCTCACCATGGAAGACATCTGCGCCGAGGCTGTCGGGGATATCGAGGAGGGTGTCGAGGACGTCCCGGATGTCTTGCCGGTCGGCACCGCGGGCTACCAGGTCCAAGGCACGGTGCGCCTGGACACCCTGGGCGATCTGATCGGGCGCGAGCTCGAGCACCCAGAGATCGACACTGTCTCCGGGCTGATCCTCAGCGAGCTGGGCCGACCGCCCGTGCTCGGTGATTCGGTCCGGTGGAATGGCCTGCGATTCGAGGTCAGCGGCCTCTTCGGTCGCGGCGTCCGCCAGGCCACCCTGACGTTCGAGATGCCGGACACGCGGTACCACGAGAATCGCGAGCAGGGCGCGGAGCCCTGACGCCCGAATTTGCCGTGTTCACAGCGTCTGCTGCTTCACTGACGTTGCTCTGGGTGGACAAGCGCAGCGCAGCCACCGGCACCCGCGCAGGGCACGGCAAACTTTTCTCTCGCTCGTCCACCGGCCGCTCTCATGACGACGTGAGCTCTTACGGCCGGGGCGCAAGACCCGACGTCTTAGCGCCGGACCCGATCGATGCGGAACAGGGTAGTCGTGCCGCTCACCTCGTTGGCGACAACCAACAAGGGCACACCGCGGATCGGGCTCTTCGACGCCTCGATCACCGTCAGACCCTCGGCGCCACGATCTCCGCCGCCGATTCGCCGAACACGCCGGCATCGTAGGTACCGAGCGGCGCAATGGAGATCGTGGGCCGAGATGCGTGGGGGCCCGCGAGGGCCGGAGCAGCGATACCGACTGCCAAAGCGCAGCCGGAAGCGAGTCGAAAAATGGTCATAATCGACATGAGACGGAGATCCTCGTTGGGTGAAAATCCCCGATTATCGCGATCAGGTATGACCGCACTGCGTCAATACGATGACGATTTTGCTTCCTTCGGCGACATCCCGAGGGCCGGACGCCGATCACCGCAGGCGCCCGTCAGAGATAGAGCAGCGAGGCCACCAGGAAGAACACCAGGACCGCAATGATGTCGTTGCCGGTGGTAATGAAGATGCCCGTGGCCATCGCCGGATCGATCCGAAAGTGGTGGAGGATCAGCGGAACGGCCGCACCCATGGTCACGGCGAGGAGTGTTACCACCGTCAAGGCCACGCCTGCGGTCAGCGCCAAGCGTATCGGATCGGCAACACCCACCAAGGGCCCCACGACGAGCACGATCCCGGCGAGGATCAGCGCAGCGATCGACCCGTTCAGCAAGGCGCCGAGCATCTCCTTGACGAGACGCCATGGCAGATCGCCGATCCAGAGGGTGCCGGTCGCAAGGCCCTGGATGGCAACGGTCGCGGCCTGAATACCCGCGTTGCCGGCCATCGACATCACGATCGGGATGAAGCTCGCAAGGATGGCCGCGGCAGCGATCTCCGCCTCGTAGGAGCTGATGATGCTGCCCGAGACGAGCGCACCGACCAGCCCGGCGAGCAACCAGGGGAGGCGGTTCTTCACGATGCCGAGCACCGGGTCGTCGGCTCGCGCGTCGGGGGAGACACCGCTCAGCAGGCGCACGTCTTCGTCGGCCTCGTCGCGGACCACGCGCTGCAGCTCGTCCGCGGTGATGCGTCCAAGCAGTCGGCCGTCGGCATCCACCACCGGTACCGTGATGAGGTCGTTCTCCCGGGTGACGCGCACGACCTCTTCTTGATCCATGTCCGAGCTGACGGCTACGAGATCGGTGCGCATCACCCGGTCCACCTGCGCATCGCTCGGGCGCAGCAGCAGGTCGCGAAGCTTCAGATAGCCGAGGAGCTTGCGGTCTGCATCCACGACATACACCGCCGAGAGTTTCTTGATCAGATCGGCGCGACGGCGCACCTCGGCCACGACCTGCCCGACGCTCCAGTCAGGCGGCACCGCAACCAGCTTGCGAGTCATGATGCTGCCGGCGGAGTCTTCCTGATACGCCTTGAGCTCGCGGACGGCATCGGCATCGCGCAGTTGCGGGATGAGCCGCTCCTGGACCTCTTCGGGGAGCTCGGTCAGGACCTGAACCACCTCCTCTGCGTCCCGGCCGTCAAGGATCTCGGCGAGGCGCTCGATCGTGGCGTCTTCGAGCAAGACCGCGCGAAAATCGCTGTTGAGTCCAGCAATCACCTTTGCGGCCGGTCCGGCCGGCAAGACCAAAAACAGCTTGCGCGCGCGTTTCAAGGGAAGCTGCACGAGCAACTCGACGATGTCGCGCGGGTGCCAGGTTCGCAACAGACGGCGAATCTCGTCGCGCTCGCCTGCCTTGATCATGCGCCCGATGGCCTTGACCACGGGGCGGTTGACGTCAAGGGACTCGCCCGGACGGCCGCGGATCCAACGCAGCCGAGGCGCTTCAGTGTTCACTGTCATGGCTGAGGCGGTCCCGGGTAGGATGGCTGATCTGAAGTTCCGAAGGCTCGAAATCGGCCGGAGTGTGGCAACACCGGCGGATCAAATCAAATCCGGCCGAGGTGTACCGAGCACACATGGGTTTTTCAGAACGCAGGGTACGTCCCGCGCGCGCCGAGACAAGGCGCGCCGACAAGGCGTAGCGGTCACTCCGGCGCGGATGCGCAACGCCGGCTAGGCGTGCGCGGGGCGTGCAATGCATCGGAAAACGCAGGTGCGCTCGGTATATCATGCCGCATCGAAGGTGTCGCCCGGGCCGGCACGCGCGATTGCCGACGCGGAGCCGGTCATAGCCACAAGTGGCGGAAGGAGGGTTCTCAATGTCCGAGTTGCATGTCGAGTGCCGCACGGGAGCGGATCTGATCGCCGACTTGCCGGCGCTGGCTCGCCTGCGCATCCGTGTCTTCCGTGAGTACCCCTATCTCTACGAGGGTGACGCGGAATACGAAGAGCGCTATCTGCGGACCTATGCCGAGGCACCGGACGGACTCGTCGTACTGGTGCGCGACGGCGCTCGGGTGGTGGGTGCCTCGAGCGCTCTGCCGCTTGCGGCCGAGCCCCCGAATGTGGTCGAGCCCTTCAGGACGCACGGCTATGCGCCCGAGCGGATCTTCTACTACGGCGAATCGGTCCTGCTGCCGGAGTACCGAGGGCTAGGGCTCGGCCGGCGCTTTTTCGACGAGCGCGAGGCCCATACCCGCAGACTCGGCCGATTCGACTTCGCCTGTTTCTGCGCCGTGGAGCGACCCACCGACCACCCGCGACGTCCAGCGGATTATCGCCCGCTCGACGGCCTTTGGGAGAAACAGGGCTTCGTGAAACAACCGCAGTTGCGCACGACCTTCTCCTGGCGCGATCTCGACGAGACCGAAGAAACGCCTAAACCGATGGTGTTCTGGCTCAAGCGCCTTGACTGAGACACAAGACAGGACCCATGTCCCAAACCACCGCACCTCGTCGGGATTGGATCCCGCAAGGCATTGCCTTGGCCCTGATCGCCTTGCTCGGCACCCTGCCCTTTTGGCTGACCGATCTGGACATTCAGGCCGCCGCGCTCTTCTATCACCCGGAGGCGGACGACCCTTGGTACGAGGCTCAAGCACCGCTGTGGTCCTTCCTCTATGTCGCCTCGCCGCTCTTGACCGGCTTCGTCATGCTCGGCGGACTGCTGGTTCTCGGTGCCGGGGCGGTCTGGAAGTCGTTCAGGCAGCTGCGCTGCTACGCGATCCTGTTGATCGCCGCGACCGTGCTGGGACCCGGTCTGATCGTCAACGGTGTCTTCAAGGACAACTGGGGGCGGCCAAGGCCGCACCAGATCGAGCAGCTCGGCGGAACACGCGACTATATTCCTCCGCTCGCGATCTCCGAGCACGGCGACGGAAAGTCCTTCCCCTGCGGGCACAGCTCGATCGGCTACATGCTCGGTGTCTTCTTCATCATTTGGCGCAGACGCAGGCCGGTGCTCGCCTGGACGGCGCTGGCCGGCTCGCTCGCCTTCGGCACCCTGCTCGGGATCGGGCGGATCGCGGCGGGCGATCACTTCCTCTCGGACGTGATCTGGTCAGGGGTTATCGCCTACGGGATTGCCTGGGGGCTTTACTATTTCGTCCTGCGCATCCCGCGGCGCGAGGCCGCCGAGGCGGCGGCACCGCCCTCGCCGATGCCCGAGTTGCGACGTCCGAAGCTCACGGCGGTGATCTATATGCTCGTCGCAGCCCTGATGATCGGGGCCATGCTGTTGGCCACACCGCTGAAGAACGTCCAGATCCAATGGGTCCGGCCGGGCGATTTCGATCCGCCGCCCAAGGTCCTTCGCCTGGTCGCCGATCAGGCTTACGTGATCCTCTTCTGGCCGGGCGGGGCGCACCGCACGGCCGAGATGCGCTTGGAGGCGCGCGGATTCGGGCTGCCCTGGAGCAAGGTCGAATCCGAAGTCACCAATGACCACCGGATGCTGACCTATCGGATCAGCCATCAGGGGATCTTCACCGAGAAGGACACCAAAATCGTCATGGGGATCGTCGCGAACGACTGGGATCGGGTCGAGGTTCGGATCGACTCCGGCGACATCCGGCTCCATCCCTCTCAGGACCCGCTTCCCGAGCTCGACCTGCAGACGGGAGACGGCGAGGTGATCCGAGTCGACCCCTGAGCGGCGAGTTGCGCAGATACCGAGCACACGTTTTACCGACCGACAACCACCTGCGAGGATCGCAGTCTTGACCACAAACGGGGCGAAGCCGTGCCGCAAACCGAACCCTTGATCCGCTTCATCCGCACGACCGCCGCGGACATCCCGGCGGACGTGACCCTCACGCTCACGTTGGAGCAGCGGACTCGCTGTCGGCTGCGCGTCATGCTCGACGACGGTCGGGAGGCCGGACTCTTCCTGCCGCGGGGCACCGTTCTGCATCATGGGGACGCGCTGATCGCCGAAGACGGATTGGTCGCACGCATCATCGCGGCACCCGAGCCTCTTTCGCGGGTCGAGAGCGCAGACCCGTTGCTGCTCGCGCGCGCCTGTTATCACCTCGGCAACCGACATGTCCCTCTGCAGATCGACCCCGGGCGCCTCAGCTACCGACAAGATCAGGTCCTCGACGAGATGGTGCGCGGTCTCGGTCTCGAGGTCAGCCTCGTGGATGCCGGATTCGAGCCCGAGTCCGGTGCCTACGGCGGTCAGGGTGCGGATCATTCCGGCCATGCACACGAGCACTGAGGGGGCCCTGCCCTTATTGCGCCTGCTGCACCTGGTCAGCCCCTCGCTGCCCGTCGGCGGCTTCACCTACTCGCAGGGCATCGAATGGGCGGTGGAGAACGGTTGGATCCGCGATGCCGACGACCTGGAGGCATGGATGGCCCACCAACTGCGGAGCGCCCTTCCTGACCTGGACCTCCCGCTCTTGGTGCGGATGCAGGCTGCGACGCTTGAGCGCGATCAAGCGGTGATGTCCGGTTGGGTGGACATCCTTTTAGCCGGTCGAGAAACGGCCGAGCTGCGGCGCGAGGAGTCGGACCGCGGACGCGCGCTCGCCGATCTGATCATCGCCTGGGGGCTGGAAGACGCGCTCGCGTGGAAACCGCAGCTCGCCCGGAGTCAGACCGCCGGCTTCGCCTTCGCGGCGGCATCATGGCGGATCGAGCCGCGCGACGCGGCGACGGGCTATGCCTGGAGCTGGCTCGAGAATCTCGTCCTGGCCGGGATCAAGCTTGTACCCTTGGGACAGACGCGCGGCCAACAGACTCTGGCGCGCCTGGCAACGCTCATCCCGAGCGCCGTCGTTGCGGCCCTAGAGGTCGCGGACGAGGAGATCGGCACCTCGACACCGGCCCTCGCGATCGCGAGCTCCGCTCACGAGACCCAATACACTCGCTTGTTTCGTTCCTGAAGGAGACACCATGGTCGATGCAACACCCCTGCGCGTCGGTGTCGGCGGTCCCGTCGGCTCCGGCAAGACAGCCCTGCTGGATGCGCTTTGCAAGGCGCTGCGAGACCGCTACCAGTTGGCGGTGGTCACTAACGACATCTATACGCGCGAAGACGCCGAGTTCCTGATCCGTTCGCAAGCCCTGCCGGTCGAGCGCATCGTCGGCGTGGAAACCGGCGGCTGTCCGCATACCGCCATTCGCGAGGACGCATCGATGAACCTGGCAGCGGTGGAGGATCTGCAGATCCGCTTCCCGGATCTCGATCTCGTCTTCATCGAGAGCGGCGGCGATAACCTCGCCGCGACCTTCAGCCCGGAGCTCGCGGATCTGACCATCTATGTGATCGACGTCGCCGAGGGCGAGAAGATCCCGCGCAAGGGTGGGCCCGGCATCACCCGCTCGGACCTCCTCGTCATCAACAAGATCGATCTGGCGCCCTACGTAGGCGCATCGCTGGAGGTTATGGAGCGCGACTCCAAACGCATGCGCGGCGAGCGGCCGTTCGTCTTCACGAATCTGCGCACCGGCGAGGGACTTGAGCGGGTTCTCGACTTCATCGAGCATCAAGGGATGCTCGGGGCTTAAACCGCGCCCGGCGCAATGTGCGATATTTTTGGATGGGATCAGCCCCGGCGGACTTTGCAACCGCTGGAGTCGGCGCGGTTTAAGATATTAAAAAATACATTGTTTTAAACCGCATCATTCTACGGGCTGTCGACGCGCCATGGGTTAGGTTGACGTCCGAGAAGAAGCATTTCGACTGCGCATGCCCGGAAGAAGGGCGAATTCACTCGCCCCTACGGATCGGTGGATCCCTCCGCCCAGCGCCGTGCCGCTTCATCGTCCGTCACGCGTGCATCGACCCACCGTTCGCCCTGCGCGGTTTGCTCCTTCTTCCAAAAGGGCGCGCGGGTCTTGAGGTAGTCGATCAGAAACTCGCAGGCACGAAAGGCCTCGCCGCGGTGCCGACTGCTGACACCCACGAACACGATCGGATCCTGCGGCCTCAGTTCGCCGACCCGATGCAGGATGCTGATGTCCTCAAGATCCCAGCGTTGCGCGGCCTCCTCGGCGATCGCGCCGAGTGCCTTCTCGGTCATCCCCGGATAGTGCTCCAGGGTCATGGCGGCCACCTCGACACCTTCGTTGATGTCGCGCATCAAGCCGACAAAGGTGACCACGGCGCCGACCTGCGGCTTGCCGCGGGAGAGAATTTTTTGCTCCTCCGCAATGTCGAACAGATCGCGTTGAACTCGAATGCGTTGCATGTCCGGTTTCTCCGACGCTGGTCACCGGGGCTCGTCCGCGGCCTTAACGGTCCACTCGGCAGGGGTATCCGCGGGATTCTATACTTCTGAAGGCAAACGTTTGGCCCGGACCCTCACCGGTTTTTGCTCCGGGTGGGGCGTCGCCCCCGCGGAGGAAACTGCTCAGCGGCGAATCATGCTTGATAGCGTCATCCGAGTCCCTGTTTCGGTCGACCATCCACCAAGAGGAAACGACGATGAACTGGAAAGAACAACTCGACAAAGCGGTTGCTGCGGTGAAAGAGGCCGCTACCAGCGAGAACGCACGGGATATCGCGGGGAGGGCAAAATCGGCGGCCATCGGTCTGGTCGACAAGGTCAAGACCGGCGCGGTCGATGCCGCCGATGCCTTCGTCGAGGCCAATCGTGATCCCTCCGCGCTTTCGGTGCGCTTCCTGAACGCCGACCTGACCGTGCTCTCGCCCGCGGAGGGCATCTCGATCACCAGACCGGATGCGGCCACCCTTGTGGTCGACGATGGTACGGGGAATGGCCTTGTCATCAACGCGGGGGCCGATCCCGCCTATGTTGCCGAGACCATTGGAACCGTCGCCAGGCTGAGCGGCAATACCTTCGACTTGGGTCAGGAAGACGGTATCAACGTCGTCGTGACCAAATTCTGATCGGTCCGAGTCGCGAGGCGCCGAAGCGCCTCGCGATGATCATTCAACGATGCCTCCGCTCATCTCGCGAATCGCCGGGTGGCCCCGCCGTGTCATCCACTGGCTCTGTAGCGGGCGAGCCGACTACGCCGCCTTCCAGAGGCGCAAATCGACACGGGCCCACCGCGCACGACGCACGCTCTGTCTGTTTGTCTGGAGCGGTGCCGCCATCTTGATGCTGCTTTGCCCGAGCCCGGGCTGTATCGCGACCTTCATCCTGATCGCGACGTTCGTGAGCTTCTCGCTCTTGGACGAACATGCTTAATCCTCGGTTACCCGATCGGTGCCACGCCCATCAGGACCTTGTGCAGCCAGAACATGAAGAGGAAATAGAGCCCGATGCCGCCGATGATCGCAATCGCGTCGTTCACCTGGTTGGGAGGCGCGCCGTAGACGGTCGGGGTTGTGCGGCGCTTCAGCGAGATCCGGTCGGCGACCGCCCAGGCGAGGAAGGTTCCGAACAACAGGACGTCGGGGAGCGTTCCGTTGGCCAGCAGATGGGCCGTCGCCCAGATCTTCACCGCGAGCAACATCGGATGCTTGGTCGCGGACTGGATCCGACCGGGAAGATAGGCAGCCAACAGCAGCGGAAAGACCGGCACCATCAACAACAGGCTGATATGCCGCATCCAGACCGGCGGTTCGTAAACGATGACGGGCGACAGGCGAGCGGCCCCGTATCCAGAAACGATCAAATAAAACCCGATCAGGGCCATGAGCCCATAGACGGCTTTCCATGGGATCTCGCCGAATCGCGCGACCAGGTCGGTCCGCCACTGACTGTTGATGATGGACACCGAATGAATCCCGAGAAACAGGATCAAACCGAGGACGAGTACTGCCATCCGAGGATTCCTCCAAGACCATTGAAAAATCGGATTCCCTAAACAACGTCCGACGCGACCTGCGACGTTGTCGCGAGGATTCCGCCTCGCGCCGGCGCAGTTTGAGCTGCGCTGCCGGACGCGATCGTGCGAGACAGTTCCTCCGAATTTTGAAAAAACCATCTCAACCGCGTCTTGCAGTCATCGTGGATCGCGACAAGCTCCATCCCGCTTGCGGCCGTGCGGATCACGCCGAACGCGGTTTCGATCTGGCAAGAAACGCATCCAAGGCGTTCGCGAACGCCTGCCGATCGCGCGGCCCGAAGGCGGGCGGCCCGCCGATGTTGATACCGCTGCCGCGCAGGGTGTCCATGAAGTCGCGCATCGTCAATCGCTCGCGGATATTGTCCTTGGTATAGAGCTCGCCGCGGGGATTTAGGGCTTGGCCGCCCCCGTCGATGACCTCCGCCGCGAGCGGGATGTCCGCGGTGACGACCAGGTCACCGGGGTTGAGTCGCTTCAGGATCTCGTTGTCGGCCACGTCGAACCCGGCGGAGACGCGCACGGAACCCACCAAGGGCGAGGGCGGCGTGCTCACCGGCCCGTTCGCCACCAGCGTGACCTGAACGCCGAGCCGTTCCGAGGCGCGAAAGAGGATCTCCTTCACGGCATTCGGACAGGCGTCGGCGTCGACCCAGATCTCCACCTGTCTCGGTCCCGCTAGCTCGCCTCCGCCGCAACAGGTGACGCCGCCGGCAGGTCGTCGGCATCGGCGATCGAGCCGTCGGCCTCGCTTTCGATCGCGTCGTCGGGCGCGGGCTCGTGCACCAGAATTAGCCCGGCGAGCGGAGGCAAGGCGATCGGGATGGAGTAAGGGCGTCCCATCCAGCTCACCGGCTCGGCCTCGACACCGCCCTGGTTACCGACATTGCTGCCGCCGTAGAGCTCCGCGTCCGAGTTCAGTGCCTCGCGATAGAAGCCGGGCTCGGGTACACCGATGCGATAGTTGGTGCGCGGTACGGGAGTGAAGTTGAATGCGGCAGCCACGATCTGCTTGCCGGAAAGGTCCTTGCGCAGATAACTGAGCACGGACTGCGAGCTGTCGTGACAATCGATCCACTCGAACCCGGAGCTGTCGAAGTCGACCTCATACAGCGCGGGTTGCTCCCGGTAGAGCCGGTTGAGGTCCGCAACGATCTGCTTGATGCCTTCGTGCTGCGGACGCTCGAGCAGATCCCAGTCCATCGCCTCGTCGAAGTCCCATTCGGCACCGTGTGCGAACTCGCAGCCCTGGAAGAGCAACTTCTTGCCCGGGTAGCTGAACATAAAGGTGTAGAGAAGTCGCAGGCTGGCGAATTTCTGCCAGGCATCACCAGGCATCTTGTCCAGCATGGACTTCTTTCCGTGCACGACCTCGTCGTGCGAGAAGGGGAGCACGAAGTTTTCAGTGAAAGCATAGAGAAGGCCGAACGTCAGCAGGTCGTGATGATAGTGACGATAGATCGGATCCTTCTGCATATAGGACAGGGTGTCGTGCATCCAACCCATATTCCATTTCATGCTGAAGCCGAGACCGCCGAGATAGGTCGGACGCGAGACCGCAGGCCACGCGGTCGACTCTTCTGCGATCATCAGGGTGCCGGGGTGCTGCTCATGAGTCACGGTATTGAGTTGGCGGATGAAATCCACGGCTTCGAGATTCTCGTTGCCGCCGTATTTGTTCGGGATCCATTCACCGGCATTGCGCGAATAGTCCAGATATAGCATGGAAGCGACGGCGTCCACGCGCAACCCGTCGAGATGGAACTCGTCGAGCCAATAGAGCGCACTCGACAGCAGAAAGTTCTTCACCTCGTTGCGGCCGAAATTGAAGATCAGGGTTCCCCAATCCTTGTGTTCACCCATCCGCGGATCGGCATGCTCGTAAAGGGCTGTACCGTCGAAACGCGCCAGGGCATAAGCGTCCTTCGGGAAATGCGCGGGCACCCAGTCCAGCAGCACGCCGATGCCCCGACGGTGCAGGTAATCGACGAAGAAGCGGAAGTCGTCCGGCGAGCCGAAACGGGCACTCGGCGCGAAATAACCGGTGCATTGATAACCCCAAGAGGCATCCAAGGGGTGTTCCGTAATGGGAAGAAGCTCGATATGGGTAAAGCCCAACTCGGTCACATAATCGGCGAGCTGCTTAGCAAGAACCCGGTAGTTGAGAAACTCTCCATTCGCCCCTCGCTGCCATGATCCGAGATGGACCTCGTAAACGGAAAAGGGCCGATGCTGCCAATCCGATTCCGCGCGAGCCGCCAGCCAACCCTGATCGGCCCAACGGAACCGGCTTTCCGGACAGATGAAACCGGCAGTCTGCGGGCGCTCCTGAAAGGCCTGTGCGTAGGGGTCGATCTTGACGTGGATGTTGGTCGCGCGATCGCGGATCTCGTACTTGTAGAAACCGCCTTGCCCGATCCCGGGGATGAACAACTCCCAAACGCCGGTTCCGCCTCGCACCCGCATCGGGTGGGCGCGCCCGTCCCACTGGTTGAAATCTCCGACGACGCTTACGCGCTCGGCACTCGGCGCCCAGACCGCGAACTGCACGCCCGATACGCCGTCGACATCGGTCAGGTGCGAGCCCAAAAACCGATAGGCATGCCAGTGACGCCCCTCGCCGAAGAGGTGGAGGTCGAAATCCGGGAGCTGGGGAGGAAAGCAGTAAGGATCGTGATGGACGTGATGTTCACCGGCGGCATCGACCCAGTCGATGCGATAACGCTCGGGAACCTTGGACGCCGAGCCTTCCCAAAGGAATAAATCCGTTCCCTCGATCCGCGCGAAGGGCTCGGATGCCTCGACCAAGGTGACCGATTCGGCGCCCGGCAGGAACGCGCGGACCACTGCCCGATCGCCCTCGAGGTGCCGGCCGAGGACCTCGAACGGGTCGTGGTGACGCGCCTCGATGATGCGCTGCAAGGGTTCCGGAACCTTGGGGACTTGCTGTGTCGCGGTTGCCATTCTGAAGTATTTCCTTCGCTGTCGGCTCTCGATGTCGCCTCTGATCGGCGCTGTCACGGAAACCGTTCGATATCGCGGCGCCACGCCCTGGATCTGCGGGTCGGCAGCAGGTGGGCGGACAGGTTCGGGGGTCTCGTCGGGATCGACGGCCCGAGGCGCGGCGAGGGGATCACCCGACCGCAGGGCAGTGTGCCGACGCTTCGTACCGTCTTGATGTTAACATAAGGGGGACTACTCTTAATGCCCTCGTCTAGACGACAACAGGAGGACCTATGCCCCAAACGAATCCCCGGTTCGTCAGCCGCCTGACTCGAAATACCCTGGCGCTGATCCTGGCCGGGGGACGGGGCTCTCGCCTGATGCACCTGACGGCGTGGAGATCCAAGCCAGCCGTGCCTTTCGGCGGAAAGTTCCGCATCGTGGATTTCCCGCTTTCAAACTGCATCAATTCGGGAATTCGGCGCATCGGCGTCTTGACGCAATACAAGGCGCATTCACTGATTCTGCATATCCAGAAAGGATGGGGGTTTTTGCGCGGCGAATTCGGCGAATTCGTGGAATTATGGCCTGCCCAACAACGCGTTGCGGAGACCGCCTGGTATGCGGGAACAGCGGACGCGGTATTCCAGAACCTCGATATCATTCGCGATCACAATCCGGACTATATCCTCGTGCTTGCCGGCGATCACATCTACAAGATGGATTACGGCGCCATGATCGCCTATCACGTCGAATCCGGCGCCGATATGACGGTCGGCTGCCTCGAGATGGATACCGATCGCGCCGCCGAGTTCGGAGTCATGTCGGTCGACACCGAGGGGCGAGTGCTGCAATTTGCCGAGAAACCGAAGGAGCCCGAATCCATCCCCGGATCGCCCGGCAAGAGCCTCGTTTCGATGGGCATCTATGTGTTCAATCGCGGCTTCCTATTCGAGCAGCTGATCAGGGATGCCGACACACCACGCTCGTCGCACGACTTCGGGAAGGACATCATTCCCGCCGTGATCAAACACTATCGCGTCATGGCCCATACCTTTCGCGACCCACGCAGCGGAGAGCAGGCCTATTGGCGGGACGTGGGTACACTCGACGCCTTTTGGGAGGCAAACCTCGAGCTGATCGGCGTCACGCCGCCCTTGAGCCTCTACGACAAGAGCTGGCCGATCTGGACCTATCAGGAGCAACTGCCGCCGGCGAAGTTCGTGTTCGACGACGAAGATCGACGCGGAATGGCGGTCGACTCCATGGTCTCGGGCGGCTGCATCATCTCCGGTTCTACGGTTCGACATTCGTTGTTGTTCTCGAACGTGCGCGTGAACTCCTACGCCTACGTGAAGGATTCGGTGATCCTGCCGGATGTCGTGATCGGCCGAAACTGCACGATCCGCAACGCCGTGATCGATCGCTATTGCCAGATCGACGAGGGAACCGTGATCGGACTCGACCAGGAAGCGGATCGTAAAGCGGGCTTCTACGTCAGCGAGGGCGGTGTCACCCTCGTCACCCCCGAGATGCTCGGGCAAGACGCCAACCACGTTCGTTGAGGGGCTCGTGCGAATGCAGATCATCCTAAACGGTGCCGCCACCGAGGTGGCCGACGCCATCACCATGGCCGAGCTGATCGAGCAACTCGAGCTCGGCACCCGCCGCCTGGCCGTCGAGGTCAACGCCGAGCTGGTGCCGCGCAGCCGCTTTCCCGACCACAGGCTCGCACCGCACGATCAGGTCGAGATCATCCACGCCGTCGGTGGCGGATGACCCGGCTTGGGCGCCCTGCCCCGAATCCTTCATCCTGAATCATTTTCTATTTGGCCACGAAATCCATGCCCACCGAGACCGCCGCAACCGATCGCTTGACCCTTGCCGGACGCGACTACAGCTCCCGCCTCCTCGTCGGAACGGGAAAATACAAAGACATGGCCGAGACCGCACGGGCCATCGAGGCGAGCGGCGCCGAGATCGTCACGGTCGCGGTGCGGCGTACCAACCTCGGCCAGACCCCCGGCGAACCGAACATCCTCGATATCCTGCCGCCCGAGCGCTACACCATCCTGCCCAATACCGCAGGCTGCTACGATGTCGAGACCGCCGTGCGCACCTGCCGGCTGGCGCGCGAGCTTCTCGACGGGCATAACCTGGTCAAGCTCGAGGTCCTCGGCGACGAGAAGACCCTCTTCCCGGATGTGATCGCCACGCTCAAGGCGGCCGAGGAATTGGTCAAGGACGGCTTCCAGGTCATGGTCTACACGAACGACGACCCCATCGTCGCCCGGCAGCTCGAGGAGATCGGCTGCATCGCCGTCATGCCCCTCGCAGCACCGATCGGCTCGGGGCTCGGCATCCGCAACCCGCTCAACATCCGCACCATCGTCGAGAACGCCGGTGTTCCGATCTTGGTCGATGCGGGTGTCGGCACCGCGTCCGATGCGGCCGTGGCGATGGAGCTCGGCTGCGACGGCGTACTGATGAACACCGCGATCGCGGCGGCACGCGATCCCGTCCTGATGGCCAGTGCCATGCGCAAGGGGATCGAGGCCGGACGCGAGGCATTCCTCGCCGGGCGCATGGCGCCGAAGCGGTTCGCCTCGGCCTCGTCGCCGATCGAAGGGCTGTTCTTCCAGAACTAAACCGCGTTTCAAGCAGAATCAGGCGGTCGTTGTGGGACGGCCGTCCGGTGCAAGGAATGGGGTTCGTGCCGGACGCGGTTTAGGATTTTTCAATCCAATGATCAACGCACTGCGGCTGCGAAAGCAGTCAACGCGTGTATGGCCGAGACGCCAGTTGTAAGGACCTCATGACGGCCGAGACGACACCCAAATTCCTGCGACCCGTCCGGAGCTTCGTCCTGCGCGAGGGTCGTTTGACCTCCGCGCAGGAGCGCGCCTTTCCAGACCTCTGGCCGCGCTACGGGGTGGACTGGACGCCTGACGTGCCGATCGACCTCGCGGGGCTCTTTGGCAACGCGCACCCCGTTGTTCTTGAGATCGGGTTCGGCAACGGCGATTCGCTCGCCGAGATGGCCGAGCAGGATCCGCACAGCAATTGGATGGGAATCGAGGTCCATCGTCCCGGTGTCGGGCACTTGCTGCTCGAGATCGAGCGACGCGGGTTGGCCAATCTGAGGCTGATTCGGCACGACGCGGTCGAGGTGCTGGCCCGAGGCATCGCGCCCGGCAGCTTGGACCGCGTTCAGCTCTTCTTTCCCGACCCCTGGCCGAAACGACGTCATCACAAGCGTCGCATCTTGACGCCCGAATTGATCGGGCTCCTCGCGCGGGCGATCCGTCCGGGCGGCGTCTTTCACGCGGCGACCGATTGGGAGCCCTACGCCGATCAGATGCTCGAGATCCTGGAGACCTCCTCCGAGTCCTTCGAGAATCTCGCCGGGCCCGGCGGCTTCTCGCCCCGCCCGATGTCACGTCCGCTCACCCGCTTCGAGCAACGCGGCGAGCGCCTCGGTCATCGGGTCCGCGACCTGATGTTTCGCCGGCGCTGATACCGAGGATGCCGATGTCCGAGCTCAGACTCGACGGGATCCGGTCGCGCACGCTCGGGCCGCTCGATCTCACGATCGTCGCGGCCGAGCTGGTCTTCGTGTCTGGTCCGTCCGGCTCCGGCAAGAGTCTCCTGCTGCGTGCCGTGGCCGACCTGGATCCGCATGATGGCGAGGTCTGGCTCGGCGGGGAGCCGCGCTCGCGCATCGCGCCCTCGACCTGGCGGCGGCGGGTCGGTCTTCTCCCTGCCGAGGCGTTCTGGTGGGCGGAGACCGTCGGCGAGCATCTGCCGGGCATCCGGAGCACGCACGCGGATGTGGCCACGCCGGAACCCTCTCCGCCGCCGCGGCTCCCCTCGCCGCTTCGTCCGGCGATCCTGCGGCTGCCCAAGCCCTTTCGCCGCCCGCCTGGGCGCGTCGCGAACCATCCTGCTTTGCCGGATCCCTCGACCGTCACCGATTGGCTGAGCCAACTCGGCTTCTCGCCCGACGTTCTCGGCTGGTCGGTCACGCGTCTCTCGACCGGCGAGCGTCAGCGGCTGGCGCTGGTGCGCCTGCTCGCACAGACACCCGAGGCGCTGCTGCTCGACGAGGCCACCGCAAACCTGGATCCGAGCAACGGAGCACGCGTGGAAGCCGTCGTCGAGACCTATCGCAAGGCGCAGGGTGCGGCCGTTCTCTGGGTCAGCCACGACCCGGAGCAACGCCGTCGGATCGGCGGACGCTCGCTGATCATCCGCAACGAGCGGCTGGAGCCCGAAGCGTGACCCTCATCCATCTGAGCCCTTTCGATCTGGGACTGGCCTCCATCCTGGTCCTTTTGCTCGCCGGCATGTCTTGGCGACTGCGCCTCGGGATCGAGCGGCGAGTCCTGATCTCGGCCGCACGCAGCACGGTCCAGCTCATGCTCGTCGGGCTGGTGCTGAAGGTGCTCTTCGCCCAGACCAGTCTGCCGTTGATCGGACTGATGGCCCTTGTGATGCTCTCGGTCGCCGGATACGAAGTGATGCAGCGACAGAAGCGCCGGTACCGGGGCGTCTGGGGTTACGGGATCGGCGCACTCTCGATGTTCCTGTCGGCCTTCACCGTCACCCTACTCGCCCTAACGGTCATCATCGGGGTCGAGCCCTGGTATCAACCGCAGTATCTGATCCCGCTGCTCGGCATGCTGCTCGGCAACACCATGAGCGGCACCGCCATCGCGCTCGACAGCTTGACCCGCCAGGCCTGGGATGCACGGGGCCGCATCGAGGCTCGCCTGCTCGCCGGCGGTACCTGGGACGACGCCATCGAGGAGGTGCGTCGCGACGCCCTGCGCTCGGGTCTCATCCCCATCATCAACGCCATGGCCACCGCCGGCCTGGTCAGCCTCCCCGGCATGATGACCGGACAGATCCTCGCCGGCAGTCCGCCAATGGAAGCCGCCAAGTACCAGCTCCTCATCATGTTCCTCATCGCCGCCGGCACCGGACTCGGCGCGATGGCCGCCGTCTGGATCGGCTCGCGCCGTTTGTTCGACGACCGCCAACGGCTGCGCCTGGACCGGCTCGCCGCGGCGAATCGGTCGAGTTGAGAACAACCGCTTCCTCGGCCTATTGGAAAGCCTGCTCCCGTTTATATGGCGGGCCCGGAGGAACAAACGTAGCGCAGTTCACCGAACTTTGCGCCGGCGCAGGTAGGCGGAAAAGAAGAAAGCGTTCATGTCCAGTTGGTAGCAGTATCACTACGACGTCTTAGGGATCCATGTCCTTGGTCTACAGAGGCGAGGCATGACGTGAGGATGGCACAAACCTTCCGTTCCTAGCTGATGCAGTACACCCGCCCGCTTGAGTCGGAGTGGTCTGGCCATGGAGTTAGCTCAGCCAAGATGCAGGATAACAAGACCTGACCCTGCGCCCTCGCCTGTTGGTGGCGGCGGTGACTTGTACTCCGCGCCCCGAGCCGTGGATCCGGCGCGTGGCTGAACTTCCTTGCTAATCAGGATCTGCTTTACACCGCCGTAACACGTTGACGCAAGTTGGTGGTGATCATCGCCGAGGCGAAGGCGCTGCGGATGGCGGTCAAGCGGCGGGAGTCGCAGCGGCGGGTGACAAGGTTGGGGGAGCGGTTGCGTGAGGTGGCCAGGAATTCGATTCCTTAGTGCTGGGAGGTTTAGTGAGCGGCGGCTCGGTTGCGACCGGTCACCCAGCGCCCGAAAGGCGGTGACTCTTCAATCCTGATACCGGTCACCCGCCATCCTGCGTCCGACGGATCGTTCACGCCCCAGAAGCAACATTGGCCGTCGCAGCGGTATTGACCGGATTCTGAACGGTAGCGGACGCCAAGAGCAGAGCTGCGTTGATCGTCGATGCGGCGCCCGTCGAGCGGATCCTCACTCAGATCGGTTAGCCATCACGCCCGCCCCAAGTGGTCCCCGCACGCGGACCGCCCATCGGAGAGCTTGCTCCCGAGCCGCTGCCGGACTGGGGCGTCTTCGCCCAGTCCGCTCCCGACTTCGAGTTTGACCGGCGCGTTGCCTGTTAGCCGTCGTCTCTCTGCTGCAGGAGACGGTGCAGCCGCCCCCGTCTTCCGGCGTCTCGCTGCCCCGCAGATGCCCGACCCAGCAACGAGGAACGGCCGAGCCTGCATCGCTCGCGACGTCCGCCCGCCAAAGCGCTGCGAGTTGACGGCCCCTCCCGTCCGCGCTGATGTCCCGTCGCGGGCCAACCTGGACCTGGACGCTCAGAGCGGCTTGCATTTCCTATCTGTTACCGGTCCCACTCCGTCGCGCCTGACCCTGATCAACAACTGAACGATCTGCGCACAAAACACGGGCACGTGCCGTGGTAATCTCTTTGTCAAGGTTTGTGTGTGTGCCCCCGCCGGGGCCGGCTCGCGAACCGAGAGGCGCGACGTGAGGGTCCCCCCACGTTCAGCCGCCGGAGGGGCCGAAAGCGGCGGCGGATCCCCGCGCCGCTGGGTCGCAGAACATCCCGAGAGAGGGTAGAGACCATGACGCCGAACTTTCGCTGCCGCGCGCTCGCGGCCGTGTCCTTCACGTTTCTGCTCACCAGCACCGGAGTACGCGCGGACAGTTCCGTCCGCTGGTCCGGCTACGACGCCATGCGCCTGGAGAACGAGGCCGCCTACGCGCAGCAGCAGCGCCAGCAGCAGCAGCTTGAGGCGGAGTTCCAGCGCTCCCGGACCCAGATCTTCAACCTCACCGACGGTGAGGGCGGGGCGGACCTGGGGGCCGCGCCGGCTCGCCGGCGCGTGGACCCCGCACCCGACCCCGTCGCGCCGGTGGTGGACTACGGGGGGATTCAGGGCGAGGTCCCCATGGTTCCCTACGACGAAAACTGCTACATGGGCCTGTTGGGATCGGTGGGGAGCTGTTTGCCCAGCCGCTGACGGGCCGGCGTCACTGCCGTTGGGTTTCGGCGGGTCCCGCGGGTGCCCGTCGTTGCGATCAATGAACGACGGGGGTAGTGTCATGGCGCCACGGGGCGTTCGGTGGGTTCGCGCGGTCGGGCGGGGGCTGGCAGTCCTGGCCCTGATGCTGCCGTTGCCGGCGGCTACGGGCGGGTTCGACGTGCCCGCCTGGACCGCGCTGTGGGACCAGGTCGACCGCCTCGAGGAGCAGCTCGGGGCCGTGAGCCTGATGGAACACATGCTCGCGGTGGACGCGGCCATCCGCAAGCAGCCCTCCTGCGCCGCGATCTATGCGGGGATCGAGGCCGCCCGCGCCGAGATGAAGCGGCTCAACGCCGACACCCGGCTCAGCCAGTCCGCCTACGACCAGGCGTTCGGCCGGGAGGAGGCGCGCCTGCGCACCAAGACCCAGGAGTACAAGGACTGCTTTGCCGCCGCGTTCCCAGGCGTTGCGGCCCGCTATCCAGACGTGCTCGCCCTGGGGGTGAGCGGCAACGATGCCTTCGAGGCGCGGTACGCCGGACTCAAGCAGCCCTACTACGGCGGCCAGCGGATCGCGGACCTCGGCGCTGAGCGAAAGAGGCTCAACGATCAGATCGAGGCCCTGCTCCCCAAGCGGCTCGAGGACTACAAGCAGTGGCGGGACTTCCGCGGGATGGACGACCGGCGCGAGTCCGCGGCCGCCTGGAGCGCCTGGATCGAAGCCAGCCTCCAGGATCTGGTGGCGAAGGCCCATGGCTACACCCGCTCGACGGACGTCTCCATCCCCGGGGAGACCGAGGAGGACCGGGAGGACGGGATCGTGTTCGGCTACCAGAAGGGCGCGCTGAGTGATTACGTCACCAACCTCGTGAACTGGGTGACCGGGGAGAAACCCGTGAACACGGATCCCGGCCGGCTGATCCAGATGCTCGCCTTCGACGACCTGGCCCCGGAGCGCCGCGGCAGGAACCCCTACGCGGACTGGACCGCAGCCACCGAGGAGCCGCTGCGGGAGTTGATCCTGGCGGCCCCGGAGGACTCCCTGCTCCCCGCGGACGTGATGCGGATGGCCCTGAAGGTGTCCGGCGGCAATTACCCGCTGGCCGTGATGACCGCAACCGCGGTGCTCAAGTACGCCACCAAGAAGGGGCGCGACGAGAAGAATCAGATGGTCGCCCGGGCCAAGATGGATAAATGGCGGCTGATCTACCACAGCGCTGTCGCCCTGGAGCCCCACGCGGACCTCGCGCTGCGGCTGCGCAACCTGCGCCCGGCAGGGGACGACAGCGGCGACAAGCTCGGCCCCTGGTACCACGGCTTCGGCATCCTCGCGGCTGGGGCCCTGTCCAGCCCCCTCGGCGGATGGGTCGGCCAGAAGGGAGAGCACACGCTGAAATACATGGGGTCCTTCGTCACCGAGGCCGGATACAACCCGAACAAGGCCGGCACCGACGGGGCGTTCGCCGCGGCGGCCTGGGCCCTGGCCGAATACAACCGGTACTACGAGCGGGGTCCGCGGGATCCCGGTTACTGATGGGCCGCCGCGGCGGCCAGCGCCGCGCGACTGGTCCGTCCCATCCTGTCGGGAGGTCGAGTTGACTATTTCAGCAAATCGCCTGGTCGCGCTGTTGGCGCTGTCCGTCCCCTGTGTGTTCGGCGCGTCCGGCGCCTGGGCTGCTGGGGGGAACCTGTGGAACCCGAGCTATCTGCCCGAATCGACCCGCCAAGAGCTCGAGTGGCGGCAGGAGGGGCAGCGGCGGTTGCAGGAGAACCCCGACGCCTACGAGCAGACCTACTACGGATACCGGAAGAAGGGCACCTACGCGCCCACGCAGGAGGACCCCTACGCCGAGACCAACCGCCGGCAGCTCCAGCTCCTGCAGGACCACCTGAACCAGATGGGCAGGTAGTCCCTCCGGGGCAGCGGTTGCGCCGCAACGGGCATCCCGCGCGCCGGCCCCTCTCCTTCCTGGGGCCCTGACCGCCCCGGCCGCGGGGGCGCGGTGCCGCGTGGGGAAGGATTACTTCACCATGCCCTTCATCTGATCCACGGCCGCGTCCTGGGCCGCCCCAGAGGCGTCGTCCTTGGAGACGTCTACGGCTTGCCTGCGACCCCGGCATCGACCGCGCCGGTCGGCACGGCGGGCTCCCGAACGCCCGGCGTCCACGGCCGCCTCAGCGCCGGGGATGGCGCCGATCCGATCCTAGGCCGTGTCCGTGGCCTGCTCCCTGGCCATGTCCACGGCCTGGTCCTGGACGGCGCCGCCCACGTCCGCTGCCCCAGCGACGGCGAGCGCGAAGGCGGCCGCGGCAAGTGCACGTGTCGGGCTCCTCTGCATAGTTGGTCTCCTCGTGGTCCTGATGGTGTGCCGGCTCCCCAGGCGGGGAGGATGCGCGCCGGATGCGGCGACGCCCGTCGTGGATATCGTCGTTGCCGCGTGCGGCTCCCCTCGCCGGTGCGCAGGTTCCGCCGGACGGTACTCTTGCCCTGATCGACCCGCGCTCAGGCCGCCGCCCGTCGACTCAGGAGTGGGCGTAAGCGTCGCGCAGCCGCCGGGTCTTGTCGACCATGCGGTAGGTGAAGCCGTTGTTGTTGAAGCGGGAGACCTCCATCAGCGGCACCCACAGGATTTCGTGTGATTCGTCGTTGCCTGGAATGGGCAAGTCGTCGTTCATCTTATCACTCGACGCTGCGCTGCGCGTCGCGGCGCATGATCGCGCCGGACTGGGGGGCTGCTGCGCCAGCATACTCGGCAACCCAATCTCTGGTCTGTCGAACATTGCTGCCTATGGCAATCGAAGGACTGATGTCTCTTGCTGGACGGGCCCTTCCCCCCAAACCCCTCGTAGCCAGCGAGCGCTCATGGGCTGACTGACCGCTCGCGTCGAAGGGGCAGGTGTCTGCTCCGCGTCGGCAAAAGACTATCGCGGCGCAGCAATTGGTGCACCTTTGCATTGGCGGTGGGTTTCGCCTCCGGTCGGCTAAACTGAGACGGATCAGTCGATTCGGGTGCGAACAAAGGTCATAGCGAAGCGCTATGGCTACAGCAGCGCAACCGGTCTCTTGGGACCGGCCCGGAGATGTTAGCTAACGACCGGCTCAAACGGTTTGGCTCCAGGGACGAAGACCACGCTCACGCTTAGTTGATGGGAGCTGTAGACGGTCGTGCGCAGAAGCACGCCCTTTTTCTTGACGATCGCCTGCTCGGTCATGGTGCGGATTTTGGTCGTGTCGTCGTAGATGTCCTCGATCTCTTCGTACTCTAGCTTCATGGTGCACCTCGATACTCGGACGGAGTACGCACAACTTTAGCCCGTCAGTAAGCGTTCAAAAACAAGTTAAACATGTCAACAGGCGAGCCCATTCGGATCGACGAGGTAGTTCCATTGTCCGTTCACGCGGTCATGGCGAATGAACCGATCCTTGACGTCGCGGAACGTGTCGGAGCACGTGCGCCCGATCTCGTAAGTTGCATCGAGAATACGCGCGGTCACGCTCAGTCCCGTTTGGGTGCGTGTCTGCTCGACGGTGCGCAGAGCCGTCTGCGGGCAGTCGAGCATGACCCCGCTCCAGGTGCGCTCGACCTGGCTGAACAGGCGGTGTTCGATGGGGTTCCACGTGGAGGTGTAAGGAGGATAGTGGGCGATGCGCAGACGCACGCCCAAGCGTGTGGCCAGATCGATCAGATCCTCCTTGAAGCGCAGCGAGCGCGCGGCATTGGCACCGCCGCAGTCGCACAGCAACACCAGCTCGGTCGCGTTGGGGTACATCGCCCGGAACAGCACCGTCTAGGCCAAGGCGATGGCGTCGCAGACGAAGGCGCTGGTCTCGCGCGAGGTCCCGAGCGTGATGAAGCCGACGTTGGCGCGCACGTCGTAGACCCCGTGCGGCACCAGCACGCCGTCGGCGAGGTGGCGGAAGTCGTGATCGAAGACCGTTTGCGGTGCGGTGCTGTAAGACTGTCCCGGCCGATGCAGGGTGCCGAGCAACTCCTTCTTCTTGGTGTCGATACTGAACACCGGAATGCCGCGCCGACGCGCCAGGCGGCGCAGCGCGGCGATGTGGCGGAACTGCTCCTCGCGCGCCGTCGGATCGACCACGCCGGTGATCAACTCCTTGCGCAGCGCACGGCGGCGAAAGCCGGCCCGATCCAGCAATGCGGCGGCCGTGTTGCGACTGATCTCGAACCCTCGTTCGAGCAGGTGATGGGCCAACTGCAGTGGTTTCAGATCGGTCCAGCGCACCCGTTCGTCGGTCGGACTGCCGGCACTGTGGGTCTCGAGCACCTCGTGCAGCGTCGATTCCAGCAACGGCTTGCGTTCGGTGATCGGCGGGCGACCGCCGCCGCGACGGCGCACCCGCTTGGCATCGCCGCTCGGGCGCTGCGGATGGTCCGGGTCGTCCTCGCGCAACCGCTCCAACTCGCGAATCCCGGTGTAGAGCGTGCGTCGACTCATCCCGAGCACGCGCGCCACGTAGGCGATGCCGCCGAAACCGATCTTCAGCGCCTCGATCGCCGCGTAGCGGCGGCGATGGTCCTCGTCCAAGGTGCGCGAGAACATCCGCATCGTCTCCTCATGCGCTGCGGCATAGCCCGGAAATTCGTTCATAGAGCGACCACTCCCGTTCGGATCGTCGGGAGCGATGCTCGCAGCAGGTTGATGCTTTTTCAGGTCGGTAACGCTTTTTTATACAAAAAGCATGAGATAAACTGCTTTACTTGTTAATGAATCGTTACTAAGCCCTTTGACCCTAAAAAGAGCAGTTAAACCTTGCCTCGAGTGATCCAAGCGGCTGAAATATCGGCGCAAGGAGGTCCCGATGAGCAATCCGATCCCTCACCCGCAGGGTGAACCCGAAACCACTGCGCTGGTGCCGCATGCCGGCCCGGTTGCGGTGGACACCTTTGGCGGCCGCGTCCACGTCGAGTGGGATGCGCAGGCGGCGGTCACCCCGCTGGGGCAGCTGCCGTTCTTCACCGAGTTTCTGCGCCTGGGCGGGCGCTTCGATGCCTGGGTCGAGAGCTGCCCGCTGAAGCTGACCAGCCCGAACGCCCCGAGCACGCGCGACGTGCTCGGTACCGCCATCCTGGCGGTGCTGTCCGGGCATCAGCGCTATGCCCACATCAGTGCCCTGCGCGGCGACACCATCAACGCCGCCCTGCTGGGCATGGAGGCGGTGGTCAGCGAGGACTCGGTGCGCCGCAACCTCGGCAAGCTCGATGAAGCCGACGGGGTGGCCTGGTTGCAGAACCATCTGGACGCCTGCGTGGCCCCGGTGCCGGGCGTGCCCTGGATTCTCGATACCGACGTGACGGTCAAGCCGCTCTACGGACATCAAAAGGGTGCGCTCAAGGGCCACAACCCGCACAAGCCGGGTCGGCCCTCGCACACCTACCACACCTATTTCGTCGCCGGTCTGCGTCTGATCCTGGACGTGGAGGTGCTGGCCGGCAATCAAACCGCGTCGAAATACAGCGCGCCGGGGCTGTGGGAGTTGCTCGCGCGCCTGCCGCGGGCGCACTGGCCGCTGTGCATTCGCGGCGACCGCGATTGGGGCACCCAAGCCAACATGGCACGGGCCGAGCAGGAGGGGATCCCCTATCTGTTCAAGCTGCGCATGACCTCCAAGGTCAAACACACCGTCGAGCGCCTGATGCGCGACGCCGAGTGGCGCGATGCCGGTCAAGGCTGGCAGGGGGCCGAGACGACCCTGCGTCTGTCGGGCTGGAGCCGTGCCCGGCGCGCCGTCGTGCTGCGCCGGCGCATCAAGGCCGACCTGGCCGTCGTCGAGCAGGGTGATCCCGAGCAGCTGCGCCTGAGCTTCGCCGAGTTCACCGACCAGACGATCCTCTACGAGTACGCCGTGCTGGTGACCTCGCTGCCCCATGAGATCCTGAGCGTGGCGCAACTCTATCGCGATCGCGCCGACGCGGAGAATCCCTTCGACGAGCTCAAGAACCATTGGGGCTGGGGCGGCTTCACCACCCGCGACATCAAGCGCTGCCGCTTCATGGCGCGCATCACCGCCTTGACCTACAACTGGTGGAGCCTGTTCGTGCGCCTGGCCGACCCGACTCGGCACACCGAGGCGATCACCAGCCGCCCGCTGCTGCTCAGCGCACCGGCACGACTGACCCGTCACGGCGGGCAGAGGCGCCTGACCATCAGCCATCCCCATGCCGAAGCCGGGTGGGTGGAGGCGACCTGCCGCGAGATCGCGGCCTTCTTCAACACCCCGCGCCGAACTGCGGAGCAGTTGAGTCCCCTGCAACGCTGGTACCGGATGCTCTCGCGTGCGCTGGTGAAGTACCTCAACGGCCGCCAATTGCAGCCGCCGGCGGTGTTACCGGCGCCGGCGTAGCCGCCGAACCGCCGGTATGTGTACTCGCCCGCGGGCCGAAAACGCTCCGCGACGGGCGCTAACTGCTCTTTTTAGGTTGACTTTCACGGTAGACTCGCTGCGTCTTCACGCTCGGCTGACGTGGTCCGGTCCATGGCCTCGGCTTCCCCCGCAACGTGTGCGAGGAATATAGCACAACCCTCATGTGCAGCTAGCGATGCGCCGAGAGCTTCGCAGGATCTCGGGAACCCCTGCGCTCCCTGCTCCTCGAACCGCTCTTGGATCCATGACAAGCCATGTCCGTGCCCATGCCCTACCTTATCGTTCTGCTGCTTCTCACCGCCTCCTCTTGGGTCTTCGCCGAGACCCCGGCGGTCGACCCGGAGATCAACGCCTACTACCGAGATGCCGATTACGCCCGCTGGAAGAGCATCTTCGAGAGCCCCGGTCGGGAGGTCTTCGATCGACGGGGCGAGATCCTCAAGGTGCTGGAGATCCGACCGGGCATGCGGATCGCCGATGTCGGGGCCGGAACAGGGCTCTATACGATGCTCTTTGCCGAGGGCGTCGAACCGAGCGGGAAGGTCTATGCCGTGGATATCTCGAAGAGTTTCCTGGAGGCGATCGGGCAGCGTGCCCAAGAGGCGGGTCTCGACACTGTCATCACGGTGCTGAACGAACAGACGAGCACGGAACTGCCGCCCGGGAGCGTGGATTTAGTGTTCATGGCCGACACCTATCATCACTTCGAGTACCCGCGGGCCATGCTCGACTCGATCCGCGCGGCACTGATGCCCGGCGGAATACTGGCGATCATCGATTTCAGACGCGAGCCGGGGGTCAGCAATCGCTGGATCCTCGGGCACGTGAGGGCAGGGCGGGAGGAGGTGATTCGGGAGGTCGAGCAGGCCGGTTTCAAGCTGATCGACGAGCCGATCAGGCTGCGCGAGAACTATTTCGTGCGTTTTCGAAAGATTGACGCCTGACGGCCTTCACCTGTCCGATTCCACACTCTCTGCAACTTCAGATGCTTCAATAGGGGATAGCGGTGAGCGGGTCACCCCGAGACTGGCGCCGACCTTCACCCGATCGCACCACGGAGGTATCCATGAAGACGACGATGCGTAGATCCATCCTGGCACTGACGGTCGCGGCGGCCTTCGCCGCACCCTTGGCCGTCGCCCAGCAACCCCCGCCGCCGCGCGGCCCGATGACCTTCTCGGCGTTCGATCTCGACGGAGACGGGATCGTAATCGAGCAGGAGTTCGACACCGCGCGGGCTCAACGCATGGCCGAGCGTGCGGCGCAGGGTGCGCCGATGCGCGGGGCGGCCAACGCGCCGGCGTTCTCGGACTTTGACCTGAACGGGGACGGACAGATGACAACGGAGGAATTCGCAACGGTTCAGCAATCCCGCATGCAGGGGCGGCCCGGCGGGGGTATGGGACCGGGCGGCGGTATGGGACCTGGCGCAGGGATGGGGATGGGACCCGGCGCGGGCATGGGGCGCAACATGCCGTCCTTCGCCGAATTCGACTTGAACAGCGACGGCGCGTTGACGGAGCAGGAGTTTTACGAGGCGCGGGCCAATCGCATCGCGGAGCGCTCGCAGCAGGGCTATCCGATGCGAAACCTCGCGAACGCGCCGTCATTCGAGGTGATCGATCTGAACGGCGACGGGCAAATCACACCCGATGAGTTCTCGGCCGGTCAGGCGCAGCATCGCCAACAGGGTATGCGGACGCCCTGAGTCGGGATCGGATCGCCCTCAATATCGGTCGGGGAAGAGTCCGGGCATCCAGCGGGGTGCGAGGGCGGCGGGGAATGCCAGTTTCAGGGGCGCGCGGGTGCTTTCTGAAGCGAGGACCCCACGGTCCAGCAGCGCCGCGGTGACCCGGCGCGCCTGGCGGTTTCCGACGCCGAGGAGGCCCGCGACATCGCCGCGGGATAGCGCGCCTCGGTAGAGGACGGATTCCAACAGGGTCCCGGAATGTGCGGGCAGGCGTTCGGCACGCATCTCGTCTTCCGCCCAAGCCCGGATGCGTTGCCGAAGTCGCTCCGGCTGAACCAAGCCCTCCATGAAATCGACCTGGTCGATGCAGATCCGCAGGAAGAAGGCGGTAAAGTCGACGAGGGCTTCCTCGCTGAGATGTCCGCGCCCGTCGAGATCGTTGCGGCGCGGACGATTGCAGTTGGCGAGCAGTGACGTGTAGGTGGTTTCGTTGCGGGCCAACCCACGGGCAACGGACCTGAGACCGCCGGTCTCCAGGGTTCGGCGCAGAACGGCGTAGGACATCAGGCGTGCAACCCGACCGTTCCCGTCCAGGAACGGGTGTATCCACAAGAGTCTATGGTGCGCCGTCGCTGCGGCCAGGATGGCGCCCGTCGTTCCCCGGTTGGCGTAGGTGTCCTCGAACCGGGCGAGGAAGCGGGGAACGGCGCCCGGACTCACGGCGATATGGCGGCCGACACGTACGTCCCGAGTGCGCAACGCGCCCGGCACGACCCGCATGCGTGCCTTGGTCTCGGGCTCAATGACCCAAAGGAGCTCATCCGGAAGCCGCTCGCCGAAACGCTTGCTCAGCTCGCACAACCCGGCGACCGTGAAGGCACGATCATCGAGCCCGCCCGCGTCGATCCATGCCTGCACGGCGATATGGGCTTGCGCTTCGAGCTGAAGGTTGCTTTTCTCCGGATCGCCGCTGTAGTCGCCCTTGAGCGCGCGCTCGATGTCGACCGGATGGGTGTCGTGCCCCTCGATCAGGTTGCTGTAGTAGCAGTTCATCGACCGCACCAGATCGGCCAACGCGCTGACGATGCCGGACGGTAGGCTCCGTCGCAGGCCTGCCGACTTCGCTGCCAGCTCGATGGCCAGGTCGGTCAAAGCGGCGCGTTGCCTCGCACCTTCGCCGATGAGAAGGGGCTCCATCAGCGCAACGGATTCCCGGCGGTCTACGGCCGGCTCCGCGTCGGCCCTCATGTCCGCTGGGATGTCCGCTTTCCGTTCCGGTGGCTTGACTGTCATTTCATCATCTTATCATTGGGTTGAGGCGTCTCGTACGGTCCTCGTGACGTCGGCAGCGTCCGGTTTGAAGGCCGCATCCGGGAGAACAGACCGCTGTACAACCCCGGAGGCTTATCGCCCGGACCACTCCTCGAGGATGGCGACGATGTGCGGGATGGCTTCCGGCTCCGGGTCGCTCGGGAACAGGCGCGCGAGCATCCCGCGATGCGAGGCGCGCACGAGGAGAGGCGGGGGCGCGCCCGGGAACCGCAGCGAGGGGAGAGGGACGACACCGTCGCCAAGGCCCTCGCCGAGGCTCGACCACCAGTCTTCGAGCACCTCTGCGATATCGGGGGCGACATCGCGGGCGAGATCGGTCGATCCCAACTCGGCGGGGATGGCTTCAAGACTGGCGACCATCAACTCGGGCGGCTCGGTCAGTAAACCGCCGATCAGACGAACAGGGATGGACTCGGGCCAGGGCCGCGCGTTCAGATCGTCCAGAAAGGCGCTGCCGGGGCGCAGGTCGATCTTGGCCTCGCCGGTGCCGTCGCGCAGCCCGGCGAAGAGCGAAAAGCGCCGCTCCGGACCGGCGGCCAGATGGTCGCGCAGCTCCAGCCAGATCCGCAGACGCGCCCACTCCGAGCCCTGGTTGGGTGTGCCGACCAGGATGACGCCGCGCACGGCGGCACCCTCGACCCGTGCGGGGGCGCCGACCGGGCTGCGCCAGCGGGTAACGAAATCGCGGATGATCAGACCGCCCATGCTGTGCCCGATCAAGACGACCGGACGATCCGAGGGAAGCTCGGGCCAATGCGCGGCGAGGAGATCTGTACTGCGGTCGACACCTTGGTCGTTGGGATAGCGGAACTCCCAGACCTCGAAACCGTTCGCGCCGAGCACGGGGATGAGGTCGTCCCAGATGTCGCCCGGCTCGTCGAGTCCGTGGACAAGCAGGATCCGGGGCGGGACGGGCTCCGACCCGTCCTGGATGACCTGGATGCGCGGAATGAGACCATGCCAGCCGTCCACCGGCGCCATCGCCTGCGGAAACCAGGCATCGAGCCGGTCATGGACGAGCACCCGTAGACGCCGCTCCTCGCGCGGATGCCCCTCGGCCCACCAGGTCCAGGCCGCGACCGCAAGCAGGAGAGCGATCGGGATCAGGAACAGCACCGAACGACGGCGGAACCGCACGGATTTCGCATTCATGCCTTACCATCCTCCCATCGACATCGCTGCAAGAGACCCGTCGCAATGGACCCAGATGTGAAGCGCTGCAATCAGATCTATGCCATCGACCGTTGGGGCGAGGGCTATTTCGGGATCAACCCCACGGGGCATCTCTATGCACGACCGGATCCAGACGGCGCGACCGAGGTCGATCTGGCCCTTTTGGCCGAGCAGCTCGACGCGGAGGGCCTGTCGCTGCCGGTGCTGGTGCGTTTCAACGATATCCTGCGCCATCGGGTGGAGTCGCTTCACCGTGCCTTCGTGGATGCGAGCGCGGCGCACGGCTACAGCGGGCGCTACCAACCCGTCTATCCGATCAAGGTCAACCAGCAGGCCGGCGTGGTGCGCGAGATCCTGCGCTCCGGTCATGCGGGTCTGGAGGCCGGCAGCAAGCCCGAGCTGATGGCGGTGCTGGCACTCTCGCCACCCGACGGTCTGGTGGTCTGCAACGGATACAAGGACCGCGAGTATATCCGGCTCGCCCTGATCGGGAGACGGCTCGGCCTGCGGGTGCAGATCGTGATCGAGAAGCCGTCCGAGGTGGGACTCATCCTCGAGGAGGCCGAACGGCTCGGTGTGGAGCCCCTGCTGGGCGTACGGGCGCGGCTCGCCGCCGCGGCGGCGGGGAACTGGCAGAGCAGCGGCGGGGAGAAGGCCAAGTTCGGGCTCTCGGCCAACCAGATCCTGGATCTGGTCCGCACGTTGGACTCCGCCGGGCGGCTGAATCGGCTCAATCTACTGCATGCCCACCTGGGCTCTCAGATCCCGAACCTTCAGGACATCCGCTCCGGTGTCGCCGAGCTGGTGCGCTTCTATGCCGAGCTGCGGCGGCTGGGCGCGCCGATCACCATCCTTGATGTCGGCGGCGGACTGGGTGTCGACTACGAGGGGACCCGCACGCGCAACTACTGCTCGGTCAACTACAGCTTCGCGGGTTACGCGAGCGCGATCGTCGAGAGCGTCGCGGCCGAGTGCCGTCGTCGCGATCTGCCCGAGCCGGATCTGCTGAGTGAGTCGGGTCGTGCGCTCACCGCGCATCACGCCGTCTTGATGACCAACGTGATCGATCGCGAGGAGGCCGGCGGCCAAGGCGTGCGGCCCAAGTCCGACGAGGGGGATCCGCTGCTCGATGCACTGGCCGGACAGCTTCGCGCCGCGGACGAGGCGCCTCCCCAGGAGGTCTATTCGGAGGCGCGCGAGCTGATGGCGGCCGCACGCGAGCGGTTTGCGGCCGATCGACTCGACCTGACCGGACGGGCGCGCGCGGAGGAGCTTTTCTTCGCCATCTGCCGGCGCCTGGCCGGACGGCTGGATCCGGCGATCCGGCGCCACCGCGAGCTGGCGGACGAGGTCAACGCCCTGCTGGCCGACAAGCTCTTCTGCAACTTCTCCCTGTTCCAGTCGATGCCGGACGTCTGGGCGCTCGATCAGATCTTTCCGATCGTGCCGATCCAGCGTCTCGACGAGCTGCCGAGTGCGCGAGCGATGGTGCATGATCTCACCTGCGACTCCGACGGCTGTATCGACCACTATGTCGACGAGGGTGGGGTGGAGGCGAGTCTCCCGGTGCATGCCGGCGCCGGGTCGGAGGCGCCCTATCTCATCGGTTTCTTCATGGTCGGCGCCTATCAGGAGATCCTCGGCGACATCCACAACCTCTTCGGCGACACGGATGCCGTGAACGTCGAGCTGGATGCGAGCGCACCGACCGGCTACCGTCTGCTCGACGCCGAGCGTGGCGACTCCACCGACGAGCTGCTGAGCTATGTCCACTTCGAGCCGCGCACCCTGCTCGCGCACTATCGACGCAAGCTGGACGCCGCCGGTCTGGACCGGGCGACCCGCGAGCACTTCTTCGTCGAGCTCAAGGCCGGGCTCTACGGCTATACCTATCTGGGCAGCTGAGCCATGCACGAGCTTTCCATCTGTCAGGCCCTGCTCGATCAGGTCGAGCGCATCGCCGCCGAGCACGGGGCGAGCGGGGTCGAGCGCATCCTGCTGCGGGTCGGCCCGCTCTCAGGTGTCGAGGGGCCTTTGCTCCAGCACGCCTATCCGCTCGCCGCAGCAGGGACCATCGCGGAGAACGCGGAGCTATTGATCGAAACCGCACCCGTGCGGGTCGCCTGCAGCGACTGCGGCGCCGAGACGGACGCCACCCCGAACAGGCTCCTATGCGGGGCCTGCGGCAGCTACAAGACGCGGCTGGTGAGCGGGGACGAGCTCCTGTTGGCGAATCTGGAGCTGACCATCCCGGACTAAAGCTAAACCGCGTTCTGCGTTCATCCGGATCGTTCGGTGTGTATCTTGGCCTCGCACGCATCCAAAGCGCCGGCGCGACGCGGTTTAGACTACAGAAGGAAAAATGTCTAAAACGCGTCACCCACCAAGCTTCTGAGTGGCTATCGAGGCAAGCCCAAACCGATGAGCGCGCATAACATGCTTGACGCGTTTTAGAGGCGTACACTCGGGTTTCTGCGCTCGCCGGGAGCGGCAATGCGCGACGAATCCGGAGTCGACCTCGCTTGATGTCGAGATCCGAATGCCCCGGCCTCACCTGGACAGCAAGGCGGGGCGGTGTCTATGGAGCGATCACTCATGTGCGATACCTGCGGCTGCAATATCACCCCCGGCAACGAGCATCTGGTCCGTGCGGACGGCAAACACGCCAAGACCGCCGACGGCCGTGCGGCGGTCACCGTGCTCCAAGCACTGCTCTCGGAGAACGATCACGAGGCGGCCCACAATCGGGAGCATTTCGATCGTCATCAGGTGCTGGCGCTGAATCTCATGTCCTCGCCCGGCGCCGGCAAGACCAGTCTGCTGGAGCGGACCATCGACGCCTTTGCCGGTCAAGTGCGCATCGCCGTGATCGAAGGCGATCTCGAGACCGAGAACGATGCCGAGCGTATCCGCGCCAAGGGTGTCCCGGCGGTGCAGATCGCAACCGGAAGCGCCTGCCACCTCGATGCCCACATGGTGCACGATGCCCTGCATCGGCTTGATCTCAACGAGGTCGACATCCTCTTTATCGAGAACGTCGGCAACCTGGTGTGCCCCGCCAGCTTCGACCTCGGGCAGCACCGCAACGTCACGCTCCTCTCGGTGCCGGAAGGCGACGACAAGCCGGCGAAATATCCGGTCATGTTCCGCGCGGCGGACCTGGTACTCTGCACCAAATCGGATCTTCTGAACGTACTGCCCGAGTTCTCGGTCGAGCGTGCGGAGCACCATCTGCGACAGCTGGCCAGCGTGGTGCCGTTCGAGTCGGTCTCCACGCGCGGCGAAGGCGACATCGAGCCCTGGCTGAATTGGTTGAGCGACGAGCTTGCGGCCCAGCGCTCGCGCCTCGAGCTCGGGCGGACCATCCGCCCCTCGGTGCAACCCGACGGGGCTCGACTGCATGGTCACGCCTCGGACGGGCATACCCACGATCATCATGGCCACGGCCATACCCATCATCACGACCACGAGCACGGCCATGCTCACCATCATACCCACGCCCATGAGCAGGACTGAGCCTATTGCGACGCCTTGCTGTTGGGTGTAATTAGTGGCCGGGTTGCCGTCGACAGACCGCAACCCGCGAAGATTTCCGGATGCGCGACACGAGAGAAATCACACCAACCCCGGAGGAACCCCGATGCCGATCAAACCGATCACGACCCTGTCCGCCGTATCACTCGCCGCGCTGGCTGCGCTGACCATCTATGCACCTGTCAGCCAAGCCTTCAACTTCGGCAACATGATGAACCCGAGCCGCTGGATGGGCGGCGACCGTTACGACGACTACGACGAGGGCTATTACGGCGGCCCTTACGGCGGTCCCGGCTTCGGTTACCCCTACGGCGGCTACGCGCCCGGTTACGGCGCGCCGGGATATGGGGCACCCGGTTACGGTGCACCTGCCCCGGGTTACGCGGCGCCCGGCTACCCGGTCGCGCCCGCCGCCGTCCCCGGAGTCGCGCCTGCGCCGGCTCAGGCGCCTTCCACGGGTGCAGCACCTGTCGACAGCGCCGAGGTCCAGGCGCTCAAGCGGCGTGTCGAGGAGCTCGAGGCGGCGCAACAACAGCAGCGTTCGGCCCCGCCGGCCGCACCGCCAGCGGGCGACTGGCCGTCCGCACCGGCCTTCCGCCCGATGAACCAGTACTGACGCATCGTCGATTCGACGCCTTGTCGGTCATCACCCCGCCACTCGGCGGGGTTTTACGTCTCGCGCGGGACGCGGTTTCGATCCGTGATCGGCGTTGCGAGACGGCCCATCAAGAGAGGATTCAGACGCATGTTCAAACTCAAGCGCGGCCTCGCCGGACTGCTGCTGGCCGGCGGGCTCCTGTCCCAAGCCGCCTTCGGCGGGGGCTATGCCGTCTACACCAGTGACTCCGAGTTCGCAGACGTGCTCGAAGGGCTCAAGATGGCGATCCAAGAGCGCGGCATGTACATCAACAACGTGATGAACATGGGCGAGATGCTCGAGCGCACCGGAAAGGATCTCGGCATGGATACCCCGCTCTTCGACGAGGCCGAGTCCATCGAGTTCTGTAGTGCGGTGCTCTCGCGCGAGATGATCTCCGAGAACCCGTCCCAGGTGGTGAATTGCCCCTTCATCATCGCCGTCTACACGCTGCCCGAGAAGACGGGGACGACCTATGTCGCCCACCGCGAGATCCCGGCGGATCAGATCGAATCCAGCCCGGCGATGGCCAAAGTCGCGGACATGCTCGAGGCGATCTCGGAGGCCGCCGTCTCCTGGTAGATGGTAGGATGACGGCCGTCGGATCGACTGCCGGAACGCACGCCCTGGACATCATCCTCCGCTATTTCCCCCGCGCCCTCCATGTCCTGCGCACGGAGGGCGTCTCCGTTCTGCTGCGCAAACTCAAGCGCCGCCTCGGCACCACGCCGCTGCGTGTGGCCGACCCGCCGCGTCTGCTCGCGCTCGGCGAGCCCTTCGAGCCGGTGGACCTGACGCCGAGCGGTCCGCCGTTAGTTTCGGTGGTGATCCCGGTCCACAACCAGTTCAGCTACACACACCACTGTCTCGCCGCGCTGGCTCGCGCCGGCGCCGGACGGCCTTTCGAGGTGATCGTCGTCGACGATTGCTCGAGCGACGGGACCGCCGAGCGTCTCGCGCGCTACCCCGGTCTGCGCCTGATCCGCAACCCCGAGAATCTCGGGTTCGTCGGATCCTGCAATCGCGGCGCCGAGGCGGGGCAGGGCGCCTATCTGGTCTTCCTGAACAACGACACCCAGGTCCAACCCGACTGGCTGGATGCGCTGATCGACACCTTCGAGGATGCGCCGGACACCGGAATCGTCGGCAGCCGTCTCCTCTATCCGGACGGTCGCCAGCAGGAGGCCGGGGCTATCCTCTTTTCCGACGGCACGGCCTGGAACTACGGGCACCTGGACGCCCCGGACAAACCCCGATACAGCTATCGACGCGCCGTCGACTATTGCTCGGGCGCGGCACTCGCCATCGAGACCCCACTGTTCAGGCGGCTCGGCGGCTTCGACAGCGCCTTCGCACCGGCCTATTACGAGGATGCCGATCTGGCCTTCCGCGTGCGTGCCGCCGGACGCGCGGTCTACTATCAACCGCTCTCGCGGGTCGTTCATTTCGAGGGGGTCAGCGCGGGTCGCGACGAGCAGGCCGCGACGGGGTTGAAGCGCTATCAAGGGATCAACGCCGAGACCTTCAGGACGCGTTGGGCCGAGGTCTTGGCCGGCTTCGGCGAGCGCGGCGAGGATCTGGAGCGGGCGAAGGAGCGCGGCGTGCGACGCCGGGCCCTGGTGATCGACAACTACATGGTCACTCCGGATCGCGAGTCCGGCTCGGTGAGGATGCTGAATCTATTCCGCATCCTGCAAGGGCTCGGCTTCAAGGTGACCTTCGCGGCCGCGAATCTGGAGGCACCCGAGCCCTATGTCGCCGACCTGCAGCGCATCGGTGTGGAGGTGCTCTACCGGCCCTATGTGCGCCGTATCCGTGACCACCTGGCGAGCCATGGCAGCGACTACGACCTGGTGATCCTGAGCCGTGCCGATGCGGCAGCGGCAACACTCGACGCCGCCAGGACCCATTGCACCAAGGCACGCATCGTCTTCGATACGGTCGATCTGCACTTCCTGCGCGAACGGCGACTCGCGCAGCTGCAAGACAATCGCGCAACCCTTCGCGTCGCCGAGCAGCGCAAGGCGCAGGAGCTCGACCTCATGCGTCGGGCCGATCTGATCTTCGTGGTGAGCGAGGCCGAGCGCGACATCCTCGCGGTGGAGGCCCCGGATGTCCGGGTCTATGTCGTCTCGAACATCCACCGGGTCTTCGGCTCGGCCAGGCCCTTCGAGGCTCGGCGCGGCATCCTCTTCATCGGCGCATTCGCACACCCCCCGAATACGGACGCCGTCCTCTTTCTCTGTCGCGAGATCATGCCCTTGCTGCGCGAGCGGGTGCCGGACATCCGACTCAGCATCATCGGCGCGGATCCGCCGCGCGAGGTTCTTGCCTGCGCCGGGCCGAACATCGAGATCGCGGGGCATGTCCCGGATGTCGAGCCCTTCTTCGCCGCGTGCCGTGTCTCGGTCGCGCCCCTGCGTTACGGCGCCGGCGTGAAGGGCAAGATCAATCAGAGCCTCGCCCACGGGGTTCCCGTCGTTGCGACCCGCGTCGCCGCGGAGGGCATGCACCTGGTCGACGGCGAATCCGTACTGATCGCGGACGATGCGCCCGCATTCGCGGAGGCGATCGCGCGGCTCGATCGGGATCCGCTGCTCTGGCAGCGTCTCTCCGATGGCGGGATCCGGGTGATGGAGACCCATTTCGGCTTCGCCGCAGCGGAGCACGCGCTTAGAGAAGCACTCGACCTGGAGCCCGACACATGAGCACCGGCGCTTCAAGTCCCGCTGTCAGCGTGATCGTCGTCAACTACAACGCAGGCGATCTGCTGGGCGAGTGTGTCGGGGCGGTGCTCGGATCGGATGTGGCGGTCGAGGTCGTCGTGAGCGACAACGGGTCGGACGACGGGAGCATCGAGCATCTGCGCGCGATATTCGGCGCGGACCCGCGACTGCGCATCCTCGAGAACCGCGCCAATCTGGGCTTCGCCAAGGCCAACAATCGCGCCTTGCCGCTCGTCCGGGCCGATCGACTGTTGTTCCTGAATCCGGACTGCCTGGTCGACCGCGACACCCTGCCGCGGATGCTCGCCTTCATGGACAGCCGCCGGGATGTCGGCATGGCCGGCTGCATCGTGCGCAACCCGGACGGGAGCGAGCAGGTGGCCAGCCGCCGGTCGATCCCGGATCCCTGGATCGCGCTCAAGCGCATCCTGAGGCTCGATCGACTCCTGCCCCATCGAGGCGGACGCCGCCTGAACCTGCATCAGGAGCCGTTGCCCGCCGAGCCGGTCGAAGTCGAGGCGATCTCCGGATCCTTCATGCTGGTGAGCCGGCGCGCGCTCGATGCCGTCGGCCCGCTCGACGAGGGCTATTTCCTTCACTGCGAGGATCTCGACTGGTTCGTGCGGTTTCGACAGGCCGGTTGGACCATCGCGCTCGTCCCGGATGTCAGCGTGATCCATCACAAGGGTGCCTGCAGCCGACGCAGCCCTCTGCTGGTCGAGCGTCACAAACATCGCGGGATGGAGCGCTTTTATCGCAAATTCCAGGCACGCGAGTATCCGATGCTCTTCAATGGGTTGGTCATCTTCGGTATTCGGGCCCATCTTTGGGGCCGGATTCTCGTCGACACCCTGGACCGGATCTTCACTCGCGCCGGACCGCGGACGGCGGACTGACCATGAAGCGAGACGAAAGCGCGCCGCTCGGCTCGATCCTGGTCACCGGGGCGACCGGCAAGGTAGGCCGACGGCTGGTCGCGGAGCTGCTCGGAGCCGGTCACCGGGTGGCGATCGTGACGCGATCCTCGGATGCGGCGCGGACACTCTGGCAAGGGCAAGAACCCAGGCCGGGTCCCGAGATCCGCACCGCCGACCTGACCGACCCGTCGAGTCTCGGATCGGTCTGCGACGGCATCGACACGCTGTTCCACCTCGCGAGCTATTCGCCGCGCCCGGACGAGCCGGACATCTACGAGGCACCGCCCCACTGGCCGGTGACCGCCGTGGGCACAGCCAACCTGATGGCTCGGGTCGAGCCGTCGGGCATTCGGCGGGTGATCTATCTGAGCAGCATCAAGGCGATGGGCGATCGAGCCGGTGCACTCGGCCGACCTGCCGACGAGTCGAGCATCCCGGCGCCCGATAGCCTTTACGGTCGCGCCAAGCTGGCCGCCGAGCGCAGCGTCCTCGAGCTCGGAAGGACGACCGGACGACACGCCGCGGTTCTGCGGCTGCCCATGGTCTATGGACTCGGGGAGAGCGGCAACATCGCCCGCATGGTCAAGGCGGTCGCCGCGGGGCGCTTCCCGCCTTGGCCTCGGATCGAGAACCACCGCGCCGCGATCCATGTGGAGGATGCCGTCGCCGCCGCAATCCTGGTGGCCAACCATCCGGAGACGGCCGGCGAGGTCTACCTGGTCACCGACGGCCGAGACTATTCCACCCGTTGGCTCTACGAACAAAGCCTGATCGCACTCGGTCGACCCGTACCGCGCTGGACGATCCCGCTTCCCGTCCTGCGCCTCGCGGCCGGCATCGGTACGTTGGGCGAGCGCCTGACCCGGCGGCGCATGCCGCTGACCCTGGCCGGGCTCGGCAAGCTCACCGGCGACGCCTGGTTCTCGTCGGCGAAGTTGGAGCGCGATTTGGGGTTCCGCGCGCGCCGAACACTGGAGACCGAGATCCCGCAACTGTCGAGGGCGCTGGCCCAAGTGTCGGACGCCGGGACCTGATCGAACCGTTTCGAACGCAGAGGCACGCGCGGCCTGGCCCCGGGAGACGGGCAGCTTGAGAGGCCGTCAGCCGGAATCGCTCGTCGTCTCGGGCATGACCTGCTCGAGCACTTGGGCCACCGCACGATCCGTCAAGGGATCCTGGCTCAAGACCCGGGCCGTACCCTTGCGCAGATGACCGGCGAGACTGGTGGTGGCCAGGGTCAAGGCGTTGTCGCCCTGCCGATTGGTAAAGAGGTAGACCCCGCGATATTTGCTGACCCAGCCCAACCGTAAGGTCTTGCGGGTCCCCCGAAAACTCTGAAACTCCACCCAGTCGCCGACTTCGAGCGAACGGGCGAGCAGCAGATACTGGTCCGGCGGCCCCGTCTCGTCGGACGTCGGCGTCGACTCCTCGCCTTGCGCCAGGTCCTCGGCGAATTCCGGCGCGCTCGCAGCGCCCGCCGTCTGTAACGACTCCGCCGCGGATGTGGGGAAGGCGTTTTGATCAAACATCGGGTCGGATGTTTGCTCGGGCGGCGGCTCCTTGTGCAGGGCGCCCATGTGGAGCCGGATCAAGCGGTCGAAGAAGGGATCCCAAGCTTCCTCGAGATGGACGGTTTCCAGGCCTCGGCGCAGGCGCTTGAGGAGATCCGGGAGCGCCGTGAGGAGCCGGCTGCGCTCTTGCGCCGTGTCTTTGGGCTTGACGCTCCAGATCAGGTCGTCCATCGTCGCCAGCGCTTCGCGCCACGGCTCGCCGGCGTCGCCGAAGCGGATGAAGACGTCGATCATCACCCGACGCCAAAAGCGATCGAAAAACGATGCAACCAGAACGGGAAGCCCGGAGTCGGTGGTCCGGGTCGCCAACTCCACGCCGACTCGCGAGGCGGCAATCTCCTGGCGATCGCGTTGCTCGAGCTGATCGAAGACACGCTGCGACTTGCTTTGCGCGTGCTCCTCTTCCTCGCGCAGGAACTCTTCGAGATTGTAGGTTTGAACCGCGAAGACGTTCAGGTCCGTGTCGAACCCCTCGACGACCGCATCGACGATTTCACGGACCTTGTCGACGAAACGGGGCTCGTCCTTCTCGTTGCGACCGATTCCGGAGCTCGCGACCACGTCGAGCAGCCGACGGGCGGGGTGCCTGCGATCGGAAAAAAAGGACTTGTCTACCAGCGCGACCTTGAGCACCGGAATCTGCAGCTTGGCCAACTCCGCGCGCACGGTCGCCGAGAGCTCGGGGTCGTTGAAGATGGCATCGAACAGCCGCGAGACGATGTCGATGGTCATGGCATCAAGCGGCCTCGACCACATCATCATGGGTGTGGCGCGAATCTGTTGAAGCACGTTGCCGCGCCGCGGATCGATGTTCGCGGTTCTCAGGCCCGGAATCTGACGAAAATCCGTAAACCCTCGCTGAAGCGCGTTCAACGCCTCGATCAGCTGGGCAAGGCCGAACGCGGGTGTTTCCTGACCGCCCGGTGCGGAGCCGCCCTTCGGCGCACCGGGCGCAGCTGTCGTCCGGGAGAGTCGTCCGCGACTCGCGGTCTGGATCGCTCTGGCCAACTGGCCGAAGACGTCATCGTTCGAAAGACGTGGAACCCGCCCGAAGTCCACCTGCGTTTCGATCCGGGCATCCTGGTCGGCAACGCCCCGTTCCTCCTGCTCGGCCAATCCCGGATCCTCCGAAGGCTCGAACCCGGCCCACCCCGTCATCCCGCCGAAAGTCCCCCCGGGCTGGTCGGGAGTCTCGCTGCGGGGAGCCGACAGGGGTCCCGCAAGCGGGATGGTCGGAAGTACGCCCGACTGAACGAGAAAACGATTCAGATCCGCGTAGACGCCGGGAAGCTCGACGGAGGTCTGACGCTCGAACTCATGCAACAGGATCAGCGCGAGCTGCTCGCGAACATCCATGTCGTTCAGGGCCTGGAGCATGGCGCTGAAAAGGGTACGCGGGTACAGCGGATTGTCGTCCTGGCTGATCCGAGGCACGCGCAACAGCGCCGCGAGACGGCGGTCGAGCGCTGTAAGCTGCTGGGAGCAATTGCATGCCGCGCGGGCCGAGAGTTTACCGATGGCCAGATCACGCTCGAAATCGTCCGTGTCCACGAGACGCAGCTCGTCGGTCTCGTGCATCGCCGTCGCAGCCTCCTTCGACTGCAAGGCGGCGACGCTCGCGTCAAAGCAGGCGACATAGGCGCTGCGGAACTGCTGCAAGAGCTGTTGCCCGCGGTTGTCGAGGAAATCCATCGCCGAGAAATAGAGCTGTTGTTGCTCGAGGCTAGTCGCGCGGTCGGCCATCCCGAGGAAATCTTCGCTCGCCCCGCCGAGATGCTGCGCGAAAACGGTCGCCAGACCGTGCGCGAGCCGATCGCGACACCCGGTCAGCAGCGCGTCCGCGTCCATCGACGTCAGACCGGCGACGACGTCCGGCGTCTCGGGCGGGGGACGGGAGGAGGTCGTGGTATCGGCCATGGATGCAGGTCTCGAATGTTCAGCCGCACCGTCGCGGCGTCGGAGGCATCGTTTGCCGTCATCGACCCACGAGATGCTCGGGGCTCTGCACTACGACGGCAGCCACGCCTCACGAGCCGTGTGGGGTCGACAATCAGGGCAAGTATAGGGCAGGACCGAAACCGATGCCGCAGCTCGATGTCCCCGTCGGCTCCACAAGAGGGTAGACATCCCGCTAGCACAGCGTTCAATCGCGGGGCGGGCCTCCGGCAAGAGAGATCCCAGGTCGTCGCGGAGGGTCGGAACGTCGACTGTCGGTCACCTCGACGTCATAGGCGTCATGCTCCTCTCATCGGAAACAGATACGCCATTGGTCGTTGATGCGAATGCTCCACTGACCCGCACGGTCTTCGCGAAGCTGTTCCAGGCGGTTGGACGGCGGCACGCGCAGAAAGTCGAGTGGGTCCGCCGCATCGATGGCTTGCAGCTTGGCGTAGGCGCGGCGATGGATGTCCGGCGGAAGACCCCGCACGCGTCGACCCGAGAACAGGGCGGCGGTCGCATTGTCAGCGAAGCTCTTGATCACCTACCGAGGGTAGTACATGTGACGTTTAGCCTAAAGAAGCTCATAACACGGCCTGCGCTTATGACGAGGACGTTCTTTCTCGTTGCTGACTCAGAGACCCTGATCGAAGTGCTGCCGCTCAGGACGCAGTGCGCGGCTTAGCCGCAGTTCGGGCAGCGAAACCCGTCCGGCAAGCGCGTGTGTTGGATTGGTGGGTACCAGGCAAGGGAACCGATGGGCCTTCGGCCGAGCGGCGCAGCTGGCCTACCGCGGCCAAGTGGCGTTCATCCACGAGGCCAGCCTCGGCGAGCGCGAGGAGAAGATCGTCAGAGCCCGCCCCGGCCAGGTGAGTGAAGAAAGGTGAGCAGCGTTCGCCCTCATCCAACCAGTCCTGCCAGTGCGCTTCGAATTGATCCTCGATCCGGGCGGGGAGGTTCCAGAGCGTCATGCATCCGGGCGGGTCGAAGAGCTCATGGCAACGGCTGTGCGCGACCGCAAAGGCGATCCGAGCCTGGGCGAAATGATGGGTTGAGGGAACTCCGCGCTGCAGCGCCAGCGCGCCATGTCGACCGAGGCTTCCATTGGTATTCCACCAGCCTGCCCCGTCCATCTCCCCGTAACGGGCGACGATCCACATTGAGCACGCGGTCCAAAACCTAAAGAAGAACTGCTTGCTCGAGGTTTTCACGGGCTCTTCGTACGATTAAGTCTGTGATTTTTCAGTTTCTAAAACAATGATTTATATGATTGATAAATTTCGTACAAACGGGTCAAGGTCAGTACCGAATCCATCACCGAAATCCGGTCGCACCGGACCCCGCAAAGGTCTCCCCCGCCTCGGGGAGAGCTGGATTCGTGACAAGCATCGAACTGATCGATAGCGGCTGGCTTTTCCGCTGCGTCGGCGCCGTCCAGATCCGCTGTAGGTCGGTGCTGGGTGGTTGGCGATAGTCAAGAGCCCGAGCGGAGGAGCCCCACGATCGACCAGGAAATGGCGCTCGGATTCGCCATCTCCACCAGCCGGTCGCCTCGGTTAAACTCCGACAGCTTGAGCGCCCCAATGAAGGCGCCCGGCGGGGAGCCGTCGCTCGTCGCGACTTCGGCGACGACCCCGGTCCAACCGGGAGCCGCCACTCGGCCCGCCATGTTCGGCGTCCGCTGGATCCTGATAGCGGGCGCCTGGCACCGGTTCCCGTCGCGATGCGCTGCTACTCTTCCTTCAGCCTTCGCGAGCCTTCGATCAGGGGGTGCCAGCCGAACACCAGCGTGGCCATGAAACCATCCATCTGCAGGTCACCGGGGGCGTTGTCGTTGATGGTCGACTTGTAGCCGACGGTCAGATTCAGGTTCTCTTTGATCGTGTAACCGAGTGTGAGCCCGACACCGAGATTGTCGAGCTTTTCCCCCTGGACGCCGTCGATACTCGCCTGGCCCCCGTTGTACCAGACGGCGTCGAGCGAGCCCCAGAGATGCTCGGTGAAGTCGCGCGTCAAGTGCGCATCCAACTGGAACAGCGGATCGGTCTCCAAGGTCTGGCCGACATAATCGGTGTTGTTGCCGAACAGCCAAACCGCGGGCAGGAGCTCCAGGGTCGTGCGCCGGCCCGGCACCCAGGGGCCGAGCTGCCAGATGACGGGCAGACCGAGGCGCCCGTACCAGCGGTTCTGGCCGATGTTCAGGGGTTGGTCGCTGTCGTATTCGCCGATCGGCAGGGCCAGGTCGGCGAGCAATTTCACTGTGAACCCCGGCTCATAGCGCATGACGTCGGGAATATTTTTTTGCGCCGGCGGACCGATGACGGTGATGCCGAGCTCGAGCATCGGATCGCCGAAGCCGCTGGCCGACTGGTTGAACGTCCTGCCGGCGACGGTCACGTCGCCCGAGATCCGCCCCATCGGCAGCAGGATGGCGGCCATGGCCGAGCGATCGAACAATGCGAATGTCCGCGCGTATCCGGCGATGGCCATGGTAGCGTCGAAGTTCGCGCCCGGTGTCACGATGTGCGCCGGATCGAAGGGGTTGGTGTTGCCGTTGATCGATTCGAAAATGAGCGGCACCGCAATCGCGCCTGAGAGCGTATCCCAAGAGAAGCGCGCCGGCACTTGGGCGAGCGCTTGGAGTGGACCGAGCGCGCCTATGGCGAGCAGCGTAACGAGCGCAAACCGCGATCGCATGGCCTGTTTCATCGAACCTGTGTTCATGGACGTGAGATCACTATCCTGCTTGATGAATGATTGGGTCGGCACCGTATTTCGCTTGGGGGTCAACGCTCGGGATCGGCCAGCATGTCCTCGGGCGGCACGAACTGCCCCTTGTTGATCAGCGGCGGAAAACCGGGGTCATCCGGGACACGCGGCGGAAGCTGATCTTTCAGGGTCTCGAACGGAGAGCGGCTCGGCAGGATCACGTTGTTCGTGCGGACGTAACGATCCCAAAGCGCGACCATCTGCCGCACCTTGTCCGGTCGTGCCGCGGCCAGATCCTGGCGCTCGGCAGGATCCGCAGCGAGGTTGTAGAGTTCCCAATCGCGGGTGCCCAGTGGCTCGTACTGCCAACGCAGCTTCCAGTCGCCCTGTCGCACCGCGGGATTGCCGAAGATCTCCCAGGCAAGGGTGTCCTCGTCGGTCCGCGGCGACTGTGCTTGACCGCTCAGCATGCGGTTCCAGAACTTGCCGATGAGTGCGGGGACGTCACGCCCCTCGTAGGTCTTCGGATAGTCGGTCCCGGCAATCTCGAGCAGGGTCGGCATGATGTCGGCCACATGCATGACCCCATCGTTGATGCTGCCCTTCGGCCGCTCGTCGGCCGGGCCGCTGACAATGAGCGCGTTGCGGATGCCGCCTTCGGCGACCCAACCCTTGTACTGGCTGAAGGGCGTCATCGAGACCTGCGCCCACATCGGGCCGTAGCCGACGTAGGAGCCGGGGTCGCCCCAGGCCTTCGGATGGGTCTGCGACCACTTGATCGCCGCAAAGAGGAAGTCGCGCGTGCCCGGCTGACCCGCGATCATCTTGAACAGATCGGTGCCCTCGGCACCGTTGTCGCCGAACACGATGAAGATGGTGTTCTCGTACTCGCCGATCTTCCTGAGGTGGTCGATTAGCCGGCCGACGTGGAAGTCCATGTTCTCCACCATCCCGGCGTAGAGTTCCATCTTCTTGCCACGGGTTGCCTGGGCCGCCGGCGCGAGCGTGACGGGATCGGGGACGAACCACATCCGTTCGGCGAGCTGCGTGCCCGGCGGCAGGATGCCGAGCGCGATCTGGCGCTGCAAGCGCTCCTGTCGCACCGCGTCCCAACCCTTGTCGTACTCCCCGACATGACGGTTACGCCACTCCCGGGGCAGGTGATAGGGATCATGCGGCGCCTGGTGGGAGACATAGGCAAAGAAGGGTTTGCCGTCGCCCTGATTGGCGTCGATGAACTCGATCAACTTATCGGTGTAGGTCTTGGTCGCGTAGTAGTCCTTGGGCAGCTTGGTGAGATAACGCCCGTCTTCGGTGAAGACCGATTTGGGCGATGCACCGGTGAAATTGGTCATGTCCCAGTAGCTGCCCGCCCCGTCGAGCAGCGAGAAGTCGCGCTCGAATCCGCGCGCGGCCGGAATCAACTCCGGCGCCTTGCCCAGGTGCCACTTGCCGACCATGTAGGTGTGATAGCCGGCGTCGCGCAGCAACTGGGGCAGCGTGAGCACATCGGTGTTGAGATAGCCTTCGTAGCCGGGGACGCCGCGCTGGTTGGGCGCAGTCCATTCGTGGCCCTGTTACGTTTCCTGTGGGTCAGGGCTTGACTCCGGCCCTGCCGATTCACACCCTTTGGAGCACATTTCGTAAAACCTGTTGCTGTGCCTGTGGGCATGTGGGCGCGAGCCCCAGGTGTCAGGATAGATGTCGCCTCCCTTTGGGAGAATGTGTGGGAGGATGGGGCATCACCGACCCGGGGCTTTGCGCCCTCCGGGGTCAGCCGGGAAGGAGCCCGAAGGGCGACTGACGGCTGACCCCGGAGGGCGCGGCGCAAGCGCCCCGAGGCATGAGAAGGCGAGCGACATGACAACCTATTCGAGCGAACTGAAAGACAGCATCCTGACGAAGCTACTGCCGCCCAACAACGTCGGCGTCCCGCAGTTGGCCGCGCAAACCGGCATCCCGCGCGACACCCTCTACGGCTGGCGGCGCGAGGCGTTGGGTCGGGCGCGTCGACCACGGGCATCGACGGTGCCTGCCGGGACGCTCGGCAGCGAGGAGAAGTTTGCCGTGGTGATGGAGACCGCCACCCTCAATGAGTTGGAGCTGGGCGCGTACTGTCGGCGCAAGGGCCTGTTCGCCGAGCAGATCAGCGCGTGGCGCACGACCTGCCAGCAGGCCAATGCGCCGCTGACGAGCACGACCGAGCGGGCCGAGCGGCGCGCCGAGCAGGCGGAGATCGTGCGCCTGGGTCGGGAGTTGCAGCGCAAGGACCGAGCCTTGGCCGAAGCCGCCACGTTGCTGGTGCTCCAAAAAACCCTCCTCGGGGCGCGCCCCGCTCCTGTAGGCGCACAAACTCCTTTCGGCATAGACTTGGGGCGACTTCGAGAGCCGAGGCCGTCTGCTTTTTGGTGGCGTTGACCCCGTAAAAAAACGTGGCCCGGGGACTGTTGCGAGTCTGCGTGTGATGACGCCGTTCGGCGATCCCGAATAGGAAGGTGATTGATCTCGCTGTCCCTGCTCTCGATCCTGTTCGACTGTCGAGGGCCATGTCATGAAGCCGATCCCGTCCAAGAAGAGCCGTCGCGCCAAACCGCTGTCCACCGTCAATCCCCGTGCGGCGGGGATCGACGTCGGTGCACAATTTCATGTTGTTGCCGTCCCGCCGGAGTGCGATGCCGAGGCGGTGCGCACCTTTCGGAGTTTCACCGGCGATCTGCATCGCCTCGCGGACTGGCTGGTCGCCTGCCGGATCGAAACGGTGGCCATGGAGTCGACGGGCGTGTACTGGATTGCCCTCTACGAGATCCTCGAGGCACGCGGGATCCGCGTGGTCGTCGCCAATGCTCGCGACGTCAAGCATGTGCCGGGGCGCAAGACCGACGTCAACGACGCCCAGTGGCTGCAACAACTGCATACCTATGGCCTGCTGCGCGGCAGCTTTCATCCTCCGGGCGACATTGCCGCCTTGCGCGCCTATCTGCGCCAGCGCGAGCGTCTGCTCGACTACGCAGCCTCCCACATCCAGCACATGCAGAAGGCGCTGACGCAGATGAATCTGCAGCTGCACCACGTCGTCTCCGACATCACCGGCAAGACCGGGATGCGCATCATCCGCGCGATCCTTGACGGGACACGGGATCCGCAGGTGCTCGCGAGCTATCGCGACGGGCGCTGCAAGGCGTCGGTCGAGACCATTGCTCAGGCGCTGGAGGGCAACTATCGACCCGAGCACCTGTTTGCCCTTGAACAGGCGGTGGCGCTCTACGACGCCTATCAGGAACGGGTTGTGGCCTGTGATCGGCGCATCGAAGCGGCGCTCGCACAACTGGCGCCACCCGAGCCGCCGGCCGAGCCCTTATCCGCCCCCCGACACAAGACCCGCCAGCCCAATGCCCTCGCTTTCGAGGTTCGCCAGGCGCTGCATGCCGTCATCGGCGTGGATCTGACGCAGATCCACGGCATCGGCCCCTATCTGGCACTCAAGCTCGTCGGCGAATGCGGAACCGACCTGTCCGCCTGGCCGACCGCCAAGCACTTCACCTCCTGGCTGTGCCTCTCGCCCGGCAACAAGATCTCGGGCGGCAAGGTCCTCTCGGCGCGCACCCGCCGCTCGCACAACCGCGCCAGTGCCCTGCTACGCTTGGCGGCCGTCAACGTCGGCAAGACCGACAGCGCGCTCGGCGCCTTCTATCGTCGCCTGGCGATGCGTGTCGGCAAGGCCAAGGCCGTCACCGCCACCGCACGCAAGCTCGCGGTGCTCTTCTACAACACGCTTCGCCATGGAATGGACTACAGTGATCCGGGAGCGTCCGACTACGAAGAGCGGCATCGCCGGCGGGTGGTGCAAAACCTCGAGCGTCGCGCCAAACAGCTCGGTTTCACCCTTGAGCCCGCCCCGGCAGCCGGAGTTTCTTAGGAAGTCCGGGCGATCTGGGAGGAGCCAGAGGACGCTCGCTCGCCTATGAGCGGCGCGTACAAGTGAGCGAGTCCATCGCCCAAGCCTGTGCCGAGGGCGCCCGCCTGAGTCGCGCCTGCGCCGCCGTGGGGCTGTCCGAGCGCACCCTGCAGCGCTGGCGTCGCGACGGGGCGATCGGCGGCGACGGGCGCACGCGCGAGCACCGGACCGAAGGCGCGGTACGCACCCCGGCCAATCGGCTCTCGCCCCACGAGCGACAAGCCGTCCTCACAGCCGCCAACGCGCCCAGGTTCGCGAGCTTGAGTCCGCATCAGATCGTCCCGGCGCTGGCCGACGAGGGCTGCTACCTGGGATCCGAGTCGACCTTCTACCGCGTGCTGCGCGACGCCGGGCAGCTCGCCCGCCGCGGTCGCGCCAAGGCGCCGGCACGCCTGCGCCCGCAGCCGTTGGAGGCGACCGGGCCGAATCGGGTCTGGAGCTGGGACATCACCTACCTGGCCAGTACCGTGCAGGGGATGTTCTTCTATCTGTACCTGATCATGGATGTCTACAGCCGCAAGATCGTCGGCTGGGAGGTCTACCCGCAGGAGTCCGCCGCGCACGCCGCCAGCGTCCTGCACAAGGCTTACCTGCGCGAAGGCGTGCACCCGGGCACACTGGTCCTGCACTCGGACAACGGCTCGCCGATGAAAGGCGCCACCATGCTGGTGATGCTTCAACGCTTGGGCGTCGTGCCGTCCTTTAGTCGCCGGGCGGTGAGCAACGACAACCCCTACTCGGAGTCGCTGTTCAACACCGTCAAGGGGCGCCCGGACTTTCCCTCCGATCCCTTCGACGACGTCGAGGTGGCACGCCGCTGGATGACGACATTCACCGCCTGGTACAACACCATTCACCTGCACAGCGCGCTGAAGTTCGTCACCCCGGCACAGCGCCATCGCGGCGAGGATGTCGACCTGCTGGCACGGCGCGACGCGCTCTATCAAGCCGCCAGAGACGACAACCCGACGCGCTGGTCCGGACCCACCCGCAATTGGACGCCGCCCCCTTCGGTCTTGCTCAACCCGGGAAAACCCCCTCGTGAACAGGAGAAGGCCGACACGAACATGACATGATTGATGCGACAACTACCTTGACACTTACCGCTAGGCCGACGATCCAAAACGCGCAAATCAGGTTGCCGGCCTTTCGGACGGTGGCTCGGAGCAAGCGCGGCAATACGGCCTTCATCAGCAACCCTCGTTGCATCACAATCCCACCTCGATTCCCTGCGCCTTCCCTAACTCAGGGAAGGCCCGCCCCAGGCACCTCGACCTCGACCACCCGCAGGGTCGCGCTCGGACACTGTGCAATCTCCGCCGGATCGTGGGAGTCCGAGCCGCAGATGAAGAGACTGCGGCGCTCCGGCCCGCCCAGCATCACCGCATAGCACTGCGTGTCCAGCTCGACCCGCTCGACGATCTCGCGGTCTTTGCGCACGCGCAAGGCACCGAACTGGCCTTCCGGGTTGGCGAGCCACACGGCCCCCTCGACGTCGAGCGCGATGCCATCGGGACTCAGGTCCTCGGGCAACTGGGCATAGAGGCGCCGGTTGGCGAGCGACCCGTCGGCCTGGACGTCGAAGGCGGTCAGGCGGTGACCCATGGTCTCGGCGACGATCAGGGTCTTGCCGTCGGGCGTGATCACCATGCCGTTCGGGAAGCTCAAGTCCTGGGCGACGACCCGGACGCGCCCATCGGGATCGACGCAGGCGATCACACAGGTGTCCACAGGTTTGCTCGCGGGATCGAAGAAGTTGTAGCCGATGTCGCCGACGTACATCCGGTCTTGCGCATCGACGATGCCGTCGCTCAGGCAGAAGGTGGTGATGCCGCTGAGGTCGGCTAGGGGCTGAAGGGCCTCGCCATCCCAGCGGTGGATCTGCCGCTGCATCGCGTCGCCGACCAGCAGGCTGCCGTCGCGCCGGAATCCGAAGGCGTTCGGGATGAATGGCAGTTCCACCGCCGTCTCGACCCGGCCCTCGAGGTCCGCGGTCTTGATCCGCTTGTCGTGGATGTCCAGGAACCACAGCTTGCCGTCATGCCAGCGCGGGCTCTCCGTGAACTTCAGACCCTGCGTCTTGTCGGTCAGAGCGTGTGCGGTATGGGTTTCCATGAGTCCTCCTGTGCAAGTCGCCGGCGAGTCCGGGTGGTCTGCCGCCGGACTATTCGCCGGTCCGGTTGATGAAGGCGAGTCGGATGTCGGTGATCGACCGGGTCACATGGCCCTTGCCGGTGGTGTCGTCGCAATAGAGCACTTCACCAGGACCCAGGCGCAGGGTCGTGCCGTCGCTGGTCTCCACCTCGCCCTCGACGGAGAGAACGATGCAGATGTATGGCTGCGGGGCGTTGTGCGATGGCACCTTGGTCTCGGCCGGGGCCGAAAAGACGACGAAGGTACTGGCGGCGTCGGCCTCGGTCATCTGCCCCACCGGGTTCGGCGGTGGCCCGAGGGGGGCCTCATGCTCCGGGATGTCACGGACGCCGATGTGCGTCTCACCCTGTTCGTCGGCGTAGATACGGGGGAACTTCATGATCGGATGTCCGCCTGATGGGACGGCAAGTTGTCCTGAGAGGAGTCCGGCGGCCGGTGCCTACGGGCTATGGAACTTCTGCAGCGCCGGGCGAAGCGGAAGCGCAAGCTGCCCAGCCGTTCGAAGCGAATCTCGATCGCCGCGCCCGGATCGATGAAGTCGTCATGATCCAGGCCGGTGCAGTCCGGGATGGTGCCTAACCCGATGACGGTTCCGGGCTTGATGGGCGTGATGAATCCGAGCCAGGCGAAAACGTCCTCGGCCTCGTGGCGGAGCTCCCGGTAGGCCCGCTCGACGTTCATATAGAGCCGCGTCGGGCGCGCCACCCGCCGTAAGGCCCGAACTCGCGTCGCAGGCGCGATTCTTCTCGTTCAGCACCGCAAGATCGTGCGCCTCGGGGCAACCAGCGTGGTCTTCCACACCAGCAATCAGCGCCTGCGAACCAGCACCAGCGTGCGCAAGGGTCTGCTCGGCTACGTCACCTTCGGCCCGCAGGCGCGGGGGACGGTGAACGGGGTGCCGGTCCGCCCAGCTATGCTGCTGGCCGCGGCGCCGGACTCCGAGGCCGGATTCGTGGTGGAGCCTGGCTGGGAGAGCATCACCTTTCTGCTCCCGCCCGAGGAGATCCGCCTCCATTGGACGGCGCGCCAGTGGGCGGGGGAGTTTCTTCTTCCGCAGGGGGTGGAGACGCGACAGGCCAGCGAGGCGCTGGTGTGCGGACTCTTCGGCTGGGGAAGCGTCTGGTGGAGATCGCGGTCGCGCAGCCTGCCCTGTTCGACGATGAGGAGGGAGAACGGGTCGCCGCGCGGATCGAGTTGATCGAATTACTGTTGGCGACGCTCCGGCAGGCCGGCGATCTCGTGCCCGTCCGCGGCGACCGGACCCGGCGGTCCCGCAGCCGGATCGTGCGGCGCGCCGAGAAGTATTGCCTGGCGCGCAACGGCGCCGATCTCTGCGTCAGCGATCTGTGCCGGGTCGCCGGCGTGAGCGAGCGCACCCTGGACTATGCCTTCAAGGAGGTCATGGGTCTGACCCCATTAGCCTATCTGACTCGGCTGCGGCTGCATCGGGTTCGCAAGGCCCTAATGGCGGCGGCCCCGGGATCGACCACCGTCTCCGCGCAGGCGCTCACGTGGGGCTTCTGGCATTTCGGGGAGTTCTCGCAAGCCTACCGGGCGTGTTTCGGCGAGCTGCCTTCGCAGACGCTGCAGCGGCGCCCAAAGCCCGCCGACCTGCGGGAGTAGGACGCCAACTGCAAGACTCCTCAAGGGCATTTCAGGCAAGTCAGCGGGACCCGGAACCGGTACGGGGCTGGTCGGTATTTCAGTGGCCTGAACACCGTTGACCCTAAAAAGAGCAGTTAGCGCCCGTCGCGGAGCGTTTTCGGCCCGCGGGCGAGTACACATACCGGCGGTTCGGCGGCTACGCCGGCGCCGGTAACACCGCCGGCGGCTGCAATTGGCGGCCGTTGAGATACTTCACCAGCGCCCGCGAGAGGAGCCGGTACCAGCGTTGCAGGGGACTCAACTGCTCCGCAGTTCGGCGCAGCGTGTTGAAGAAGGCCGTGATCTCGCGGCAGGTCGCCTCCACCCACCCGGCTTCGGCATGGGGATGGCTGATGGTCAGGCGCGTCTGCCCGCCGTGACGGGTCAGTCGTGCCGGTGCGCTGAGCAGCAGCGGGCGGCTGGTGATCGCCTCGGTGTGCCGAGTCGGGTCGGCCAGGCGCACGAACAGGCTCCACCAGTTGTAGGTCAAGGCGGTGATGCGCGCCATGAAGCGGCAGCGCTTGATGTCGCGGGTGGTGAAGCCGCCCCAGCCCCAATGGTTCTTGAGCTCGTCGAAGGGATTCTCCGCGTCGGCGCGATCGCGATAGAGTTGCGCCACGCTCAGGATCTCATGGGGCAGCGAGGTCACCAGCACGGCGTACTCGTAGACGATCGTCTCGTCGGTGAGCTCGGCGAAGCTCAGGCGCAGCTGCTCGGGATCACCCTGCTCGACGACGGCCAGGTCGGCCTTGATGCGCCGGCGCAGCACGACGGCGCGCCGGGCACGGCTCCAGCCCGACAGACGCAGGGTCGTCTCGGCCCCCTGCCAGCCTTGACCGGCATCGCACCACTCGGCATCGCGCATCAGGCGCTCGACGGTCTGCTTGACCTTGGAGGTCATGCGCAGCTTGAACAGATACGGGATCCCCTCCTGCTCGGCCCGTGCCATGTTGGCTTGGGTGCCCCAATCGCGGTCGCCGCGAATGCACAGCGGCCAGTGCGCCCGCGGCAGGCGCGCGAGCAACTCCCACAGGCCCGGCGCGCTGTACTTGGACGCGGTTTGGTTGCCGTCCAGCACCTCCACGTCCAGGATCAGACGCAGACCGGCGACGAAATAGGTATGGTAGGTGTGCGAGGGCCGACCCGGCTTGTGCGGATTGTAGCCTTTGACCGCACCCTCTTGATGCCCGTAGAGCGGCTTGACCGTCACGTCGGCATCGAGAATCCAGGGCACGCCCAGCACCGGCGCCACGCAGGCGTCCAGGTGGTTCTGCAACCAGGCCACCCCGTCGGCTTCATCGAGCTTGCCGAGGTTGCGGCGCACCGAGTCCTCGCTCACCACCGCCTCCATGCCCAGCAGGGCGGCGTTGATGGTGTCGCCGCGCAGGGCACTGATGTGGGCATAGCGCTGATGCCCGGACAGCACCGCCAGGATGGCGGTACCCAGAACGTCGCGCGTGCTCGGGGCGTTCGGGCTGGTCAGCTTCAGCGGGCAGCTCTCGACCCAGGCATCGAAGCGCCCGCCCAGGCGCAAAAACTCGGTGAAGAACGGCAGCTGCCCCAGCGGGGTGACCGCCGCCTGCGCATCCCACTCGACGTGGACGCGCCCGCCAAACGTGTCCACCGCAACCGGGCCGGCATGCGGTACCAATGCGGTGGTTTCGGGTTCACCCTGCGGGTGAGGGATCGGGTTGCTCATGGGGACCTCCTTGCGCCGATATTTCAGCGGCTTGGATCACTCGAGGCAAGGTTTAACTGCTCTTTTTAGGTTGACTGTTGAAAGTCTTTACTGGGGGGGGTCGCGTGCGAGACCGAGTATCCGCTTCCCGCCATCTTGCGGCCTTTCCCCATAGACCGGCGGTTGACGGGCTTTAGCCGGCTGCTGTCGGTCAGCAGCGTCGGAGGCCCACTACGGCCAGTCGCTCAGCCCACTGACAGCACATGACCCAGACCCGCCGCTCGGCGCCTGGTCTTGAGCGACCGCCCTGGACGCAGAGCAGTCTCCCAGGATTGCTTATGGCTGGCGATGCTTACCGCTGCGAGCAGGCACCCAAAGCGAACGCGCTAGCGGATCGGACACGATCTGTGAAGGACATCGGCTCTATCGCCTGCGGTCGCACCGCAATGAACCACGACAGAGGCTATGCGCATCGTCGCACTTAACGACTGAAGCGTCCTCGACGCGGCAGGTTCTCACCCGTCACCGCGGTATCACGTGCACGATCATCCTGGCTGCGCCGCAAGCAAGCTCGAGTCACAGATCGGGATGAACCCGCCGCTGTTCGGAACGGCGCCCAGCCGCGATGCGCGAGCTATGCGCGGTTCTGGTGTATGAGCGGGGACTGATCCTAGATCCGGCAGTTGACCGCTTCGTGCCGCATGCAAGGGTTTGACCTTGTTGAGCATCATGGTCATCTGATGCCTCACCCGCCGGGTGGCGGCCGCTACGACCCCTGGAGCACGTCCCGCGCGGCGCCCGACCGCGTTGCAACTCGTTGTCGTAGAACCACTACGACGCCTCGTTGCGCCTTGCCGGACACCACGCGGGACGCACTCCAGGGGCCGTTCAACTGCCGGATCTAGGCTGATAGATCTTGAGCAGGCGACGCACCGTTGCCGACCATGTGGTTGTCGAGACCCAACGCAGCAACTAAAGAAGCGCGCCGCAAGCGGCGATACGAGTAAGGGGCCGGGAGGGCACGAGGGGATCAGGGGGTGCCGCAGGCGGAGCCGCGGCTGCCGTTGGAGGAACTGGTGCGCCGAGGGGCGCGCGAGATCCTGCGGCGCGCCCTCGGGGCGGAGGTGGAGCAACTGCTCGAGGAGTTTGCCGGGGTCTTTCTGATGGACGGACGCCGGGCTGTGGTGCGCAACCGTTATCTGCCGGCGCGTGAGATTGCGCCGCGAAGCGACCTTCGCAGGTGACGGACGGTTCGAAATTGCCGCGTTCACCCGAATGCCCCGCTCCCGGCCAACCGTGCGGGAGGCCGCTCGGGCGGGTTGCGCGCTGCCTCGGCGATCAGGATCTCCTCCCCGGCCCGGGGCGCGACGATCGACGCGCGAACCCTGCGAAAAGTCCGTTGTTGCCGACGGCGTTTTCCTCCCTATTTGCCGCGTCCGCCGGCCACATATGCCGTCGCTAGCGACGGCCGATTTTCGTATGTCTCGATCAGCCGCCGCCTCTGCTTTCCCCTGATAACGATACCCCTGGGAGCGGGGAGGAGTTCACCGAATGTTCCGATCGATCCTAGGTGCCGCCTGCGTGGCGGCGAGCCTGTCCACTGCGGCGTTTGCCGAACAATGGCGTGCGCCGGAAGAGGTTTTGCAGGAGCTCATCGACAGCAAGGAGTCGGCCTATCTAACCCAAAGCGAGCAGAACATCATGATGATGCCGGACAACGCGGCCCTGTTCGTCGCGGAAGAAGGAAAGGTGTTGTTTCACGAGCCGCGAGGTCCGAACGCGGTATCGCTGGAGACCTGCGACCTGGGCAAGGGTCCGGGTGTCGTCGACGGCGCCTACGTGGAGCTGCCGCGCTACTTCGAGGACACGGGCCGGGTCATGGACCTCGAGAGTCGGCTCGTCCACTGCATGACAAGCATTCAGGGCTTCGCGCCGGATTCGCCGGAGGTGAAGACGCGGCATGGCTCGACGTCGGACATGATGAAGCTGCAGACCTACATCGCAAGCCAGTCGAGCGGCTACCCGTGGAATCCGCCCCTGGACCATCCTCTCGAGAAAGCCATGCGCGACGCGGGCGAGGTGCTCTTCTACCGCCGTTCCGGCACCTCGGACTTCGCGTGCAGTACCTGCCACACCCAGACCGGCAAGCGCATCCGCGCATCGGTGCTTCCGAACGTGAAGGATCCCCAGGAATGGACCAAGGCGATCTCCTGGCCTGCCTTCAGCGTTGGTCCGCAGGAGGTGCGCAGCAGCAATCATCGCATTCAGGGCTGCTACTGGCAGATGCGCCAGCCCCAGAGCATCCCGGGCTCGGACGCCGCCATCGCGCTCCTGTCGTTCTGGACCGATGCGGCACGCGGGCAAGCGGCGATCCTGCCGGACAAAAAACGCTGATTCCTGCTGATCACGGAGACACCCCCATGACGATCGATCGACAGACCGCTTTCGGCGCGGCCCTCGCTGCCGGCCTGCTGGTACTCACCTCCGCTGCCTCGGCCGGACCGCCCGCGCCCCAGGCCGCCTACACCGCCATGAGTCCGGAAGAGCTCGCGGACTATCTGATCTTCGAGGCCGGCGGCTTCGACCTCAACGCACCCACCCAGGACGGCGGCACGGCCCGCGATCGGATGGTCCAGGACCGGATCCAGAAGGTCTGCTCGGCCATCGGGCGCAGCGGCAAGGCGCTGGATCGAGCGACGGCCGCCAAGATCAGTGCCTTGGCCGAAGAGTCCATGGTCTTCCCGGAGGGCGGCATCGTGCTCGGCGATTGGAAGCGCGGCGAGAAGATCGCTCGCTCCGGCTTCGGCTATCGCATCGGCCGGGATACCGACGATCACACCCGCGAGCCGCCCGGCGGCAACTGCTACGCCTGCCATCAGCTCGACCCGAAGGAGATCGCGCACGGCACGGTTGGCCCGAGTCTCGCCAACTACGGCACACTGCGCGGAACCAATGACGCGATGCTGAAACACACCTATCAGATCCTCTACAACGCGCACCTGTTCTTCCCGTGCACGACCATGCCGCGCTTCGGCGAGCACGGCACGCTCACGGCGGAGCAGATCGCCGACGTCATGGCCTACCTGCTCGATCCCGCGTCGCCGGTGAACCAAGCGGCGCTCCCGACGGCGGAGACGGCGCAGGCGGCCAGGGACTGAGGCGCGCGATTCCAGGCTCGCAGCGGAGCCGGCGCCTCGCCGAGGCGCCGACAGCTCGGGTCGACGGCGTCCTGGATGATTTCGAGGACCTCCGTCCGCGTCCGTGCACCGAGATTGAGGTCACAGACGCTGGATCAACGGTGGGGATCCTCTGCGCAGAACGCCGCGAAGCGCCTCCGGTATCGGGGTCGTCTACCGCCTTGTCGAGCGTCTCGTTGCCGAGACACGGATGCCTGCAAACAAGATCCGAACCCAGCGGCCGCGACGAGCGACGGCTACCCGCCGGGCGCCATCATTGGGGCACTCAAGCTGCCGGAGTTTAACCGAGGCGACCGGCTGGTGGAGATAGCCAATCCGAGCGGCATATCCTGGCCGATCGTGGGGCTCCTCCGCTCGGGCTCTTGACTATCGCCAAACACGTCAGAACCGACCTACAGGGGATCTGGACGGCGCCGACGCAGTGGGAACGCCAGCCGCTATCGATCAGATCGATGCTTGTCACGAATCCAGCTCTCCCTGAGGCGGGGGAGACCTTTGCGAGGTCCGGTGCGACCGGATTTCGGTGATAATCTTCGTACAGATTTTGATCCGTTTGTACTAAATTTATCAATCACTTAAATCAGTGTGGTAGCAGCGGAAGAATTACAGACATCATTGTACAAGAATACCGAGCCCTCGGGTCATGGCCTACTCCACCGTGACGGATTTCGCGAGATTGCGTGGCTGATCGACATCGGTCCCCTTGAGGACGGCCACGTGATAGGCAAGCAGTTGCAGTGGAATGGTGAAGATGATTGGGTCGATCAGATCGTCTGTCTCGGGGAGACGGATGACGGTGACGCCCTCCTCTTCGACCATGGGGACATGTAGATCGGCAAAGACATAGAGCTGACCGCCGCGTGCGCGGACCTCTTCGAGATTGGATTTGAGCTTTTCGAGCAGGGCGTTGTTGGGCGCGACTGCGACAACGGGCATCTGCTCGTCGATCAAGGCAAGGGGTCCGTGCTTGAGCTCGCCCGCCGGATATGCCTCGGCGTGGATGTAGGAGATCTCCTTGAGCTTGAGCGCGCCTTCCATGGCGATCGGATATTGCTCGCCGCGTCCGAGGAAGAGCGTGTGCTGCTTGTCGACGAAGACCTCGGCGAGATCGGCGATTCGGTCGTCGAGGTCCAGCACGGCCTCGACCTTGCCCGGGAGCGCTCGAAGCAGCGCGACCACATGGGCCTCGGCGGTGTCGCTCAGCGCATTTTCGCGGCCGAGCGCCACGGTCATCAGCAACAAGGAGACCAGCTGGGTGGTGAAGGCCTTGGTGGAGGCGACACCGATCTCGGGGCCGGCATGGGTCAAGAGCACGAGGTCCGATTCGCGCACCAGGGAGCTTTCGGGCACATTGCAGATGGCGAGCGTCGCCGCAAAGCCGGAGGATTTCGCCAGACGCAGCGCCGCGAGCGTGTCGGCCGTTTCGCCGGACTGGGAGAGGGTCACGAACAGGGCGTCGGCCGGCACGACCTGCTTGCGATAGCGGTACTCGCTCGCAACCTCGACGGTACAGGGCAGGCCGGCGAGGGCCTCGATCCAATAGCGCGCGACCAAGGCGGCATGATAGCTGGTGCCGCAGGCAACCAGGGTGACCGCCTTGACCCGAGCGAAGATCTCGGGGGCCAGGTTACCGAAACTCTCGGGGAGAACGCGCGTGCCGGCCAGGCGACCTTCGAGGGTATCGTCGATCGCTCGGGGCTGCTCGAAGATCTCCTTGAGCATGAAATGGCGGTACTCGCCGCGTTCCGCGGCATCGACCGAGACAGCGGAGGTCGTCACCGGTCGCACGACGAGGTTCCCGTCGTGGTCCCAAATACGGACGGATTCTCGGGTCAGCTCGGCGATATCGCCCTCTTCGAGAAAGATGAAGCGATTGGTGACGGGCAGGAGGGCAAAGACATCGGAGGCGATGAAATGTTCGCCGAACCCGACCCCGATGACCAGCGGGCTGCCCTGGCGAGCCGCGACCAGGTGCTCGGGATCCTGAGCATCGATGACGCCGAGGGCATAGGCGCCGCGCAGTCGTCTCCTCGCCAGGCGGACGGCATCGAGCAGGGCATGGCCGGCCTCGAGCTCGTCGAAAACCGCATGCACCACGACCTCGGTATCGGTTTCGGACGTGAAGCGGTGGCCGGCGGCGGTTTGCTCACGGCGCAGCTCTTCATGGTTTTCGATGATCCCGTTGTGCACGACCAGGCACCGGTCGCGGCAGACATGGGGATGGGCGTTGCGGGTCGCCGGCTCACCATGGGTCGCCCAACGGGTGTGAGCGATGCCCAGCGTGCCGGGCAAGGGCCGCTCGGCGACCGCCTCGGCCAGGCGCGCGACCTTGCCGAGCGTGCGGGCGCGATTCAAACGGCACGGCGCCTCGAGCACCGCGATACCCGCGGAATCATAGCCCCGATATTCGAGACGCCTCAGTCCCTCGAGCAGGATGGCCGAGACCGGACGTTGGGCGATTGCACCGACGATACCGCACATGACTTATCCCTCGCGTGTCTTATGCCGACGAGACGCCGAGACCCGAGTCGGCTCGATTAGGAGGCCGACCGCTTCCGAGGTCGCGTCCATCCCGGAATCGTCCTCTGCGAGACGCGCGTCAGCGTGAGTTGGTCCGCCGGGGCGTCGCGCGCAATCACGGAACCGGCGCCGATGGTCGCGCCCGCGCCGATACAGACTGGCGCGACCAGCGCGCTGTTGGAGCCGATAAAGGCCCCGTCTTCGATCCGGGTGAGCGACTTGTTGGCACCGTCGTAGTTACAGGTGATGCTTCCCGCGCCGACATTCACGCCCGCACCGATCTCGGCGTCGCCCAAGTAGGTCAGGTGGTTGGCCTTGCTGCCGGCACCGAGGCTGGTCTTTTTGATCTCCACGAAGTTGCCGACATGGGTGTTGTCGGCAAGGCGGGTCTCGGGGCGCAGTCGCGCAAACGGACCGATCCGCGCGTGAGCGCCGACGGAGGCCCCATCGATCACCGAGTTGGCGAGGACATGCGTGTCCGCGCCGATGCTGCAGTCCTTGAGGAGACAGTTGGGGCCGATCCGCGCGCCGCTCGAGAGCCGTACGACGCCCTCGAATATGCAGTTGATGTCGATGACGACGTCGGGATCGGCCTGAAGATCCCCGCGAAGATCGAACCGCGACGGATCCGCCAGGGTCACGCCGGAGCGCATGAGATCTTCGGCGGAATGGCGCTGATAATCGCGCTCGAGGGCCGCGAGCTGAACCCGATCGTTGACGCCGGCGACCTCCGCGAGTCGGCCTGGACGGGTCGATGCAACCGTGACACCCTCGGCTGCGGCAAGCGCGGTCACGTCAGTGAGGTAGTATTCACCCTGCACGTTGTCGTTGTCGATGCGGGCGAGCCAATCGTCGAGACGCGCCCGATCGGCGACCAAGATGCCGGTGTTGATCTCGGCGACGGCGCGCTGTTCGGGGGTTGCGTCCTTCTCCTCGACGATCCCGACGATCCGACCGCGGCGATCGCGCAGGATGCGGCCGTACCCGACGGGATCCGGAACATCGGCGGTCAGGATCGCGAGATCGGTATCGGCGGCGACCCCAAGCAAGCGGTTCAAGGTCTCTGCCGAGATCAGCGGGACGTCGCCGTAGAGGATCAAGACGCGATCCATCTCCGCGACTTCCGACATGGCCTGGATGACGGCATGTCCGGTGCCCAGTTGCTCGGCCTGCTCGGCCCAACGACACCCGGCATCGGCGAGCGCGGTTCGGACCTCATCGCCGCCGTGCCCGTAGACGGTCACGATCCGCTCGGCACCGATCGCCCGCGCCGTGCTCAGGACGTGGGCGAGCAGTGGCTTTCCGGCCAAGGGATGGAGCACCTTCGGAAGGGCTGAACGCATCCGCTTGCCCAGCCCCGCCGCCAAAATCACGACTCCAAGCCTCATCGTTTCGTCCTCTTCGAAGACCGAATCAGTGCAGACTGCCACCTGGAAGCATTGCACCGCCGCCGAGGTCCGCCGTCAACTCCGCATGTGTGGGGTCGCGGACCTCCTCGATCCGGACATGCACGCGCAGGGTCTTGCCGGCGAGCGGGTGGTTGCCGTCGACGGTGAGCTGACCGTCCTCGATCCGGGTCACGTGGAACTGCCGGGTCTCCCCGGCCTCGTTTTCCATCTGCACCTCGGCACCGACGAACCTGAATTCCGGCGGCACGTTCTCCAAGTCGTCCGTAAAGGTCAGATTCGGGTCACGCGGACCAAAGCCTTGGTCCGGTCCCAGGACCAGCTCGACCTCGTCGCCGGCACACCGCCCGTCGACGGCGGCGTCCATGCCGCCGATCAGCTCGGTTTGGCCCCCGTGGATATAACTCACGGGGATATCGGTCTGTTCCAGGATCGTACCTTGGCCGTCTTCGATTCGATAGGTCAGTGCGACAAGCTTGCCGGCACGGATGAGAGGTTCTGACATGCTGGGGTTCGCCTCCGGGTCGGGATGGGCCGGCGGGGGCCCCTTACGGGTCGCCCGTGGGGAGTGAAGAACACAGGGCGCAGGACGGGACGAGCGGTTGCCGCTGAAAATGGAGGGCCCGCTCGTGTCGGAGCGGGCCTCTGAACGCGGACCGTCAAGGAGCAATCCGGAGGGATCAGCCCTTCATCTTTCGAAGCTTCTCGATTGCGCGCAATTGCGCAATCGCCTCGGCGAGCTCGGCTTGCGCCTTCGCATACTCGAACTGAGCCGTGTGGCCGGCGAGCGCCTCCTCGGCACGGCGTTTCGCGTCGAGTGCCGCGGCCTCGTCGAGGTCGCGCGCTCGGATCGCGGTGTCGGCCAAGACGGTCACGACATGGGGCTGGACCTCAAGCATGCCCCCGGAGACGTAGAAATGCTCCTGTTCGCCATGCTCGTTCTCGACCCGCACATCGCCCGGCTTCAGACGGCTGATGAAGGCGGTATGCCGGGGCGCGATACCGACCTCGCCCAGCTCGGCGGTCGCGTACACCATGGTCGCCTGACCCGAATGAATCGCCCCTTCGGCGCTTACGATATCGACGTGAATTGTCATCGCCATAGTGCACCCCATTAAACCGCGTCTTGTTGTCAAACATGACGTTCTTGCGGAATCGGCCGGAAGCGGACTTCAGCCCCGTCTGCGCCGACGCGGTTTAAAATGAAAAAATAAAATCCTAAAACTCGGCAGCTCCGACATCTGTGTAGAAGTGCGCCGCCCGACCAAAATCACCTACAGCGCACGCCACACAGGCCGCGTTTTAGCCACCCATCTTCTCGGCCTTGGCCACCGCTTCTTCGATTCCGCCGACCATGTAGAAGGCCTGTTCGGGCAGATGATCGTAGTCGCCGTTGACGATCGCCTTGAAGTCCTTGATGGTGTCTTTTACGGTCACGAACTTGCCCGGCGATCCGGTGAAGACCTCGGCCACGAAGAAGGGCTGGGAGAGGAAGCGCTGAATCTTGCGCGCGCGCGACACGGCGAGCTTGTCCTCGTCGGAGAGCTCGTCCATACCGAGGATGGCGATGATGTCCTTGAGCTCTTTGTACCGCTGCAGGGTTCCCTGCACCGCACGCGCGGTCTGGTAGTGCTCCTGGCCGACCACGTTCGGATCGAGGATTCGGCTGGTGGAGTCCAGCGGGTCCACCGCCGGGTAGATACCCAGCTCGGCGATCTGACGGGACAACACGAGGGTCGCGTCCAGATGCGCAAAGGTGGTCGCCGGCGACGGGTCCGTCAAGTCGTCCGCCGGAACGTACACCGCCTGGAAGGAGGTGATGGAGCCGGTCCGCGTGGATGTGATGCGTTCCTGCAGCGCGCCCATCTCGGAGGCCAGGGTCGGTTGGTAACCCACGGCGGAGGGCATCCGGCCCAAGAGCGCCGAAACCTCGGTTCCGGCCAGTGTGTAGCGGTAGATGTTGTCGACGAAGAGCAGGACGTCACGACCTTCTTCGCGGAAGAACTCGGCCATCGTCAGGCCGGTCAATGCGACGCGAAGACGGTTGCCGGGCGGCTCGTTCATCTGGCCGTAAACGAGGGCCACCTTGTCGAGAACGTTCGACTCCTTCATCTCGTGATAGAAGTCGTTGCCCTCGCGGGTACGCTCGCCGACGCCAGCGAATACCGAGAAGCCGGAATGCTCGGCGGCAATGTTGCGGATGAGCTCCATCAGGGTCACGGTCTTGCCGACACCGGCGCCGCCGAAGAGTCCGACCTTGCCGCCCTTCGGGATGGGCATGATGAGGTCGATGACCTTGATGCCGGTCTCCAGGATCTCGGTGGAGGTCGCCTGGTCTTCGAATGGCGGGGCGGAACGATGGATCGACCAGCGCTCCTCGGAGTCGACATCGCCCAACTCGTCGATTGGGTTGCCCAGCACATCCATGATGCGCCCGAGCGTCTTCTGCCCGACCGGCACCTGGATCGGCGCACCCGTGGCAATCGCCGGGATGCCGCGCTGCAGGCCGTCGGTGGATCCCATCGCGATGGCACGCACGACCCCGTCGCCGAGCTGCTGCTGAACCTCGAGGGTCAGACCCGTCGACTCGATCTTGAGCGCCTCATAGACCTTGGGTATCTCGCCGCGCGGGAACTGAACGTCCACGACGGCCCCGATGATCTCCACCACGTTACCAGAGCTCATAGTCTTTTCCTCTTATGCCTTCCGGCCAATAGCGATTCTGTTTATGTCCGAGCGCTCGATGTCCGAGCGTTGGGCGCGAGCGACTGCGACGTACCGGGCGATCACACGGCGGCGGCGCCGCTCACAATCTCGGAGATCTCTTGCGTGATCGCAGCCTGTCGGGCCTTGTTGTAGACGAGTTGCAGCTCGCCGATCAGGTCGCCGGCATTGTCCGACGCGGACTTCATCGCGACCATTCGCGAGGCTTGCTCGCAGGCGCCGTTCTCGACGACCGCTTGGTAGACGAGCGACTCGATATAACGGGTCAACAGGGAATCGAGAACCGTGCGTGCGTCGGGCTCGTAGATGTAGTCCCAGTGGTAGGGCATCGCGGACTGCTCTTCACCGACGATCGGCACCAATTGCCGGATCATGGGACGCTGGGTCATGGTGTTGACGAATTCGTTGCTCGCGACATAGATGGCGTCGAGCTCCTTGGCCTCGAAGGCATCCAACATGACCTTCACGGGTCCGATCAGGTCCTCGATATGAGGTTTGTCGCCGAGATTCGTGACCTGCGCCTTGACGTCGCCGCCGAAGCGCTTGAAGAAGCCCAGCGCCTTGGATCCGATGGTGCAGAATGCAGGCTCGGTTCCTGCCGCACGCTTTTCTTTGATGTCGGCCACGAGACGCCGAAAGAGATTGCTGTTGAGCCCCCCGCAAAGCCCTCTGTCGGACGAGACCACGATGTAGCCGACCCGCTTGTGGGGACGTTCCACCGCCATGAAGGAATGACGGTACTCGGGCGTCGCTCGGGCCAAATGGCTGATGACTTGCAGCATCTTCTCGGAATAGGGCTTCGACGCCGCCATCCGGTCTTGTGCCTTGCGCATCTTGGAAGCCGCCACCATCTGCATGGCGCCGGTGATCTTTTGCGTGCTTTTGATGCTCGCAATCTTGGTACGAATTTCTTTGGCGCCTGCCATATGTTCGCTCCCGGCCTTCGGCGACCAGCCTCCGACGCGAGCGCCGGGGTGGTGAAGGTTCGATACTTGTCAAAACGCACAACGCCAACTGGGCCGGCCCTCGGTGAGAGGCCGGCCGCTGATGGCCGGCGGCTGCCTTACCAGGTGTTGTTGGCTTTGAAGGCCTTGATGGCCTCGTGCATCGCGGTCTGGATCTCCGCGGTGTAATCGCCGGTGGTATCGATCTGCTCGATCAAGGCCGCCTGAGCGGATTTCATGTAGCTCTGCATCGCCTGCTCGAAGTCGACGATCTTCTTGACGTCGACGTCGTCGAGGTAGCCTTCGTTGGCCGCGAAGAGCGACACCGCCATCTGACCGACGCTCATGGGCGAGTATTGGAACTGCTTCATGAGCTCCGTCACGCGCTCGCCACGCTGCAATTGCTTGCGGGTCGCCTCGTCGAGGTCGGATGCGAACTGCGAGAAGGCCGCGAGCTCGCGATACTGGGCGAGTGCGAGACGAATACCGCCGCCGAGCTTCTTGATGATCTTCGTCTGGGCCGCGCCGCCGACACGCGATACCGACAGACCGGCATTGATGGCGGGGCGGATACCGGCGTTGAAGAGGTCGGTCTCGAGGAAGATCTGACCGTCCGTGATCGAGATCACGTTGGTCGGAACGAAGGCCGACACGTCGCCGGCCTGGGTCTCGATGATCGGCAGCGCGGTCAGCGAACCGGTCTTGCCTTTCACGGCCCCGCCGGTGGCCTGCTCCACGTAGTGTGCATTGACGCGCGCGGCGCGCTCGAGCAAACGGGAGTGGAGATAGAAAACGTCGCCGGGATAGGCTTCGCGGCCCGGGGGACGACGCAGCAACAGCGAGACCTGGCGATAGGCCCAGGCCTGCTTGGTCAGGTCGTCGTAGACGATCAGGGCGTCTTCGCCTTTGTCGCGGAAATACTCGCCCATGGTGCAGCCGGCATAGGGCGCGATGAACTGCATCGCGGCCGATTCAGCGGCGGCGGCGGCGACAATGATGGTGTGATCCATCGCGCCGTGCTCTTCGAGCTTGCGCACCAGCGAGGCAATCGAGGAATTCTTCTGCCCGACGGCCACATAGATACACTTAACGCCGGTGCCTTTCTGGTTGATGATGGCATCGATGGCGACAGCGGTCTTGCCGGTCTGGCGGTCGCCGATGATCAGCTCGCGCTGGCCTCGACCGACCGGAACCATGGCGTCGATGGCCTTCAGACCGGTTTGAACCGGCTCGTCGACCGACTGACGGGCGATAACACCGGGGGCGACCTTCTCGATGGGAGAGGTGCCCGAGGCCTGGATCGGACCTTTGCCGTCAATCGGGGAGCCTAGAGCATCGACCACGCGTCCGAGCAGCCCCTCGCCAACCGGCACTTCCAGGACGCGTCCCGTGCAGCGGACCCAGTCGCCCTCGGACAAGTGGGTGTACTCGCCCAAGACGACCGCGCCGACCGAATCGCGCTCTAGGTTCAAGGCAAGCCCGAAGGCGTCGCCGGGGAACTCCAGCATCTCGTAGTACTTGGCGTCCGAGAGACCGTGCACACGCACGATACCGTCGGTCAAGCTGACGATGGTGCCTTCGGTCCGCGCCTCGGTCTTGAGATCGAGCTTCTCGATCTTTTGTTTGATGAGATCGCTGATCTCGGAAGGATTCAGTTGCATGGCGGTGTCCCGTTCAGAATTGCAATGCGTGAGCCAGTTGCTTGAGCTTGCCGCGGACCGAGTCGTCGATGACGAGGTCCCCGGCGCGAATCTCGATCCCGCCGATCAGAGCGCTGTCGGTCTCGACGGTGACCTCGACCTGCCCGCCGAAGCGTTTCGCAAGTGCTGCGGAGACCGCCGCCTGCTCGGACTCGCTGACGTCGAAGGCGCTGCGAATCAGCACGTGGCGTACGCCCTGGTCGGCGGTCCGGCTCGCCTCGAACAGCCGTGCGATCTCGGGCAACGCCGCAAGCCTGGCGTTCTCGGTCAGCAACCCCAGGAGATTGGATGCCTCGGGCGGGAGATCATCACCGCAAACCTCGAGGATGATGTCGCGGATGCGCTCGCGGGGCACGTTCGGGTTGGCGATCTGCTCGGCCATCTGGGGATCGCCCACGACGGCCGAGAGCATCTCGAGAGCTTGCGACCAGGCGTCCAACTGACCGACCTCTTTCGCGCGCTCGAACACGGCCTCTGCGTAAGGCCGCGCGATGGTGGTGATGTCTCCGGCCATGGGTGGTCCCTAAAGCTGCTTGGCGAACGATTCGACGAGGCCCTTGTGTGCCTTGATGTCGATCTCCTTGTGGAGGATCTTCTCGGCGGCGGCGACGGCAAGCGTGGCGACCCGCTCGCGTAGCTCCTCGCGGGCACGGTTGGTCTCCCGGTCGATCTCGGCTTGTGCGGCAGCGACGACGCGGCCGCTTTCGCTGCGCGCGTCCGCCTTGGCCTCCTCGACGATCTCGGTTGCCCGCTTCTGAGCCTGCGCGACGATATCGGCGGCGGCAGCCTTGGCATCCTTGATGAGCGCGAGGGCGCGCTGCTCGCCGAGCGCCTTCTCTTGATGCCCGCGCTCTGCCGCGGCGAGGCCCTCGGCGATCTTCGCCTTACGCTCCGCCAGAGCCGTGACGATCGGCGGCCAGATAAACTTCATACAGAACCCGACGAACACCGCGAAGGCGATCATCTGGGCAAACAGGGTCAGATTGATATTCATAGCGTTGCCTCGTGCCTATGCCTCATACCGCGTCCGGGAGTAGTGACGATAGCCTCGACCCCGGCGGAAGTGGGATGGGTGTCAGGCAGCGAACATCACGAACAGACCCATGGCGATCGCGATGACCGGCAACGCATCGACCAGACCCATCACGATGAAGAACTGGGTACGCAGCATCGGGATCAGCTCCGGCTGACGGGCGGCACCTTCGAGGAAGCGACCGCCCAAGATTCCGATACCGACGCCGGCGCCGACCGCGCCGAGACCCAACATCAAGCCTGCACCGATGAACTTGATGACGTCGGCGAACAGGTTAGCGACTTCGAGTTCCATGATTCTCTCCAGTAATTGACGGTGTTAGAGCAGAAAAAGCGGGTTAGTGATGCTCCTGGTGAGCCATGTCGAGATAGACGATGGTCAACACCATGAAGATGAACGCCTGCAGCGTGATGATGAGGATATGGAAGACAGCCCAAACGAACTGCAGCATTCCACCGGTGATGTTCAGCACCATACTGCCGCCGTAGAGTAGCGCAATCAGAATGAAGATCATCTCGCCTGCATACATGTTTCCGAACAGACGCAGTGCCAGGGAAAGCGGCTTCGAGAGGAGGCTGATGCCTTCGAGCAGCAGGTTGGCGGGCATTCCCCACTTGCCGAACGGCTGCATCGTCAGCTCGCTCGCGAAGCCTCCGACGCCCTTCATCTTGACGCTGTAATAGAGCACGAGACCGAAGACCACCAGTGCCATCCCGAAGGTCGCATTCGGATCTGTCGTCGGCACGACACGCAGGAAGACGTGATGCGGATCGGCACCGAATAGCGACATGAACTGCCCGAAGAGATAGGGGATCAGATCGACCGGGATCAGGTCCATCAGGTTCATCAGGAAGACCCAAGCGAAGATCGTCAGGGCCAGAGGGCCAACCATGGGATTCTTCGCGGTGAATGAGCCGCGGACGTTCTCTTCGACGAAATCGACGATCCACTCGACGAAATTCTGTGCTCCGCCCGGCACGCCGGCGGTCATCTGCTCGGCCACACGCCGGAAGAACCGAATGAAAAGGTATCCGAGGAGGATCGAGAAGAACATGGTGTCGACGTTGATCGCCCAGAATCCCATCTCGGCAGCCTCGGCACTCGAGTGCGCGAAACCGAAGCCATGCTCGGGATGAACGCCGAGCGTCAGGTTCGTGAGATGGTGCTGGATATAAGCCTGGGAGGTGAGCGTTTCGGAAGCAGCCATCGATCGTCTCTCACTTCGTGGTTCGTTCGGGCGTTTGAGCCGCAATCAGGGTCGGGATGACCTGGACCGCGAGATATGCGCCAAGCAACACCGGGAGGTTAAGGTCGTCCAGGGTCACGAAGGCGATCGTGAACAAGCCTAGAATCAACACGATCTTCAGGATCTCGGCACCGTAAATGCGCATGACCAAGCGCGCGGGCTCCCGGGCGCGATAACCGCGAAAGACCAGGGCCGCGAACAAGGCATTGGCCACCAGGCAAGAGCCGGCCCCGACAAGGGCCGAGACGGTAACCGAGACGCCGAACGGGAGGGCGAAAACCACCAGGGCCAAGCCAAGGAGACTCTGGAGTTTCAGGACCCTTTTGGCCTGGAGCGTGTCCGGCTGATGCATCAGATCGTCGTGGTTTGGTTGAGCACACCGCTCACCGGCGCGCAGTATAAGGGGTCGCGCATATAGGGTCAACGCGATGTCGGCAATTCCGGCCGCGGCTGGTAGCGATCCTCATGATTGAATAAGGCAATAGCGCCGTCCGGCGGCCCGTTCGGGTCTCAAGACATTCCGGAAGCGAATCACTTGATGTGGGCCAGGATTCCGTCGAGCTCCTCAAGGCTGTTGTAGGCGATCACTAGTTTTCCCGCGCCGCGATTGCCTTGCTGGATTCGGACCCGTGCGCCCAGCTTGTCGGTCAAGTCGGTCTGAAGCCTTCGGATATTGGGGTCGAGATCGGATTTGTGCTCCGATGTCGCGAGCGCCTCGCCGGATTGCTGCATCCGGCGCACCAAGCGCTCCGTCTCGCGCACCGAGAGACCGCCGCGCACGACCTGAGCAGCGGTCGCGCTTTGATCATGACCCCGCAGACCGAGAAGGGCTCGGGCATGGCCCATCTCCAGCAGACCCTTTTCCAAGAAGTCCCGGACGTCCGAGTTGAGATCCAGCAGACGCAGCAGGTTGGTCACCATCGAGCGCGACTTGCCCAGCGCATCGGCGATCTGTTGGTGGGTCAGACTGAATTCCTTGAGCAAACGCTCCAGCGCTCCGGCCTCTTCCAGCGGATTGAGATCGGCACGCTGGATATTCTCGATGAGTCCGATCGCGAGCGCCGCCTGCTCGTCGACCTCGCGAACCACGACCGGGATTTCGGCAAGACCGGCCTGCTGACAGGCCCGCCAGCGCCGCTCCCCGGCAATGATCTCGTAGGTCTCCCCGGCAAGCGGGCGGACCACGATCGGCTGGATGACGCCTTGGGCGAGGATTGAATCGGAGAGCTCGCGCAAGGCATCCGGGTCGAAGTCGTGACGGGGCTGGTAGCGTCCGGGCCGGATGCACTCCACGGGAAGGCGCGTGATCTTCTCGCCCGTCTTGTCGCTGACCATGGGGACAGAAGATTCGTCCTCCGGGCTCGATACCGCGACCACCGGCGCGCGGGCGGCACCGAGCAAGGCATCGAGACCTCGACCCAAACCTTTTTTCTTCGGCGGTAATTTTTGCTCGCTATCCATACTCAACTGCCTCAAGCCGCAGACTTGCGCGTCTCGCGACGACGCAGCAGCTCGCTGGCGAGCGCAAGATAGGCCACGGCGCCCTTGGACGCCGGATCATAGAGCAAGGCAGGCAGACCGTGACTCGGCGCCTCGGCTAGGCGCACGTTGCGCGGGATGATGGTGCGATAGACCTGATCCTTGAAATGGGTGACGAGCTGGGTCGAGACCTGATTGGCGAGGTTGTTGCGCGGGTCGTGCATGGTCCGCAAGATCCCCTCCACGCGGAGCCCCGGATTCCGGTTGGCGCGAATCTGCTCGATCGTGTTCATCAAGGCGGAGAGGCCCTCCAACGCGTAATACTCGCACTGAATCGGAATCAGGACACCCCCGGCCGCGACCAAAGCGTTGACCGTGAGCATGTTGAGCGACGGGGGACAGTCGACGATGACCAGCTCGTAGTCCTGGAGCGCATCGGCCAGCACCCGCGCGAAACGCCGCTCGCGATCCGGCGAGTCGATCAACCCGATCTCTGCCGCAGTCAGATCGCCGTTGGCCGGCAGCAGATCGAAGCCCGGCGAGGGGTCATCGACGCGGCATAGACAGTCGGTCAAGGCGATGTCGCCGAGCAACAGATCGCAGGTCGAGTTGAGAAGGGTGTGCTTGTCGACGCCGCAGCCCATGGTTGCATTGCCCTGCGGATCGAGGTCGACCAACAAGACGCGCCGCTTGAGCGAGGCCAGCGACGCGGCCAGATTCACCGCGGTCGTGGTCTTGCCGACGCCGCCCTTCTGGTTGGCAATGGCGATGATGTTGGCCATAGGCGACTCAGTCACTCCGGAGCTCGATCAGGTGGCGCTCGACGTCGAGGAAGGGGATGCGCAGCGGGTGGACGAATAAGCACCCGTCCGACAGGTCTTGCAAGCGCGCGACGTCGTCGAGGTCGCGCCCCTTCATGAGAAGCAATCGGCCCGGACGCGCCAGCAGATCCCGGTGAGCGGCACCGAGAAGATCGGCGGCCGCGACGGCACGACTCACTATGGTACTGAAGTTTCGGCCCGGCCGGTATGTCTCGATCCGAGCATGGACCGCCTCGACGTTGTGGAGCCGCAGCTCGAGGACGGCTTGGCGGACGAATCTGAGCTTCTTCTGATTGCTGTCGAGCAGCCAGAAGCGCCGCTGCGGCTCGACGATCGCCAAGGGTAAGCCGGGCAAACCGGCGCCCGTGCCGAGGTCCAAGATGCTGTCGCCGAACAGAAAGGGCGTGACCGCGAGGCTGTCGAGCAGATGTTTGGCGACCATCTCGAACGGATCACGCACGGCGGTCAGGTTGTAGGCCCGGTTCCAGCGCCCCAAAAGCGCAATCAGACGCAGCAGGCGGTCGTGCGCAGCGCCGTCCAGTGCGACACCCAGCCGGGCTGCACCTGTGGACAGCCGCTCGGACAGGTCCGATGCGGATGCACCTTCGCGTGCCGCAAGCGGTGCCGTCGACATCAGGCGCAGCGCCGCTTGAGGTGAATCAGCAGGAGCGACACCGCCGCCGGGGTCACGCCGGGGATGCGTGCAGCCTGCCCGACGGTATGGGGCCGGACCCGGTTGAGTTTCTCGCGCACCTCGGTCGAAAGGCCCCGGACCTGATCGAAGTCGAAATCCTCCGGCAGCGCTCGCGCGTCTTGATCACGATGACGCTCGATCTCGTCGCGTTGGCGTTCGATGTAACCCTGATAGCGTGCCTGGATCTCCAGCTGCTCGGTGACCTCGGCCGCCAGAGGCTCGGGCGGATCCCCGGCAAGTGCAGCGACCCCGGCATAGCCGACGTTCGGGCGGGCGAGCAGGTCGGAGGCGCGGACCTCGCGCCGCAGCGGCTCGCCGAGGATGCGTTCGGTGAGCGCCTGATCGACCCGCTCGGGACGCACGAAGGTCTCGCGCAGCCGCTGGCGCTCTCGCTCGATCGCCTCGCGCTTGGCCTCGAAACGACGCCATTGCTCGTTGCCGACCAGGCCGAGCCGTCGGCCCGACTCGGTCAGGCGCAGGTCGGCATTGTCTTCGCGGAGCATCAATCGATACTCCGCGCGGCTGGTGAACATCCGGTAGGGCTCGGCCGTCCCGCGCGTGATGAGATCGTCGACCATGACGCCGAGATAGGCCTCGTCGCGCCGCGGCAGCCAGGGATCGCGCCCCTGCACCTGGAGCGCCGCGTTGACCCCGGCCAGCAGGCCCTGGGCCGCAGCCTCCTCGTAGCCGGTCGTCCCGTTGATCTGACCGGCGAAGTAGAGCCCCTGGAGATGGCGGGTCTCCAACGAGGGCTTCAGATCGCGCGGATCGAAGAAGTCGTACTCGATCGCATAGCCCGGGCGGGTAATATGGGCCTTCTCGAATCCGACGATCGAGCGCACCAGGGCCTGTTGGATATCGAAAGGCAGGCTGGTCGAGATGCCGTTGGGATAGACCTCATGGGTCTCGAGCCCCTCGGGTTCAACGAAGATCTGATGCGACGTCTTTTCCGCGAAACGCACCACCTTGTCCTCGATCGACGGACAATAGCGCGGACCGACACCGGCGATGACACCGGTGTAGAGCGGCGAGCGCGAGAGGCCCGAATGGATGATGTCGTGGGTGCGCGCGTTGGTGTGGGTGATATAACAGCTCACTTGGCGCGGATGGTCGCTCGCGTTCCCCATGTAGGAAAATACCGGCACGGGCTCGTCGCCGGGTTGCTCGGCCAGGCGTGCGAAATCGATGCTCCGGCCGTCGATGCGCGGCGGCGTTCCCGTCTTGAGCCGCTCGACGCGAAACGGCAGCTCGCGCAGGCGCCGCGAGAGGGCATTCGACGGTGGATCGCCGGCCCGTCCGCCCTCATAGTTCGAGAGTCCGATATGGATGCGTCCGCCCAGGAAGGTTCCGACCGTGAGCACGACTGTATGCGCCCGAAAGCGCAACCCCATCTGAGTCTCGACGCCGGCCACCCGGTCCTGCTCGATCAAGAGGTCTTCGACCGACTGTTGGAAGAGCGTAAGGTCGGGCTGGTTCTCGACCGCCGAGCGTACCGCCGCCTTGTAGAGGATCCGGTCGGCCTGAGCACGGGTCGCGCGCACCGCCGGACCTTTGCTGGCGTTGAGGATTCGGAACTGGATACCGCCGCGATCCGCCGCACGGGCCATCAACCCGCCCAGGGCATCGATCTCCTTGACCAAATGGCCCTTGCCGATTCCGCCGATAGCCGGGTTACAGCTCATCTGGCCGACCGTTTCGATATTCTGGGTCAGGAGGAGGGTGCGCTGGCCACATCGGGCAGCCGCAAGTGCCGCTTCGGTGCCCGCATGACCACCACCCACCACCACCACGTCGTAAGGATCGCCGACCATCATGAAGGGAAACCCAAGTCTATGAGACCACGCAGTTTACCCCAGATGCCCGCAAGGACACCCCTATGTCGACGCATCTGAAGCGGCGCATCCCGAGCGACTCGGCTATTCTCGGGGAGCGCGTGCTCGAGGCCGCGCGGGCCGTCATTCTCGGTAAAGACCGCGAGCTGCGGCTTGCCTTGGCCTGCCTGATGGCGCGCGGTCATCTCTTGATCGAGGATGTGCCGGGTGTGGGCAAGACCACCTTGGCGCATCTGCTCGCACGCCTGCTCGGTCTGGAGTACGCCCGCATCCAGTTCACGAGCGACCTGCTGCCGGCGGACGTGATCGGGGTGTCGGTCTACGACCGGGCGGCCGAGTCTTTTCGCTTTCATCCCGGGCCCGTCTTCTCCCAGCTTGTACTCGCCGACGAGATCAATCGCGCCACGCCCAAGGCGCAAAGCGCGCTTCTGGAGGCGATGGAGGAGCGCCAGGTGACGGTCGAGGGTGAAACCAGACCTTTGCCCGAGCCCTTCTTCGTGATCGCGACCCAAAACCCGCTGTTTCAGGTCGGCACCTTTCCGTTGCCCGAGTCCCAGTTGGATCGGTTCCTGATGCGGATCCGGCTCGGCTATCCGGCGGCCGAGCAGGAGAAGGCGCTGCTGGCGGGCGAGGACCGCCGCACCATGGTCGCACGCCAACAGCCGGCCCTGACAGGCGAGCAGTTGATCGCGTTGCAGCAGCGGGTGGTCGAGGTCCACGCGGCGCCCGCCATCATCGAATACGTCCATGCAATTCTTGCGCTTACGCGCAGCAGCGAACGGTTTCTGCACGGACTCTCGCCGCGCGCCGGGCTCGGCATGCTGCGCGCGGCGAAGGCGTGGGCGCTCCTTGCGGACCGCGACTACGTGATCCCGGAAGATATCCAGGCGATCCTGCCCTCCTGCGTCGTGCATCGACTCGTCGCGTCCGAGTACGGGGGGCGGCTCGACGAGGAGACGGTGGCAAGCGCGATCCTGGATCACGTCGCGCTCGCCTAAGCGGCGTCCGGCGGGAACCCGAACATCGCGAGCAGGCGCGACCGCTGGATCGACCCGATTCCGTCGGCGTTGATACCGCTTAAGCGAGGATTTATTGGGTGAGGGGACGCATGTTCGACGCGATGCGGTTGAAGCGGTGGCAACTGAGTCATTTGTTTCGCCGAGTGGTGCGTGGGGGCGACGGGGTTGCGCGGGTCGGACGCCGTCAGATCTATATCCTGCCGACGGGGAACGGGCTGCGTTTCGCCGGAGTGCTCTTCGTCATGCTGCTCGGTTCGCTCAATTACCAGAACAACCTGGGGCTGCTCTTTACCTTCTTTCTCGCCTCCGTCGCCCTCGTGGCCATGCACCACACCTGGTTCAACCTGCTCGGGCTTTCGGTTCAGGCCCGCGGCGGCCCGCCCGTCTTCGTCGGGGACGATGCCACCTTCGAGGTTGTCGTCGGAACCAACGGGACGCGGGCACGCTTCGACATCGGGATTCCGACGGGCGAGACGCGTCATCAGTCGATCGCGATCCTCGGTGGGGACTGCGGCACGATCCGCATCGCTCGACCGGCACTCCGACGCGGCCTGTCGACGCTCGACGAGGTGACGGTCGAAACGCGCTACCCGCTGCACCTCTTTCGGGCCTGGTGTTATGTCCAGACCGATGCGACGACCTTGGTCTATCCGAAACCGGCGCAAGTAGCGCCCGAGCCCGGATCCGCTGCCGGCGACACCGAGCCGCGTCGCCGGCAAGGTCCCGAGGGGATGGAGGATTATCTCGGTCCGCGGCCTTATCGAGACAGCGATTCACCCAGGCAGATCGACTGGAAGGCGTACGCGCGCGAGCGCGGGCTCGTCGTGAAGCAATTCGGAGGGGACCAAGGCCAAGAGGTCTGGATCGATTGGGCCGCATTGACCGCGGCGGACCCGGAAACCAGGATCAGCGTGCTCGCCCGCCAGGTCCTCGATGCCGGCGAAGCCCAAGTCCGGTTCGGGCTGCGACTGCCCGGTCTCGAAGAGACCCCGGGACGAGGTGCCGGTCATCTTCAACGTTGCCTGACACATCTGGCGCTCTACGATCATGTCCAAACGAACGATCCCCTCCAACGAGCGGCCTGAGCGGGCCCAGATCCTCGGGATCACGCTTGTCCTGATCGCGGCCTATCTCCCGCTCGCGTGGCATCTTGCGCTTCAAATCAGCGCCTTTGTCGGGCTGCTCTTCGCGATCCGTCTTGCCTCGCTGCGCTGGCCCGTGGTCGTGCCGGGAACTTGGCCGTTGGCGGCCTTGACCCTGATCGGCGTCGCCAACGCGGCGGTGACCTATCAGGGCTGGTCGGGGCAGAACGCCGGAACGGCGCTCTTTGCCTCCATGCTGGCGCTCAAGCTCATGGAGCTGCGCCGCAAATCGGATATCCGTCTGGTCGCGACCCTGATCGGGTTTCTCGTCGTGGTTGAGTTCCTGTTCGACCAGTCGCCTTGGTTGGTGCTCTATCTGGCTGCCGTAGTGCTGGGGGCCATCGCCCTGCTTGTCGATCTGAACGGCGGACTCGGGGACGCACGTCGGCGCGGTGCATTTGCGGTCGCCGTCAGGCTCTCGCTCCAGGCGCTTCCGTTGACTCTCATTCTGTTTTTGTTGTTTCCGCGTTTGAGTGCCCCGCTGTGGAATCTGGGCCTGGATCCGAGCAAGGCCTCGACCGGGATCTCGGACAGCCTCGAGCCGGGCGCGATCAGCGAGTTGGTGCTCAACGGCGAGCTGGCGTTTCGCGTGCGTTTCGACGGCACGCCGCCCGCTTCCGATCAGCTCTACTGGCGCGGTCCCGTCCTCTGGGAGACGAACGGACGGCGGTGGTCGGCGGGGGAGGGTGTCGCCAAAGGCGCTCCGGCTAGACTCGTGGAGGCGGGACGCTCGATCGACTACGAGGTGACCTTGGAACCGACCGATCAGCGCTGGCTCTTCGCCCTGGACATGCCGGACAGCGTCCCGGACGGAGCCTTTATCAGTGCCGACCACCAATTGATCGCACGCCAGGTCGTGAGCACGGTCAAGCGCTATGAGGTGACCTCCGCGCTCGACTACCGGACCGCATTTTCCGATCCAGCGCGCCGTGCCGCCGGACTGCAGGTCCCGGACAACGTGACGCCGAGGATGCGCCGCCTGGTCGAGGATTGGCAGCGCCGCTCGAACGACGATTGGGCGCTGGTCCAGTCCGGGCTGCAATTCTTCAACCGCGAATCCTTCCATTACACCCTAATGCCGCCGCGCCTCGGCGCGAATCCAACCGACGAGTTCCTGTTCGAGACCCAACGTGGATTCTGCGAGCACTACGCCAGTAGCTTTGCCGTCTTGATGCGCATGGCCGGCATCCCCTCGCGAATTGTCCTCGGCTATCTCGGGGGCGAACTCAACCGCGTCGGCGGCTATCACATGGTCTGGCAGTCCGACGCCCACGCCTGGGTCGAGGTGTTGATCGACGGGCGCGGCTGGGTACGCGTCGATCCCACCGCCGCCGTCGATCCCTCGCGCGTCGACAACAGCGGGGCCTCGCGGATGCTCGGGGCCGGCCCGTCGGTGCGCTTCACCCTGGAGCAAGCCGACGCCATCGCGCGTTTCGTGCGCGATATGCGGCTCTTCGCCGATAGCCTGGACGCCGCCTGGCAGGATTGGGTGCTGGGCTTCTCGGTCGAGGACCAACTGGCGCTGCTCCAACGGCTGCGGCTAGGAGAGCTGCGCGAATACGGGTTGGTCGGTCTGATGCTTGCCGCACTCGGGCTGACCCTCGGGATCCTGGTGCTCGCCTCGATCCGCGAACGCAAACCTCTCGAGCCGCTTCAAGCCGAATATGGCCGTTTTTGCAGACGCCTCGAAAAAATCGGCCTCGGCCGTCTCCCCCACGAGGGGCCGATGGACTATGCCGGGCGGGTCGTCGCACAACGTCCGGATCTCGCCCCGACGGTCGAGCGCTTCATGGATATCTATATCCCCGCGCAGTACGGGCCGGGAGATCCGCGTGATGCGCTCGCACCACTCGCCGACGTACTGGGCACCTTTCGGCCTCAGTCGACTCGCCAAACGCCCGGACTGTTCCGGCGATCCCGATAGGAACGCGGGGTAACCGACTGGTCGGCGTAGGTCGCCCGAGCAGCGCTTCGTCTACTTTCCAATACAGAATGTGGAGAAGATGCGTCCCAAGAGATCCTCGGAGGTGAAACGCCCGGTGATCTCGCCGAATGCATGCTGAGCTTGCAGAAGATCATCCGCCACAAGCTCGGCGCCGGCTCCTTGCTCAAGGGCGCGCTGTGCGGATGCGAGATGGTCGAGACCGAGGCGCAGGGCGCCGAGATGGCGACGACGCGCAACGAAGGCACCTTCGGTGGAGCCGCCAAGGCCCGCGCGATCCCTCAGATGCGCGCGCAGCAGGTCGAGGCCTGCACCGGTCTTGACGGAAAGGCTGATCTGCGGACCTGTCTCAAGCTCCGCGATACCGGGCGAGAGACCGCGAAGGTCGATCTTATTGCGCACCCGGGTCACCGGGACCTGTTGCGGTAGGCTTTCGGGTGCCGGGGTATCCTCCGCTCCGGCGTCGGCATCATGGACCCAGAGAACGAGGTCCGCTTGGTCGAGCTCGGCGCGCGCGCGGCGCACGCCCTCGCGCTCGATCGGATCCTCGGTCCGGCGCAGACCAGCCGTATCCACGATACGGATCGGGAGCCCGTCGACCTGGATGTCGAGCTTCAAAAGATCGCGCGTGGTGCCCGGGATCGGTGTGACAATCGCCGCATCCTGACCGGACAACGCATTGAGTAAACTCGATTTACCGGCGTTCGGGGGACCCGCGATCACGACCGCGAGGCCCTCCCGAATGACCTGACCTTGGCGCGCTGAGCCCATGACCTCGCGGGTCTCGTCGATCATCGCCCGAAGATCCTCGGAAATCCCGAGATCGGTCGCAAGATCCAACTCCTCGTCGGGAAAATCGAGGGTCGCTTCGATGTAGGTCCGCATCCGGACGAGACGCTCGATGAGGTCATCGACCCGTCGCGAGAAGACGCCTTGGAGGCTGCGACCGGCGAGTCGAACCGCGAGTGCGGTGGAGCTCTCGATCAGGTCGGCGACGGCCTCCGCTTGGGCAAGATCGAGCTTACCGTTCAGGAAGGCGCGCTCCGAGAACTCACCGGGGCGAGCGAGCCGTGCCCCGAGGTGCAAACAGCGTTGCAGGAGCAGGTCCATGACGACCGGACCGCCGTGGCCCTGAAGCTCGAGGACATCCTCTCCCGTAAAGGAGGCCGGCGCCGAGAAATAGAGGGCGATGCCTTCGTCGATGAAGTTTCCGTGCGCATCGCGGAAGGTCGCGAAGGTGGCCTGCCTGGGAGAGGGTAACTTCCCGAGCACGGCCTCCGCGATGGACGCGACGCGAGCACCGCTGATCCTCACGATCCCGACCCCGCCCATTCCGGACGGGGTCGCCAGTGCGACGATGGTCTCCGTGGCCATGACGGCCTCGGCGCCTCGGCCTAGCGCTTGTGTTTGACCGAGGCCGCCTGTTTCTCGATCGTCCGCGTGATGTGCCACTGCTGTGCGATGGACAGCAGATTGTTGACCGTCCAGTAGAGAACGAGTCCCGACGGGAAGAAGGCGAAGAAGACCGTGAAGACGAACGGCAAGGCCATCATGATCTTCGCCTGCATCGGATCCGGCGGCGGCGGATTCAACTTCATCTGCACGAACATGGAGACACCCATGATCAGCGGCAGAATGAAATAGGGATCCGGCGCCGAGAGGTTGTCGAGCCACAGCATGAAGGGCGCATTGCGAAGCTCGACACTCTCGAGCAACACCCAGTAGAGCGAGATGAAGACCGGGATCTGGATCAAGATCGGCAAACAGCCGCCGAGTGGGTTGATCTTCTCGGTCTTGTACATCTCCATCATGGCTTGATTCAGGCGCTGCTTGTCGTCGCCGTAACGATCCTTCAAGGCCTGCAGTCGCGGCGCGAGCTGACGCATGTTGGCCATCGACTTGTAGCTGGTCTCGGAGAGCTTGTAGAAGGCCAGCTTGATCAGGATGGTGAGGAAGATGATCGACCAACCCCAGTTTCCGATAAGCGCGTGGATCTTGCTCAGCACCCAGAAAATGGGCTGCGCAATCACGGTCAGCCAGCCGTAGTCGACCGCCAGCTCCAGCCCCGGTGCCACGCTTGCAAGTTTGTCTTGGAGCTTCGGGCCCACAAAGAGATGGTTCTCGAAGACGTGGGTCCCACCGGGAGCGATGCTGACCGCGGGTGAGTATTTGCCGATGATGTAGCGCGAGTCGGCGAGGACGTTCGTATAGAAGGTCTCGAGCACGCCCGCCGGAGGAATCCAAGCCGCCAAGAAGTAGTGCTGCATCATCGCGATCCAACCATCGGCGACGCCGCGGTCAAGCTTGCCTTTGCGCATGTCGTCGAACGACACCTTCTTGTACTTGTCCTCCGGGCTGTAATACACGGCACCCGTGTAGGTGTGAACGAAGCGGGATTCGTTCGGATCGATCAGATCGGTGCGCTGAAGCTGGTTGTACTGGCGAGCGACGAGGGGGGCGTCCGTGGCGTTGGTGATCGACTGACTTGCGCGGATCACGTAGCTACCGCGCTCGAAGCTGTAGCGCTTGCGGACCTCGATACCGGCGTCGTTCACCCAAAAGAGGTCGACATCGAGCGTGTCGTCGTCCGCGCCGAGGCTGTAGAGGGTCTGAGAACTTTGAAAGATGGCCTCGTGCGTCGGCAGCAAGGCCGGATCCTCACCCAACAGACCGGACTGGGCGACGAACATGTTGGGCGGAACCGGCTTGAGCAGCTGGAAGGGATCGTCCGGGCGCTCGGCAACCGTCGCGTAATCCAACAGCCACGCCGCGGAAACGGTCCCCCCCCGCGGAGAGATCTCGACGTGAAACACGTCCGTTTCGATGCGGATCGGAGCCTCGGTCGGCACCGCCTGAGCATCGGCCGAGGACATAGCCGGAGCGAGAGACTCTGGAGTCGTCGCGACCTGCGGGACATCCGGCGCCGCGGAGGAAGAGGCGGAGGAGGAGGAGGGTGCATCGACCGTCAGACCGCGCTCCTGCGCAACCTGAGGCTGAACCGGGCGCCCGTAGTCTTCCATCCAGGCCGAGTAGATGAGAAACACCACGGCGGCCAGGGCGAAAAACAGGATTAAACGCTGGTTATCCATGAGAGCAGGTCTGCCTTTCGGTTGGGACTGGATCGAAGCCGCCTTCGTGCCACGGGTGACAGCGCGATACCCGGCGCATTGCCAGATACCCGCCGCGAAGGAGTCCGTGGCGCTCGATTGCCTCGACGGCGTAATGCGAGCAGGAGGGATGGAACCGGCAATGCGGCCCGAGGAGCGGACTGATGCCGTACTGATAAGCGCGGATCAGGGCGATCAAGATTCGACGCATGGTTGTTTCTCGATGGTATCCCAGGCGCGGGCGAGGGTGGCGAACAAGCGCGGGCTGGGCATGGTCGGTGCGCCCGACACACACAGCACAACGATATCCCAGCCTTGGAGGCGCGAGCGGTTGAGCCTGAAGCTTTCGCGGACGATCCGTTTCAAACGTGCTCGGTCAACCGCGCGGCGCGCACACTTCTTGGCGATCGCGAGTCCGAGTCGAGGATGCCCCAAGCGGTTCTCGCGATACAGCACGAGAAAACCGGCGCCTCTGCAGCGCCGTGGTTCGGCAAAAACGTCACGAAACTGTCGGGAAAGGGTCAGTCGACAGGTCCGCGGAAAGGTCTGCTCGGACTCCGCGGGCGTCTCGGTGCGATTCTTCGGAAGGTTCAGGTCGCCAGGCGCACGCGACCCTTGGCGCGGCGTGCATTCAGGACCTTTCGGCCGTTCTTCGTCGCGCTGCGGGCGCGGAAACCATGGGTGCGCGCGCGCTTGAGGCGGCTGGGTTGGAAGGTGCGTTTCATGCTCGGTGCTCCGGAAGTCTCGTCGTCCGGGACTCGACTGAGCCCCGCCTTAAAAGGCGCGGAAACATAAGCAATTTCCGTCTGAAAGTCAATGCCGTTCGGGTTCGGGGCACGGAACCACCGGTTGTGGATAAGTCTCGTCCGGGAGGCTAGACTGCTGCCTCACCGGACCGGCGAGAGCCCGGCGGGGGCAATCTCCCGACCGATCGTCGCAGCCATCGACACGGCCGGAGCGATCGGCGGCCTTGCTCGACACCAACTAGCGGTTTTTGGGGAGTCCACCGTGGGAGTATGGGAACAGTGTGTCAGACAACTAAAAGGAGAGTTGACCTCGGCTGAGTTCAACACCTGGATCCTGCCGCTGCAGGCTCGGGTGGACGAGGGCCGGTTGCAGTTGTTCGCACCGAATCGGTTTGTGCTGGACTGGACGCGCCAGCACTACGAGGGTCGTCTACTCGATCTTTGCCGGTCCTACAGCGATGGCGCGATCGGAAGGCTGAGCTTTGAGGTCGGGGGCTTGGAGTCCGAATCGGGTGCTGCGGCCGCGCAGAGTACCGCCGCCGTTCCCGTCGACGCGGATGGCGAGCTTACCGCCAGACGGGCGAGTGCCAACCTGAACGCGGATTTTACGTTCGACAGTTTCGTCGAGGGGAAATCAAACCAGCTCGCGCGGGCGGCGTCGATCCAGATCGGGCAGAATCCGGGCACGGCGTATAACCCGCTCTTCATCTACGGCGGGGTCGGCCTCGGCAAAACACATCTGATGCACGCCGTCGGCAACATCGTCCTCGCCACCAACCCGAACGCCCGGGTTGTCTATCTGCACTCGGAACGCTTCGTTGCGGAGATGATCAAGGCGCTTCAGCACAATCGGATCGACGAGTTCAAGAAGACCTACAGGTCCGTAAACGCCTTGCTGATCGACGATGTGCAGTTCTTTGCCGGAAAAGAGCGCTCTCAGGAGGAGTTCTTTCACACCTTCAACGCGCTGTTCGAGTCGCGCCAGCAGATCGTCCTCTCCAGTGACCGCTTCCCGAAGGAGGTCGTTGGCCTCGAAGAGCGTCTGAAGTCACGGTTCGGTTGGGGACTGACGGTGTCGATCGAGCCGCCCGACCTCGAAACAAGCGTTGCGATCCTGCACAGTAAGGCCAGCCTTTGGGGAGTGGATCTCCCGGAGGATGTTGCGTTTTTCGTCGGGCGGCGGATTCGCTCGAACATCCGAGAACTTGAAGGGGCGTTGCGGCGCCTCGTCGCGAACGCTCAGTTCACCGGCAAGCCCATCAGCATGGAACTGGCAAAACATGCGCTTCGGGATATGTTGGCCGCACAGGACAAACAGGTCAGTATCGAAAACATCCAGAAGACGGTGGCCGAGTATTTCAAGCTCCGGACTTCCGACATGATTTCGGCGAAACGAAGTCGCTCGATCGCACGCCCGCGACAGATCGCAATGGCGCTCGCGAAGGAGCTGACGAAGCATAGTCTCCCGGAAATCGGTCGAGCGTTCGGGGGCCGCGATCACACGACCGTCCTTCACGCCACTCGGACCATCAAAAACCTTCGCGACAGCGACGCATCGATCGAAGAGGATTACAAAAACCTGTTGAGAACTCTGACCTCATAGCTGTGGATAACGTGTTCACGGAAAACGCACGCAGTTGAAGGCGAGATTTATGCACAGGCTGCCCAGAGGTTGTGCCGGCCATAAGCCAGGTTGACGTGACTGTTTCGTAACGGATTGTGGGTTGCCGCACACTCATGCACAGGCCTTATTACTACAGGTTTTTTAAGTTTCTTAAGTATTAGGAGATCACGATGGAGCTCGTCGTCAACCGTGAAAGTCTATTGCCTGTGCTCAGCAAGGTCGTCGGCGTCGTAGAACGTCGACAAACTCTTCCGATCCTCGGGAACCTGTTGTTGTCGGCGTGCGATGACCGGGTCGACATCTGCGGAACGGATCTGGAAGTGGAGGTCAGAACGAGTTGTAGCGCGTCAGTTCCTCAAGAAGGGGAGACCACGCTGCCTGCGAGAAAGTTGATGGATATTTGTCGGAACCTAGCCGAAGGCACGGAGATCCGGTTTCGACTGAACAAGGAGCGTTGCGTCGTCACCGCTGGACGTGGTCGGTTTACGCTCGGGGTGCTGCCGGCGGCAGACTTCCCCTTGATGGACGCGGAGATCGATGGGGCGGATGTTAAGGTTCCCGAGGGTGTCCTGCGACAGCTTCTCGACAAGACGTCCTTCGCAATGGCCCAGCAGGATGTTCGCTATTACCTGAACGGTCTGCTGGTGGAGTGGGATCGCTCGGGGATTACGGCTGTCGGGACCGACGGGCATCGGCTGGCCAAGTTTCATCGAAGCCTGGATCTGGATCTTTCGGAGCGCGTTCAGGTCATCGTGCCGAGCAAGACGATCCTTGAGCTTCGTCGCCAACTCTCATCCACTGACGAGCCGGTCTCGGTTTCGGTTGGGTCGAGGAGTATTCGTCTGGCGGTCGGCGGGATGGTGATGACATCGAAGCTGGTCGATGGTCGTTACCCGGAATACGAACGGGTCATTCCGCGGGAGCTCGGCAAGGTTGCTCGGGTCAGCAACGATGCGCTCAAGCGAGCTTTGGCACGGACCTCGATTCTGTCGAACGAGAAGTACCGGGGTGTTCGATTGGCGTTCGAGGATGGCGTCCTGAGGCTTCAGGCGCACAATCCCGAGCAGGAAGAGGCGGAGGAGGAGATTGAGCTCGACTACAACGGGGAGTCCGTTGCCATCGGTTTCAACGTGGCTTACCTATCGGACGTTTTGGGGGCAGTCGAGGGTAGTGAGATCGAGGTCCGATTCAGCGATGCAGGGAGCAGTTCGGTGTGGCGCGGCGTCGGCGCCGAGGATGAAACGTATGTCGTTATGCCGATGCGTCTGTGATCGTAGGGGTTGATGGACGGTTTGATCGGTCCGCGACTATTGAGGCTGGGGGTCACGAATCTAAGGAACCTCCGCAGTGTGGATTTGGACCTTCGGAAAGAATCCCATCGGATCCTGCTGACCGGCGCCAACGGAGCAGGGAAGACCACGTTCCTCGAGGCCGTTTATCTCTTGTCCCGAGGCCGGAGTTTTCGGGGTCGCAAGGCAGGATCTTTGACGACGGACGGCGAGACTCGAACCCTGATCGAAGGGGTGTTTCGGGAGGCGGACTCATCGGGCGAGTCGACGCTGGTCTTCGAGCGGAGCAGGCGGGGTAGTCTGAGGCGGTACAACGGTGTCGCGATGGGATCGCTCCCGCCGAGCGACAGCCCGCTCCGGGTCAAGCTCGTGGGTGAGAATCCTCAGGCTCTTTTGGAAGGGGAGCCGATGCTCAGGCGTGGGCTTTTGGACTGGAACGTGTTCCACGTGGAACATCGACTTGGACGGTTGCGGGCCGATCTTCGTCGTGTCCTCGCTCAGCGGAATGCAGCGCTCCGACACGCCGGATCCGGCGTGTCCATCTGGGATCCGACGTTCGTCCAACTTTCCGCCCGTATTACGGAGAAACGCGAGGCCTTCGTAGACCTGTGGCGGACTCAATTCAGATCGCTCGCGAACCACTTTTCTTTCCTTGACGATTTCGAGCTTGTATTCGAGCGCGGTTGGCCCCGAGACAGCGACTTGACCGAAATCCTGGAGCAGGGGCGAAGTGCCGACATTCAGCGCGGGCAAACGCTCGCGGGAGCGCATCGAGCGGATATCGGAATCAGTCGGGACCGCGCTCCACCCCGACTCTCACGCGGGCAGGCAAAGGTTGCCGTGTGCCTTCTTCAACTCGCCGCGGAGCGCGTCCACCGCGGGAAAGGTCTTGCCCCGTCGCTTTGGCTTCTCGACGACATCGACGCCGAGCTCGACACCGCTACGGGCGATCGATTATGGCGCTTGTTCGAGGAAGCGGAGGGACAGCGGATGGTCGCTCGGTTGGGCTACCATCCGACCGAGATCAAGGATGGATCGATCCACCAAGACACGATGTTCCACGTGGAACAGGGTATCGTGACATCCGCTGCCGTCGCCGATCGTCCACCCCCCCCGACGTCCTTGCCTTGATGGCATCACCGGCCGATGTCCTTGATCTGCGCGCAGTACGGCGCCTGAAGCGCTTCGGCCTACGTTCCCGTATAATGGATCGTGCTTCGGGACAGTCTTGCCCCGGCGCCGACTCACCCGACTGCGATGCCCACCATGCTTCCACGAAGCGGTGATACAGTCATCGGCCAACGGCCAAGGGTCGCGCCGCAAGCGCTTGCGCGCCCTCCCACCGATCCATCATCTCGATCACGCCACATGACCTACGACTCAACAAACATCAAAGTCCTTCGCGGGCTCGACGCGGTCCGTAAACGGCCGGGCATGTACATCGGCGACACGGACGACGGTACCGGTCTGCACCACATGGTCTTCGAAGTCGTGGACAACTCCATCGACGAAGCCCTTGCCGGCCATTGCGACAACATTCGCGTCATCCTGCACGGAGACGGCTCGGTGTCGGTAAGCGACAACGGGCGCGGAATACCGGTCGACATCCACTCGGAAGAACAAAGGTCCGCGGCCGAGGTGATTCTCACGGTTCTCCACGCCGGCGGAAAATTCGACGACAATTCCTACAAGGTCTCGGGCGGACTCCACGGCGTCGGGGTCTCGGTCGTGAACGCACTCTCCGATCGCCTTCTCCTGAAGATTGCCAGAGGAGGGCGCCTGTATCAGCAGGAGTACCACCTCGGGGAACCCCAATATCCGCTCAAGCATGTCGGAGACACCGACGCAACAGGAACGGAAATTCGGTTCTATCCGTCTGAGCAGACCTTTACGCACATCGAATTTCACTACGATATCCTCGCAAAGCGACTCCGGGAACTCTCCTTCCTCAACTCCGGAGTCCGTATCGAGTTGTTCGAGGAGGCTACCGGTCGAGAGGACGTCTTCGAGTATCAAGGAGGGATCCGTGCCTTTGTCGAGCACCTCAATCAGAACAAAGAGCCGATTCATCCGAGCGTGATTCACTTCACTGCCGAGCGGCAAACGGTCACGGTCGAGCTCGCAATCCAGTGGAATAACGGCTATCAAGAAACGATCTTCTGTTACACCAACACAATCCCGCAAAAAGATGGCGGTACCCATCTGGCGGGACTTCGGGCCGGGTTGACACGAACCTTGAACGGCTACATCGAACGCGAAGGCCTAGACCGCAATCAGAAGGTCCGGCCGGTCGGCGACGATGCGCGCGAAGGCTTGACAGCGGTCCTCTCCGTGAAGGTGCCTGATCCGAAATTTTCGTCCCAGACGAAAGATAAGCTGGTCTCCTCGGAGGTCAAGGCGATCGTCGAATCGCTCGTGGTCGAGCAGCTGAACATTTTTCTCGAGGAGCAGCCGGGGGAGGCGAAAGCCATCGCCAACAAGATGCTCGAGGCCGCGCGTGCTCGGGAGGCGGCCCGCAAAGCGCGCGAGATGACACGGCGCAAGGGGGTGCTCGATGTGGCAGGGCTGCCGGGCAAGCTTGCCGACTGCCAAGAAAAGGATCCTGCCAATTCGGAGCTGTATCTGGTCGAGGGTGACTCGGCAGGCGGCTCCGCCAAACAAGGGCGTGACCGGGCCTTCCAAGCCATTCTCCCTCTCAAGGGAAAGATCCTGAACGTCGAGAAGGCCCGCTTCGACAAGATGTTGTCTTCTGCCGAGGTCGGGACACTCATCACCGCGTTGGGATGCGGGATCGGACGCGAAGAATACAACCCGGACAATCTGCGCTATCACCGAATCATCATCATGACGGACGCTGACGTTGACGGCGCCCATATTCGGACGCTCCTCTTAACCTTCTTTTATCGACAGATGCCCGAATTGGTCGAACGCGGCCACATTTTCATCGCCCAGCCGCCACTCTACAAAATCAAAAAGGGAAAGCAGGAGGAATACCTGCTCGACGACGCAGCACTGAATGGCGCCATGCTCCAAGCCGCACTCGACGGGGCTAACCTCCATGTCAATGCGGACACCGTACCTTTGGCAAGCACCGCGCTCGAAACGCTCGCGCGTGACTATCAGGTGTTCGTCGGGATTATCAAACGCCTGTCGACACGCTACGACGCAGTATTTCTCGATGAGTTGGCGAAAGCGCCGCCGCTTGACGATGCACTCGTGGGCGATGCTCAAGCTTTTGCCGATTGGCTGAGCGACATGGAGCGACGTTTGAATCAACTCGATTCAATCTCCCTGCATTACCGACTCGCTCTCAGTAGTCCGACATCGCTTCGACCGGACTCTCTGGAGCTGGTTCGATTGATTCATGGTATTCCCGAGAGCCGCATCATCCCTTTGGATTTCTTCCACACGGCGGATTATGCAAGGATCTTGGATTACGGACGGAAGGTCGCTGGATTGATCGAGCCGGGGGCCTACGTCGCACGCGGCGATCGCCGCAAGGAGATCACGGAGTTGGGCGAAGGGATCCGTTGGCTGCTCGCGGAGGCACAGCGTGGGCACAGCATCCAGCGCTACAAGGGCCTTGGAGAGATGAACCCCGACCAGCTCTGGGATACCACCATGAATCCGGAGACTCGGCGCCTGTTACGAGTCACCATCGAGGACGCCGTGGGCGCAGACCAGATCTTCACCACACTGATGGGGGATCATGTCGAGCCGAGACGGGAATTCATCGAGCGCAACGCGCTGAATGTCGAGAATCTCGATGTTTAGAGCGGGTTCGACCCCGGCAATGTGGCGACCGTGGATTCGATCCAGGCTTCCGCCGCAGCATTGATCTCGGTTGCGGTTCGACCGGCGGTGGGAATCGTTGGCCCGATGATCACGTCGATCGTTCCGGGTTCCTTACGGATGCTGCGCCGTCCCCAAAAGTAGCCCGCGTTGTGTGCGATCGGTACGACCGGCCTACCGCTGCGCTCGGCGAGGACAGCTCCACCGATCGCGTAGGGATGGCGGCAACCCGGTGCGACACGGGTGCCCTCGGGGAAAACGATCACCCAACGCCCGCTCTGCAACAGGTGCATACCTTCGCGCACGAGCTCGACGATCGCTCGACGACCCGCGGTCCGATCGATCGGAATACAGCGAAGGCGCTTCAAACCAGCCCCGAAGACCGGGATGCGCATCAACTCCTGTTTCAAGACCCAGCTTTGGCGGATCGGCAACAAAGCCCTCAAGGCGATGATGTCCCATGCCGACTGATGCTTGCTTAAGACAACCGCAGTCTCGACCGGCACCGTCTCCAGTCCGCTGACCCGGTAGTGCAGTCCACAGATCCATCGCAGTGCCCCCAGATTGAGCTTCGCCCACTGCTGTGCGAGCCGATCGAGACCCGATTCCGATACGATCGGACCGAGGACAAGCAGAAGTGTGGAGTAGACGATGACCGATCCGACCAAAAAGACCTCGTAGAGGATGGATCGGACCAGGATCAGAACCGAAAACAGCCCGGAGATCAGTCGATTCCTGAGTGTCGGGCTATCCATAGAGCAGGGCATCGACGGCGGAGGCCAGATCGGCATAGACCGGAACCCCGGCAAGATGCGAGGAACCGCCAGCCACAGTGTCTTCTCCTTTTCCCGTGCGAACCATCCAGGGATCGGCCCCGGCAGCCCTTGCCGCCAGGACATCGCCGAGTGAATCACCGACAAAGGGTACGCCCGGGAGCTTCACCGAAAGGCGCCTCCCGATTTCCTGGAGCATGCCCGGTCTGGGTTTGCGACAGTCGCAGCCGTCATCAGGGCCATGCGGGCAATAGACGATCATCTCGACTCGTCCTCCCTGTTCGGCCAACAGATCCCGAAGCTTGCGGTGCATGCTGTCGAGGTCGGCCGGTGTCAGCAGGCCACGCGCCAAACCCGATTGGTTGGTCGCCACGGCCACACGATACCCCGCGTGCGAGAGTCGCGCGATGGCATCGATACTGCCGGGCAACGGCATCCATTCATCGATGGATTTGACGAAATGTTCCGAGTCCGCGTTGATCACGCCGTCCCGATCCAGGATCACGACCCGCTCACCCATCACTGTTGCCCTCGAAGACAAAGAAGCAGCCTCCCCCTCGTCCGGTCGACGCGTTGATCATTCCTGGAGACGCGAGATGTCTGCGACCAGCAGGAACAGCCCGGCCAGTGAATGGAGCAGTCGAATGCGGTTCTCGCGGATCTCGGGATCGTCCACCATCACCATCACCTGATCGAAAAAGGCCTCGAGATCGCCCTCGAGCTCCGACAAAAGTTGCAACACTCCCATGTAGTCGCGGGCTTGCGCGAGTGGTAAGACCAGAGAAGACAGCTCCGCGACCCGAGCCGCAAGACGGATTTCGGCAGGCTCGTCGAGCAGCTCGCCGTTTGCCTCGAGACGGGCGGAGCCGACCCCGATGTCGATACCCGCTTTGCTTAGAATATTGCGGATTCGCTTGTTCGCTGCTGCCAGGGATGCGGAGCCACTCAGCGCTCTGAACGCCGTCACGGCGGCCAGGCGGGCATCGAGATCGGCGGGTACGGTGACCCCCGTCTGGAGGACCGCCTCGATCGTATCCCCGGCGACGCCACGCTCATGGTAGTAGCCCCGCAGCCGATCGATTACATATCCAAGCGCAGCAGCTTCGACATCCTTGCTCAAGAGCCCGGCCGGATAGCTGGATGCCGCCGAGGCAATCAACTCGCGCAGGTCGAGCTCCAAGGGAGTCTCGATCAGGATACGGAGCACACCGATCGACGCGCGCCTCAGCCCGTAAGGATCCTTGGCCCCCGTAGGACGTAGCCCGATGCCGAAAATCCCGACGAGGGTATCGATCCGATCGGCAATCGCCAGGACCCTCCCGCACGGGCTCGCCGGAAGGACATCGCCAGCGAACCTCGGCAAATACTGCTCCTCCATTGCCGCACAGACGCAGGGGGCCTCGTTCGCGTGCTCGGCGTAGTAGCGCCCCATCGTCCCCTGAAGGCCGGGAAACTCGTAGACCATCGAGGTCACCAGGTCACAGCGCGAGAGCCGCGCCGCGCGTGCGGCAAGGTCCGGATCGACCCCGATCGACGACGCGAGACCGCGTGCCAGATTGGCCACTCTGGCGCTCTTCTCGGCGACGGTCCCGAGCCGATCCTGAAAAACGACGGTTTCCAGTCGTTCGGCGTACCCTTCCAACGGCTGCTTCAGGTCCTGGGCCCAAAAGAAGGCCGCATCCGCGAAGCGAGGACGGATCACGCGCTCGTTGCCTGCACGGACCTGATCCGGATCTCGGCTCTCGATGTTGGCGACCGTGATGAAGGATGCCTGCAAGACACCGGAGGAGTCCTCGACCGGAAAATACTTCTGATTCGAGCGCATCGTCTCGATCAGAACCTCGGGCGGAATGGCGAGATATGCCTCGTCGAAGCGGCCGAGAATCGCTCTTGGCCATTCAACCAAGGCCGTGACCTCGTCGAGTAGCGCATCATCGATCCGTGCACTTAGGCCATTGGCTGAAGCCAGTTCCTCCACCCGGCTGCGAACCAGTTCGCGTCGCCGATCGAAATCCGGCTCGACCGATCCGCGCGAGCGCAGCAGCTCGGCGTATGCCGTCGCTTCGGGTACATCGATCGGCTCGGGGTGATGGAAGCGATGTCCATGCGTCCGACGGCCGGCCTCGATGCCCAGTATCCGGCCCGGAATCGCCTCTGTCCCCAGCAGCAGACATACCCAGTGGACGGGACGGACAAACTCCTCCGAACCCTCGCCCCAGCGCATCCGTTTCGGGATGGGAAGCCTAGCCAACGCGGCGTCGGTCAAGTTCGGTACCAGAGAAGTCGTGAACTCTCCGATAACCCTGCTTTGGAACGCCAGCCATTCACCCTTCTCCGTGACCTCGCGAGCGAGCGCATCGACCGGGACGCCGCAGGATCCGGCGAAACCCAAAGCCGCTCTTGTCGGCTGTCCGTCCGCGCCGAAGGCAGCTTGTATCGCAGGTCCACGCCGCAGGGTCTCTCGGTCGGGCTGTCGGGTTAGGATCCCACGTACCAAAAGAGCGAGTCGACGTGGCGAGGCGAAGGGCTCGATCGTCTCGAAGCCGATGCCGGCACCCTCGAGCTCATCGCGAAAACCCGCGACGAAAGCATTCGAGAGAGCAAGCAAGGCGGTCGGAGGGAGCTCTTCGGTTCCGATCTCGACCAGAAGGTTGCTGGTTGCGTCCACAGTCGTCTCCCTTTAGCGGGTGAGCATCGGGAAGCCGAGGGCCTCCCGGCGGTCAAAATAAGCCTGGGCGACGGCGCGCGACAGGGTGCGTACGCGCAGAATGAACCGCTGTCGTTCGGTGACCGAGATTGCGCCGCGGGCATCGAGAAGATTGAAGGTGTGTGATGCCTTCAAGACTTGCTCGTAGGCCGGCAGGGGCAGGCCCTTCTCGACCAATGCAGCGCTTGCCGCCTCGCAGGTATCGAACAGTCCGAACAAGGCGTCGACGTCGGCATGCTCGAAGTTATACGCAGACTGCTCGACCTCGTTCTGATGGTAAACATCGCCGTAGGTGACGACGCCCGCCGGGGTACGGCTCCAGATCAGATCGTAGACACTTTCGACGCCCTGAAGGTACATGGCGATGCGTTCGAGTCCATAGGTAATCTCTCCGGTCACCGGCCGACAATCGAGTCCTCCGACCTGTTGGAAGTACGTGAACTGCGTCACCTCCATCCCGTTGAGCCAGACCTCCCAGCCGAGTCCCCAGGCTCCCAAGGTCGGCGACTCCCAGTTGTCTTCCACGAATCGAATGTCGTGGACAAGAGGATCGATCCCGAGACGGCGCAACGAGTCGAGGTAGAGATCCTGGATCTCGAGCGGCGAAGGTTTTAGCACGACTTGGTATTGGTAGTAGTGCTGGAGGCGGTTCGGGTTCTCCCCGTAACGTCCGTCGGTCGGACGGCGCGAGGGCTGCACATAGGCACTGCGCCACGGCTCCGGTCCGATCGAGCGTAGGAAGGTCGCCGGGTGGAAGGTTCCCGCGCCGACCTCCATGTCAAGCGGCTGAAGGATGACGCATCCGTGCTCGGCCCAGTAACGCTCGAGGGCAAAAACGAGGCCCTGAAAGGTCGAGACATCCTCTCGATCGAGATTCAAGATCGTTCTCCTTCGGCCAAGTGTTGACGAAAATCGGGCAGTATAGCGCTGATCGGCGAGGTCGCGCCAAAGCAGTACCACAGCGCAGCGTCGGGCCCCAACGCTCCTGGATTCTCGCCGCTGTGCACGCGTTGCTCCCGGAAAAACCCGCGAGGGCAGGGTATAGGTCGATCCCAGAGGGCATCGCGCAGCTGCTGGATTCGATCGCCGGGAGGACCCGTCCGCGCACATCAGGGTCTCGCCTGTTACCCTATTGCGGTGGTCCGACCGCATGCCCGGGCGCGGATCCGGCCTTCAAACATAACCTCGATGCCAACCGCCATGCGCACCTTCAACGATTCGTCAGCCGAACGTCGACATGCCGTAACCTACACGGCAATCGTCGGGGCAGCGATCAATCTCGTGCTCTCGGTCGTGAAGATCATTGCTGGCATTTTCGGTCATTCTCAAGCGCTCGTAGCCGACGGCATTCATTCGCTTTCGGATCTTTTGTCTGATCTGTTGGTCCTGTTGGCAGGTCGCCGGGCCAGCCAAGGTCCCGATCACGATCATCCTTACGGGCATGCTCGATACGAAACGGTTGCAACGCTCGTTCTGGGATTACTGCTCATCGCCGTGGCCGTCGGTATCGCCTGGGATTCCATCGAGCGACTGTTTCAGCCGGAGGCATTGCTCAAGCCGGAACCGCTGACCTTGCTTGCGGCTCTGGGGTCGATCCTCATCAAGGAATGGCTCTACTGGTGGACCCTCGGTTACGCCAAGCGGGTGAAGTCGGATCTGCTCCGCGCCAATGCCTGGCACCATCGTACTGACGCGGTCTCCTCGGTGGTGGTCCTCGTGGGAATTGCCGGGACCATGGCCGGTCTGGCCTATCTTGATGCGATCGCAGCAGTCGTGGTCGCGATCATGATCGCAAGAATCGGCTGGGCGTTGGGTTGGGAGGCGATCAACGAACTGGTCGATACCGGGCTGGAATCCGAGCGGCTGAGCGCGGTCAAGGAGACCATTCGCTCGGTCGGCGGCGTGCGGGACATCCATATGCTGCGCACGCGCCGCTATGCCGGACAGGTTTCGGCCGATGTCCATGTCTTGGTGGATCCCTTCGTCAGCGTTTCAGAGGGCCACATGATCAGTCTCTTGGTGGAGCATCGACTCAAGCGGGAGATCGACGAGATCACCGACGTGACGGTCCACATCGATCCGGAGGACGACGATCGCTTTCCTCCTCCCGTCGGGCTCCCGCTGCGGGCCGAGGCGATGGCGCGCCTAGCTTCGCTCTGGTCGGCGATTCCCGAGGCGAACGAGCGTCAACGGATGGTCTTTCACTATCTGCGGGGCGGAATCGACATCGAGGTCCATTTCCCGTTGGCCGCTTGCCGCCGAACGGGTGCGGACGTGGCCGATTTACAAGCGCGCCTCGCGAACGCGATCGCCGACGAACCGGCATTTCGGGAAGTCCGAATCTTTTTCGGATAGCGTTCGCACTATATCGGTGCGGTTTTTTTCCAAGGAGCCCTGCGAGGGTGCGTAGACGGGAAGAGCAGTCGCGGATGCCCGTGCGAAGAGTGTTTGTGCAATCGATACCGCGTTGGCTCGATCGGTCGGCCGACACGTCCAATCGGAAAATCACCTTTTTAAAACAGTATATTGAGATTCCATCCAGAGGTTGCCGCGCACGGACCAAGCGCAATAGTCCCCCTTTGGCGTGGTCTTGGCTCGGTAGATGCTTTACGCCCGGAAGGTGATCGACAGCACCGGTCGTTCTCCGTCGTACCCCACGAAGAGGACTCCATACAGACCGAATCACCGCGACCCGCCGACGCACTGCGAGTCGTGCAGCCGGAGAGGCGACCTGCTAGGCTCCCATCCGCCTCGCCGCATCCGAGGGCGTAAGGCCTACCACGGCGCCGCCCCACGATCTTTCCCCCGAACCTACAGCAGCGGAGAAATCCCAAATGACAGACGTGATCAAAATGATCAAGGACAACGACGTAAAGTTCGTCGACCTTCGCTTCACCGACACTCGCGGCAAGGAGCAGCACGTCTCCATGCCCTCCAGGGTGGTCGACGAGGATCTGTTTAAGGAAGGCAAGATGTTCGACGGATCGTCGATCGCCGGTTGGAAGGGCATCGAAGCATCCGACATGATCCTGATGCCTGAACCGTCCACCGCAGTCATGGACCCGTTCACGGATGAAAACACCCTGATCATCCGTTGCGATATCCTCGAACCCGACACGATGACCGGGTACGAGCGCGATCCGCGCTCCCTGGCCAAGCGCGCGGAAGCCTATCTGAAGTCGACGGGCGTCGCCGATACGGCCTACTTCGGTCCGGAGCCCGAGTTCTTCATCCTCGACGATGTTCGCTGGGGCGCAGACATGAGCGGCGCCTTCTACAAGATCGATTCCGAGGAGGCCGGCTGGAACTCCGAGCGCGTCTTCGCCGACGGCAACATGGGGCATCGTCCGAGCACGAAAGGCGGTTACTTCCCGGTACCACCGGTCGATTCGCTGAACGATATTCGCGCAGCCATGTGTCTGACGCTGGAAGAAATGGGTGTCCCGGTCGAGGTGCATCACCATGAAGTCGCGACCGCCGGACAATGTGAGATCGGGACCCAGTTCGATACGCTCGTGTCCCGAGCCGACAAGAATCAGATCACCAAGTACGTCGTGCAGAACGTCGCCCATGCCTACGGCAAGACCGCAACCTTCATGCCCAAGCCATTGGTCGGCGACAACGGCAGCGGCATGCATGTTCACCAGTCGCTGAGCAAGGATGGCCAGAACATTTTCGCGGGGGACAAGTACGCGGGCTTGTCCGACACGGCGCTCTACTATATCGGGGGGATCATCAAGCACGCCCGCTCCCTCAACGCTTTGACCAACCCGTCCACCAACTCCTACAAGCGTTTGGTGCCGGGCTTCGAAGCACCGGTGATGCTCGCCTACTCCGCGCGCAACCGCTCCGCGTCGGTCCGCATTCCTTATGTGGCCAGCCCCAAAGGCCGTCGCATCGAGGTACGCTTCCCGGATTCCACCTGCAATCCCTACCTGGCCTTCGCTGCGATGATGATGGCCGGTCTGGACGGTATCCAAAACAAGATTCATCCGGGCGATGCCATGGACAAGGATCTCTACGATCTGCCGCACGAGGAGGCCAAGGCCATCCCGACGGTTTGTCACTCGCTGGATATGGCCTTGGACTATCTGGACAAGGACAGGGAATACCTCACCGCCGGCGGCGTCTTCACCGACGATCTGATCGATGCCTACATCGCTCTGAAGATGGGAGAGGTCACTCGCATCCGCATGACCACGCATCCTGTCGAATTCGACATGTACTACAGTCTCTAGACTCCGGGCGCTCTTGAGCGCGCCAACGAGGCCCCGCAAGGGGCCTCATTCGTTCCGGTTGAGCCCGAAAACCGGGTCGACTATTCTTCGACCATGATCAAGCACTCGCTCGTCGCCATCGTTCTGTTCGCGCCCCAAGCGTCGAGCGCCGAAATCTTTCGCTGGGTCGACGCTGACGGACGTACTCACTTCTCGGATCGACGCCCTCCCGATACGGCGGTTCAACGCGTGGTACCCGAAACGGGTCAAGCCGACTCCGCTGCCCCGGATCCCGAGGCCACAGTCGACATGCCGCTCCTCGGACCCTACGCGGTCTTCGAGATCCTCGCGCCGACGGCCGGAGCACTCCTGATTCAAACCACCGATACACTTGAGGTCAACCTCGCGCTGGAGCCGGCATTGCTCGAAGGGCATCGGCTCGAGCTTCTCCTCGACGATCGTCCGGTGACGGTCGAGGGGGGGTCGACGCGGTTTCAAATTCAGGGTGTCGGTTTCGAGTCGCACCGGATCCAAGCGCGTGTGCAGGATGCCCTCGGAACGGTCGTTGCAGCGACGCCGTCGCTCGCGCTAGAACTGCGCCAATCCGCTCCCCCTGGGGTTTTGCCCTAAGCCTCCTTTATTGCACGGGCTTTCACGATAGACTCAAGCCGACCTGCGATGGTATGAGTTTCGCATGTCTCGGGAGTCGATATGCAGCCGAGTCTGTGTGTCGCGCCGTTCGTTTGCGTAAGCCTCCCGCAGCCCGAACGTGCATATCAAACCCACCGTCTTCGCGTGCGTCCTCGGTCACGCGTGAGCATGTAAGCCGTTCGGATGAGAAATCATGAGTATTCAGCCAGCCCCGAAGCCGGCCTTAGAGCGGACGATTCTCGATCACCTGAACACGGCTGTCCTACTATTCGACAAGGACTTACGTCTCCTATATCTCAATCCCGCCGCCGAGATGCTCTTCGAGATTAGTGCTCGACATATGGTCGGCCACCATGCCCTAAACCTGCTCCCGTGCCCCGACCACCAGGTTGAAGAGCGCCTGAAAGCCGCTCTGGAGTCGCGCCACCCCTTTACCGAGCGAGAGATCAATGTTGTCGCGGGGGACGGACGCACCAAGACGGTGAACTGTACCGTCCTACCATTGCACCATTTCGATGCACAAGATCAAGTGCTTGTTGAGCTTGCCCAGGTCGACCGGCAGCTTCGGATCACCCGGGAGGAACACCTGCTCTCTCAGCACCAGGCAACCCAGGCCCTGATCCGCGGATTAGCGCACGAAATCAAGAACCCGCTCGGCGGGCTGCGCGGCGCCGCACAGTTGCTTGAGCAGGAGCTTCCCGACCCGGGTTTACGTGAGTACACGCGAATCATTATCGACGAGGCCGACCGGCTTCAGGATCTGGTCAACCGGATGGTCGGCCCCAGTCGCCTACCGCGCCGAGCCTTGGTCAATATCCACAACGTCCTCGAGCATGTCCGCGGACTCATCCTCGCGGAGTCGCCGGCCGGTCCACGCGTGCAACGCGACTATGACCCGAGTATTCCGGACTTCATGGCGGATCAGGACCGCTTGATCCAGGCCTTCCTGAACCTCGCGCGCAATGCCGCTGCGGCGGCCGGAACGGCCGGACGCATCGAGCTGCGCACTCGAGTGCTGCGTCAATTCACGATCGGCAACCGTCGTCATCGCCTTGTGCTGCAGGCGCAAATCCGTGACAACGGACCCGGAATACCGCAGGAAATCGAGGATCGCATCTTTTTTCCGATGGTCTCCGGCAACCAAGGTGGTAGCGGACTGGGTCTACCCATTGCCCAAGAACTTATCAATCAACACGGAGGCCTCATCGAGTGCGAGAGTCGGCCCGGCGAGACCACGTTCTACGTTTATCTTCCGTTGGAGACGGGCTATGAATAATCGCGAGCCCAAGGTCTGGGTGATCGACGACGACAGGTCCATTCGGTGGGTGCTGGAGCGCGCGCTGCGGAAGGCGGAAATGCATGTGACCTGTTTCTCCAACGGTGTCGGTGTCATGGAAGCGCTCCAACGCGAGCAGCCCGACGTCATCCTGACCGACATCCGCATGCCGGGGATCGATGGATTAGACCTTTTGCGACAGGTTTCGGCCCGCTATCCGGGACTTCCCGTGATCATCATGACCGCGCACTCCGACCTCGACAGCGCGGTGTCGGCCTTTCACGGCGGTGCCTTCGAGTATCTCCCCAAGCCGTTCGATCTCGACGAAGCGGTGGGGCAGGTCAACCGGGCGTGTCGACGTGGACGAGAGGAGCGTCCCGAAGAGATCGTCATGAGCAAAGCGCCGGACATCATCGGCGAGGCCCCAGCGATGCAGGAGGTCTTTCGGGCGATCGGTCGACTTGCACGTTCCAACATCACGGTTCTGATCAACGGGGAATCCGGAACCGGGAAAGAACTGGTGGCGCGCGCGTTGCACCGCCACAGCCCGCGAAGCGATCGGCCCTTCATCGCCTTGAACATGGCCGCAATCCCGCGGGACCTCCTGGAATCGGAGCTCTTCGGTCATGAGCGCGGTTCCTTCACGGGTGCCCAGAGTCGCCGTGAAGGGCGATTCGAGCAGGCCGACGGGGGAACCTTGTTCCTCGACGAGATCGGGGACATGCCCGCCGAGCTGCAAACCAGACTCTTGCGGGTACTCGCTGACGGGGAATTTTACCGTGTGGGCGGCGTTGCCCCGACACGGGTTGATGTGCGGATCATCGCAGCAACGCACCAGAACCTCGAGGATTTGGTCCGCCAAGGCCGCTTTCGCGAAGACCTATTCCATCGCCTCAACGTCATCCGGATTCATCTGCCGGCGCTCCGTGATCGGCGCGAAGACGTCCCGGTCTTGATGCGCCACTTTCTCGCCCAAGCGGCCCTGGAGTTGACGTGCGAGCCGAAGGTGCTGGCGCCGAGCGCGATCGAACACCTGAAACGGCTCGACTGGCCCGGCAATGTACGCCAGCTGGAAAATACCGCCCGCTGGGTCACCGTCATGGCATCGGGCAAAGAGATTCACGCCGAGGATCTTCCGCCTGAGCTCAATGCGTCGTTCTCCGAGCCGGTCCGCGACGAGCCGTGGGAAACGGTGTTTCGCCGTTGGGTTCGTCAAAGCCTGAAACAGGGGCATGGTGCTTTGCTCGATACGGCTATGCCGATCTTCGAGCAGATCCTCATCCAGACCGCCTTGGAGCATACGGGCGGGCGTCGGCAGGAGGCTGCGCGACTCCTCGGGTGGGGACGCAACACACTGACTCGAAAAATAAAAGAACTGCAACTCGATATCGAGATCGACCCGGAGGAACCCCCGCCGGATGAGGATTCGGCACGGAGCCCCCAAATCAGCTAGGCGGAACGAAGACACGCCCCGCAGTCGTCGCTCCGCTGTATTCACCATTGCTATCGAATGAAGATTTGGAGAACGACTTGGACAGTATGAGTATCGACCTGAAAGGCTCCGAGATCTCCTCGATCGATCTCGAGGACGGACGTCTGAGCCTGCATTTCTCGCGGGCCTATCTTGTCAAGACGATGACGGGCTCAAGCGAGCGCACGCGTTGGCATCAGGCAGGGGATTTGGTGATCGAGGGGGTCGAAGAAGCCCCAATGATTCCAAGCGGCCCGCTCGTCTGTCTGGGGGGGGATATCGAGGAGAATATCTTCACTTATCGGGATATGGTCCCGGTTCCGCTCGAGAGTCGAGGCCATGCGCGCTGTGCGCTGATGTTCGAAGGGTTTTCCGATCCGTTTGTCGCGCAGGGAACGACGGTCAAACTGGAAATGCACGATACGCCCAGGTACATTGAGCATCTACGCTGAACGGCGTCTTGCGGAAAGGAATCATCGTTAAGAGCCGCGTCCAGGATTTCGGACGCGGCGTCCGCCCCGAGCGCGTCTGCTCAGTTGCGCGCCGAACCGACGATCTCGTGAGCAATGTCCACGACTCGGTTGGCCATATCCTGGTATTCCTGCCGATAGTTCACGAGCAAGCCATCGGTCGCCGCCCAGTAGTCTTTGCCCGACACCCCGTGCTCATGCTCGTAGTCGATGAATTGCTTTTGCATCCCGAGCATCTTCTCGATCAGCTCCTGCTTTTCTTTCTTCAGCGTGGCGATATCGCTCATGTCGGTGTCCCCATAGGGTTTTTGGCCGCCTTGGTGCGGCGATGTTAGAACTTTCCCAAACCTTAATATAGCATGCAGCGAGACGTCTCGGTCAACCGCCGAACCCGCTCTTCGGTCCGTCGTTTCCGACCGCGATCGGCTTGCTCGCCCACGCCCGACTGACCTGGATCCGCGATGTTTGATGTCATCCTCTACGAGCCCGAGATCCCGCCCAATACCGGTAATGCCATGCGCCTCTGCGCGAACGGTGGTCTGAGACTTAACCTCATCGAGCCTCTCGGGTTCGCGCTCGAGGATCGTCTGCTCAGGCGCGCCGGGCTCGATTACCGGGAATGGGCCGAGGTCGAGGTCTATCCAACCTTGGAGACCTGTTTAGGGATGCGTCTTCCCCAGCGGCTCTTCGCGCTTACGACCCGAGGCTCGACTCTCTATACGACCCCGCACTACCAAGCCGGCGACGCATTTCTGTTCGGCCCGGAAACGCGAGGCCTGCCGCAAGCCGTCCTCGATACCCTCCCGCACGAGCAACGCCTCTATATCCCGATGCGACCCGGCAATCGCAGCCTCAACCTCTCGAATGCCGTTGCCGTCGTCGCGTTCGAGGCATGGCGTCAAACCGGGTTCGAGGGAGCTGTTCAGCGATAGGCTTGACTGCCGTCCAAGGCAGACGCCGTCAACGATCAAGCGATCGGCCTTCCGATGTGAGCCGCCTGTCATGAGGGCGGCCAAGGGCAGCGACGACACAGACCACGCCTCAGGCGGTCTAGCCGAACTCGGCCTTCGGCTCGCGCTCGAGCAGGGCGCGGGTTGCGCTCTCGGGCGAGGCACCTTCGTAGAGCACTCGGTAGACCTGCTCGCTGATCGGCATATCGATGCCCAAGCGTGATGCGAGCCGATGCATGGCAAGCGCGGTCACGACGCCTTCGACCTCTTGACCGATGTTGGCCTGTGCGTCCTTCAGACTCGCCCCGGCCGCGAGCGCAAGGCCCATTCGCCGGTTCCTGGACTGATTGTCCGTGCAGGTCAGGACCAGGTCGCCGATGCCGGCGAGACCCATGAAGGTCTCCTTGCGTCCGCCCAAGGCGGTACCGATGCGAATTAACTCGGCGAGACCGCGCGTGATGAGCGCAGCGCGGGTATTCGCACCGAACCCGAGACCATCGGCGATCCCGGTGGCGATCGCGAGGACATTCTTCGCGGCTCCGCAGACCTCGACACCGACCATGTCCGAGCTGGTGTAGGCGCGAAAGCGATCCCCGTGAAGTCGCAGCGCAACCTGCTCCGCGAACGCGACGTCGGCCGAGGCGACCGTTACGGCAGTCGGGAGACCGTGCGCCACTTCCTGAGCAAAGCTGGGGCCGGACACGACCGCGAGTGACCGGGCGCCGAGACTCTCCTGTGCCACAGCGTGGAGCAACTCCCCGGTTGCGGGGTCCAGACCCTTGGTCGCCCAAGCGACGCCCATGGTTTCGGGCAGTCGTCGCGCGGTATTCTCCACCACTCGTCGGAAGGCGTGGCTCGGGACGACGATCAGGCAGTCGGTCGCCCCGCCAAGTGCCTCGTCCAGGGAGGCTGTCGCGGCCAAGCCCCTAGGGAGGGGAACTCCCGGCAGGAAGAGACGATTCTCGCCGTCGCGACTAAGCGCCTCGATCTGCTCGACCTCATGACCCCACAGCCGCACGCGGTGCCCGTTGCGGCACAACAGGATGGCGAGTGCAGTTCCCCAGGACCCGGCACCCAGGACCGCAATGATTGCGCCCGAGGAATCTGGCTGGACGGACTCGGTCCGCGCGGAATCGCCCGACATACTTCCGCTCAATGCTGGCTCGGCGGTTCTGCCGCGTCGCCCTTGGCGCGCTGCATCGCCTCTTGCTGATGCTGCGCGAACAGGGCATCGAAATTGACATGTTGCAGAACGAGTTGCGGAAAGCTCCCTTTGGAGACCAGATCGGAGACGACCTCGCGGGCGTAGGGGAAGAGCAGGTTGGGGCAGTAGGCGCCGACCATCGCGCCCATCTCCTGCTCGCCGAAGCCACTGATCCCGAAGATACCCGCTTGCTGCACCTCGACGATAAAGGCCGTCTTGTCCCCGAGCTGCGCCGTCACGGTAACCGAGAGCACGACCTCGTAAAGGTCATCCTGGATGCGATTGACCTTGGTACTGACGTTGAGCTCATGTTTGGGCTTCCATTCGCCGCGGAAGATGTCCGGTGCGTTGGGAGATTCAAACGAGGCGTCTTTGACATAGACACGCTGGACGGAGAACTGTCGCTCCGGCTGGGTACGGGGTTCGTTGCTTTGCGCGTTCTCGGCCATGTTGCGGTTCCTTATCGAAGACTGGATCGAAGATCGTGTAAGAGGATGGGTAGAGTCACCGTCGAATCCGCCATCGGGATCGACGTGCGCTTCAGCGTTTCTTGCGCGTGAGCGGGAGGCTGGCGGCTTCCCATGCCATGATGCCGCCGTGCAGGTTGAAGACCTGCTCGAACCCTTCCTTTCGCAGCTGGCTGCAGGCCATTGACGACTGGGCGCCGGATCGGCAGCTGACGATGATGGGCTTGGCCTTGTGCTTCTTCAGTGTGGCGATCTGATTCTTGAATCCGTTCATCGGCACGTTGATGGCATTGATGATATGCCCCTTTGCAAAATCGGCCGCGGGGCGAACATCGACCACCACCGCATCCTGATGGTTGATCATCTCGGTCGCGGCCAAGGGCTCGACGCTCCCTTTACTGCCCACGATGATGTTGTAGGCGAGTAACCCCGAGATGACGATCAACGCCACGAAGAGGTACCAGTGGTTTCCCACGAATTCCATGATTTGGTCTAGCAGCATCGCTCTGCGATCTCGTTGAATGGGCGAGAGTTCACGGACGGCGCGGCCGACGCCTCGACCATGAGCCGAGCGCATCGAGACTGCAGTTGCCCGCGGTTGCCCTGGATGACTTAAGGTGGCGAAGTATAAGGAGGAGGGACGCGGGCGTCATCCCGCACCGTCTCGCTTCAGTGCGCGTGCTGGCAGAAGACCTCGCGCATCATCCCGATCAACTGGAGTGTCCTTCCGTCGCTGACCCGGTAATACACGCGGTTCGCATCCTTGCGCGAAGCGAGAATGCCCTTGTCGCGAAGAATCGCCAGGTGCTGAGAGATGTTGCTCTGGGAGGTCCCCACGTGGTCCACGATCTCCTGGACACTGACCTCTCGGTCGCCCAAGGTGCACAGGATCTTCAGGCGCAAGGGGTGCGACATGGCTTTCAGCGACCGGGAGGCGCGCTCGATGTCGGCATCGTCCGCGAACAGGTCGATCTCCTCGCGTTCGTCGACCGGGTCGTTCAGGACCGGGCGGGAAGGCTGGCTCAAATTGCTCACCATCGGATCCTGTCTCATCAATTATTAACAATACAATAATAAACTTTTTCCGGCGGAGTGCGAAGTGGATGTCGGTCGCCGCCGGTGCCCCGGGGCCGTCGGAAGACGCCGGTCATGCTCCTGAAAAGAGAGAATCCGGAGCCTCCGCCCGCCGGTCGTCTCCTCGCCTTCCGATCACGCCTTAGACGACGCGTATAATCCAGCGACCGATTCGCATCAGGACCCCCCTCGACCGCTGTGCCCAGGACCGTCGCAACAGGACATCGCGAGTGGTTTTGCCGCCGCGAGCATGATGACAGGCGTGACCGAGCGCTCGACCGGTTCGGGCGTCCCCTGGCGTGCCTCGTTTTGGCGTGCGCCTTGGCGACGCCGACGGCTGCGCTGGAGACGGCGTCCGACGACACCTTCGAGACGCGCGCGAACGACCTTCAGGAGATCCAACGACAGGTCGAGTCGATCGGTCGGGAGCTCATCGAGCAGCACGCGGACCGTCGAGCCTTGATCGCGGAGCTCGAGGTGCGGGAGCGGGAGGTGGCCGAGGCGGCCGTCGCCGGCAGAGAATTGGCGCGAGCCGTTGCCGAGCAAACCCGGGTCGCGGAGGCGTTGCGGGTGCGTCATCTCGAAGAGCACGCTGCGCTTGAGCAGGAGCTCGCACTCTGGGCGGACCTGGTGCGCACCGCTTACGTTATGGGGCGGGCCGACCGCTTACGCTTAATCTTAAATCAAGAAGATACTGCCCAAGCAAGTCGGATTCTTTCCTATTTCGCGTACTTGAACAGAGAGCAGCTTCGTCGAATCACGGCCATTCAAACGCGCGTCGAGCGCCTCACCCGATTGGCCCATGACGCCGAGCGCGAGGCCGAGCGCCTGATCGAGCTGGCTCGCCGCCAGGAGGCGGCGCGGCTTCGCTTGGAGGCCGCGCGCGAGGAACGCGCCGCCGTCCTCAGCCGGTTGGACGCGAGCATCGCCAGCCAGACAGATAATCTCGAGGTCCTCGAGCGGGATTCCGAGGCGCTGCGTCTCTTGGTAGAGCACCTGCGTCAGCGCGCTCAGATCCGTGCCGAGCTCGACATTCGGCGCGAACCCTTCCCCGAACGCCGAGGGCGCTTGACATGGCCGCTGCTGCACGGGGAGATCCTCGCCGAGTTTGGAACCCTCAAGCCCGACTCCGAGCTGCGCTGGGACGGCGTGCTCCTGGCGGCGCGACAAGGCGAGGAGGTGCGCGCCGTGCATGACGGGCGGGTCGTCTATGCCGACTGGATGCGCGGGTTCGGATTGCTCATGGTGATCGACCACGGCGAAGGTTACATGTCGATCTACGGGCACAACGAGGCGCTTCTGAAGGAGACGGGCGAATGGGTGGCTACCGACGAAGTCATTGCCTTGAGCGGCGACAGCGGAGGTCGCGCAGAGCCGGTGCTCTACTTTGCCATCCGTCACAATGGCAAGCCGCAGGATCCGTCCGACTGGTGCGGCGCGGGGCAGCGGCAGGAATCTCTCTCGGATGCGGGCTCTGGTGAACGGGGCGAACGATCTTGACCGGCGACGGGAACGCGTCGGCGCAGAACCGATCAAACCGCAAGTTATATTGCCCTTCGGCGCTGTCGCCTGCTCCCCGACGTCCGGATCGACATCGGTTCCGCCTGACGAAAGCAGCGAAAACATGCGATGCTAGCCCATCCTCCCGCAAGCGCGGGTCGGATGTGCACGGCCTTGCTCCGCAAGGTGCGCCGAGTGGCGCGCCGATCCCAACCGACGTGATTCCATGATGCATGCCATGACCCGACGCCTATCCTTCGCCTCGACCTTGATCCTCGGAATTTGTCTCGTCTGGCCGAGCGCGCGAGGCGATCGCGCCTTCGCCGAAACGGTCGAACACCCGGATATTCCCGAAACCGCACCGATGCCGGCCGAAACCGAGAGCGCACTCCCGCTGCGCGATCTTCGAACCTTTGCGGAGGTCTTCGGGCGAATCAAGGAGGAATACGTCGAGGGCGTCGAGGACAAGTCCCTTCTCGAAGGCGCGATCCGCGGCATGCTTGCGGGTCTCGACCCCCATTCGGCGTATCTCGACAACGAGGAGTTCGAGGAGCTGCAGGTCGGCACCCGGGGAGAGTTCGGCGGTCTGGGGATCGAGGTCGGAATGGAAGACGGTTTCGTCAAGGTGATCGCGCCCATCGACGACACTCCGGCTCAACGCGCGGGTCTGCAATCGGGCGATACGATCGTGCGCATCGATCAAAAGCCGGTGAAGGGGATGAGCTTGAACGATGCGGTGACTTTGATGCGGGGCGAGCCCGGCACGAGCATCGCGCTCACGATCGTGCGTTCCGGCGACGAGCGCCCATTCGACGTGACGATCGAGCGGGCGATCATTCAGGTCGCGAGCGTGCGCAGCCGCACCTTGGAGCCCGGCTTTGGTTACATCCGCGTCTCGCACTTTCAATCGCGCACGACCGAGGATGTCCTGGCCGCGGTGGACACGCTCAAGGCAGCCAACAACGGCACTCTGCAGGGTCTCGTGCTCGATCTGCGCAACAACCCCGGTGGAGTGCTCAACAGCGCGGTCGGGGTGAGCGACGCCTTCCTCACGGAGGGCCTCATCGTCTATACCAAGGGTCGGCAGGACGACAGCAAGCTCCAGTTCCAGGCCGGACCGGATGATGTCCTGTCCGGTGCCCCGATCGTGGTTCTCGTCAACGGCGGCAGCGCATCGGCTTCGGAGATCGTTGCCGGTGCCCTGCAAGACCACAAACGGGCCATCGTCATGGGCAACCAGACCTTCGGCAAAGGCTCCGTTCAGACCATCGTGCCGATCGACGACACAACTGCCCTCAAGCTTACGACCGCGCGCTACTTCACGCCCTCCGGGCGTTCGATTCAGGCCCAGGGCATCACCCCCGACATCGAGCTCGAGCGCGGGGAGTTTAAACCTCTGGCGTCGAACGGGGTGGAGGATCTCAAGGAGTCCGATCTGGTCCGTCACCTCGAGGACGAGGCCCCGGAGTCGGCATCCGAGGACGATGCGGGGGAGGGGTCGCTTGTCGCAGAGGACTTCCAACTGGCAGAAGCCCTCAACGTTCTAAAAGCGCTTAACATTTTTGGACAACTCGGTACGCCCTAGTCGGTGTGTTCGAGTGACGTCCGCGGAGGCGCTCTCTCTCAACATCGGAGTCGATCATGCCAAGCGTACTCGTCCCCCTGGCTCAGGGATGCGAAGAGCTCGAGGCCGTCACGATCATCGACCTGTTGCGCCGCGCCGCAATCGATGTCGTCACGGCCGGGCTCGATCATCGGCCGATCAGAGCGAGCCGAGGAACCCTGTTGATTGCGGATACCCGGCTCGAGGACGTCACCTGGCGAACCTTCGATATGATCGTGCTGCCGGGCGGACAGCCCGGAGCCGACCATCTCGCCGCGGATCCGCGCATCATCGCCTTGCTTCGCAGTCAGCATGCAGCGGGGCGCTATCTCGCGGCAATCTGCGCCGCCCCCAAGGTTCTTGCCGGTGCCGGGTTGCTCGACGGGCGATCGGCGACCGCCTACCCGGGGTCGGTCGATCCTGCGGCCTATCCGAGGGTCAAGTTGACCGACGCGGCGGTCGTTGTCGACTCAACCCTCGTCACCTCGCGCGGCCCCGGCACGGCCATGGATTTCGCGCTGCAATTGATCGCGCTCTTGCTCGGGCCCGAATCGCGCGACCAGGTCGAACGCGGACTGGTTCGAACACTCTGACGGAAGAACGAAGACGCCGGCCCGGATTCCCGTGAGCCCAGGACATCAAGGATCATGCCCCTCGACACGCCGATTTCGGCTGCTGCAGCCATCGCCTCGTTGTTGTTGAGCGTGTCGGCAACCCGCTGGCTGGCCTCCCACGGAGCCTCCGGGCGTGGACCGCTCGATTATCCCAATGCGCGCTCGCTGCACAGCACGCCCGTGCCCCGCAGCGGCGGTCTCGCGGTCCTGCTCGGCGTGGTTGCGCCGCTCGCGGTCTTGACCGCCTCGGGGATCTTCGCCCCCGAGTTGGGCTGGATTGCCGCAGCCGTGCTACCGGTCGCGGGGATCGCCTTCCTCGACGACCTCGGGGAGGTCTCGCGCCGTCTCAGGCTCGTCGCCCAACTCGGCGCGGCTTTGCTGTTGATCGGCGGGGGGCTGCGCTGGGCTGTTCTGGATCTGCCGGGATCGGGCGTGGTCTTTCCGGGTTGGGTTGCCGTCGTGTTGACCCTCGTCTACGTCGTTTGGCTCATCAATCTCTACAACTTCATGGACGGGATGGACGGATTCGCCGCAGGGATGGCCCTGTTCGGATTCTCCGCATTGGCGATCCTCGGCTGGTCAGGAGGCGAAACGCTCTTCGCGCTCGCTTCGGCCTGCGTCGCCGCGGCGAGCGCGGGGTTTCTGAGCGGTAACTTTCCGCCCGCCCGCATCTTTCTCGGTGACGCGGGTTCATCAAGTCTAGGCTTGTTCGTGGCGGCCTTCTCGCTCTGGGGCGCCCATCTCGGACTCTTTCCGCTTTGGAGCGCCTGGCTCGCCTTCTCGCCATTCATCCTGGACGCGACCTGGACCCTGCTGGCCCGTTTGGCGCGGCGCGAGCGCATCTGGGAACCGCATCGGCAACATCACTACCAGCGATTGGTGCTGGCTGGATGGAGCCATCGTCGAACCCTGCTGCACGCCTATCCGGTGATGGCTGCGGCGGCCGCGTGCGCGGTGGCCTCTCCACGTCTACCGCCCCACGAACAGTGGCTGTTGATCGGGGCTTGGGCGATGATTTATGCCATGATCCATTTGAAGGTACGCCTGGTCGAGCGCGCCGCCTCGACGGAGCCGTCATGAATCCGCTGCTCGACCGTCTGCGCTCGCGTACCGCCGCCTTCTCGCACGATCTCATCATGATCCCCGCGGCCTGGCTCGCCGCCTATTGGCTGCGTTTCAATCTCGGTCGGATCCCGCCGGAATTCGTCGACAGCGCCGTCAGCTCGTTGCCCTGGGTCCTCGTGATTCAAGGCACTGTCTTCTGGCTGTTCGGGCTCTATCGCGGGGTGTGGCGCTTCGCGTCGCTCCCCGATCTCGTGCGCATCGTCAAGGCTGCGGTTGCGGGAACGGTTCTGGTGGTGGTCGCGCTCTTTATTCTGAACCGGACCGAGCTGATCCCGCGGTCCGTCCCCGTGCTCTTCCTGGGGCTTCAAGTGATCCTGTTGGCCGGTCCGCGGCTTCTCTATCGCTGGATGAAGGACCACCGACTCAACCTGAGCTCGGGACAGCGCGTCCTGATCGTGGGCGCCGGTCGCGCCGGGGAGATGCTGGTGCGCGACATGCTCCGCGATGCGAGCCGATCCTATTTCCCGGTCGGCTTCGTGGACGACAAGCCGCGTCGACAGGGCGGAGAGGTTCACGGTGTCCCGGTGCTCGGGCTGACCGAGGCGATCCCGGATATCGTCGTGAGCGAGGATATCGATCTGCTGATGTTGGCCGTTCCGAGTGCAACGGCCAAGGAGATGCGCCGCCTGGTCGAGTTGTGCGAAGGCACCGGCCGGCCGCTCCGTACCGTTCCGGAGCTGCATAATCTCATGACCGGACAGGTCAGCATCAGTCAGTTGCGGCCTGTCTCGATCGAGGACTTGCTCGGTCGCGATCCCGTCAGCCTGGACTGGGAGGGGATCCGTGCAGGACTTTCCGCACGCGCCGTTCTGGTCACGGGTGCCGGCGGCTCCATCGGCTCCGAGCTGGTGCGCCAGATCGCGGCTGCCGTTCCGTCTCGCTTGATCCTGATCGACAACGGCGAGTACAACCTCTACCGCATCGAGATGGAACTGCTCGAACACTATCCGAACCTACGCTTCACACGTCACCTAGTGGACGTCGCGGATGCGGCCGGTCTGGACGCGGTCTTTGCCGCCGAGCGCCCCCAGATCATCTTCCATGCCGCGGCCTACAAACACGTCCCGATGCTCGAGGATCAGATCCGTGCGGCGGTACGCAACAACGTGTCCGGGACGCGTATTGTTTCGGAGGCGGCGTCGCGCTGGGCATGCGAGCGTTTCGTCTTGATCTCGACCGACAAGGCGGTGCACCCCGCCAATGTCATGGGTGCCACCAAACGCGTCGCCGAGGCGATCTGTCAGGCCTTGGATCAGAAATCCGCGTGTCGCTACATCACCGTGCGATTCGGCAATGTTCTCGGATCCGCGGGCAGTGTCGTGCCGCTGTTCAGCCGCCAAATCGAGCACGGCGGCCCGGTCACCGTGACACACCCGGATATCGAACGGTTTTTCATGACCATCCCCGAGGCGTGCCAGCTGATCATGCAGGCCGCCGTGATCGGAGACGGCGGTGAGATCTTCGTGCTGGACATGGGCGAGCCGGTCAAGATCCGGTATCTTGCCGAACAGATGATCCGACTCTCCGGACGTGAGCCCGGCGAGGATATTTCCATCCACTACATCGGATTACGCCCCGGGGAGAAGCTCTACGAGGAGCTTTTCTACGACTCCGAGGATCTTGTCCCAACGCGTCATCCAAAGATTCGTGTGGCCCGCGGAAGCGGCGGACTCATCGCGGCCGCGCCTGCCGAGAGCGTCGCGGCACTGGAGCAGGCCGCAGCCGTCGACGATCGCTCCGCGATGGCGAACATCTTGCGGGCGATGCTGCCGGAATGGCACCCTGAGCCGCGCGACGAGACCCGATCGACCGAGGCCGTCCAAGACCGGAGAAATGCCGATGCATGACGACGCCGTCCTCGAAGAGGCACCGAGCATCAGGGCGAGGCGCGACGACCTCGACGAGATCACTTCCGGGTCGCAAACGCTCGCCGCCCTCTCGGATTCGCCCGTTTCCTCGGCCACGCATGATGCGGTAGACGCCGACCCGGAACGCGCCTCGGAGGGCTCGCCGACCCTGCATCCGGAGCCTCCGCCGGAAGGGCGCGTCGTCGCACACCTACACGGGTCCGGAAAGCTCTCGCCCGGCGATCTCGCGCGGGCGAGGCGACTCGCCGACGAGGCGGGCGACCCTCTGTTGCCGATGCTTGTTCGCTTGGGGCTCATCTCCGAGCGCGACATGGCGCAGGCGATGTCCGACGTGCTCGAGCTTCCCCTGACGGACGCGAGCACCTTCCCGTCCGAGCCGTTGCGCGAGGACCTCTTCAGTCTGCGGTTTCTCAAGGACGCCAAGATCCTCCCCGTGTCCGAGGATCAGGACAGCATCCAAGTGGCGTTCGCCGATCCGATCGATCGCTTCGCGGTCGAGGCCATGCAGATGGCGGCGGGCAAACCGGTGAAGGCACTTGTCGGGCTGCCGAGCGAGATCGAGCTGGCCCTAGAACGCCTCTACGAGAAGGTCGAAGAGGCGCCGGAAAGCGCCGAGGCGGCGCTCGGTGATTTCGACGAGGAGGATATCGAGCACCTCAAGGATCTCGCCAGTGAGGCCCCGGTCATCCGGATGGTCAACCAGTTGATCCAAAAAGCCCTCGAATCAAGAGCATCGGATATCCACATCGAGCCCTTCGCCGACCAGCTCAAGGTGCGTTACCGCGTCGACGGGATCCTCAAGGAGGTCGATGCACCGCCCGTGCGCTCCACGGCCGCGGTGATCTCGCGCGTGAAGATCATGGCGAAGCTCAATATCGCGGAGCGCCGCCTGCCTCAGGACGGCCGTATCCCGATCCGTATCCAGGGCCGGGAGCTGGACCTGCGTGTCTCCACCGTTCCGACCATGTTCGGCGAGAGCGTCGTCATGCGTCTGCTCGACAAGGAAAGCGTGCGCTTCGACCTGGATGCGCTCGGCTTCGATGGCTCGCCGCGCGAACGCCTCAGGCTCATCCTGGAAAAGCCCTACGGCATCCTGCTCGTGACAGGGCCGACGGGCTCGGGCAAAAGTACGACCCTCTACACGGCGCTCAGCCGAATGAACACCGAGGAGCGTAAGATCATCACGGTCGAGGATCCGGTGGAGTACCAGTTGGCCGGCATCAACCAGATTCAGGTGAAAAGCGCGATCGGCATGACCTTCGCCAGCGCGCTGCGCGCCATCGTTCGGCAAGACCCCGACGTGATCATGGTCGGCGAGATGCGCGACCTCGAGACCGCCCGGATCGCCGTCCAGTCGGCCCTCACCGGACATGTCGTGCTCTCGACCCTGCACACCAACGACGCGGCCAGTGGCGTCACCCGATTGCTGGAGATGGGTGTCGAGGATTATCTGCTCACCTCCACGATCAACGGCATTCTGGCCCAGCGCCTGGTACGCAAGCTCTGCCCGCACTGTCGGGAATCCTATCCGGCGATCCCGGAGCTGGCGGTGCGTTTCGCCGCCATCGGCGCGGCGCCCGAGGATGTCGAGCTGCAACGCGCTGTCGGCTGCGACGCCTGCAACGGGACCGGCTATCGCGGCCGTCTGGTCATCACCGAGGTTCTGCTGATGACGGACCACATCCGCAAGGCCGTGCTGAATCACGCAACAGCGACCGAGATCCGTCGCATCGCCATCGCCGAGGGTATGGAAACCATGTACCTGGACGGCCTGCGCAAGGCGCTCGATGGGCGCACGACGATCGAGGAAGTGCTGCGTGTCGCCGAGGCAGGCGAAGAGCCGAGCGCCGACTGAGTCGCGCATCCCCAGGGGCCATTGATGCCATGTCTCGGCGCACCGCTCGACAAGAACCGCTTTTCATGTTTTGAACGGCGTCTCCCGCCGCGTCGATTGAGTCACTGGACGTCGATCAAACGCGAATCCGATGCATATCGCATGCGACGCGGTTCAATAGAGGACTGAAGTGCCGAAATTTTTCTACAAGGCAGTGAAGCTCGACGGGGAAAGCGTGGAGGGCGAGCAGGAGGCGGTCGACGAGGCCGCGCTGGTGCGCCAGCTCCAATCGGAGGGATTGATCCCGATCGAGACCCGCTCCTCGGCGGGGCTGCGCGCTCGCTTCGTGCGGACGCGACGCCGGCGCATCAACCAAAAGGAGATCGGCATCCTGACCCGCGAGCTGGCGACGCTCCTCGAGGCCGGGATGACCCTGGACCGATCGCTGCAGATCCTGGTCGAACTCACCGAGGAGGAGCACCTGATCCAGGTCTTGTCGGATCTGCAGGATCGCGTGCGCGGCGGTGCGACCTTTTCCAGCGCGCTTGACCTGCAGGACGGGCAATTCCCCCGGCTCTACGTCAATATGGTGCGCGCGGGCGAGGCCAGCGGCGCACTGGACCAGGTCCTGAATCGACTCGCCGATTATCTCGAGCGCGTGGCGGAGTTGCGCCAAACGATCACCTCCGCACTGGTCTACCCCTCCATCCTCTTGGTCGTTGCGGGCCTGTCGGTGATTATGTTGTTGGTCTTCGTGGTGCCCCAGTTTACGGTGCTCTTCGATGACATGGGCGAGGCCCTGCCGCTGCCGACCCGGATCGTAGTCGCGACCGGCGATCTCTTCCGCAACTATTGGTGGGCCATGTTGGTCGTCATCGCCTTGATCGCGGTGGTGTTGGAACGCTGGTTTCAGGACCCTATCGTCCGCGATCGATTCGACAATAAGGTGCTTGGCGTGCCGCTGTTCGGCGATCTGATCTGGAAGATGGAGACGGCCCGACTCTGCCACACCCTGGCGACGCTCCTGAAAAACGGTCTGCCCCTGCTCAGCGCCCTGACGCTTGCCAAAGAGGTGGTCTCCAATCGCAAGCTCTCGGGTCTGCTCAACGAGGTCGGCGACGACCTCAAACACGGCCGCGGTCTCGCCGGACCCTTGGCACGTCTCGAGGTCTTACCGGATCTGGCACTGCAGATGATCCGTGTCGGCGAAGAGTCCGGCAGTCTCGACGCCATGCTTGCCAAGGTGGCGAACATCTACGATCGCGAGACCCGGAACAGTGTCCAGAGTATGCTGACGCTGCTTGAGCCGATTCTCATCATCGGGCTCGGCGTCGTCGTCGCGGGGATCATCATCTCGATCCTGATGGCCATTCTCGGTGCCAACGAGTTGGTGTTCTGACGCGCGCGACCATCGCCCGGGTGCCCGCGCCGATCGCCTTGGCCCTGCACCGTCGGCCCCATACAATGACCACACGTAGTCAAAGTCATCCGAGCCTATCTATGCACCCGAATCAATCCCGGAATCAATCAAGGCGCGTTCGCGGTTTCACGCTCGTCGAGCTGCTCGTCGTCCTCGCGATCCTCGGCCTTCTGGCGGGACTCGTCGGTCCCCAGGTCATGAGCTTCCTCGGCACCTCAAAGACCAAAACGGCCAAGCTCCAGGTCGAGAACCTTGCCGCGACCCTGGATATGTACCGATTGGAGGTCGGCCGCTACCCGACCCAATCGGAGGGCCTACAGGCCCTCGTGGAACGTCCGGCCAACATCCAGAGCTGGAACGGTCCCTACCTGAGAAAGGGCGACGTTCCGAAGGACCCTTGGGGCTTCGACTATCAGTACCGTTTCCCGGGCGAGAACGGGGCCTTCGATATTTGGTCGCTCGGGGCGGACAACCGCGAGGGCGGTGACGGGGAGAACGCGGACATCCACAGTTGGGATTGAGCTCGGCACGTCATTGAGGTCTTGCGCAGACGCCGCCATGAATCCGGTTGCAAGGCGCCGGAGCCGCCGCGGCTTTACGCTCGTGGAGCTGCTTGTGGTCCTGGCGATCGCGGCATTGGCCATGTCGGCCGTGCCGCCGCTCTTCTCGGCAGCGATGCCGGGCGTGGAGATGAAGGCTGCGGCGCGAAGAACCGTCAGCAGCCTTCGCCTGGCGCGCGAGCTTGCCATTCGTCAGGGGACGGAGGTCGCCTTGATCGTGGACGTCGAGCAACATCGTCTCGAACTTCAAGGGCACCGCAGCCTGACGCTCCCGAAGCGTCTCGAGGTCACACTCGAGGCCGCCGATCGCGAGATGCTCGACGAGCAGCGCGGGGCGATCCGGTTCTTTCCCGACGGGAGCTCGACCGGGGGCCGCATCATCCTGGCGAACGACGACACCGGCTACCAGGTCGGTGTCGTTTGGTTGACGGGGCGCATCCGCATGGCGCCGTGGAGCGCGCGTTGAGGATCCTGCGGCAGAAAAGACGACCTCAGTCCGGCTTTTCGCTTCTCGAGGTCTTGGTCGCCTTCGCCATCCTCTCCGTGTCGCTCGGTGTCCTGATGCAGATCTTTTCGCAAGCCTCGCGGGCCACCCTGGTGTCCTCCCAATACAGCCGTGCCGCTTCGTTGGCCGAGTCCAAGCTCAATGCCGTGGGTACGGCGATCCCCTTGGAGGAAGGCTCCGTTTCGGGCGGCCCCGAGGGTGGCATTGCTTGGGAGGTGACCATCCTACCGGTCACCCTCGGCGAGGAGTTCGGTGCCGAGCCGCCAGCCACGCCCTACCGTGTCAACGCGACCGCGCTCTGGCAGGACGGGACCCAGGTCCGCAGCTTGACGCTTTCGACCTTGCGGCTCGGCGAACGGTTCTGAGCCGCGTCCGCCATGCCATGGAGCGTTTTCAACCGGGATCGGCTTCGAATGAGTCAACGATCCTCGCAGCAGACGCGGTTCAGGAGTATGCATCTTATGGATTTTGCATGCGTCGGCACCGGTTCTCTCGGTTTCCCGGCGAAGACGGGCCCCTACCGAATCGCCGTCTTCGCTGCGGCTTGGTCTCGGACGCGTGCGACGAGAGTCCGGCGTCGGTCGCGTGACTCCGTGGGCTTTACCCTGATCGAGCTGCTCATCGCCCTGGCCATCGTCAGTCTCATCACCTTGATGCTTTTTTCCGGATTGAGCCTCGGATCGCGGGCTTGGGAAGGAGTAGACGCGACCTCCGAGCGGGTCTCCGAGGTTCGGGTCGCACGCGATTTTCTGATGTCGACCTTGAGTCAGGCTCGGGCGACGACCTTGACGCTCGACGCCGAGATGATCAGCGTTTTTGCCGGCGACGCCGAGCGCTTGGAGTTTGTGGCGCCCCTGTCCACGCAGGTCGGCGTCCCCGGACTCTACATCTTGCGTCTGGAGCTTGTCCCGATCGATCGAGACGTGGGTTTGGTCCTGACGCGCTGGTTGGTGCATCCGGAGGTGCTCGAGGGAACCGACGAGATCCCGAGCTGGGAGCCGCTCGAGGCCGACTCGGGCTTTGCGCTCGACTCGGTCCCGCTCGACATGGACGCCGCCGCGGGTGCCTTCGGCCGGACCCTTCTCCTGGATCGCGTTGCCGAGTTCCAGCTTGCGTATTTCGGTACCGCCGACGGGGAGATCGAGCCCGATTGGCATGAGGAGTGGATCGGACAATCGACGTTGCCGACCCTGCTGCAAATCCGCATGGCTACGCCCGCGCAGTCCTGGCCGGATCTGCTGGTCGGCTTGCCGGTGCGCCTCCTTTGAGCGGGGTGCGCCCGCTCGCGCGACATCAACGGGGCATCGCCTTGGTTCTGGTGCTGTGGGTGCTGACCCTGCTCACCGTTATGGCCGTCGGCCTGACCGCGGCGCAGCGTACCGAGACGGCGCTGAGCGACAATCACGTCTCGGGCGCACGCTTTCGGGCCGCCGCCGATGCCGCTATCGCCTTTACGGTCCTGGTCTTTGCGATGCCGCCGCCCGATGCGATCGATCCGGACGTGCCCGTTTGGTTGCCCAACGGTGTCGCCGTGCCTTGGCGGTTCGGCGGGGTCGATCTTGCGATTCGGGTCTTTAACGAGGGGTCGCGGATCGATCTGAATCAGGCGCCGCCGGAGCTGCTCTCGGCGCTCCTCGTGACGCTCGGCATGGAGGAGGATCCGGCGACGTCGCTTGCCGCAGCGATCGTCGATTGGCGGGACGAGGACGATCTGTCGCTCCTGAACGGTGCTGAGGATGGCGACTATCGCGATGTCGGCCTGACCCTCGGGGCGAAGGATGCGCCTTTCGTGGCCGTCGAGGAGTTGATGCAGGTCCTCGGGATGACGCCGGAGATCTACGCGCGTTTGGCCCCGGAGGTCAGTGTCGATCTCGATGGGGCTGGATTCGACGAACGCTTCGCCTCCGCAGCGGCTATCGCCGCGACTCAGGGGATCCCATTCGAAGATGCACAGCTTCGCGTTGTCCAGCGCGACTCGCCTCTGTTCGAGGACAGCAGCGGCCCACGCGTCGTCGATCGGGCAGGCCCCCTTTACCGGATCGATGTTGCCGAGACCGGTCCGGGCGGGGGCGGGCGCCGCATGGAGGCGCTGATCGAGACAACCCCCGGACAGCAACCGCCCTATCAGGTGCGGTGGCGCCGTTTCGGCCTGTCCGCTGTGCCGTCGGCGCCGACCGACAGCGAAGCCGATGCCGGTTGACTGGCGTCGCGGCGACGGGTGGACGTACACTCAAGGGGTCGGCTAAGCGCGAGCACAGGCACGCGACATCCGACACGGATCGACAACACCACTCCGACTGGCACTCATGTCCCTCAGCGATCGACTCAAACTCCTCGGCCAGCTCCCGAGCGGCCCCGCGACGGGCCTCGACGATGTCTACCGCATCCTCAGGCGCTCGCTCGAAGTCTGTCTGCCGATCCCGGTACGTCGTTTTCTTGCCCGCCGAGATCGCCGTTTGATCATCGAGCCCGAGGCATCGACCGCGCATCTTTTTCTGACGACCGGCGAGGAGCGCGAGCCGGTTGGCGAGCTTGGGCTCGATACCGCGATTCCGCTCCCCGAGATCGCACGACCCGGACCCGAGCGCTCCCCGACGCGGGTCTTGATGATGCCGCGCGAGGACATCCTGACCCGCAGTGTTTCGCTGCCGTCGCAGGTGCGCGCCAATCTTCCTCAGGTGATTCGCTTCGAGCTGGATCGTCTCTCGCCGTTCCAGGCAGGCGACGTCCTCTACGATTTTCTCGCCAAGTCCGGTCCGAAAGGTGCCCCTCGCCTCAGGGTCGAGCTCGCCCTGTGTCGCCGTGATCTTGCAGCGGCTTGGGTCAAGCGCATGCGAGATGCGGGGGCACCGATCGATCGGATCGCTTGGGAAGGGGCTTGGGCATCGGCCAACCTCTTGCCGCCGGCGGAGCGCCCGAAACGCCGTCTTGACCTCTTCAGTGTCGACAAACTGCTTTGGGCCGCGATGGTGGTGCTCATCGCCGTTGCCCTGATCGGACCCTTGTGGCAGCAAAAACGGGTTGCCGAAGCCCTCGACACCGAGGTTCGGCGGGCGCGGGTGGAAGCGGTCGCGGTCGATGATCTGCGCCAGGAGCTCGAGCGGGCGCGTCTGGGAAGTACGGCCGTCCTGCAACAGAAACGTGATGAGCCCAACATCCTCGTCTTGTTGCGCGAGCTCAGCGACCGAATCCCGGACGACACCTGGATTCAGACCCTCGACTACAACAACGGGCAGGTCGAGCTGCGGGGCGAATCCGGACAAGCGACCGCCTTGATCGCGCTGCTCGAGCAAGCTCCCGGTATCGACGAGGTGTCGTTTCGCTCTCCCGTGACGCAGGTCCCGCAGACGGGTAAGGAGCGATTCAATATTTCACTGCGGTTCACGCGCGCGAGGGAAGAATGAAGGCTCCATCGCGCCCTACGATCGTCTGCGTTCTGGCTTGGGTTCTGTTTTTGTCGCTCCCCCTGCTGCTGATCGGCGGCCTAGCGATCGCCTGGACCAGCGAGATGGGTACGCTTTCCGGCCGGATTGCCGACAGCGAAGATCAACTCGTGCGTTATCGTCGGCTCATTGCAACGCTACCCGAGCTGCGGTCGGAACTCGAGCGGGTCCGGGCCAACGAGAGCTTCAAGGCGTTTTATTTCGATGCACCGACAGCGGCCTTGGCGGGTGCGGAGCTTCAGCGTCAAGTTCAGGACATCGTCACGGCGGCGAGCGGCCGTCTGATCAGTACCCAAATCTTGCCCGGACCGCCCGAGGAGAGTCCGCCGCGGGTGCGTGTGCGCACGCAGATCCAAGGCTCGACCGAGACGCTCCTCGACGTCCTCTACGACATCGAGCAAGCGCGTCCTTTTCTGTTCGTCGATCAGGTCTCGGTGCGCTCCTCCGCGCGCCCTCAGCAGCCCGCCTCCGCGCCGAGGGGCCGCATGATTCGCCGTCCGCCCGTCAACCCGGCCGGTGAATTGACGGTGAGGCTGGATATCTTCGGCTTTACCCTGGGAGGTGACACTCAATGAAGTGGCTCCCCGGATTCGTGCTGCTCGCCTTGGCGTCGACGCTCTTCTTTCAGTGGAAGGATTGGCCGCCCGGCCCGTCCGGCGCGGGCCTCGATTCGGCCTCTTCGCCGGGCCCGAATACCCTCGCCGGGAGCGAGCCGGACGCCGCGACGCAATTGCCTCCTCCGGATCCGAAAGACGCCTATGCCAGCGTGACCGACCGCCCGTTGTTTCGTCCCCAGCGTCGACCGGAAGAGGAGGTCGATCCGGAGGAACAGGCAAGCGCCGAATCGGATACCGCAACATCGCTCGAGGGCATGAACCTGAGCGCCGTGATCATCACCCCGACGCTTGTGTCGGCCTGGATACAGGATCCGAACGAGCCCAGACTCAGACGCCTGCGCATCGGAGATGATCTGGAGGGCTGGTCCGTCCAGACCATCCTTCCGGATCGCGTCCTGCTGGAGCGACAAGGCGAGCAGGATGCGCTAATATTGCGCGACTACGGAAAAACACCCAGTCCGGCTGCCCCGATGCCGGTCCCGCGGCGCCCGCCTCGGGTGCTTCAACCCGCGGATCCCCCGGACCAATGATCTCCAGGAATTCTGATTTCATCGGCCTGACGAGCCGAGCCGACTCGAACGAGGCCACGCTGGATCCAAAGCGCTGTCGCGGTGCCCGTCAACCCCTGCGCAACCTACAGCGACTCGCGATCGTATTGATCCTCGCCATCGTCTCCTCGGCATGCGAGCGCGCCTATTGGGACCCGACCGTACGGGTCGACGATATGGGCGAAGACGGGACTCGTGCGCTTCAGGGCGGAGCGCGCGGCGCCTCGTCAGCGCGCGGAACCGACGCAACCTCCATCGCCCTGGCAGGAGACGACGAGCCCGGTCCGACCGTCGGGGCACTCCAGCGAGGGACGGGCACCTTTGTGCGCGAGATCTCACCGCCCAGTGTCGACACCACCCCCGGCGACGTCACCCTGAACTTCGACGGGACGGACATCCGCGAGGTCGTCAAGGTCATCCTCGGCGACCTGCTGCAGGTGAACTATGTCCTGCATCCCGCGGTTCAGGGCGTCACGTCGCTACAGACCGGCCGTCCGTTGCGTCGCGACCATTTGATCCCGACCCTCGAAACCCTGTTGCGTATGAACAACGCCGCCATCGTCTACTCGGGCGGCACCTACGAGGTGGTCCCGCTGGCGAATGCCGTTCAGGGTCGCGTCGTACCCCAGCTCGGCGAATCTGGCCGAGCCCTTCCGGAAGGCTACAGCGTCCAAGTCGTGCCGCTCCAATACATCGGCGCGGAGGAAATGAGCAACATCCTTCAGCCTTTGGCGCCTGAGGGGAGCGTAATCCGCGTCGACAACCTTCGCAATCTGGTCGTCATTGCCGGCACCAGTCCCGACATGGGTAATCTGCTCGACACCATTCGCGTCTTCGACGTCGATTGGATGGCGGGGCTCTCGGTCGGTTTCTTCTCCTTGGAATACGCCAAGGCCAACGAGGTGGTGACCCAGCTTCAGACCCTGTTGGGCGACGAAGGCAGCAATCCGCTCAAGGGTGTCTTCAGATTCGTCCCGGTCGAGAGCGCCAACGCGGTGCTCGTGGTGTCTCCGCAAGCCAGTTATCTCCAACAGGCCAGCAATTGGATCGAGCGGCTCGACATGGCCGAGGCGACAGGCGATGCGGCCGAGCGCCTCTTCGTCTATCGGGTGCGCCACGGCGACGCCGAGAATCTGGCCGACACCCTCTCCCAACTCTTCGGCGGGGAGGCATCGCAGCGCTCGTCATCCGTGGGCGGCGTCGCACCTGGGTTGAGCGGATCCTCGATCGGATCGACGGGTGACGGGGAAGCGGACGGCGGCGGCGTTGGCGGTCAGTCGGCACCGCGCCGCAGCTCCTCCCGCGAGATCGAGCTCTCCTCGCCCGTGAGTATCGTCGCCGACGCGACCAACAACTCGCTGATGGTCAGGTCCAGCCCGAGGGACTACAAGAAGATCCTCGACGCGCTCAAACAGTTGGATATCCTGCCGCTGCAGGTCCTCGTCGAGGCCACTATCGTGGAGATCAGCCTCGAGGGCAATCTCAGGTACGGGGTCCAATGGAATCTCTTCGGACTCGCCACCAAGGATCAGCGCAGCCAATTCACCTTGGGCTCGGGCGACTCGCTTGCCAACAGCGTCGGTTTAACATTCCCGGGCTTCAACTGGGCCGTCATCAGTCGGCCCGATACCATTCGTGCGACCCTGAGCGCCTTGGCACAGGACAACCTCGTCAATGTCCTGTCCTCGCCGTCCGTGATGGTCCTGGACAATCAGACCGCGAAGATCCAGGTCGGTAAAGAGGTCCCGATTGCAACCAGCCAACAGCAGGGTCTCACCAATACGGATCGCGTCGTCAATACGATCGAGTATCGTCCTACGGGCGTCATGCTGTCGGTCAAGCCGAGGGTGACCCCGGGCGGTCTCGTGCAGATGGAGATCGAGCAGGAGGTGAGCACGGTCGACGAGGTCGGAAGCGGTGGCTCGGCGCTCGACTCGCCGACCTTCTCGACGCGCAACATCACCAGCTCGGTCGCGGTTCGCTCGAATCAAGCCGTTGTGCTCGGCGGCCTGATCCAAAACGAGCGAAGCGACGGCAATCAAGGCGTCCCCGGACTCTATAACCTCCCGTTCGCCGGACCGCTCTTCGGGCAACGTTCCAAGGTCTCCAGAAGGACCGAGCTCGTCGTCGTCCTAACGCCGAAGGTCGTCGCGAGCGACCAGGACGCCGAAACGGTCACTCGCGATTTCCGCAACAAGGTCCGTGGTCTTCAAATGAAATTCTGAGCGGCTCGGGCCTCTGTCAACCCGCGCCGGTATCACCCGAAGTTGATCCTGGCCTCGAGGTTCGGGGCCGAGTCCGCGTTGGCAAGCGCCTCTTCCAACGAAATCGCTCCCTTGTGGTAAAGCTTCAAGAGCGCCTCGTCGAAGGTGACCGTTCCCTCCTCGCCGTGCCCCTGCATGGCTTCCTCGATCGCTTCGATGTGCCCGTCGCGAATGAGATCCGCGATGTGGGGCGTATTGACCAAGATCTCGATGGCCGCACGGCGCGCCCCGGTTGTGGTTCGGACCAAGCGTTGGGACACGATCGCGCGCATGTAGGAGGAGAGATCGGCAAAGAGCGTCTTGTGCATCTCCTGCGGGAACATATTGACGATCCGCTCCATCGCTTGATACGCGTTGTTGGCATGCAGGGTGGAGATCGCCAAATGACCCGTTCCGGCCAGCTCGATCGCTGCTTCCATCGTGTTGCGGGTCCGGATCTCGCCGATCAAGATGACATCCGGCGCCTCGCGCAGGGCACTCTTCAACGCCCGGGAGTAATCTTTGGTATCCAGACCGAGCTCGCGTTGGCTGACGATGCATTGCTGGTGAGGATGCACGAATTCGATCGGATCTTCGATGGTGATGATGTGACCCGGCGCCGTTCGATTGCGGTGGCCGATCATCGCGGCGAGTGTCGTCGACTTGCCGGAGCCTGTCGCGCCGACCATGAGGATGATCCCTCGCTTGTGCATGACCAGGCGGCTGAGCACGGCGGGTAGGTCCAACTCCTCTAGGGTCGGGATGCTGCTGCGGATGTAACGCAGGACCATCGCCCGGTGTCCGCGCTGATGATAGGCGTTGACCCTGAAGCGACCCCGATCCTCGAAGGCGATGGCGAAGTCGAGCTCGAGCGACTCCGTGAGCTCACGCTCTTGATCCGCATCGATGAGTGACGCAATCGCCTCCCGACAGAAGGCCGGCGTCAAAGGGTTCTCGCCGATCGACCGGATCACCCCTTCGATCTTGATCTTGGCCGGTGCTCCGGGAACGAAAAAGAGATCCGACGCCTTGTGTCGAATCATCATCTCGAGATAAGGGTTGATGTCCATCGGTTTACCCTTCCTTCAGGCGGCGTTGTCCCGCCGATCCCGCGAACGACACCGCTCGCATCGACGGTCGCGTCGGACTGAACGCGCCGCTACACTGCGGACTTGCCCACGAGTCCCGCCCGAAGCGGGGGCCATTCGTCTCTACGACTTGCGTCCGCTGTCCGGATTGGGCAGTCCATCGATCATGGTGGAATTGGCCAGGGTCTCGCTGAACAGGGTCGAGTCGAACGAATCGCTATCGCCGTCCCCGAGGATGCTCAGACCGTCGGTCTCGGCGAAAGGATCCCTGCCCTGGGCTTCATGACCCTCCAACTTGATCACCAAACGCAGCTCGTTCATCGAATCGGCGCTGCGCAGTGCATCCTCGTAACTGATCTTACCCGCTTCGTAAAGATCGAAGAGCGACATGTCGAAGGTCTGCATGCCCTGCTCGCGCGAGCGCTTCATGATCGCCTTGATCCTAAAAAGAGCAGTTAAACCTTGCCTCGAGTGATCCAAGCCGCTGAAATATCGGCGCAAGGAGGTCCCCATGAGCAACCCGATCCCTCACCCGCAGGGTGAACCCGAAACCACCGCATTGGTACCGCATGCCGGCCCGGTTGCGGTGGACACGTTTGGCGGGCGCGTCCACGTCGAGTGGGATGCGCAGGCGGCGGTCACCCCGCTGGGGCAGCTGCCGTTCTTCACCGAGTTTTTGCGCCTGGGCGGGCGCTTCGATGCCTGGGTCGAGAGCTGCCCGCTGAAGCTGACCAGCCCGAACGCCCCGAGCACGCGCGACGTTCTGGGTACCGCCATCCTGGCGGTGCTGTCCGGGCATCAGCGCTATGCCCACATCAGTGCCCTGCGCGGCGACACCATCAACGCCGCCCTGCTGGGCATGGAGGCGGTGGTGAGCGAGGACTCGGTGCGCCGCAACCTCGGCAAGCTCGATGAAGCCGACGGGGTGGCCTGGTTGCAGAACCACCTGGACGCCTGCGTGGCGCCGGTGCTGGGCGTGCCCTGGATTCTCGATGCCGACGTGACGGTCAAGCCGCTCTACGGGCATCAAGAGGGTGCGGTCAAAGGCTACAATCCGCACAAGCCGGGTCGGCCCTCGCACACCTACCATACCTATTTCGTCGCCGGTCTGCGTCTGATCCTGGACGTGGAGGTGCTGGACGGCAACCAAACCGCGTCCAAGTACAGCGCGCCGGGCCTGTGGGAGTTGCTCGCGCGCCTGCCGCGGGCGCACTGGCCGCTGTGCATTCGCGGCGACCGCGATTGGGGCACCCAAGCCAACATGGCACGGGCCGAGCAGGAGGGGATCCCGTATCTGTTCAAGCTGCGCATGACCTCCAAGGTCAAGCAGACCGTCGAGCGCCTGATGCGCGATGCCGAGTGGTGCGATGCCGGTCAAGGCTGGCAGGGGGCCGAGACGACCCTGCGTCTGTCGGGCTGGAGCCGTGCCCGGCGCGCCGTCGTGCTGCGCCGGCGCATCAAGGCCGACCTGGCCGTCGTCGAGCAGGGTGATCCCGAGCAGCTGCGCCTGAGCTTCGCCGAGCTCACCGACGAGACGATCGTCTACGAGTACGCCGTGCTGGTGACCTCGCTGCCCCATGAGATCCTGAGCGTGGCGCAACTCTATCGCGATCGCGCCGACGCGGAGAATCCCTTCGACGAGCTCAAGAACCATTGGGGCTGGGGCGGCTTCACCACCCGCGACATCAAGCGCTGCCGCTTCATGGCGCGCATCACCGCCTTGACCTACAACTGGTGGAGCCTGTTCGTGCGCCTGGCCGACCCGACTCGGCACACCGAGGCGATCACCAGCCGCCCGCTGCTGCTCAGCGCACCGGCACGACTGACCCGTCACGGCGGGCAGACGCGCCTGACCATCAGCCATCCCCATGCCGAAGCCGGGTGGGTGGAGGCGACCTGCCGCGAGATCACGGCCTTCTTCAACACGCTGCGCCGAACTGCGGAGCAGTTGAGTCCCCTGCAACGCTGGTACCGGCTCCTCTCGCGGGCGCTGGTGAAGTATCTCAACGGCCGCCAATTGCAGCCGCCGGCGGTGTTACCGGCGCCGGCGTAGCCGCCGAACCGCCGGTATGTGTACTCGCCCGCGGGCCGAAAACGCTCCGCGACGGGCGCTAACTGCTCTTTTTAGGTTGATGGATCCGACATCGCCCTTGAAGATGAGATCCTGAATCAAAGGCGTGTTGATCAAGACCTCGACTGCGGCGATGCGTCCGCCGTCTGTGCAGGGCAATAGACGTTGCGAGACGATCGCCTTGAGATTCAGGGACAGATCCATCAACAACTGGGCACGCCGCTCCTCGGGAAAGAGATTGATGATGCGGTCGAGTGCCTGGTTGGCGTTGTTGGCATGGAGCGTCGACAGGCAGAGATGTCCGGTCTCGGAGAAGTTGATCGCGTGCTCCATCGTCTCTCGGCTCCGGATCTCGCCGATCAGGATGACATCCGGCGCCTGGCGCAGCGTATTCATCAGCGCGATTTCCCAACTCTCGGTATCGACACCGACCTCGCGCTGGGTAATAAGGCAATGGCGGTGCGGATGAACGTATTCGACCGGGTCTTCGATCGTGATGATGTGACCGTAGCTGTGTTCGTTGCGATGCCCCAACATGGCCGCGAGGGACGTCGACTTCCCGGAGCCCGTGCCGCCGACGACCAACACGAGGCCGCGCTCGACCATCACAAAGTCTTTCAAAACAGGGGGCAGCGCGAGCCCGTCGAGCTCCGGGATGGTGGCGTTGATGGTGCGCAGGACCGCGCCGCAATGACCTTGCTGGATGAAGGCGTTGACCCGAAACCGACCGATCGACTGTGGACTGATCGCGAAATTACACTCCTTCGTCGCGTCGAAGTCGCGGATCTGCCGGTCGTTCATGATGGAGCGCACCAGGACATTGGTCTGGGCAGAGCTCAGGGCTTGTTCGCTGATCGGCGTCATGCGCCCATCGATCTTGCACGCCGGCGGAAAACCCGCGGAAATGAAAAGGTCCGAACCCCTCTTGGCCACCATCTTGCGAAGGCAGTCGAGCATGAAATGGGCGGCTTGCTGACGATCCATCTCTAGTCCGGGCCTCTCGACGCGATGCGACCTTCCTGACGCGACGAAGAGCGGCTCCGACGGAAGCCCTCGGCGCTGCTGCCGGAGGTCGACGTTAAACGGTCTTCAAAACGCTCGATGGGGTCAAGACAGCCTCTTGGGGATTTGGCGGGGCCCCGGGGAGCCCACGTGGTCGATCCCGGGCCGCGCACGATGCGGCCCATCCCGATTCAACGCGCCAAATCGGAGCGGCCCATCAACCACTCGTCCACCGCCCTCGCGCATTGACGACCCTCGCGGATCGCCCACACCACGAGAGACTGACCGCGCCGCATGTCTCCGGCGCAAAAGACGCCGTCGACCGACGTGTGATAAGCAGCGGACCCGTCGGTGGCGCCCTTGATGTTGCCGCGCGGGTCGAGCTCGAGACCCGCGCTCTCACGCAGCTCGGCGATCATTCCTTCATGCACGGGATGCACGAAGCCCATGGCCAAGAGCACCAAATCGGCCTTGAGCTCGCCGACGCTGTCCGGCACGGGCTGCATCTGCCAGCGGCCTCCGTCGGTACGCTCCCAGCGTACTAGCTCGAAACGCAACGCCTTGACCCGACCGTTTTCGTCGCCGACGAACGCCTTGGACGCGACGTTCCAAAGTCGCTCGCAACCCTCCTCCTGGGAGCTTGAGGTGCGCAACCGATTCGGCCATTCCGGCCAGGTTAAGCCCTTGTCCTCCTTCTCCGGCGGTTTGTCCAGGATCTCGATCTGAGTGACCGATTTGGCGCCGTGACGATTGGAGGTTCCAATACAGTCCGAGCCGGTATCGCCACCACCGATCACGACAACATGCTTGCCGTGAGCGCTGATGAAGTCGTCATCGGGGACATACGAGCCCTGCACACGCTTGCTGTTGCGCGTCAGGAAGTCCATCGCGAAATGGATCCCGGACAACTCGCGACCGGGCACCTCAAGGTCACGGGGCTTCTCCGATCCACCGGCGAGGACCACCGCGTCGTACTCCTCGCGCAAACGGGCAACCGGGATGTCCAGTCCGATGTGGGCATTGGTATGAAATTCGACGCCCTCGGTCCGCATCTGGGCCATCCGTCGGTCGATCAGCGATTTGCTTAGCTTGAAATCGGGGATGCCGTAGCGCAGCAGCCCGCCGATGCGATCGGACTTCTCGAACAAATGTACCTGGTGACCGGCTCGCGCGAGCTGCTGGGCGGTCGCCAGCCCGGCCGGCCCGGAACCGACCACGGCGACACGTTTTCCGGTACGTCGCTCCGGGACCAGCGGCTTGATCCAGCCCTCCGTCCATGCCTTGTCTACGATGGCGCATTCGATGGTCTTGATGGCGACCGGATTATCATCCAAATTCAGAGTGCAGGCGGCCTCGCAGGGCGCAGGACAGATGCGTCCGGTGAACTCCGGAAAGTTGTTGGTCGAGTGCAGAACCTCGATCGCGGCCTCCCAGTCATCCCGATAGACCAAGTCGTTCCAGTCCGGGATGATGTTGTTGACCGGGCACCCCTGATGACAATAGGGGATTCCGCAGTCCATGCAGCGGGCACCTTGCTCGCTGACCTCGCGATCCGCCAACGGGATCACGAACTCGTTGTAATGCACGACGCGATCGGCAGCCGGCTGATAGTGTCGGTCGCGTCGCTCGAACTCAAGGAAACCGGTCGGCTTACCCATGATCTACAATCCCCTTCGACTGCTTGATCGTCTGTGGCGGACGGCTTTGTCGGGTCTGCATCGTCTCGAGGGCCAAGCGATAATCGACCGGCATGACCTTGACGAAGCGATCTCGGTAGCTGTCCCAATCATCGAGGATCCGCCGCGCCACATCGGAGTTGGTGTAGTGCAGATGGTTCACCACGAGCTGCTTGAGGCGGGCGGCATCGTAACGGCTCATGTCCTGGCTGAGATCCACGAGCCCGTGCGTCTCGAGATCGCCGCCCTGGTGCTCAAGCGCCTCGAGGATGTCGTCTTCACGTGCGATCGGCTCAAGCTCGACCATCGCCAGATTGCAGTGGTCGGCAAAGGTGCCGTCTTCGTCCAGCACGTAGGCGACACCGCCGGACATCCCGGCCGCAAAGTTTCTCCCCGTCGGACCGAGCACCACGGCGATACCGCCCGTCATGTACTCGCAGCCATGGTCGCCGACGCCTTCGACCACGGCGATGGCCCCGGAGTTGCGGACGCAAAAACGCTCGCCCGCCACGCCCCGAAAGAAGCATTCGCCGCTGATCGCACCGTAAAGCACCGTGTTGCCGACGATGATGTTGTCCTCGGCACGCTCGATCGCGGATTCCGCCGGGGGATAGATGATGAGCCGTCCGCCCGAAAGCCCCTTGCCGACATAGTCGTTGGCCTCGCCCTCGAGCTCGATCGTGACACCCGCGGCCACCCAGGCCCCGAATGACTGACCGCCCGTACCCTTGGCCTTGATATGGATGGTGTCATCGGGCAAGCCGGCATGGCCGAAGCGCTCGGCAACCCGACCCGACAGCATCGCGCCGAAACAGCGGTTGTAGTTCCTGATTTCGGTCTCGATTCGCACCGGCTCGCGGTTCGCGAGGGCCGGCTCGGCTTGACGAATCAGCTCATGATCTAGTGCCTTGTCGATCCCGTGATCCTGGCGCTCGCTGTTGTAGATCGCCACGTCCGAGCCGACATCCGGGCGCGCCAGCAACCGCGAGAAATCAAGCCCTCGGGCCTTCCAATGCGAGATCGCGCGGCGCATCTCCAGGCGCTCGGAATGGCCGATCATCTCGTTCATCGTGCGGAATCCGAGCTTGGCCATCAACTGACGGACCTCTTCGGCCACGAAGAAGAAGAAATTGATCACGTGCTCGGGCTGGCCGGTGAAGCGCCTGCGCAGCTCGGGGTCCTGGGTCGCGACACCGACCGGACAGGTGTTGAGGTGACACTTGCGCATCATGATGCAGCCTTCGACGATCAAGGGCGCGGTCGCGAAACCGAACTCGTCGGCCCCCAGCAATGCCCCGATCACCACGTCCCGTCCGGTACGCATGCCGCCGTCGACCTGAACAGCGATGCGCCCGCGTAGCCGGTTGAGGACGAGGGTCTGATGGGTCTCGGCCAGGCCGATCTCCCAAGGGGACCCGGCGTGCTTGATGGATGTCAGCGGGCTCGCGCCCGTGCCTCCATCGTAACCGGCAATCGTCACGTGGTCGGCGTGGGCCTTGGATACCCCCGCGGCGACCGTTCCGACGCCGACCTCGGAGACCAGCTTGACCGAGATGCGGGCCTTCGGGTTGACGTTCTTCAGATCGTGGATGAGCTGTGCCAAATCCTCGATCGAGTAGATGTCGTGATGCGGCGGCGGGGAAATGAGTCCGACACCGGGTGTGGAATGACGAACCCTGGCGATCTGCGGGCTCACCTTGTGTCCCGGCAGCTGCCCACCTTCACCCGGCTTGGCCCCTTGCGCGATCTTGATCTGGATATCGTCCGCGCTCACCAGATACTCGGTGGTGACGCCGAAACGGCCCGAAGCGACCTGCTTGATGGCCGAGCGTTCCGGATTCGGCGATCCGTCGGGCAACGGCTGGAAGCGCTCGGGCTCTTCGCCGCCTTCACCCGTGTTGGACTTTCCGCCGATGGCATTCATCGCTTTGGCGAGCGTGGAATGCGCCTCGGGCGAGATGGACCCGAAGGACATGGCGCCGGTCGCGAAGCGTTTGACGATGGCGCTGGCCGGCTCGACCTCTTGGATCGGGATCGGCTCGGATACGAACTTCAGCTCCATGAGTCCGCGCAGGGTCAGGAGTCGCTCGGACTGGTCATTGATCAATCGGGAGTATTCGCCGAAGGTTTCAAAACTCTTGGCACGGGTCGCGTGCTGTAGTTTCGAAATGGTCTCGGGGGTCCAAACATGATCCTCGCCGCGCAGCCGATAGGCGTAGTCCCCGCCGACGTCGAGGTGTTTGCGGTAGATCTGCTCCCGCCCGTAGGCCTGCGTGTGCCAACGCACCGCCTCCTCGGCAACCTCCTTCAAACCGATCCCTTCCACCTTCGATTGGGTACCCGTGAAGTAACGCTGGATGAAGGGCGTGTTCAATCCGATCGCGTCGAAGATCTGTGCCCCGCCGTAGGACTCGAGCATCGATATGCCCATCTTCGACATGACCTTGAGCAGTCCCTTTCCGACCGCCTTGATATAGCGCTTCTGGGCCTCTTCGAAGGTCAGCGGCTCGGCGAGATGCGGCAGTAGGGATTGGATCGTATCGAAGGCCAGATAGGGATTGATCGCCTCGGCGCCATACCCGGCCAGCGTCGCGAAGTGATGAACCTCCAAGGCTGCACCGGTCTCGACGACGATGCCCGAACTGGTGCGCAGGCCGCGGCGAATCAGATGGTGGTGCACCGACGAGGTGGCCAGCAGCGCCGGGATCGGGATCTGATCGAGATTGGTGTTGCGATCCGAGAGGATCAAGATGTTGTAGCCCGCCAAGACCGCCTGCTCGGCCTGCTCGCAGAGGCGATCCAAGGCCGGGCCCATGCCTTCGGCACCCTCGGACGCGGGGTAGACCATGTCGAGCGTACTGGTCCTGAACGCGGCCCCCGCGCTGTACTCGATATGCCGAATCCGCTCCAGGTCTTGATTGGTCAGCACCGGTTGCGGGGTCTCGAGACGCCAGTGCTTGCCGGCCTCGTTGATCCCCAGCAGGTTCGGCCGCGGCCCGATCATGCACACCAGCGACATCACCAACTCTTCACGGATCGGGTCGATCGGCGGATTGGTGACCTGTGCGAAATTTTGTTTGAAATAGGTCGAAAGGTGCTTGGGCCGGCTCGACAGCACAGACGGCGGGTTATCCGCACCCATCGAGCCGACGGCCTCTTGACCCGTGAGGATCATCGGGCTCAAGAGGAACTTGATATCTTCTTGCGTGTAGCCGAAGGCCTGCTGGGCGTCCAACAGGGTGGCATCGTCCGGAGACATCGGTCCGACGCTCGTCGGCAGCTCGTCGAGTCGGATTTGCGTCTTCTTGAGCCATTCGCCGTAGGGCTTGGCCTCGGCGAGTTCGGTCTTGATCTCGGCATCGTCGATGATGCGGCCCTGCTCAAGATCGATCAGGAGCATCTTACCGGGCTGCAGACGCCACTTTTTGACGATACGTTCCTCGGCGATGTCGAGCACGCCCATCTCGGAGGCCATCACGACCATGTCGTCTTTGGTCACGAGGTAACGCGCCGGTCGCAGCCCGTTGCGATCCAGCGTCGCACCGATCTGGCGCCCGTCCGTAAAGGCGACCGCAGCGGGACCGTCCCAGGGCTCCATCAACGCCGTGTGGTATTCGTAGAAGGCGCGCCGCTTCTCGTCCATCAGGCGATTGCCGGTCCAGGCTTCCGGGATCAGCACCATCATCGCGTGCGCGAGCGAATAACCGCCCATCACCAGCAGCTCAAGCGCATTGTCGAAGCACGCGGAGTCCGACTGGCCTTCCGGGATCAGGGGCCAGATCGTGTCGAGGTCTTCGCCGAGGATCTCCGAGCGCATAGTGTGTCGGCGCGCGGCCATCCAGTTGACGTTGCCGCGCAGGGTATTGATCTCGCCGTTGTGGCAGATCATGCGGAACGGCTGTGCCAGATCCCAGGTCGGGAAGGTATTGGTCGAGAAGCGCTGATGCACCAACGCGATGGCGGACTCGAAGCCCTCGTCCGAGAGGTCCAGGTAGTAGTTGCCGACCTGATCGGCGAGCAACATGCCCTTGTAGTTGAGCGTGCGCGACGATAGCGAGGCGGTGTAGTAAGAGGTTTGATCATATCCGGCGCCGCGGATCTCGTTGTCCATCCGCTTGCGGATCACGAAGAGCTTTCGTTCGAAGGCGTCCTGATCGGCACAGTTCTCGCCGCGGGCGATGAACACCTGCTGGACCAGCGGTTCGGTCGGTAGCACGCTCTGGCCCAGATCGCTGTTGTCGACCGGGACGTCTCGCCAACCCAGCACGCGCTGTCCGCCCTCGCGGACGTGGCGATCGATGATGTCCTGCATCAGCGCACGCGCATCCGCCTCGCGGGGCAGGAAGACCATGCCGACCCCGTACTCGCCGATCGGCGGCAAGTCGAAGGCGACCCGCGCACGAAGAAAGGCGTCCGGGATCTGCACCAGGATACCTGCACCGTCGCCGGCCTTCGGATCCGCGCCGACCGCGCCTCGGTGGGCGAGACGCTTCAGGATCTCCAGGCCCTGCCTGACGATTGCATGGCTTTTGCTGTTCTTGATGTTGCAGACGAACCCGACCCCGCAGGAATCGCGTTCGTTGGCCGGGTCATAGAGACCCTGTGCGGGCGGATAGGCACGAAGGCTCATCATTGACCTCGCTGATACGGGAGCATGTTGCCGGGGATTGTGCAGTCGCGACGCGCGCGCTTACACCTTCAAACCTGTGTGTGATTGTCGCAACCGAGGCCCGACATCACAATGGTGTCGTGATTCGCGCGGGGAGGTGGTTGTCGACCGTCCGAGTCAGGACGAAGATCGTCGCCGAGTCACCGCAAAACCCTGAAGCATACCGACTCAGCAGATGCTGTGCCACATTTCTCGACATCCACGAGGCCATCGAAGGGATGCGGGCGACCTTGCGGTCCTGGACTTCCGCGTGCCGAAACCGCCGTGCCGACGGGGGTTAGAGAGTGCGCGTCGGGTTCGGCGAATCCTGTCGAGGCCGTCGCGGCTCGACGCGAAGACGCCCTATCGCCGTGCGCGAGACGGACGGCCTGCCCTAAAGCAGTGCAAGCGAACCGCCTCCAGAGTGAAATGCGTCATTTTCATGGTGTGTCGGGCTCAAGAATCCTTCCGACCTTTGGAGGGACGCGGTTTAGCAGGCAGCGGAGTCGAGGGTCGCGCGCAGAAGATTTGGGTCGACGTCGCCCGTCACGACCGCGTCCCCTGGTTGTTGCAGCAGGACGAGGCGCAGTTGACCATCCTGAACCTTTTTGTCGACCGCCATGAGCTGGAGAAAGCGATCGGCGGAGAGATCGTCCGGGGCGGCGACAGGCAGGCCCGCGCTTGCGACGAGCCGGCGCACCCGCTCGACATCCCCCTCGGTAAGCCAACCCTTACGGGCGGAGAGATCGGCTGCCATGCAGATTCCGACCCCGACCGCTTCGCCATGAAGCCAGGTTCCGTAACCGGTCGCGGTCTCGATGGCATGCCCGAAGGTGTGCCCGAGGTTGAGCAGCGCGCGCTGCCCCGCCTCGAGCTCGTCTTCCGCAACGATCTCGGCCTTGATCTCGCAGGAGCGGCGGATGATGTAGGCCAAGGCGTCGGCGTCGCGTGCAAGCAGCTCGGCCATATGCGTTTCCAGCCAAGCGAGGAAGGTCGCGTCGCGGATGAGCCCGTATTTCAGAACTTCGGCCAACCCGGCGGAGAGCTCGCGTTGCGGCAATGTCGCCAAGGTCGCGGTGTCTGCGATCACCGCCCTGGGCTGGTGGAAGGCGCCGATCATGTTTTTCCCGGCAGGATGGTTGATGCCGGTCTTGCCCCCCACCGATGAGTCCACCTGCGCCAGCAAGGTCGTAGGCACCTGGATAAAGCCGACCCCGCGCTGATAACAGGCGGCGGCGAATCCCGCCATATCGCCCACCACGCCCCCGCCGAGCGCCACCAGCGCACAGTCGCGTCCGAAACGCGCCTGCAGCAAGGCGTCGAAGATTCGGTTCCAGACCTCCACTGTCTTGTGCTGCTCGCCGTCGGGCAGCACCACCTCCTCGACGTGATATCCCTCCAGCGCCGAGCGAACCGCGTCCAGGTACAACGGCGCAACCGTCTCGTTGGTCACGATCATGACCTGCGAGCTGAACAAATGCGGCCGGTAGAGATCCGGATCCGAGATCAGGCCGGTACCGATGTGAATGGGATAGGCACGCGCCCCGAGGGCGACGTTGAGGCTCCAAGACATGGCGTTTCTCCGATCATGCTGCCTCGACGTGCGTCATGCTCCGTCCAGGTCTTCGGGGCGCAAGTGAATGAGGGTCTTATCGGGAGCGACGCCGCCAGGGTTATCCTGAACCTGGTCCGCCGCCACCTCGGTCAGGGATGAAGACGGCCATCCGGTCAACACCGGGGCTTGCTCGGGACGCCGTTCAGATCTCTTCGGATTCCAACCGTCGAGAGATCTCCTTCACCACGGAGCTGGTGCCCCGCTTTTCGGTCGAAACGACCATATCGGCCACCTGGCGATAGAGCGGCTCACGCTCCTCCATCAGCTCGCGCAGTTTCGCAAGTGGATCATCCGTGTCCAACAAGGGGCGATTCCGGTCGCGGGCGGTGCGGGCGTATTGCTGTTCCGGGCTGCAATGCAGATAGATGACAACGCCCCGCGCAGCCAAGTCTTGCCGATTCTCCGGCGACAAGATGACCCCGCCGCCGGTCGCGAGCACGATCCGCTCCTCGTTCACCAGCTCCTCGATGACTTGGCGCTCGCGGGCGCGAAATCCTGTTTCGCCCTCGAACTCGAAGATGGTCGGGATGTCCACCCCGGTGCGGCGCTGGATCTCCTGGTCGCTGTCCTTGAAGGTGTAGGAAAGCGTCTCGGCGAGCTGCCGTCCGACCGTACTCTTGCCGGCGCCCATCGGGCCGACGATAAAAATGTTCTGTGCGCGCATCATAGGAAAGGTATGCCAGATTTTCGGCGCGCGGGCAAGGGCAACGATGCCCGACCCGAGCGCGGTAAGGAAGACGACGCGAGCGCTGAACGAACGCCGGAGCGCTCGATCACCGCCCGATCGAGACAACACGAGAAAAAACGCAACCCTTTGAACTTCATGGAGTCTTCGCTGCGGGTTGGGGTTGCCGCTCAAGGGGGCGGCCGTGGCTAGTGCAACAGGGTAGATGTGTCGAGACCGCGCGTTGTCGTTGTCGTAATCGACCAGCGATTACGACCACCATTGCACCAACGACAATGTTCTCGGAGGTTCTCGGAATCTCTGCACTGCTCCACTAGTTTCCAATCAGGTCGCCCTTGAGGATCTTCGGCGTGACAAAGATCAGGAGCTCCGAGTTGTTGTCTTCACGAGCCTCTTGTTTGAAGAGACGCCCGAGGACCGGCACGTCTCCCAGCCACGGGACCTGCTCCTTTGCAAAGATCTTGGTCCGCTCGTAGACACCGCCTAAAACGACGGTCTCTCCGTTGTCGACCAAGACTCGCGTTTCGATCTCGCGCGTGTTGATGGTCGGGGTTCCGTCCACGACACGGCTGAAATCGGGTTCATCCTTGGTCACGACCAGATCCATGATGATCCGGTCGTCGGGTGTAATCGCGGGCGTGACGGTGAGACTCAAGGTGGCGTTCTCGAACTGCACGTTCGTCCCGTCTTGAGAGGTGGTCGAATAGGGGATCTTCTTGCCTACCTCGATCCTCGCCTCCTTTTGATCGGAGGTGATGACGCGCGGACTCGAGATCACCTCGCCCCGTCCCTCGCGTTGCATGGCCGAAAGCTCCAGTTGAAGCAGGTAAGAGCCGACCTTCCCGATCAGGAAGTTGACCGCGCCCGAAGGATCGGCTGCCGGGAGGTTCACGAGCAGGGAAGGGGTGTCGGTCGCGACGGGGTTGAGGATGATCGAGTTGTTCGGCTCGCCGGCAGTGTTCAGCCCGAAGGGTCCGGCGTCATAGTTGCCGCGTCCGGTCAGATTGCCGGGTAGGCCACCGCCGATGAGCATCTCGTTGTTGTACAGAGCGCCCATCGAGGTCGCGAGACCGAAGCGTACGCCCAGATCGCGCGTGAAGTCGTTGTTGGCGATGACCACTCGGGACTCGATCATCACCTGCCGGACCGGGATGTCCAGCCGGGCGACGATCTCGCGGATCTGGTCCAGGCGAGCAGAGGTATCCATGACCAGGAGGGTGTTGGTACGCTCGTCGAAGGTCACGCTGCCGCGCCCCGGCGTGAGGATAGAGTCTTTCGTGGATTCGCTTACGGTGCGATCGAACTGGCGTGCATCGCGGCCGGTCGCGCCCAGCCCCGATTGGGCCCTGGCGGTCGACTGCAGGCTGGATGCACCCCGAATGAAGGCGGCGATCTCCGCGGCCTTGGCGAACTTGACCGGAATGAACTCCGAGCGAATCGGTGCCAACTCCTCGAGACGCTGATCGGCGGTCAGGGTGCGCTCTTCATGTCCGACGATCTCGTCGAAAGGACCCACCATGATGACGTTGCCTTCCTGGCGCTTGGTCAGGTTCTTGGTCTTGAGGATAATGTCGAGCGCCTGATCCCAGGGGACATTCTTCAAGCGCAAGGTAATGTTGCCGCCCACCGAATCGCTCGCCACCAGGTTCAGATCGGTGAAGTCGGCGAGCAACTGCAGGACCGCCCGCACCTCGATGTCCTGGAAATTCAGCGAGAGCCGCTCCCCGTCGTAAACGACCTTTTCCCGCGCGAGACGCTCCTTTTCGGCCGAGGTCAGGGGGCGTAGCTCCAGCGTGAAGAGGTTGTCGGTCTGATAGGCCATGTACTCGAAGTCGCTGCCGGTCTGGACGTTGACCTCGACATTGCGTCCCTTGGGCCGGGACTCGATTGCCACGACGGGTGTTGCGAAGTCCACGACGTCGAGCCGGCGAAACAAACGCTGGGGAAGCGCCGCATCGATGACGTCGACAAGAACACGGCTTCCCTGCTCCCGCACGGTGACCCGGGTTGTCGCACTCGGAAGCGTGATCAGGACACGCCCCTCGCCCTCGGGGCCTCGACGAAAATCGATGTCGCGAACACTCGGCCCCGGGGCGCTGCCTCCGTCCGAGGCGGGACGATCCCAAGGTGCGGAAGCCGGCGCCCGGGGCTGTGCCCGCGCGGCAGCAGACGCCGGCGACGGGGCCGGGGCCGCTTCCGGCTCACTCCGAGCGTCGATATCGACCCGCACGCGATTGCCTTCGGTGGTCACCCGGTACGGCACCGAATCGTTGAGATTGATCACCACACGCGCGCGATCGCTCGCCTCCACCGCGACCAGGCTATGGACCGGACCCACGCCGATCGGGACGGCTCTGCGCTCGAGTCGGTTCGCGACACCCTCGAAATCCAGTGCGATCCGCGCCGGAGACACGGTGTCGAAGGTCTGCGGAGCGCTGACCGGACCGGAGAAGAGGAGCTGGATCTCCACGCGATTCCCCGGTTGTGCCGCGAACTCGACATCCGTGAGATCGACGGCGCCAACATCTGCCGCGCCGATGGACACACCGAGCAGAGCGACGCACTGGAGCACCACTCGGAGGGTGCCGCGGAGTCCGCGCGGGCGCAGTCGATAGGGGCTGTTCATCACGGCATGCCTCTGCCTGTCACGGGGTGAGAGCGAGCGTGGCCGAGCGTTCGCGCCAGTCACCGGGTATCTCGGAGACGATCTCCGTCACCCGGATAGCGTCGTCGGTGATATCCACGATCTGCCCGTTGTTCATTCCGAGATAATTTCCGACCCGCACGCGATAGACCAAGCCTTCGCGGGTTCGAACCAATGCCCAGCGCGTATCTTGCTGCTGAACCGTGCCCACCATGCGCAGCGAATCCAGGGGGTAGCTCTCGAGCTCTTCCTTGGGTCGCAGCGGATCAGGTGCGAGACTGTCGTCCGTCCGGGCCGCCGCGGCGGTTTGCGTGTCCATCACGAACGGGTCCCGGCGTCCGTTGGGCTCGAAGATGAAGGCATCGACGGGTTGGATCTCCGGCAGAGGCTCGATCGGACTCGGCGAGCGCGTCTTGATCTCCTCGACGTAGGCCCTGAGCTCTTGCGTCCCGCTGCGGTCGCACCCCCATAGGAGCAACGCGACCAAGACCATCGTCCCGAGCATGCAGGCCGAGCGCAGTCGCCTGCTCACTGTTCGGCGCCCTCGTCGAGATAGCGGTAGGTCTTCACCGTTGCCTGCAGCGACAGTTTCGCTGCCCCGCTGCCGGTCCGTCCGCCGGCGTCGCTGATCTTCGAGTCATGGACGGTCACGATGCGCGGCAAGGATGCCAATCCGCTGACGAAGCGCCCAAAGTCGTGATAACTCCCGGTCACTCGAATCTGGATCGGGAGCTCGGCGTAAAAGTCCTTCAGCTGCTCGCTGCCCGGTTGAAACAGCTCGAACTCGAGCCCGGCGGCAAGCCCGGTTTGAGAGACGTCGACCAGGAGCGAGGCGACCTCGGTTCGGTTCGGCAGCTGACGGAGCATCGCTCCGAAGGATTCCTTCATCTCTTCGATCTGCTGGCGATACCCTTCGAGATTGGCCGCTTTGCGCTGCTTGGTCTCGAACGACGCGCGCAGATCGCGCTCGGCTGCTTCGGCACGCTCGAGTCGACCCAACTGCTCCTGCGTATCGAAATAAAAGACGGCCCCGCCCAAAGCGATGCAAGCGAGCAGAATCGCGATCACTTTGACCGAGATCGGCCACTCGCCGACGCTGTTGAGATCGAGTTGGTTGAGCTCGCTCAGGTCCATCCGGAGGTCTCCGCACGTCTCCTCATCGGCGAGTGTCGGCCATGAGTAGCGTCTCCGATCGCGTGCCCTGAGGTACGTGGGTCTGCATCGGTGCGGCATCCGCCGAGGGACTGACTTGATCGAACGCCAAGCGAAACTGGCTCAGGCCGGTGCCGGTCTTGTCCTCGATCAAGAGCAGGCGAGGGCTGCCGATCCACGTCGATGCCTCGATGTTTCGCATGAAGGCGGAGACCCTTGCATTCGACTGCGCGCGCCCCTCGACGACGACGGTCCGGCCGGTCTGCTCCAGTTTGGTGAGATACACCCCTTCGGGAATCGTCACCACCAGCTCCTCGAACAGACGCACGATCTCCGGGCGGCTCTCCTGAAGCTCTTGGATGATCTCCATACGCGATAAGAGATCCGCCTTGATCTTCTCAAGATCCTGTATCTCCTTGATCTGACGGTTCAATTGCGCGATCTCGCCGTCAAGGAGTTGGTTTCTGGCCTGCTGATCGCCGATCCTCCCTTCGATCTGCAAGTGGACCAATACGGCCAGAAGCAGCGTAAAGACAAGTGCAAGACCCCCTGCGGCAGCAAACTCCTTGCGTCGCCGTTGCCGCGCCTCTTCCCGCCAAGGCAGAAGGTTGATGCGGGTCATCTAGTCGAACCCTCGCAAGGCCAATCCGACGGCAACCATCATTCCGGGTGCCTCCCGCATCAATTCCTGGGTGTTGACGCTCGGTGAGACGGACATGCGACGAAAGGGGTTCGCGACACCGGCGGGCAGCTTGAGGCGCTCGGCCATCAGGAGATCGATCCCGGGGATGCTTGCCGGTCGACCCGCAAGCAGGAGTCGATCCACGCGATTGAAGCTGGTCCCGGAATAAAAGAATTGCAGCGCTCGCCCGATCTGTTGTGCCAAAGCCTCCTTGAAAGGTCCGAGCACATCGATCTCGTATCCCTCGGCGACATCTCCGTCGAGGATCTTCCCGAGAGCCACCTCGCGCGACAGGCCGTAACGGCGCTGGACCTCGTCGAGCAATTGCTGACCTCCGAAATTCTGCTCGCGCGTGTAAACGATCTGCCCCTCGTGCATCACATGCAAGGTCGTTGTCGCGGCACCGACGTCGGCCACGGCTACCGTTCGAGTGGCCTCGAGCTCGGTTTCGGCCGGCGCTTCCTCGTCGAGGATCAGCGAACAGGCGTTCTCCATCGCATAGGCCTCGACATCGACGACCGCCGGGGTCAACCCCGCGGCTTCGAGCGCGCCCACGCGGTCTTCGACGTTCTCTTGACGCGAGGCGACCAAGAGTACGTCCACCATCGATGGGTTACCCTTGGTCGGCCCCACGACCTGGAAATCGAGATTGACCTCCTCCAACGGATACGGGATGTATTGATCTGCTTCGAGCTGGATCTGGTTCTCCATCTCGGCGTCGCTGAGGGTTCCGGCCATGGCGATCACCTTGGTGATCACCGCAGAGCCGGCAACGGCAACTGCGGCACGCTTTGCGCGCGTTCCGGTGTTGCCGACGGCTCTGCGGATCGCAGCCGCGACGCGATCGAGATCCGCGATTTTCTTTTCGACAAGTGCGCCCGGCGGGAGGGGTTCGATCGCGAAACATTCGACTCGATACGCTGCGGCCGTCTCGACGGGCAATCGCGACAGTTCGATGAGCTTGATCGCCGTCGAGCTGATGTCGATCCCGACGAGGGGTTTTATTTTATTGCTGAGGCCGAACATCGCCATTTCGTAGGGTGATTTCCGTTCTGTTTCGGTTCGCCGCGCGAGTGGACGAGCGTCCGGTGCGTTTTTCCGGTGCGCTCAGGCCCCGCGCCGGGGCCAAGCCTTGGCTGGCCCCATTATAGACACGCCGAACACCTATGCGCGGACTTTGAGCGTATGAACGAATCGCCGATTCCGGGGCGCAAGTGAATGAGGTACGCCATGCCGACGAGAGAACGGATCGACGCCCAGCGCGAGCGACTTGCCTACGAGGCCGCTCGAATCGTCCTCGAACAAGGTCTGGAAGACTTCGACCGGGCTAGGCGGAAGGCCGCCGAACGTTTCGGCGTGCAGGATCGGCGTCGTTGGCCGAGCAACGAAGCGGTGCAGGACGCAGTTCTGGCGCAACGTCGGCTCTTCATGGGTCCGGCCGACGGGGAGGAGTTGCGACGCATCCGCGCGGCTGCCCTCCAGGCGATGGAGCAACTCGACGCCTTCGCGCCTCGATTGATTGGCAGTGCACTCAGCGGTGCGCTCGGCTGCGGATCAGGCATCGAGCTTCTGTTGTTTGCCGATCGCGCCGAGGACGTGATCTTTACGCTGCTCGACCTACGTATCCCGTGGCGCGAGGCCGAGCGGGCGATGCGCTATCCGGACGGGCTGCGCTGCGCCCATCCAGCCTTTCGATTCGTGGCCGGAGACGTCCGTATCGAGCTGATCGTGCTGCCGCGTCGGGCCTTACGCAATCCACCTTTGGATCCCGTCACGGAACGTACGCAGCGCGGAGCGGATCGGCACGAAGTGGCTCGTCTCATGGCATTCGACAACTGACGCAACGATCGGATCGGCGTTTCTCTTATCGCTTCGAGATGGGTAGGTAGTCTCTCTGGGTGGGGCCATGGTAAATCTGGCGGGGTCGGCCGATTCGATTGTTGGGGTCCGACATCATTTCCATCCAGTGCGATACCCATCCGACCGTGCGGGCCACGGCGAACATGACGGTAAACATATTGCGCGGTATGCCGAGCGCCTGGTAGATGATCCCGGAGTAAAAGTCGACGTTCGGATAGAGTTTCCGCTCAACGAAATATTCGTCGCTGAGAGCGATTTCTTCCAATTTCATCGCCAATTCAAACAACGGGTTGTTGGTATCGGCGAGCTCTTCGAGCACCTGGTGACAGACCTCGCGAATGATCTTCGCCCGCGGGTCGTAGTTCTTGTAGACCCGGTGCCCGAAACCCATCAGGCGAAATGGGTCGTCCTTGTCCTTGGCCTTTTCCATATAGCGTTGGACGTTCTTGACATCTCCGATCTCATGGAGCATGTCCAAAACCGCTTCGTTCGCGCCCCCGTGCGCAGGACCCCAGAGCGAGGCGATCCCCGCCGCGACACAGGCAAAGGGATTCGCGCCGGAGCTGCCGGCGAGACGCACCGTCGAGGTGCTGGCGTTCTGTTCGTGGTCGGCATGGAGAATGAAAAGCAGGTTCATCGCCTTCTCGGCGATCAGTGTGGGCTTATAGACCTCGCAGGGCGTGGCGAACATCATGTGCAGAAAGTTCGCGCAATACCTCAGATCGTTTCGGGGATACATGATCGGTTCGCCGATGCTGTGCTTGTAAGCCGCAGCAGCAATGGTCGGAAGCTTTGCGATGAGACGGTGCGCCGATATCTCGCGGTGGCGTGCATCGTTGACGCTAAGCGAGTCGTGATAGAAAGCCGAGAGTGATCCGACGACCCCGATCAGGATCGCCATGGGATGGGCGTCGTAATGGAAACCGTTGAGAAAGTCCTTCAGGTTTTCATTCAGCATGGTGTGGCGAGTGATCAGCTTCTCGAACCCAACCAGCTCTTTTTCGACGGGTAGCTCACCGTAGAGGAGCAGATAGGCAACTTCCAGAAAACTCGCCTTGGTTGCGAGCTGCTCGATCGGATAGCCCCGATAGAGGAGAATCCCGTCCTCGCCGTCGATGTAGGTGATGGCGCTGTGGCAACTCGCCGTCGACATGAAGCCGGGGTCATACGTAAAAATTCCGGCCTCTTTATAAAGGGAGGAGATATCTGCGGCGGACGGGCCGACGCTGCCGGAGCGTAACGGGAAATCGAAGCTCTCGCCCGTGACATTGTTCGTGATGGTGATCGTTTGGTTCGCCATAAACTCGCTCCTGGCCGTCTTCGGGGCGTCGCCCCGCCGATGTTGGTGTATTGGTCTCGAGTCTCGAGTGCGGCGCTCCGGCAAACAAGCCCGATCTGCCGGGGTCGGTCGCGGCATCCTCTTCGGTCGTCGACGTGCACGCTGCTTTGTCGAAGAAGGGGCAACGACTCGGCCCGGCGCCGTCGGGCACGACGGAAACAAGCAATTATCAGCCCAACCTCACGACAGGGATAGGTTGCGCAGACGCTCGATGTCGGCCCGTACCGCGCTTGCCGAACGGTCGAAGTCTGTGCGCTCGCGCTTATTCAGATCGAGCTCCACGATCGACTCCATGCCTCGCTCGCCGAGGACACAGGGAACGCCCATGGCGATGTCGCTTTCGCCGTATTCACCCTCGAGCAGGGCGACACAGGAGAGCAGTCGCCTGCGATTGTTGACGATCGCGTCGACCATAGCGGCAACCGCGGCCCCGGGCGCATCGTAGGCGCTGGAGTTCTTGCGCAAGGCGAGGATCTCTGCACCGCCTTGGCGCGTACGCTCCATGATGGCCTCGATACGCTCCTCGGAGATGAAGTGCGAGATCGGGATCCCGTTGATGGTGCAAAAACGCGGCACGGGCACCATCGTGTCGCCATGTCCGCCGAGCACCATGGTCGTGATGTCGAGCGCCGAAAAACCGGTTTCCTGAGCGATGAAGCTTGCCATGCGCGAGGCGTCGAGGACGCCGGCCTGTCCGAAGATCCGACTGCGGTCCCAGCCTGTCCGCTGTGCGACCCGATAGGTCAGTGTATCGACCGGATTGGAGACGATCAGCACCATCGCATCGGGCGCATATTGCATGATCTGATCGGTGACGCCGTCGATGATGCGGACATTCGCCTCGAGCACATCCGAACGTGACATGCCCGGCTTTCGCGGCAGCCCCGCGGTGACGATGACCAGATCCGAGTCCCTGAGGATTTGCGGATCGTTGCTGCCGTTGATCGCGCAATCGAATTCGAAGAAAGGAGCCATTTGAAGGATATCCAAGGCAATCCCCTCGGGGATTCCCTCGCGAATATCCATGAGGGCTATCTCGCGACAAAGCTCTTCTTCGGCCAGGATCTGCGCCGTCGTCTCGCCGACTCGGCCAGCGCCGATGATGGTGATCTTGTTCACGTGGCAGTTTCTCCGATCAGTGGTCCGTTGACCACGGTCGCGCGGACCAGCCTCGTCGCCGTGGCCTCTAGGGGCTCAGACGGACTCGGCCCCCGCGGGCTATCTTACACCCGCATCACCATGCGTGACCCGACGTGCGGGAGCGTGGTCGTGTCTGGCAATCGACGGGTTGTTTTGCGGAGGCTCGATCGGGTTCGAGACCGTCGCCATCCTGCGTCGACCACGGTCGTGCTCGGGAGAGATCCTGGAGTAGCGCGGATGAGCCGGTCGGCATATCCGGAGGGACCGGGCGTCACACCGGGGGAGCCGGCTCGGACGACAAGCCGGGGAGCACCGGGCCCGAAAGCGCCCGGTGCATGCGCATCAGCGTGCGTATTTGCGCCTGAACTTGTCGACACGCCCGGCGGTGTCGAGGACCTTTTGCTTGCCGGTGTAGAAAGGATGGCAAGACGAACAAACCTCGACGTGCATTTCTTTGCCCAAGGTTGAGCGGGTCGTAAACTCGTTACCGCAGCTGCAGACCACCTTGACGTCGGCGTAGTTGGGATGGATTCCTTCTTTCATGATGACCCTGGCGTTGGCGTTGGCCCCGATCGGGCGCTGAAAAATCGATGGAACGCGGTAGAATACAACCCCCGGCGCACACCCGCAACCCTGTGTTGCGGCTCGATTGCCCTTTCCTCGCCCGAGCGCCTCTTGCCGGGAATGACCATCATCCGGTCGCGAAACGCCCGACGAGGTCGTCGAGGAAGCGACGACCCCGATCAGTAGGTTCGACGCGTTCGGAAAGGATCCGGAGCATGCCGTCACCCTCGGCGCCGAGGACGATTTGCGAAACGCGTGACCAAGGCAGTCCGGTGGTGCGTGTGAGGAGGTCACGCGGGAATCCCTCGGTCAGGCGCAGGGCGTTGAGTGCAAACTCAAACACGAGATCCTGTTCGCACAAGATCCGCGTGCTGCTGAGCAGGGTTTCAAGGGATGTCTCCAAATATGCCGCGGGGTGGCGGCGTTTGGCGGTTCGCGAAACCTGCCGGCCGTCCCGGGCCGCGTCCTCCCGGGTCAGCTTGCCGTGAGCGCCCGCGCCGATACCTAGATAGTCGCCAAACTCCCAATAGTTGAGATTGTGGCGACACCGCGCTCCGTCCCGCGCATGGGCGGAGACCTCGTATTGTCTGTAGCCGGCCAGAGCAAGGGCCTCTAGACCCTGTTCCGCCATGTCCGCTGCCAAGTCGGGATCCGGTACACGAGGAGGGCGCGCATAAAACGCTGTGTTGGGCTCGAGCGTCAGTTGATAGTAAGAAATATGCTCGGGTTCCAGAGCGATCAGCCCTTCGAGATCCTCTCGTGCCTCTGCAAGGTTTTGCTCGGGAAGCGCAAACATCATGTCCAGATTGAGATTGTCGAAGCCGGCCGCGCGAGCCATCCGCAGGGTGTCGTAAACCTCGTCCGGTCCGTGAATCCGTCCGAGCGCACGCAAACGGGGGGCCGAGAGGCTTTGTACCCCGATCGACAGCCGATTGATCCCCGCCTCACGATAATGCGCAAAACGGGCCGCATCGCGTGTCCCCGGATTCGCCTCGAGGGTCATCTCGATCCCCGGGACGAGATCAGCACGCTCCCGAATACCGTCGAGCAACCGCCGAACCGCCGGGCCGGGGAAAAGGCTGGGTGTTCCGCCGCCGATGAATACCGAGGCCAGCGGTCGTCGTGCACCGGGCCGATCGAGCTCGAGGTCCAGATCCGCCAGCAGGCGTGTCACATAGGGTTCGAACGGCGGGGCGTCCGCGGCATGCGAGTTGAAATCGCAATAGGGACATTTGCTGACACACCAGGGGGCATGCACGTAGAGCGCAAGCGGCAACGCCTGCGCGCCGCCGCTGCTTGCGGATTCGGTCACGCCTGATCGCGTGCCTGCAGGTAGGTCAACTCCCCGATTCCGCTCCACTCCTTGCTTTGGCTGAGGAATTTTTTGTAGGAGCTGTAGACCTTGGACGAAAACTCGTCCTTCTGCGCGATCTCCGCGACGACCTCGTCTGAGAGTGCTCGCAGCTTGAGGACGACGTCGCTCGGAAAGCGTCGCAGGTCGACATTGTGCTTGGTGATCAGGGTCTGCAGCGCGACCGGGTTGCGCGCGGTGTACTCGGCGAGCATGTCCTGATTGACGACTTTGCAGGCGTTCATCACGATCGATTGCAGATCGGGCGGCAGCCCGTCGTAGACCTTCTTGTTGATCATGGCCTCCAGGATGGTGCCCGGCTCGTGCCAGCCCGGATAATAGTAATACTTGGCCGCCTTGTAGAGACCGAACGCAAGATCGTTGTAGGGGCCGACCCACTCGGTCGCATCGATCGTACCATTCTGCAATGCGGTAAAAAGCTCTCCTCCGGGCAGATTGACCGGAATACCACCGGCCCGCGCCAAGACCTCGCCGCCGAGGCCCGGGATGCGCATCTTCAAACCTTTCAGGTCATCGACCGAGTTGATTTCCTTGTTGAACCAACCACCCATCTGAACGCCGGTGTTCCCGGCAGGCGCAGGGACCAAACCGAATTGGGCGTAGAGTTCGGTCCAGAGCTCCATCCCGCCGCCATGGTAGATCCAGCCGTTCATCTCCTGTGCCGTCAGACCGAACGGCACGGTGGAGAAAAACTGAGCGGCCTCGCTCTTGCCTTTCCAGTAATAGGCCGAGCCGTGGCCCATCTCGGCGGTCCCGCGCGAAACTGCATCGAAGATCTCGAAGGCGGGGACGAGCTCGCCGGCACCGAAGACCTTGACCTCGATTCGACCACCGCTCATTTCGCCGATCAAGGCAGCGAGGTTGTTCGCGCCGGTGCCGAGGCCCGGGAAGTTCTTCGGCCAGGTGGTGACCATCTTCCAAGAGTATTCGGCCTTGGCATGAGCCGACTCCATACCGCTGGCCAGCGCCCCGACAGCCAGCGAGCCAGCACCGACCCCTTTGATGAAATCGCGGCGTTGCATCCCCGTCCTCCAATCTGCGTGTTGATGATCTGTTTGCCGTGGGCCCGGGTGCCAACGGCGGAATCCGTGGTCCCCGGACTGCATTCGAGTCTGAGAAGGCCCGAAGACACCTACGATCGGCCTTTCTTCAAGGATTCCTGCAAAAGCGCGCCGAAGCTACCCAAGGTCTTCTCCGCGGCCTCTGCGACGGGTGCCCCGGGCGTGACGCCAGGCGCCTGCGATCCCGCTTCGAATCCCTTGGTGTCGTCGAGCGACAGACTGATCCGACGTCGCTCCGAGTCGACCGCCAAGACGGTTGCTTCGACAGGGTCCCCGACGTTGATGACCTCGCTCGGATGATTCACGCGGCGCCCGGCGCCGAGCTCGCTAATATGGACGAGACCGTCGATCCCGGGGGCGAGCTCGACGAAAGCACCGAAGGGTTGCAGTCGACTCACCGTACCGCTCACGCGCTGACCGACGGGGAAGTTGTCGGCGGCTTCTTGCCAAGGATCGCGGGCAAGTGCACGGATCGAGAGCGCAATCTTCTCCCGGCTTTTCGGACCGCTCGGCGGCTCGATGCGCAGGACCGAGACCTCGACGGGCTGCCCGACGCTGAGGATCTCCCCGGGATGCTTCACATGACCGAAGGCCAGTTGACTGATGTGGATCATGCCCTCGAGACCGCCGATATCGACGAACGCCCCATAGTCCTTCAGCGAGGTGACAACCCCGGACAGCACCGCACCTTCGTGCAGTTGCGCCCGCGTCTCCTCGGCACGCCGGTGTTGCTCCTCTTCGAGCAGCACCTTACGCGATACGACCAGATTCGGTCGTCGGCCGCCTTCGAACTTGGTGATGCGGAAATCGAACCGCTGGCCGACAAGCTCGGAGAGGTCTTCGATGAAGCGGATGTCGACCTGAGAGGCCGGACAGAAGGCACGCAGCCCGGCCACTTGGACCTCGACGCCGCCTTTGACGGCCGCGGTGACCTGACCTTGCACCGGGAGCCCTTGCCGATAGGCGCCTTCGACCTCCTCGATCCCGTGATAGCGGTGCCCGTGCTGACTGCCGAGCAGGAGCGTCCCGGAATCCTCGTCCTTTCCGGTGACATGCGTCTCGACCGTGTCGCCGACGGCAGACTTCAAATTGCCTTCGGCATCTTTAAGTGCCGAAACATCGAGACGACCCTCGGACTTGCCGCCCAGATCGACGAAAGCATACTCATCGCCGATCGAGACCAAGACCCCGCGGACCTTGTCCCCGACCCCCGGCTCCTTCGTGCTGGATCCCGGATGGGTCTGGTCGAACTGCTTGAGGAGGTCTTCGAAGCTTTCGGTCTGGGACATGGTGAAGTCTTGCCGTCGTCGGGTTGAGAGTGAAACCGTGTGTGCCGAGAGATGCCGCCGGTCGCAGTGCGCCCGACCGGCCGGCCACCCGGTTTGGTTGGTTGCTCCGGTCCCTGGAGTCAGCTCGCCGGCTCAAGCCGAGCATAGGCCAGGACCAGCCATTTGGCGCCGGCCTTCTGAAAATTGACCTGTATCCGAGCCGCGGATCCGCGACCCTCGCTGTTCAGGACCACGCCCTCGCCGAACTTCGGGTGAACCACACGTTGTCCGAGCCTGAAGAGACCGGTGTCGCCGCTCGACGTCGATGTCAGACTCGGACTCAGTCCTGACGCCGCACGGCGGGCCGCGCTGCGCGCCCGGACCTCTTCGACCAATCCGGGCGGGACCTCGCGCAGGAACCGCGAAGGCATCGGGGACTCCTCCCGGCCGTAGAGCCGCCGGCTCTCTGCGTGGGTGACATAAAGCTCGCGCATCGCGCGTGTCATGCCGACATAGCAGAGTCGGCGCTCCTCTTCGAGCCGGCTCGGGTCCTCCGCCGACAGACTGTGGGGGAACAGGCCCTCTTCCAGCCCGACCAGGAAGACCACCGGAAATTCCAGCCCCTTCGCGCTGTGTAGTGTCATGAGTTGCACGCTGTCCTCGAAACCGTCGGCCTGGGTGTCGCCCGCTTCCAGAGCAGCATGCGCAAGAAAGACCGCAAGCGCGTCCGTCTCTTCCTCGTGCAGGTCCTCCTCGAAGCGCGCGGCCGTGTCGACCAGCTGCTCGAGGTTCTCCACTCGATCCTGGCCTTTGCCGTCCTTGTTTTTTTTATAGAAATCCGGCAAGCCGGCCGACTCGATCAGGGCAGTCACCAACTCGTGCAACGCCAGACCCTCGCGCGCTCGGCGCTGCTCTCGGATCAGATCCATGAATCCATGCAGTGCGGCACCGCCCCTCGGCCCCAGAACCGAAGTCCCGGTCAGATCGGCCGCCGCCTGCCAGAGCGACACCCGTGTCTCGCGTGCTTGCTGGCGCAACAAGTCCAGGGTGCGGGCACCGATGCCACGGTTCGGTGTGTTGACCACGCGCTCGAAGGCGGCATCGTCGTCCGGGTTGGCGACCAGACGCAGATAGGCCAGCGCATCACGGATCTCGGCGCGTTCGAAGAATCGCAGTCCACCGTACACCCGATACGGGATCTGCGCCTGGATCAGCGCCTCTTCGAAAAGACGTGACTGGGCCGTCGTGCGATAGAGGATCGCGCATTCGTCGCGCCGATGCCCTTCGTTTTGCGTAAAGCGGCGAATCCGCTCCACGACGAAGCGCGCCTCGTCGACTTCGTTGAACGCCGTGTAACGTCGAATCGGCTCGCCCTCGCCGTCTTGGGTCCAGAGGTTTTTCCCGAGACGGCTCGGATTGTGGGCAATCAGGGCGTTGGCCGCAGCCAGAATGTTGCCGCTCGAACGGTAATTCTGCTCCAGCCGGATGACCTGCGTGTTTGGATAATCCCACTGAAACGATTGGATATTTTCAACCTTTGCGCCGCGCCAGCCGTAGATCGACTGATCGTCGTCGCCCACGGCGAAGAGGTTGTCGTTCGTCCCGGCAAGTAAGCGCAGCCAGGCGTACTGGATGGCGTTCGTATCCTGGAACTCGTCCACCAGGATATGCGCGAAGCGTCGCTGGTAGTGCTGCAGGATATCCGTACGCTCGCGCAGCAGCTCCAGAGTCTTGAGCAGCAGATCGGCGAAGTCCAGCAGGCCCGAGCGTGCGCGCTCCTCCTCGTACTGACGATAGACCGCAATCATCTTATCCGTGAAGAAGTCGCCGCCGCCGTCCAGGTGGTTCGGCCGCAGACCCTCGTCTTTCTGCTTGTTGATGAAAGCCTGCACCTGACGCGGCGGCCAACGGGCCTCGTCCAGCTGCATCGCCTTGAGGATGCGCTTGATCAGACGGAATTGGTCATCTGAATCCAAGATCTGGAAATGCTGCGGGAGCCCGGCGTCTTGCCAATGGGCGCGCAGAAAGCGATGGGCGAGCCCGTGAAAGGTACCGACCCACATCCCGCCGATCGGCACTCCGAGCATGGTCTCGATCCGACCGCGCATCTCGCGCGCCGCTTTGTTGGTGAAGGTGACCGCGAGCACGGCATAAGACGGCACCTGTTGCACCTGGACCAACCAGGCGATGCGATGCACCAGGACACGCGTCTTGCCGGACCCGGCGCCGGCGAGCACCAAAAGGTTACCTGACTCAGCGCCGACGGCCGCGCGCTGAGCGTCGTTGAGGGGATCGAGAAGGGCGGACACATCCATCGCCCGGATTCTACTGAAACCAGCTCCCGCATGACATGCGTTGTTGTCGGTTGGCTCCAACCGAGGAGAGGTGAAGTCAGACGCAGGGATGCGCACGAAAAATATATTAATTCAGTCTGTTGGATGATTCTCGGAGCCCTGCGAGCGGGATCGACCGGTTTCCCGGCCGGATCCTTATTTAAAATAGTTTAAATAAAAAGACAGTAATCTTAATAAGCTCTGTGGATAACTCGACCGTGCCGAAAAAATATATTAACTCAATTAGTTGGAACGATCTTTGGGTGTTCCCGGAGAGTTGCCCAACCTGTGCGTAACCGGTGTGCAAAATAAGGCCGTCCAGGAGGTCACACCTTATCCACAGAACTCTGGTTCTTTCGTGAACAGACTTATACAGTCGGCCGATCCCAAGGCCTCCCCCTCGGACGAGCGGTCGCTGTTCGGCCTGCCCCTCGATCCGGTGCCCCCACCGCAATGGCGGACTTGAGCAGCGCCGACCTTCGCAACCTCGTCATGAGCGAAACCCGTAGTAGAATGGGCGCCCGAACCACCGAGACCCTTCTACTCGACTGCCCAGGTCCTGCTTCATGACGCCACTCATCAATGACACCTTCCTTCGTGCAGTGATGCGCGAACCCGTTGAATACACGCCGGTTTGGATGATGCGCCAAGCAGGCCGCTATCTGCCCGAGTACCGTGCGACGCGCGCGAAGGCCGGCAGCTTCATGGATCTGTGCAAGAATCCGGAGTTGGCCTGTGAGGTCACGCTGCAGCCGTTGGAGCGTTTTCCGTTGGATGCCGCCATCCTCTTCTCGGACATCCTGACCGTGCCGGATGCGATGGGGCTGGGTCTGTATTTCGCCGAGGGCGAAGGGCCGCATTTCGAGAGGCCGGTGCGTACGCAGACGGATGTGGATCGGATCGCTGTGCCGGATCCGGAGGACGAGCTGCGTTACGTGATGGATGCCGTCTCGACCATTCGACGCGAGCTCGCCGGCCGCGTGCCCTTGATCGGCTTCTCCGGCAGCCCCTGGACCCTGGCGACCTACATGGTCGAGGGCGGAGGCGCGAAGAACTTCTCGCATGCGAAAGGGATGATGTTCGACCGCCCGGACCTCCTCCACGCCCTCTTGGCCAAGACAGCGGATGCGGTGATCGCTTATCTGAACGCCCAGATTGCACGCGGCGCGCAAGCGACCATGATCTTCGATACCTGGGGCGGTGCGCTGGCGCCGGCCAACTATCGGGAATTCTCCCTGGCCTACATGCAGCGCGTGGTCGAGGGGTTGAATCGCGAGGCGGAGGGACGCGCCGTACCGGTGATCCTCTTCACCAAGAACGGCGGTCAGTGGCTGAATCACATGGCCGACACCGGTTGCGACGGACTCGGCGTGGACTGGACGACGGATCTGGCCGACGCGCGCATCCTGACCGGTGACCGTGTCTCGCTGCAGGGTAATCTCGACCCTTGCGCGCTCTACGCCTCACCCGAGCGGATCCGCGAAGAGGTGGCGCGCGTGCTCGCCAGCTACGGCAAGGGTCCGGGTCATGTCTTCAACCTCGGGCACGGGATCACTCCGGACGTGAATCCGGAGCATGCCGGGGCGATGGTGGCGGCGGTTCATGAGCTCAGTCGGCCCTACCACGGCTAAACCGCGTCCGGTGCGATAGGGAATGTTTTGGGATGGGGCTCGCGGTTGCGCGAGCCCATGGGCTCGGTGTTGACGCGGTTTAGGATACTTTTTCGAAAGGATTGTCCTGGCTCGGCTCTAAGGCGCCGCCCGGATACCGGGCCTTGATGATAGACCGGCCGTAGGGTGGACGCGTCGGAGCGAAGTCCACCGAGGTCTGCGCAGGCGTTGGTGGACTGCGGTGCGCTTACCCCTACAGTGCTTGCCGACCAGAAAGTGCGTCGCTTGTAATCCTTTCCTCGCTTTTAGCCTCTGAATCGCGTCCTGCTGAAACGCTTCAGGTTATGCCGAGGGTGAAACTCCCCTCAAGCAAAGCATAAGCCCCCGAGGACGCGATTCATTTTAGACCGCCTCGGCTAGCGCCACCGCATCCGATTCAGTCTCCACGGCCGCCGCTGCGTCACCCTGCCCGCGCGTATCCTCGTAACCCATCAGAAGCTCGCTGGCCAAGCCCTGCTCGTCGATTCGGGCGCCTAAATAGGCGGCAATCGAGCGCATGTCGGTCTCGCCGCTGCCCAGACAACTTGTACCGCCGGGCGAAGGGGTCATGTTGAAAATGAGTCCGCTCCCGTTGGTGATCTTGGCCTCGCCCATGCGCAGCTTGCCGGAGGTCTTGTCGATCAACTGGGGTCGCAGCCCGCCGAAGCGCTCGGCATAGCTGATGTCGGCCGCCTTGATCGAGGGAACGATCTTGCGGATCTCGCGCACGAAGAAATGGCGATTCAGGCCCGGTACCTCGTAGAGGAGGTTGCGCAGGATGTAGTGGCGGATATCGCGCTCCTTGAGCATAGCCCAAAAGGCCGCGGCAACGCGTCGATCGAACCTCAGGACCTTGAAGAACTCCGGGATGCTGTCGCGGTTGTACCGCTCGAGCATCGGCAGCATGAAGGCGGTCGGTCCGAAGCGGGTCTTGCCGCTTTCCTTGATGTCGTGGTCGCCGTGGACCGCGGCGAACGGTAGGCTCGGATTCTGAACTGTGTAGACCTTGCCGTGCAGCGCCTCGGGGGCGAAATAGAAGGACCCGGCGACCGGCATGCAGGAGTAGTCCAACCCGAGCCCCATCTCCTGCGCCATCAAGAGCGAGTGTCCACCCGCGCAGACAACGAGTGCCCGCGCCTTCAACAACCCCCGGTTGGTCTCCAAGACGTAGTCCTGGCCATCGCGGCGGATCTTGTCGACCTTGGTCGAGAACAACTGGGTGATCTGCTTAGACGTCTGTCGGTCCAGCCGCACGCAATCCGCCGAGAAGGATTGAGCCAGGGCTTGGAAGTCGACGGCACAATAATCATCCCGTGTGCCCGTGGCGACGATCTCCTCCTTGCGCCAAGTGCCGTCCACAAGGGCGACGTTGGGCTCGATATCGGCGATGTCTTTACGCTCGAGCAGCTCCATGCGCGGGTACAACTCCTTAAAGCGCTCGTAGCGATCACGGATGTAGCGACATTCGGTCTCGCCGACGCCCAGCACCATCTTCGGCATTCGGTGGATGATGCGATCGCGATCGCGCTGGGCTAGCTTGGTCGCGTAGTTGATGACCATGTAGGCGGTGCGCTTGATGGCGCGCGCCTTCTCCAGGGTGTAGTTGGTCTCGATGTCGCCGCAGTGGATGGTTTGACTGTTGTTGTGCGCGTGCGAGTTGACCGTTGCGATGCTGTCGTATTTTTCGACCAGGCAGAGGCGGTTCAGGTCGGTGAATTTCGCCAGCTGATAGAGGAGTGCGGTACCGGTGACGCCGGCACCGACGATGAGGACGTCGTAGTGAGTCGAAGCAGTCATGGTCTTGTGGTCCTGACAAGCGGCCGTAAGGCCGAGCGCTCGGGTCAAATGTCCAGAGGTCGTCGGGACGATTTTTGTGCAGCGCAACAATACCGTCACGTTAGCCCATGTCCGCACAGGAAAGAATGCAGCAGGACGGATTTAATGTATTGAGTAGAACAATCGGATTTGGTTGGAGGGCCAAGCGCACGACGGTTCAGGGCGGCGTGATGTAGGGCCTGAGTGGTCCGTTGACACCTATGGCGCAGCAGCCATGCTGCGGCGGTTTAATGATCTTCTCGTGTACGTCGATTTTGTGTCGACGCCTAATTGAGCTACAGTGTTGCCATCGAGAAATCAACGGAACGTGATCGATGCCGCACAGGTCCAGTCTTCGATCAGGACTCCCCCTGCTTCTTCTCGGCCTGCTATCCGGCCCGGCTGCCGCAACGCCCGAGGGAGCGATCGCTGCCGGGGATGTGTCGGCGACCCCGCTCGCCCCCGCGAGCACGTCGTCGACACGGCCGGTGCCCGCTCTGGCACTTGGGGAGGTCTATCGCCCCGGCATCGATCTCGAGGGTTACCTGGTCAGCGAGAAACTCGACGGCGTGCGCGGCTACTGGGACGGCCGCCGTTTCATCACGCGCGGCGGCATGCCCATCACGGCGCCCGCTTGGTTCACGACCGATTTTCCCGCGGTTGCACTCGACGGAGAGCTCTGGATGGGCCGCGGCACCTTTGCCCTCCTGTCGGGCACGGTCCGACGATCCGAGCCGGACGAAGACGCATGGCGTCGAGTCCGCTACATGGTGTTCGACCTGCCGGGCCACCCGGGCGATTTCGAGACCCGCCTGAAGGTGCTGCGCGGGCTGGTCGCAGCCTCGCCGAGTCCCTTCCTCGATCTGGTCGAGCAGACCCGCGTTGCCGATCACGACGCCTTGATGGCAGCCTTGAATCAAGTCGTCGTCGCGGGCGGCGAGGGCTTGATCTTGCATCGGCGGGATTCCCTCTACCGCATCGGACGCTCCGCGGATCTACTCAAGGTCAAACCCTATCTGGAGGGCGACGCCCGGGTGGTCGCCTATGTCCCCGGTCAAGGGCGACATGAAGGACGCTTGGGATCACTCGTGGTCGAGGAAGCGGATGGCACCCGATTTCGGCTCGGCACCGGTTTCAGCGATGTCGAGCGCGACGACCCGCCGCCCTTAGGCAGCGTCGTCAACTTCAAATATCACGGGCGGACGACAAACGGACTGCCGCGTTTCGCGAGCTTTCTGCGTCGGGTCGAGGCCTTTTAAGCCGCCGATACCCAACCACCGAAAAGGCTGTCGCGGATCAGATCAATCGCCCCTGCTCGATGGCGGGCACCAGCCAATAATGGATACCGCTGGCCCCGAAATCCTGACTCAAGCCGGCGAGGACCGCTTGAGCGGTTTCCTCGGGGAGCAGCAACATGAACATGACCCGACGACTGCGACCGGCGACCTGCTCGGCGGTGGTCATGGAACGCTCGGACGAACCGTGTCCGGCAACCGCGCTGCTGGTGAAACCGGGGATGTCCTCGCGCTCCAATAGCCACTCCACGAGCGCGTCTTCCGCCTGTAAAGGGACAATCAGATGGAGTAGATGGTGTGGCATGTCTCGGTCTCCGATCGGGTCATGAAATCGCGTCGGTGCGCCTGGCGGCGCTCAGTTCCCGTCCATGGTCTTACCGACCCGGTGCGCGACCTCGATCGTCGCCGTCTCTTTCGGCACCTCCGGGAGCAAGGTGCTGAAGCTGGCCTTCTGCGGATTGGTCCGTGTCGGTGAATAGTGCACCATGTAGGTGTCTTTCTGAGCGAGCACCGCGCCGGCGTCGTCGAGCAGCCGGATCTCCACATGACCGAGTATTCGCCCGGAGTGCGGATGACGCTTTGCGACCCAACCCTTCACCTCGAGCCCTTCGGGCGAGACTCGGTAGGTGACCTCGGTCGGGATCACCGATGTCGTGTCGTCGATGAGCAGCTTCAGCTCGGCCGCATGACTCGGGATCAAGGCCGTGGCCGTGAGCAACACCGCGGCCAAAGCGTTCAAGGTTGATTTCGACATGCGTGTTGCCCTCCGTAAGGTCGTGAGTCCCTGGTGTCGGGCATCGCCCCATTTCGAGACAATGGCCGTCGCCCTCGGCTGATTAGATCCGTTCCGCACCGAAACGTCGGTAGAGGATCGGCAACAGGATGAGCGTGAGCAGGGTGGCCGAGACCAAGCCGCCGATGACCACGATCGCCAGCGGGCGCTGGATCTCGGATCCGGGTCCGGTCGCGAAGAGCAGCGGTACCAGTCCGAAGGCGGCGATGCTCGCGGTCATGAGCACCGGTCGCAGGCGTCGTCTTGCCCCTTCGACGACCACCTCCTGCATGGGTCGGCCGAGTGCACGCAGTTGATTGAAGTAGGTGACCATCACCACGCCGTTCAGTACCGCGATGCCGAGCAGGGCGATAAAACCGACCGAGGCGGGCACCGAGAGATATTCACCGGTGAGCGCCAGGGCGAAGACGCCGCCGATCATGGCGAAGGGCACGTTCGAGAGCACCAACACGGCCTGCTTCACCGAGCCGAAGGTCGAGAAGAGCACCAGGAAGATCAGCACCAGCGCCACCGGCACCACTAAGGCTAGGCGCGCCGCGGCGCGCTGCTGGTTCTCGAACTCGCCGCCCCATTCCAGCCAATAGCCGGGCGGCAGCTCGACGTTCTCGGCGACCGCTGCACGCGCCTCGGCGACGAAGCCCACCAGGTCGCGGCCGTCGACGTTCGCGATAGCGACCGCCATGCGGCTGCCGCGCTCGCGTCCGATCGCGACCGGTCCCTCCATGCGCTCAATTCGCACCAGGTTGTTCAGCGGCACGGCGCGCCCGTCGGGCAAGGACACCTGGAGTCCGGCGAAGCGCGAGGGCGACTCGCGCAGCGCCTCGGGACCACGTACCAGCAACGGGCGGCGTTTGCCCTCGACATCCAGAGTCCCGACCGTCAGTCCCTCGACCTGGGCGCGAAGCAGATCGGCCAAGGCGTCCGCGTCCACCCCCAGTCGCCCGGCCTCCAGACGGTCGACCACCAGATTCAGGTATTGGGCGCCGTCGTTGCGGGGGGTATAGACGTCCTGCGCACCGGCGATGCCCTCCAGAACGCCCACGATCTGCTCGGCGAGCCCGTTGAGTCGCTTGGAGTCGGGGCCGAAGATCTTCACGGCGAGATCGCCGCGCACCCCCGTCAACATCTCTGAGACCCGCATCTCGATCGGTTGCGTGAAGGCGTAGTCCATGCCCGGGAAGCGGTCCAGCACCGTGCGGATGGCATCCATGAGCTCGTCCTTGGTCTGGAAGCGCCAGGTATCATGCGGCTTGAGGACCAGGAAGCTGTCGGTCTGGTTGAGCCCCATCGGGTCGAGGCCCAGCTCGTCGGAGCCGGTGCGGGCGATGATCGACTCGACCTCGGGCACCTCGGCGAGGATGGCCGCCTGGACGCGTTGGTCGATGGCGATGGACTCGGCCAGGTTGATCGAGGGCAGCTTCTCCAATTGGACGATCAGGTCACCCTCGTCCATGGTCGGCATGAAGGACTTGCCGACCTGGGTATAGAGGGCGCCCGCGGCGACCAGCAAGGCCAGCGCTCCGCCCAGCAGGACCCACTGATGGCGAAGGCTCCAGTCGAGCACCGGCACATAGATGCGGGTGAGGATGCGCACCAGCCAGGGCTCGGCGTGCTCGCCCTCGCCGTGTGCGGCGCCTTTGCCCAACAGATACGAGGCCAGTACCGGGATGACCGTGAGCGAGAGCAGCAACGAGCTGGCCAAGGCGAAGACGATGGTCAGCGCCACCGGCATGAACAGCTTGCCCTCGAGTCCCTGCAGCGTCAGCAAGGGCAGGAAGACGATGATGATGACCAGGATGCCGGACGAGACCGGCAGCGCCACCTCGCGCGTGGCGCGATACAGGATGTGCAGGCGCGGCAGTCGTCCGCCCGCACTGCCTCGATTGAGCTGAGTGACGAGGTTTTCGACGACCACGACCGCCGCGTCGACCAGCATGCCGATGGCGATGGCCAACCCGCCCAGCGACATGAGATTTGCCGACAACCCGAACTGATGCATGAGGATGAAGGTTGCCAGAGCCGAGAGGGGCAGAATGAGGGCAACCGTCAGGGCCGCGCGCAGGTCGCCGAGGAAAAGCACCAGGAGGATCAGGACGAGGACCGTCGCCTCGACCAGAGCCTTGGTGACGGTATGGACCGCCTTGTCGACCAGGACTCCGCGATCGTAGAAGACGTCGATGCTCACACCCTCCGGCAGCGCCGGCGCCAGCTCGTCGAGTTTGGCATGGATGCCCCGAACGACCTCCCGCGCATTGGCCCCGCGCAGCGCCAGGACCAGACCCTCGACCGCCTCGCCGGTGCCGTTTCGCGTGACCGCGCCGTAACGGGTCAGTGCACCGAAACGCACCTCGGCAACATCGGCGACCCTGACCGGCTGACGTGAATCGCCCCCCACCACGATGGCGGCGAGATCATCCAGTGTCTTGATGGCCCCTTCGCTGCGGACCAACAGGACCTCCTCGCCCGCGCTCAGGCGTCCGGCGCCGTCGTTGCGGTTGTTCGCCGTGATCGCCGTGGTCAGATCCGCGAGTCGGACGCCCCGTGCGGCCATCCGTGCATTGTCCGGCACCACCTCGAAGGTGGTGACCAGACCGCCGAGCGCGTTGACGTCGGCCACTCCGGGTACGGCACGCAAGGCCGGGCGGATGGTCCAGTCGAGCAGGTCGCGACGCGCCTCCAGGCTCAGATCCCCGCCCTCGATGCTGAACATGAACATCTCGCCAAGCGGCGTGGTCATGGGCGCAAGCCCTCCTTCCACCCCCTCCGGCAGATCGGCCCAAATGCCGCCCAGGCGTTCGGCAACCTGCTGACGCGCCCAGTAGATATCCGTGCCCTCGGCGAAATCCAGGGTGATGTCGGTCAGGGCATACTTGGCGATGGAGCGCAGCATCGTCTGGTGCGGGATGCCGAGCATCTCCAGCTCGATCCGATTGGTGATGCGCGTCTCGACCTCTTCCGGTGTCATCCCGGGCGCCTTCACGATGATCTTCACCTGCGTGGTCGAGACATCCGGGAAGGCGTCGATCGGGGTGGACTTAAAGGCCATCCAGCCGCCGCCGATGAGCGCCATCATGGCCAGCAGCACGAGAAGCCGCTGGGTCAGCGCGAACTGGATCAGACGGGCGAGCATTATTCGGCGCCCCCGAGCCAGGCCGCCTTGACAGCCACGACACCCGTGACGGCGATGCGATCGGTCGCTGTCAGGTCACCCGCGACGACGGCACTGCCTTCCTCCTCGGCGAGCACGCGCACCGGGAGCGCCTCGAAGCCGTCGCCCCGGCTGACGAACACATAGGCGTTACCGGCATGGCGGACCACCGCCTCCGTCGGAACCCGCCAACTCTCGCCTTCAGCCTCGGCGCTCAATTGCACCTCGACGAATTGGCCCGGACGCAGACGCTCGATCCCCTCGCTGATTTCGGCGCGCACCAGCACGCCCTGGTCCTGATCATGGACCATCCGCCCGATGGTCACGACGGTCCCGGCGGTGCCCTCTCGGGGCAGGAGGACCCGCCCGCCTTCCTGTAGGCCGACAATGCGCTCTACGGGCACATGGATCTCGAGCCACAAGGGATTGAGCTCGGCCACACGATAGAGCGGCGAGGCGGTCGCGACCGACTGACCCGTGCTCACCATCTGCTCCAAGACCACGCCGCGGATGGGCGCGCGCACCGGGAGCCGACTGGTGAGCCGACGTGTACGCGCAAGGGTCATGATGTCCTCGCTGCTGAAACCGGCCAGCTCGAGCAGCTGAAGACGTTGCTCGACAAGCGTCGTCAGCTCGCGCTGTTTGGACTGGCTCTCGAGCAGACGTCGCTCGGCGATAATGCCTTCGCCAAACAGCGTGCGATCTCGCGCCAGCTCGCTTTCGATCAGCTCAAGCCGGGTCAGTGATTCCAGATACTGACTCTGGGCGTCCACCAGCTCGGGACTGCGCAACTCGGCCAACACCTGTCCGACCTCGACCCGCTCGCCCTCGGCGACCAGGAGACTCTCCAGCACGCCGCTCTGGGGTGCGGCGACGACGCGCATCTGCCGGTTCGGGACCGTCACCTCGGCCGGGTACCGGCGCGTCAGGGTCTCGGCGGCCGGGAGCGGGGTAGTCAGGGTGATGCCGAACGCGCGCTGCTGGTCGGCGTCGACGGCGATGAGGCTCGCGGCGGAGACGGTGCCGCCCTGCGCCAGTAACGCAAGGAGCACACACAGGGTTGGCGTCACGCGGAGCCGACCGCTTCCAGCCTCCGGCGCCCGGCCCCGCGCCCTCTGCGTCCTGCTGTTTTCGGCAAGCCGGATGGCGCGTCGACCCTGCCGGGACCCGACCTCGGACCCGACAAAGCAGGTCAACCCTGCAGCCGGAGGCTGGCGGCCGGGTGCCGGCGGCTGCTTCTGCCCCAGTCCTGCGGTGGCAACACGACGGATCAGGCTCATTCCGGGATCACTCCTAAGGCTTGATTGAGCCGGGCCAAGGCACGGCCTTGCTCCAGGCGACGCAGCTCCAAATCCATGCTCGCGATGCGAGCACGCTCCTCGGCACGCAGCAGTTCGGCGAGATCGGTCTCGCCGAGGTCGAAGGCGCGGCGCATCAGACGCAGTGCGTCCTGTGCGAGCGCGTGTCGGCGCTCGGCGACGCCCAATGCCTCGGCCGCGCCGAGACGTTCGACCTCGGCAGTGGTCAGGGTATGCTCGGCCTCGAGCCGGACACGATGCAGCTCGGTGATCCGCTCGGTGTAGGTCCGCTCGGCCGACGCCAGGGCAGGTGCCGATTGACTGGCCAGACCGAAGGGGAGGCTGACTTCGATCTGCAAGGAGTCCAGGGCGTCCTCGCCCCGCATCGCCTGAGCGCGCTTGCCGCCGAGGCTCAGGATCGGATGACCGCGCCGATCCACCCCGACCTGCTTGCGCTCGGCGCGCGCCCGGGCCAAAGCCCCGTCACTGTCGACCAGCAACGGATGGTCGGGCGGCAGCTCGGGTGCCGGCGAGGCTGGGGGCGGGGACTCGGCGAGGGATTCGGGTAAACGTTCTTCGCCTGTCAGGTGCCGATAGGTTTCGAGTGCTTGTCTGGACTCGATCTGCGCGGACTGAAGATCGACTTCGCGTCCGAGGGTCTCCTGGCGGGCCGTCAAGAGATCGACCCGAGCGAGCTCACCGGCATTCGTGCGCTTGGCGACCGTTGCCTCCAAGGCGCGCGCGGTCTCCAGCGCGATCTCGGCCTGGCGCAACCGGCCCTCGGCGAAGGCCAGCTCCCAAGCGGCTTGCCGGACCCGCCCGGCCATTTCCCAGCGCAGCAGGCGCTCGAGCGCCCCGGCTTGACTGCCGATTGCACCGGCCACGTCTTGACGGGCGCCGCGCTGACCCGGTAACCAAAGCGGAAGATCGACCATCGCCTCCCATTCGGTCGCTCCGCCACCCTCGGTCAATTGATCGGACAGGTATTTCACCCGAAGCGCCGGATCTTGAGCGACGAGACTCCCCGCCTGCGTGCGGATCGCATCCGCCTCTCGACGCGTGGCGGTCACCCGTGGGGTCTGCTCGGCCAGCGTCAACGCGGCATCGATCGTTTCGGCGAGCGTCGCCGCCGAGGCGCTGCCCGCATCGGCCAGAAGCAGACCGATCAACGGAATGATGAGGAGAGTACGGGACATGGCTCCGATCGCGACCTGCGTGAGGTGGGCACGAGGGAGAGTCTAGGGGGTCAAACTGAATCGGTGCTGAATCCGAAGGGATGTAATCACGTTCGAGGGTGAGACCTACCTGAAGGTCGAGCAGCCCGATCGCGGATTGAAAGGCATGATGCCGCTGCGCCTGACACCCGAGGTTCATCGTCGCGCCTCTGCGCGAGCCGAGGCTCAACCTTCAATTGACTGCCGGCCGAACTTAGCGTGCGGTGACAGGCAACGAACCACGACGTCACCCTCCCGGCGGGAACTTGCGGCACGTCGACAAGAGCAGTTGCAGCGCGTCCACCGAATGGCGAAACTCCCAACCGACCAACTGAGATCGGCTTGAGACCTTTTGTCAGGTAGCCCATGAGCTCCTCTTCGCGGAAAAGCGACAAGGACTCCGGACGTAACTCACGAAGAAATGCCTCGATCCGGCGCGCGTAATACGGGCGCATCATATTGGGTACAGCGCTTGGCGCGAGCGGATCGAGAGAGCGATCCCAATGGGGTGGCGCCCCGTCCTCGCGGCGCTTGTGGGGGGCGATGGGCGCGGGCATGGTTGAAGATATAACGGCAGGGGCGAACTTCACGCTAACACCCAAACATCCTCTTGAAGCCGAGCACCCGGATGGCCCGTGTCAGTCTAGGTCAGACGTCGCCCGTGCCAACCTATAAACACCTTGAACTCACGAAAAAAACAGGCGAATCGATGCCTCAGGAAATTCGTGACCTCTTGGCGGCCCCCAGGGATGCAGGCTTCGAAGAGATCCTGGGCGCAGGCAAAGGCTCCCACCGAAAACTTGTCCATCCAAGGTATACAGGTGCGGTAACCGGAAGCGGCAAGACCGGTGACGACGCAAAACGCTACCAAGAAAAGCAGGTTGCGCGGGCAATCGACATGGTGAGCAAATGAAAGATTTCGACAAATGCCACAAATGGGTGGAGTGGAGTGATGAGAATCAAGTGTACATTGGAAAGTGCCCTGATCTGATTACCGGCATACATGGTGACGATCCCATCGCTCTCTATGGTGAGCTTTGTGACGTCGTGCAGGATGTCGTAAAGCATTTCAAAGCGGAGGGTCGAGCACTCCCGCCGCCACGGGTTCGTCCGATGAGCGAGGCTGCGTAGTTAGATCGTCCGAGAGCAGCGAGCGAAGCTCCGTTTGTTGGAAAAACCTGGGATCGTCGCGCCGTCGATGCCTCATTCGCTCACCGGCAATCTGACCTGCGCGCACAAGCCGCCGAGCGCGGACGAGCGACCAAAGGCGATGTGCCCCCGATAGCTCTCGACGATCTCCTTGGCGATCGCCAGGCCGAGTCCGTGACCGCTGATCTCCTCGTCGAGACGTACGCCCCGACCGGTGATGTCGGCGATCTCGGTGTCGGAGCAGCCGGGACCGTCGTCCTCGACCTTGAAGACCAATTCTTGCCCGTCCTGCCACAGGCTGCACCGAACCCGCCTGTCGGCCCACTTGCACGCATTGTCGAGTAGGTTGCCGAGCAGCTCCAGCATGTCCTCGCGGTCGGCATCGAGCGGGCCGGAGGTGCGGATGTCGAGCTGGATGTCGAGAACCTTGGGAGCGTGGATGCGGCCGAGGAGCCGGGTGAGGGTCGGAAGCTCCTCGTCGGGATCGAAGCGCAGTCCGGCCCCGCCGACGCCCGCGAGGCGCGCGCGCTTGAGCTGGCGCTCGGCGAGACGGTGCAGACGCTCGACCTGCTCGATCAGCGCCTCGCGTGCGGGTGCATCGACCGAGAGAGCCGGGTCATGAAGTTGTTGTCGCAATAGACCGAGCGGACCCTTGATCGCATGTGACAGGTTACCGGCCGCGGTACGCGAGCGCTCGAGGCGTTGAGCGAAGAGCAGCAGCAGTCGGTTGAGCTTGCGCACCAGGGGGAGAATCTCGCTCGGCACCTGCTCGGTGAGCGCGACGGTCTCGCCGGACTCCAGGCGTCCGATGTCGCGGTAGACGGGGATCAGGGTCGCGAAGGCCCGTCGCACGACGAAGCGCTGCACGAGCAGCATCAGGATCAGCCCTCCGACAGCGAGCGCGGCGAACAGCCGCTCGTAGTGCACCAGGGCATGATCGAGCGGCGTGACATCCTCGGCCACGGCAAGCGAGAAGTCGGCCCCTTCCAACCGATAGCCGCCCCCGAGTACCAGCAGTCGTTGCCGGTCCGGGCCGAGGGTGCGCCAATATTCCGACATGCCCGGTCCGAGCGGCCGACCGGCGAGATCCTGATCCCAGAGCGAACGCGACCGGATGCGTTGCCCGTCGTGCGTCTCGATCACGAAATAGTGCCCGGAGTAAGGCTGATGATAGACCGGCGTCAGCCGCTGTTGCCCCAGGTCGAGTCGCCCGTCGGCTGTCCGGGATAGGGCACCGACAAGCCCCTCGGCATCGTGCGCCAGTCTCGACAGGACGAAGGCGTCGGCGGTGCGATGCAGGGCGGCATGACCGACCCACCAGACCGCCCCGATCAGGATGACCAGGCTGGCGGCCAAGCCGAGCTGCAGACGACCTTCCAGCGATCTCATCGGCGCGGGAAGAGGTAGCCTTGACCGCGTAGAGTCTGGATGCGGTCCTTGCCGATCTTCTCGCGTAGACGGCGCACATAGACCTCGATCAGATTGCTGCCCCGGTCAGCTTCCAGGTCGTAAACGTGATCGATGATACGGGTTTTGGAGAGGATTCGGTCGGGATTGAGCATCAGATAGCGGAGGAGCCGAAATTCGGTTCCGGTCAGCTCCCGAACGCTGCCGTCGGCAAGAACGACGCGCTGCAGGTCCTCGTCGAGACAGAGTCCACCGACCTCGATGCCGCTGCGCAGATTGCCGGCCGCGCGTCGTGTCAGGGCATTCAGGCGCGCGATCAGCTCTTCCATATGAAAGGGTTTGCCGAGATAGTCATCGGCCCCGGCCTTGAGTCCGTCGACGCGCTCGTGCCAGGCGTCGCGCGCGGTGAGCACGAGAACAGGTGTCGTCACACCGCGCACACGCCAATTGCGCAGCACCGTCAATCCGGGCCGCCCCGGGAGCCCGAGATCCAGAACGATGGCGTCGTAGGGCTCGCCGGCGCCGAGCGCCTCGCCCGTGACCCCGTCGGCGGCGTGATCCAGGACAAAGCCGGCGGCCTTGAGCGCCTTTTGCAGCTCGGCCGCGAGGGCGACGTCATCCTCGACCAGCAGCAGGCGCATTAAATCGCGTCCCGACTGACATGCGGCGTTTGCCTAGCTCTCCACCTCCGGAGCGACAGGAGATCCTTGGAGTCGACGCGATTTAAGATAAAAGAATTCAATATCCTGAACCGCGTCTGCTGCGGCGTCTGTTGGTGATCGAAAACTCGCCTAAGGATACAGGAGCGCATGGCGTGCCCGACGCGGTTCAGCGCGGTTCAGTGCTTGAGCACTTCGCCCGTGGCGGCGTCGAGCTCGAGCTTGTGGACCGTCCCGTCGGCGGCCAGGATCTTGATCTCGTAGAGATAGGCGCCGTCCCCGCGCTCGAGCTCGGCCTCGACGAGCTGACCGGGCTGCACGGTCTGGGCGCTGGCCATCACCTCGCTCATCGGCAGGATCTGCCCGGCCTCGCGCAGTTGCTTGATCTCGTCGTGGTCGAGCCGATCACCGGCGATGGCACCACCCGTGACCCACAGGAGTCCAACCGAGACGGCGAGGGTCGTTAGCCGTGGTCTCTGCATGCGCCTGGTCCCCTTGGGTCGGATGAGTAGCCTTTGTGGCTCGTCTTCCCTGCGAGTCAGAGCGAGCCGACTTGGCCGAGGGCGACCCATGTGTCGCCTTCGCCCCGAATGCAGTCTCGTTCCCGAACCTGAATTGGCGCTGAACCGGATTTCAAAGCGAGCGCGGAGGAGAACGCGGGTGGGTGGTGTGTCCACGCTTCGGCGATCCAAGGTTACTCTGGGGTTATGCGATTTGCCGCTGCGTTGACGATCACCTGGTCACCGTTTCTGCGATCAGTACCTCCGCGGGAATACCGAGGTGCCGGTGCAGCCTGCGAATCATGGGCAGCGTCAACGGCCGTTTGCGATTGAGGATTTCGTAGACCCGGTTGCTCTTGCCGATGAAGGGTTCCAGGTCTTTGACGGACAGGCCACTCTGCTCCATCCGAAACTTGATGGCCTCGACCGGGTCGGGAGGATCGATGGGGGCGTGCTTGGCTTCGTATGTCTGAACGAGCGTTGCCAAGATGTCCAGTCGATCGCCCTCGGGAGTGCCCCAATCCGGATCAGCCTCCATGAGAGCCGAGATTTCGTCGAGGGTGGCTTTGTAATCGGCTTCGGTGTGAATCGGGCGAATGTCCATGGTGTGCTCTAGGTCGATGAGGTGCTGTCAACCGTTTCCGCGTCCACGGCATCGTATTCCTTGTGAGTGCCGATGAACTTCACGTAGACGATCTGTAGCTTATAGGCAATGGCCACGATCAGCCGGTAGTCATTGCCCTTGATATTGAAGACGACGCGACGGTTCTTAAGGATACTTGCGCTACGATACAGCGCCTTGATGTCGGATGGCTGCGTCCAAGAGGCATTGGCGGCTTCCTCGAACCAAGCCCTCAGCGGCTGCTCGGCATCTGGATGCCGCTGCCAGAAGGCGCGGAGCGTGGAGACGGCAATGACTCGCATGCAGGGCAGAATAGTCCCGGAATGGGACTAATGCAATCGATGAAGATACCCCGGCCAGGATGACGCGTTTCGTCAAAAATCAAGCGACGCCCGCGCCCACAACTGCCGTCCCGGCTCGTTGACCTGCACCGGACCCGGGTTGAAGGGATCAACGTTGGCGCGGTTAACGGCATAGGCGTAGGCGCGATCGAAGAGGTTGTCGACGCCGAGGCTGAGCGTCGCGAACTTGGAGATCCGGACCTGACCGTAGAGATCGAGGATCCACCAACCGGGCGTCGGGCCGACGTCCAGACCGCTGCCGGTGATCGGGTTGTCGTCGACGCGGTTCTGCGTGTCGTTCCAGATGAAGGTGGTGCCGATGGACCAACGCTCGGCGAGATAGTCGAGGCTGACGGTGCCGCCGAGCGGCGGGGTTTGCGCGATGGGCGTGGAATCGGTGCGATTCTGGGCATAGACATAGGCCAGCGACGCGCCGGCTCGCCAGTGTCGGGCGAATTCGATCGAGCCGGTCCATTCACCGCCGGTGAGCTCCGCATCGACATTCCGATAGATGAAGGTGCCGTCGGCCAGCAAGATCCCCGGCTGGCCGTGGGCGCGATCCCGCAAGATGTAGTCGTCGACCCGGTCGTAGAAGAGGTCGAGCTGGGTGTTCCAATGCTTGGCGACCTTGGCCAGTGTTACGCCGATCTGGTGATGTGCCTCGGGATCCAGACCGGGGTTACCGACCCAGCGTTGATTGTTCGCGACCGTCGACGGCGGGGCGTTGGAGGCAATGTAGCGTTCGGTGGCATCGGCCGAGCGCAGGGTGCGGCTGACTCCGATTGAGAACGAGAGGCCGTCGTCCAGGTTGTGCGCGTAGGTCAGGAATCCGCCGAGATTGTCATCGTCCGTGTCTTCGGCACCGACACCATAGTAGGCCCGATACAACTGATCGGCTGAACGCACCCAGGCCGGCCCGACGGGCACAAGCGCGGCACGCGACTGCGAGACGCTGGCCTCGGTGCGGTCGTAGCGCAGCCCGGCGGTGAGTCGGGATTGCTCGGTCAAGGGGCGCTCGATCTCGACGAAGAAGCCGAGGTCGGAATTCACCACGTCCGGCCAGAGATAGGAATTGGGGACATCGACCGCCGTGGATTGGAAGTTCCAAAAGCGTGTGGCATCGCGATCGACCTGGAGATAATCGGTCCCGAGGGTCCAATTCATGCCCATCGCTTCCAGAGCCGCGGTCAGACGCCCGCCCGCGGTGTCGGCGGTGCTGGGGGCGCGCATCTTAAACATCCCGGTGAGCGGCCGGAGGCTGTAGTTGTCCATCAAGTGATCGACCGAGACGCTGTAGAACTCCGCGTTCACCGCGGCGAAGGGGCCGATCGGGGTGTCCTGATCCAGCCGCAGGCGCCACTGGTCGCTGTCGCTGTAGATGCCGTCCATGCCGGCGCCGGCATAGAGGACATCCCAGTCGTGGGTGTAGTCATAGCTCAGCACGGCACGGGTGTCGTCGTTCGGGGTGAGGCCGAGCGACAGACCGGCGCCCTCGGTGTTGTACGCGCTGCGCACCGGGTTGCCGTTGCCGTCGTCGTAGTTGTCCGCGGTCTGATACTGGCCGGTGGCGCGTGCAAAGCCCTCGGGGATGCCGACGGTGACGTCCGCGCCCAGGTTGGCGGTGTGCGAGTTGTCGGTGATGCCGCCGGTGAAGCGTGCGCGGTAGACCTCGTCGGGCTCGAAGCGCGGGGTGTCGCGCTCGAACAGGATGGTGCCGCCGGTTCCGCCGCCGCCGTAGCGGACCGTCTGCGAGCCCTTGATGACGGTGACCGAGTCGTAGTTGTCCAGATCCACATAGACGGTCGGCGGGTCCATCCGGTTGGGGCAGCCGCCGAAGGCATAGGCACCGTCGATCAGGATGTTGAGCTGCCCGGCGGTCTGGCCGCGGATGATGGGGTCGATGCCGAAACCGCCCATTCGGGAGCCGCTCACACCGGGGACGGAGCGCAGCAGGTCGCCGCCGTCCGCCGGAACACCTGGCGTGACCTCGACGATGGGTGCGACGAAGGTCGCGGGCGGGAGATCCTGCATCCGATCTGCGGTCACCTCCAGCTCGGGCAAAACCACGCCGCCGTCGTCTGCGGTTTGCGCGGTCGCCGTGTCGACCCGGAGCGCGAGCGAGGCTCCCGCCAGCATAGCGATCAGGATGCCGGTCCCGGCGGCAATCTCGTTGCCTATCCAGTTGCCGAGCGGGATATCGCGCCGTGCCGGTATCGATGTCCTGTTCGGGGCTTGGAGTGTTGCCGGGCGCGTCCCTAGGCTCGGGAGTGGACGACCGCAAGACCTTAATTTTATTGTGCTCATTGGATGTGTCTCCTCGCGTCTCGTCTGCGTGATCGAGTGTCGAAGGAGCCTATCCAAGTTCTTTTCCCGGTTGCCGGGATTTGAGGTTTTACTGATCGGAGACAGAAAAGAGCGCTTGATATCGCCGAATCTGTGCTTGATATCCCGCAGGGTCGCGCCGGGCCGTTGAATGAGGTTGCTCGGGAGATGTCCAGGCTCTTCAGTCCTGTCGATCTCGATGAGGGGCAGAGGCCGAGCAAACCGCGCGTCGTTAAACCGCGCGGATTCCAACGCTCGTCAAGTCTGCCGGGGTCGATCCCATCGACAAACGTCGCATACCGTTTTGGGCGCGTTTTAACCAGGCAAGCTTTCTTCGCCGAGGCTGACCGGATCCTGATGGATCGTGATGTCCGAGTCCGGATGCAGATCACGAATGCGCGCCTCGACATCGAGCGCGACCTGATGGGCGGCGAGCAGCGGCAAGGTGTCGTCGAGCTCGAGATGGAGCTGGATAATCAGGGATTGTCCGGAGCGGCGTGTCCGCAATCCATGCACCCCCAGTGCGCCGGGAACCGAAGCTGCGAGGTCCAGGATACGGCGGCGTGCCTCTTCGGGGAGCTCGCGGTCCATCAGGAGTTGGACGGCGTCGAAGCCGATCCGCAAGGCGCTGTAGAGGATGTAGGCCCCGATGGCCAGCCCGAACAGCGGATCGAATCCGGACCAGCCCGCGGAGGCAAGCAGCAACGCCACAACGGTCGCGGCATTCGTGGCCAGGTCTGTCGCGTAGTGCAGGGCGTCCGCCCGGATCGCCGCCGACCCGGTGCGGCGGATGACGTGCCGTTGGAACGCCAACAACGCGAGCGTGATCAGGATCGCGAAACCGATGACGAGCAGTCCGACACCGGCTTCCGCGATGGGTTGTGGATGGAGCAGACGGTCGACCGCCTGCACTCCGAGGAACACGGCCGAGCCGGCAATCAAGGTCGCCTGTCCGAGCGCGGCGAGGGCTTCGGCCTTCCCGTGACCGAAACGATGCTCGGCATCCGGCGGCATCAGCGACCAATGCACCGCCAGCAGGTTCACCAGCGAGGCGCCCGCGTCCATCGCGGAATCCACCAACGAGGCCAGCACGCTGACCGATCCCGTAACCAACCAGGCTCCGAGCTTCGCCAGGATCAGTAGACAGGCCGTCGCGACCGAGGCGTAGGTGGCCAGACGGAGGAGTCTGCTGTTCGAGCCGGCGGTGTCGGCTGATCCGGCGGACTCGGGCGTGCTCGGACTCACTGCGGTGCTCCTTTTGGGGTGACGAAAGCCTCCAGCGATCGGCCTCCGGCCATGAGCCATCGGCGTTCGATGTCCGGATCCGGATGGGGCAATGACCCCACCCGGTGAATACATTCACGCCGGCCGACTGCGGCTGGAAACGGGAGGCTCTCCCGAGAACGCGAACGCCCGGCGCCGCTATTCCTCGAACACCAATGCGATCGGCTTCTGCATAAAGGCATGTCTGACCTGGGCATTGTCGAATACCGAGACGCCGAACGGGTAGGCGGCCGTCAAATCTTCAAATTGCACGTCCGTCTCGCTGCTGGTGACCAGCTTCCGCCGCATCTCCATCGTCCAGACCCCGTCGTTCCAGGACAACCCGAGCGCGATATCGCCGCGGTCGCCCTCGAAGGGGGCGATCATGATGGACGCGACCTCATCGCCGGGCTCGAATCGACTCTCGTCGAAGGGGACCTTGTCGTCAGCCATGACCCAATAGGCCCCGCCTTTGTTGGCGGCCTTGCCGTCGCTGGCCATGAATTCCGGCATGCCCTCGACCAGCTCGATGTCCGTGTATCCGCCGCCGGTCTTCGCGTCGCTCTTTCGCCCGGCGTTCTTCGCGGTCTCCGGGTCGAAGCGGGTGTGATCCAGCCACTGGTCGTCGACTTGTCCAACGGGGCCGGTGCGCACGCTCTTGATGTGCCACATATCGCCGCGCTCGCCTTCGTTTTCAGTGTACTTGTTACCGTATGGCTTAGGTGGCTCGTCGTCGTGGCACGCGGCGAAACAGCCATCGGCCTCGAAGTCAGGGATCGAGTTGTCGATCGGCCAGATCAGGGCGGCCTTGTCTTCGTAGAAGCTGTTGTTGTCGCCACCGACGTCTTCGGGATCCTTGAGCTTCTTCCAGGAGCCGTCGGCCTGTTTGACGTAAGGCGAGCGCCGCTCCGAATGGGTCGGGTCCTCGTACTGCAGCAGCAGAAAAAGCTCGTCGCCGACGCGTGCCGCGCGAATGGTGCCGTCCGTGCTGCCCTTATCGCCGAAATTCGCGCCCTTCTTGAAATGGAGCTTCGCCGGTGCGGCTGCGGCCCAAACCGCATCGTCGGCCACCCCGTCTAGGGTCGGCGCCGTGTCGAAGGCAATTGCCGTCACCGTTTCGAGCGCCCGCGAGGCGAGCGCGGGAGCACAGAACGCACCGCTGGCGACGAGCAGGGCCGAGAAGGCCATCGTCTTTCTTTTCGGGTTTGCAATCATCTTCGGGTTCCTCTGGTGGTCGTCGTTGTTGTTTTGATTGCCCGGATCGGAACTCTGCCGGTGACGTGCCCTCGTGGATCCTGCGTGCGCACCGCCCTCCCGCCCTCCCGTCGTCCTCCGATTCCGACGAGTGCATGGGGTGGATGAGACCGCAGCGCGTACGTCCGTTCGAGGTACGCGGCAGCCGGTGCGAATGCACGGGCCTTTCGTATTTCGCGATCGAGCGATAGCCAACCTGTCGAATCGGATACCGCTCTCCGTCTTGTACCGCCGACCAGGACGCAACACAATCCCGCCGCAGGCTCCCGAAGCATCCCGGTCAGTCGTCGTTGCGACACTCCTCGCGGTCCTCGGCATCGCCGCTGCGATGACATTCCGTTTGGCCCCGATTCAGCGAGGCGGAGCCGAAGGATTCGGATGTGGATATTCCAGGCCGGCACGCCGGCGGTTTCCAGCGCAGGAACCAACGCCGCCATCATCGGGGGCGGGCCGCAGACATCGCATTCGTAACGGCCGAGGTTTAGTGCCGCTTGCAGAAGTCGGATAGCCGATGCAGCGCCGCGCCCGCTTCGCCGCCAACGCGTTGGGTTTGCAGTGCGCGGAACTTGCCTCGGAAGCGATGACGGGCGACCAGGGCGAAACCGGCCACCTGCGCGAGAATCAGAACGCCGATCAGGCTTGAAAGGGTTGCGGTACTCATGATGCCTGTCCGATCAAAGTGGTCCCCGGTGGCCCGCCGACACAGATGCCGCACTCGGCCACCGGGGATGAGATCAAGGTCCGATCTCGACGCAGCCCGAGAAGGCTCAGTCGTCCCAGCGTCCGTGACCGGGGATGGAGACCTGCTTTTCGTTGTAGACACCCTCGGCGGCGCCGCGGTGGCAACTGTTGCACTGGCTGAAGCTGCCGACCTCCGGGTTGCCGGTCACCAGACGGGCCGGGATTTCGTCGTGCTCATGCAGGAAATAGCGGGTCTCGGTGATGCGCGGGAGCGCCGTCCCTTGGCCCAACGCCGATGTGTTCGCGCTCACCGCAAAGGCTCGCGAGCGCGAACGCTCGGCTTGGTCGGCCGAGTTGCTCAGCAGAAACGCGGTGATATCGGCGCGGACGTCGTCGGCCAGCGAGGCGTCGTCGCCGTAGTGGTCGCTCAACCCGGCTGGACTCATGATCTGCGTCCAGGCATCGCCGGGCAGCAAACCCGGCTGATAGGCCATGTGGCAGGAGCCGCATTCCTCGCTGTAGGTCGCATTCACGACCGGGGCGACATCGGGGCGGGATTTCAGCCAACCGTCGCCTTTTTCATGCCTTTCGTGATCGTCGTCGTCGGAATCGCCGAGCGCCAAGCCGACGGCGCCCAATGAAAGGATTGCGATGGCCAGTATGGCGACCGTCTTTGTCGATGTGCGCATGGGGGGCAGCTCCTGATTACTGGGTTTGGATGTAACTGATGAAATCGGCCTTCTCCCCGGCGGTGCATTCCCGCCCGAGGGTCCAGCGGCAGTTGCGCAGCAGCCATTTCTCGACCTTAGCCTGATCCGTCAGGCGCTGCGGATTCACCGATGGCGCCAAGGGCTCGATGACCTTGTTGGTCACCGCGTGTCGGCCGGGTTTGGTCAGGTCACGGCCGTGGCAGGTGACGCAGCTGCGCGCCGGTGAACCGTCCGTTTGTGGGTACTCCTTGGTCCAACCCGCGGCACCTGCCGCCGCGTCGCCGGCAAGGGACGCGGCCGGGATTGCCAAGGCACCGGAGACGAGGATCAGAGCGGCTAGAGTTGCTTTCATGTCGGGTCTCATTTAGATGTTCTTCCGCTTCAATCCGGTGATCATGCCGCCGATCAGGTTTTCCCGATGCGAGAGACTGGAGAAGATGACGCCGGCCACATGGGCCAAGATCAACACGAGCGTGAGATTGGCCATGACCTCGTGGACCTCCTCGAAGAAGTGGCCCCAAGATCCCGGCAGGCCGCTCATCAGCGGTGCCAGAGGACCGGAGAGCTCCTCCGCGCCGTAGACCGCGAGCCCGCTCAGTCCGGTGAGTGCGACCGCGATCATCAGGGCGATCACCATGGCGCCGCCGGCCGGGTTGTGTCCCAGGTAGCGCGGTGCACGCAGCCTCAGGGCGTCTCGGACATAGGCCAGGACGTCGCTCGGCTTGCGCACAAAATCGCTGAATCGGGCGTGACGGGTGCCGATCACACCCCAGACCAGGCGAACGGCGATCAGGCTCAACACCAGATAGCCGGCCCAGACATGGACGCCGAGAAGGTCGTCCTCGACGATGAAAGCCGTGGCGAAACCGCCGACCAGTGCCCAATGAAAAACCCGGACCAGAGGATCCCAGACACGGATGCGGGTCGTGGGTTCGAGCTCGGCAGCCCGAGATGGATGGGTCGCCGAGGCGGCCATAGCGTTTGTCGTCATCTGCATGTTCTCCGTTGTCGATTGAATCTGAACCACGACCGCTGCGGCGGCTCCGAAGCGTCTCCGGCCGACCCCGAGGTCGACTGCGGAAGAGCGCGTTGCCTGTCTTACCGGTCGCGGTTGGGTGCAGATTACGGAGGTGACACTGACGAAATCCTGTGCGCCCTTGTCAGCAAACGGTCAGCTTGGTTCGGTTCATAATCGCTGCCATGAACACCCAGCCGTATCGTCGTCGACTCTTGGCCGCCCTCGTGGCGTCCGCGATCGCCCCGTCCGTGTCTCTCGCGAATCCGCCGGGACATGAGGGAGTGGGCGAGGCGCGTCATGATCACGACCGTGCCCGGAACGCCTTCCAGCAGGGCGAGGTCCGCCCAATCGCCGAGATCCTGCGGGGAGTTGCGGACGCGGTTCCCGGAGAGGTCATCGAGGTCGAGCTCGAGCGTGAGAATTGGCTCGGCGAGAGGCGCTGGGTCTACGAGATCAAGCTGATCGCGCCCGACGGGCGAGTGCTGGAGGTGTTGGTCGATGGTCCGACGGCCGAAATCATTGCGGTGGAGGAGGATTGATGCGCCTGCTCTTGGTCGAGGACGATGCACGGCTCGCCGAGGGCCTGGTGGCCGCGCTGAGCGGCGCGGGTTTCGTTGTCGATCACGAGGCCGACGGCGAGGCCGCCTGGTTCAAAGGCGATACCGAGAGCTATGCCGCGGTGATCCTTGATCTGGGGCTGCCGAGGATGGACGGGCTCTCGATCCTGCGCAAATGGCGGGCGAACGGGCAGCGGTTCCCGGTGCTGATCCTGACCGCGCGGGGCGACTGGCATGAACGGGTCGAGGGTATTGACGCCGGCGCCGACGACTATCTTCCCAAGCCCTTCCGGATGGAGGAGCTGCTGGCGCGTCTGCGTGCCCTGGTGCGCCGTTCCGCGGGCCAAGCGAGCGCCGTGCTCGTCAAGGGTCCGGCCGTCTTGGACACCCGGCGGATGGCCGTCACGGTCGAGGGTGTCCCGATCCACCTCTCCCCTCAGGAGTACCGCCTCGTCAGCTATCTGATGCAGCACGCCGGGCGCGTCGTCTCCCAGCTCGAGCTCACGGAGCAGCTCTATGCGCAGGATTTCGAGCGTGAGTCCAACGCCGTGGAGGTCCTGGTCGGGCGAGTACGCCGCAAGCTCGGGGTGGATCTGATCCAGACGCGGCGTGGGTTCGGGTACTTGGTCGAGGAGGCCGACGATGATTGAACGTGTTTGCGTCACCCTGACGCGCCCTGTCCGAACAGCGGTCTAGGGTGCGGTGAGGTACGAACCGCACCGATTGGCGCTCCGGTCGACGCACGGTGCGGTTCGTACCTCACCGCACCCTACGCGAGCTGGAACCCGACGTGTTGCGCGGGACGGGTTTTAACATGACCCGCCGCTCGCTGCGCGCTCGCCTCTGGATCGGCGCCGCGCTCTCGATCACGCTGGCCCTGGTGGTGTCGGGCCTCGGCCTCTTGACCCTCTTCGAGCGCCATGTCGAGCGCCGTATCGGCGAGGAGCTGCGGGCGCAGCTCAACCAGCTCGCCGCCGCGGTAACGGTCACGCCGGAGGGCGGCGTTCAGCTCGCGCGCGAGCCTGCCGATCCGCGTTTCGGACAGCCGTTGAGCGGGCTCTACTGGCAGATCGACGGCGCCGCTGGGTCGGGTCTGCTGCGCTCGCGTTCGCTCTGGGATCATCTGGTGGTGCTGAGCGACGACGACCTGGATCCGGGCACCGTCCACGCCCATGAGGTCGCGGGTCCCGATGGGCGACCCCTATTGGTCCGCGAGCGCCGGATTCGTCTGCAGACCGGCGACGGGCTTACATCCTTGCGTCTCATGGTGGGAGTCGATCGAGCGGAGCTCATCGCGGCGCGGGATGCATTCGCGGCCGACATGCTGCCCTATCTTGCCCTCATCGGGCTGGTCCTGGCGCTGGCGACCTTCGTCCAGATTCAGACCGGTCTCGCACCGCTCGACGCGGTGCGACGCGGCCTCGGGGAGATTCGTGCCGGCGGGACGCGGCGCCTCGGTGAAACCTACCCGGACGAGGTCATGCCGCTGGTCGGCGAGGTCAACGCCCTGTTGGAGGCCCGTGAGCAGGCGATCGAGCGTGCCCGGGCCTGGACCGCGGATCTCGCTCACGGACTCAAAACCCCACTCGGCGCGCTGGTGGCGGACGCGCAGCGCTTGCGCGAGGATGGCAATGCACTCCTCGCAGATGACCTGGAGCACTTGGCGATGGGCATGCGGCGGCGGGTCGAGCGCGAGCTGGTCCGCGCCCGGTTGCGTTCAGGCGCCGGAGTCCAGCCGCCGGCCCATGCCGACGTGGTCGAGACCATTCACCGGCTCCTGCGCACGCTCAAACGCACCCCGGAGGGCGCGCGGCTGGACTGGCAGCTGGTCGCGCCGGCGCAGGCCCGTGCCGCGGTCATCGCCGACGATCTGCTGGAGTTACTGGGCAATCTGCTTGAGAACGCGGCCAAATGGGCGCGAAACGAGGTGGACATCCGAGTCACTGCCGGCGATCGCATCGAGATCTGCATCGAAGACGACGGTCCCGGCGTACCGGCAGAGCAGACGCCGAGGCTCGGCGAGCGCGGCTTGCGGCTCGACGAGCGCAGAGAAGGCAGCGGCCTCGGACTCGCGATCGCCCGGGATGTGGTGGATGCCTACGCCGGAGCGCTCGACTTCGAGCGCGCAAGCAAAGGCGGACTCTCGGTCCGGGTTTTGTTGCCGATGGATCAGCGAATGTCTCCCGGTTGATCCTTGCTCAGATAGGCCTCTTCTTCCGGTGTGAGGTCCACCTCGTCGAAACCGTTGATCATCGGCATCACATGCTCGCGGAAGGAGTGGCCGATGGTCAGCATGTAGACATGGATGAGCACGAACGCGAGGATCATGAAGGCGGCTGCCGTATGCACCACGGCGACGCCGTTGAGCCATTGCGTGGCGTGGGGCACGTCGCGCCAGGCGAAATAGAAGAGGTAGGCGAGTCCCGTGATCCAGATCGCCGGGAAGAGCACGATCTTCAGCATGAGATAGGCCAACGCCTGCAAAGGGTTGTGTTTGCGCCAATAGGCCTTGCGGTAGGGATGGCGCTCGCCCTTGAAGATACCGTAGCTATAGAAGCGCAGCACACCCCACATCCCCGATGCGGAGGGGATGAAGTGGCGCCAGGTGCGGGTCGTAAAGAGCCAGAACACACTGAAGATCCAGAGCAAGAGCAACGCGAGGGCGGCCGAGGTATGCAGGGTGACGGCCTCTTCGAAGGTGAAGAGATCATGGAAACCGTGCAGCCCGAAGCCGGTGATCAGAAGTGCGACGATGAGCAGCATCTGGGACCAGTGCCAGAAGCGCTCGAACAGGCTGAAGATCTTGACGCGGCGTGTGGCCATCAGTGGTGCTCTCCCTTGGAGCCATGGGACGGCGAGAAGAAGCGAACCAGGCCGTGGATGAGGATGCCGCCCAAGGTGCCGGCGACCAGCAGTGTGCCGATGATGTCGAGCCAACGGTTATGGTCCCGGCCCGGCATGTAGACCCCCTCGACGAACTGAAGGCGGCTGTCCTGCGGCGTATGACAGTCGCCGCAACCCAGAGCCTGCTCCTTGGGTGCGACCATATGGGTGATCGGCCACCAGGAGATGGTCTGGATGAAGCCGAACTCGCCTGAATAGGGCAGTCCGAAATCGGCCATGCCTTTGGCGATGGATTTGCCCATGTCGTAGTTGCCCCAGTAGGCGGCATCGTCCTCGCCCCATAGATGGGTATAGACCAGTGTGCCGTTGCCCTTGTCGTAGGGTTGCCAGGTGTGCATCCGTTTGAACGGCCAGATCCGGGATTTCGGATCCTCGCGCGAGCCGGTGAATCCGTTGATCTCGATGGATTCGGCCTGCGGATCGAATTGGGTGTCGATGGTGGTATAGAGCATCTGGCCATCGAACCATCCGTATGCCGGCGGGAATTCTTCGTCGTAGGTGAAATTGCCCTTGATCGATTTGTAGGTGTAACGGTGGTTGCCGTTGCCCTGGATGTAGCCTTCCTCGTGATAGCCTTCGCCGTCCTTGGTCTTGCCGGCGGTGCGCCAATCCCAATCGACGACGGTTGCGACACCGCCGCGCGCGATCTCGGGGATATGGCAGGTCTGGCAGGCGATGCTCTGCACGTGATCGTTGAGCTTGAAGCCCGCGAGCGAGTCCACCGGATGCGGCGAGAGACCGTGACAGGATTCGCAGGTGGCCACGTCGGTGCGCTGGCCCGGCTTGCCCGTGCCCTCGGTATCCTTGGAGACGACTTGGTAACGGCTGCCGGCCCAAACATGGCGGTTGGTGATGTGGCAGGCCGTGCAGGCGAAGTTCAGACCGTCGACACCCATGTGGACGTCGAGTGTCCTCGGCGGGCTCTTCAAGGCTGAGGAGAGGTCGCCGTGCTTGACGTTGTCTCCGCCGCCGCCGTTGAAGTGGCAGGCCCCGCAGTTCGCCCGCTGCGGGAGCGTCACGCTTTGTGCGACCGCGGCCAGATCGATCGGCGGTTTGCCCTCGAACATGACCGAGCAGGCGGCATTCCCGGCGCTGTTCGGTGTCTTGTAATAGGTGCCGGTGGTCTCGTGGCAGACCAGACAGTCGATGTTGGTCTCGTCGGTGAAGTCGAAGCTCTCGTCCTTCCAACCGTAGCCGGCATGACATTGTGCGCACATCCCCTCGTTGCCGCGGGAGTTGGTGCAGAAGTTGTTGATCAGATAGCGCTTGCCGAGCTGCTGACCGGTCTCCTCGTTGGTGTAGGACCAGGTCCAGTGGATGTTGCGCATAAAATGATCGCCGGTCTCGGTATGGCAGCCGAGACAGGCGACAGTTACTTCCGGCCCGGAGCTGAACGGCCCCTTGAGCTGGTCGAATTTGGTGTGGTCGGCGGTGCCGCCCTGCAGCGGGCCCGAGACCTGCGGTGGCGGTATATCGGCGGCCGGCGGCGTCGGCCAGGTATCCCGGGCGCCGGAGCTTAGGCTGAAGAGTGCGGTCAGAAGAAAGCCGGCGACGATGGCGATCGAGGCTCGCATGTTGTGGCTCCGGATGGTGAGCTGGGGCCGGGTCTGCGCCCGGTCGTGGTCTGGACATGCGCTACAGCTGCCGCCCGCCCGTTTACGCTCTGGCAGACTAGTTCAGATGAGTCGCTTTTTCCCTGACGAGACGCAATGACTTTTGTGTGAAATGCCGCACCAGCGCTCGGCCTATCCATGCGTACGAAGACGCAGGACAGGTTGTTCGAGGGGGACAGACGATCGATTTCAGGTCATATGACCCGAAAATATTTCCGGTAATATTACCCGGAAAATGTTGTGAGATTCCCTCTATTATGCAAATGCTTTCGTGCGGGGGGAGTCTTCGGGCGATACTCGTCCGTCACACTCCGGTGGCCAACATAATGACAATAACGAGCAATGATCCCGTCGAGACCTTCCTCAATGCATTGCTCGCGATGGACCGCGTCGCGGCGAAGCGGGCGCTCGGTGACCCGGCCTCCGCCGATGTCCGGCTCGATGTCGTCGAGCGCCTGGTCGTGCCGTCCCTCGAGCGTATCGGGGACCTGTGGGAGCGCGGCGAGGTCTCTCTGTCGCAGGTCTATATGAGCGGTCGGATGTGCGAGGAGATGGTCGACGCCATCCTGCCGCCGTCCGATCCGGCTCGGGTGGATCAGCCTCCGATGGCGATCGCGGTGCTCGACGACTATCACCTGCTCGGAAAACGTATGGTGTATTCGGTCCTGCGCGCCAGCGGCTACGAGCTGAAGGACTACGGCACGGTCGACGCCGATGCCCTGGTCGGTCGGGTTGTTCGCGACGGCATCGTCGTGCTGTTGATCTCGGTTCTGATGCTCCCCTCCGCGCTGCATATCAAAAAGGTTCGGGAGGCGCTGGGCCGGGCCGGTTCTCATCCGTTCATCCTGGTGGGCGGCGCGCCTTTTCGTTTCGACACCGAGCTGTGGCGGGAGGTCGGCGCCGACGCCATGGCGGGCACCGCGGCCGAGGGCGTCGCCGTGGTGCGTGAGCACCTTGAGAAACGGGCGCAGGAGCATCGCGCATGAGCGCCCGCCCCATGACCTCCCTCGAACGCGTCCTGACCACGCTTGGCCATCGGGAGCCGGATCGGGTTCCGCTCTTTCTATTGCTCACCATGCACGGCGCCCAAGAGCTCGGGCTCTCCCTCGAGACCTACTTCTCGCGGCCGGAGTATGTGATCGAAGGTCAGCTGCGTCTGCGTCGCAAGTATCGCAACGATTGCCTCTACACATTCTTTTACGCCTCGGTCGAGACCGAGGCATGGGGCGGCGATGTCCTCTATACGGACGATGGCCCGCCCAATGCGGGTTGTCCCGTCATTCGGACACCCGAGCAGATCCGCACGCTCGAGCCGCCACGGGTCGCCGATTGTCCCTGCTTGCTCAAGGTGTTAGAGGCCGCCAGCGGTCTCAAGACCGCAGTGGGCGACGAGGCCCCCATCATCGGCGTGGTCATGTCGCCGTTCTCGTTGCCGGTGATGCAGATGGGTTTCGAGGCGTACCTCAACCTCATGTTCGAGCAACCGGACCTGTTCGAACACTTGATGCGTCTGAACGAGGCCTTCTGTATCGAATGGGCGAACGCCCAGTTGGCGGCGGGTGCCACGGCCATCTGTTATTTCGACCCGGTTTCGTCCTCGACCATCGTCTCGCCCGAGCACTTTCGCCGGACCGGACTTCAGGTCGCGATGCGCACCCTGGCCGGGATCAAGGGTCCGGTGGCGATGCATTTCGCATCCGGTCGCTGTGCGCCGATCCTGGATGATCTTCCCCGCACCGGTGCGGCCGTCATCGGAGTCAGCATGCTCGACGATCTCGCCGCCCTCAAGCAACGAGCGGCCGGTAAGGTCTCCTTGCTCGGTAACCTCAACGGCGTGGAGATGCGTCGTTGGACACAGGAGCAGGCCGAGGCACAGGTCAAGGCGGCGATCGCCTCGGCCGGCCACGGCGGCGGATTCATCCTGTCCGACAACCACGGCGAGATTCCCTTCCAGGTTCCGGAAGAGACGCTGCTGGCCATCTCCGAGGCGGTCCATCGCTGGGGAACCTATCCGCTAGCGGTTTCCGGGGAGCACGCAACCTCTTCGCCCCTGAAGGACCCCCGGAGCTGACCGTGCCGGACACGGTGTGCCTGAGGGTCTGCAGCTATTTTCGAGGCGATGTCGAGACCGCTCTGGCCGGCCTCGGCGAGGAGGGTGTGCGCGTCCAGGCTTACCCGGCCGTTTGCACCCTGCGTCAGGGACGGTGCAACCTCGCGGAAGCGCGCGAGACGCCGCCACCCGAGGGCTATGACGGCGCTTTGGTGCTTCTCGGGTGCGAAACCGAAACGCGCGCGGCTCCGCTGGATCCACGCGTGCATCTGGTGAAGCTTGATCACTGCGTTTACCTCTTAGCCGGGCGCGACGTCTTGGAGCCCGAGATGCAGGCCGGTGCGTATCTCGTCACGGCCGGCTGGATCAAGCAGTGGCGCGAGCATTTGCGCGTGATGGGCTTCGATCGGGAAACGGCGGGGCAGTTTTTCCGCGAATGTACGCGCGAGCTCCTGCTCCTGGATACGGGCAACGATGCGCATGCCGTCGAGGAGCTCGAGGCGATGGGGCGGTATTTAGGTGTGCCGTGCCGCAGCCGCTATGTCGGATTGGACTATCTGAAGCTCTTTCTCTCGGGTGCTATCGCCAAGTGGCGCCATCTCGCAGCAGAGTCGAAAACCCGCGAGGTCCTGGCCCAGGCCAACCGTAAGGTCGCCGATTACGCCATGGCGTTCGACCTGCTCGTTCGCCTCTCGCACATCACCGACGAGGGGGCCACGATCGCGGCGATTCAGGAGCTCTTCGCGATGCTCTTCGGGTGCACCAACCTGGTGTACGCCCAGGTGGAGGAGGGGCGGGTCAGGGAGATCTTCGCCGCGGAGGAGCGACCGCAGGACCGACTCGATCTGCAGCAGGCGCTCGATGCCCTGCATGAGGGCTATCTGATCATGCCGTCCGGGAACGGTTTTTTCCTCCGGATCGACTACCGCGATGCTGTCTTGGGCCTGATGTTGGTGCGCGAGATCCCGTTTCCCGCCTATCGGGATCAATATCTGAATCTCGGGCTGGCGATCTCCAATCTCTGCGGTTTGGCGATCTCCAACGCACGCACCTTCGTGAAGCTTCAGGAGACCGAGCAGAACCTGCGCCGAGAGCGCGATATCAATGCTGGGCTCTTCGAGCAGGTGCGGGCCCTGGCCGATACGGATCCCCTCACCGAGCTGCTCAACCGCCGTCGCTTCTCGGAGCTGGCGGAGGCCGAGTTCGCGCGTGCCAAGCGGTTTTCCAACCCGATCGCCGTGATCATGCTCGACATCGATCACTTCAAGCGCGTCAACGATACCTATGGTCACGGTGTCGGCGATCAGGTGCTCAAGGCGATTGCCGAGCGGCTACGCGTCGTTCGGGTGTCGGACATCCTGGCCCGGTACGGGGGCGAGGAGCTGGTGGCGCTGTGCCCCGAGACAAACGCCCAAGAGGCCGAGCGACTCGCCGAGCGACTGCGCATGGCGCTGCGCGAGCACGCCATCGAGACCACGGAGGGTCCGATCCCGATCACGGCGAGCATCGGTGTGGCGACGCTCGAGGACGATGTCGACCATCTCGACGATCTCGTCGATCGTGCCGACCAGGCGCTCTATGCCGCGAAAACCGCGGGGCGTGATTGCGTTCGGGTCTACGGGAGGAACGCCCACATCCCCGAGTCCTGAGCCAGTCTGTCCACTGGGTGTGGCAGCGTGCGATCGGCGTCGTCGAGCGCGCAGCGTGTGAGGGCCCGGCGTGAAGTGCTTTTCCAGGTCGGTTCCGCTAGGCTAAAGGGTCTCGGTGCGCCGCAGGTCGGCGAGTTTCGGACTCCAGGGCTATGATTCCAGTCGGCAACGAGATCATCGTGAGCCAGAATCTCGTCCTATCGATCGACTATCTCGCTAGGCAAGGCTCGGCCTGCGTTGAGCTTGTCGAGACAATCAGACGCTCGCACCTGGTGAAACAGCGGCAGGTCGACCGTCAGTTGGCGCATCTGTACCGTCATCTTTGAGTGCGCCGTCGCATCGAGCCTGCCCGCCGCTCGAGCCGGAGGGATCACCGGGCGTCGGGGGTTTTGCTCGATTGCGGATCGAGCACCGTCGCGGTGAGGAACTCGCGCACCACGCGCTGATACGCCTCGGGTTGCTCGATCATCGGCAAGTGGCCGCAGTCATCGAGCTGAACCTCTCGGACGTTGCGGATCCGGGCTGCGAGCGCACGGGCACCCGATGGCGGCATCACGGCATCCGCCTCGGCGTTCACCATCAGGGTCGGTGTCGCCATCGTCTCCAAGACCGCCGTGAAGACCGGGCTTCCGGCACCGACGGCACACTCGAGCGCGCTGAGCGGATCCGTGCTCAAGAACTCCCGTACGCCGATACGCACCATCTCCTCGTCCACGGGGAGCTGGTGCAGGACGTGCGCCGCGATCGCGCGATACACTAGCGGCTGAGCGCCGAGCCAGTCGATCGTCGGGCGCGAGAGCGCGAGCCAGGGCCGTGACATGGCCAGCCAGGGCCGCCAAAGCGACAGGACGAGGTTCATCTGATGGAATGCGTGCGTCAAGGCGAAACGCTCGAGCGCGTTGCGGGCGGTGCCCAAGCTGGTGAGCACGAGTCGACCGACCGCTCGGGTCGATGCGCCGCGACCAGGATCGCGACGGCAGCACCCCAAGAATGGCCGTTGAGGTCGAGGCGATCCAGGCCTAAACGGTCGGCGAAGTCGATGACCAAACCTGCCATTGCTTCGGGACCGGCCGCGCCGGATCTGGCGGGCGTCTCTCCGTGACCCGGGAGGTCCAGGGCGTATAGATCGCGGATGTCCGAGAGGTCTGCTGCGGTTTGCTGCCAGTGCCGCGAGGATCCACCCCAGCCGTGGATCAGCAGGAGAGGCGGTTTGCCGTTGGTGACCTTCCGATAGACGACAGGGCCGTCGGCGAGCGTCAGGCGATGCCGGGTCGAGAAGTCCATCGGCGTTGCTCCGTCAAAGTTGTGTGCGGCGCAGCATAATGGCCGTCCCAAGGGCTCGCAAGACCTCGTCAGAACGAAAGCGGCAGCCCCGCATCACACCCGAGAAGGTGCAACCATGACCAAAATCACGCCGGCTTCCCTGCGCATCAGCGTCGCCGCGCTCACCATCACGTGTGTCTTGATTGCGAGCTGCTCGGGCCCGCGCGAGGATGTGCGCGTGAGCTTCTGCAAGAAGCTTGTGGCGACACAAGTCGGGTCGCCGGGCTCAGTGCGCTGGACGGACGTGGAGACCCGGCCCCGCGGCCATTCGGGGCTTTCGGTCGTGCTGGGGTTCGAATCCGGTGGTGTCGGCACGCGTCGGACAGCGACCTGTCACTATCGATACAACGCGGTCGACGACACCGCGTTGACACTGAGCGACCCCTTGTCCGCCTACTCGACTTCTCCGGAGACCATGTCGATCGACGGCGAGTCATTGTCCAGGTCCGCGCTTGCCGAAGCGGTCAAGCAGGCGGTGATCGCTCAAGGCAAGGCGATCATCGACCGTGCACAGAAGGGGATCGAGGATGCCGCTGCGATGGCGCGCGAACGGCTTGGATCCGGAACCGGTAACTGAAGCCGGCAAGGCCGTCGATGGCGGTCAGAGCAGGCGTTGGATGGCTTGGATCATCTTCTCGCTCTCCGGGCCGGTGCGGCTGGGGAAGACCTCGACGACCTTCCCGTCTCGATTGATCAGGTACTTGTAGAAATTCCACTCGGGGTAAACGCCCGTCTCCGCGGCCAGCTGCTCGAAGAAGGGTGCCGCCGCGCCCTTACGGACTTGAACCTTCTCGAACATCGGAAACTCGACCGAGTAGGTTAGGCGGCAGAACTCCTGGATCTGCTCCTCGGTGCCGGGCTCCTGATTGGCGAAGTCGTTGGACGGGAAACCGAGGACCACCAGCCCGCGCTCGCCGTATTCACGGTTGAGGGCCTCGAGTCCCTCGTACTGGCCGGTGAAGCCGCATTTGCTCGCGGTGTTGACCGCAAGGATCACCTTACCCTGATAGGCGTCGCACAGTCGCACGGTCTCGTCGCCGGCGAGGCGACGCATCTCGAAGTCGAGGGCCGGGGCGCACGCGGCGAAGGCGGCGCCCGGCAACAGCAGTGTTCCGAGCATCGGGAGCAGGACGAACATTCGCATCTTCCACACCTCGTCAGGTTGTTCATGACTTAGACAGAGTGGGAGATGTGGCGGTCAATCCCTGAACACAATGGCCGGCTGTCGTTCGGTGTGCCCAATATCGGCATCTTCAGGTGACGCGTGCCGATCGCTGCGCCCTTGCGGTTCAACGTCCGTTTTCGAAAGCACGGGCGCCCCGCGCTGCCTCCGCCTCGCCTTTCGCGCCGTCGTTCTTCTCGGCGAGAGGCGCCTCGATGATTCCCTCCTCGATTCGCTCCACGATATACGGAAAGAAGGGATTCCAGGACAGGCGCACAAGCGAGTCCAGACTCATCACCAGAACTCCGCGCTCGCCGCGGATCGCCAAAGCCCCGAGGTGGGCACCGAAATCCTCGTCTTCGTTCGGCTCCAGACCGTAGAGCGAATCGTCGATCGGAAACGGCAGCGCGACGTGCGAGAGCGAGAAGACGTCGCGCGGATAGGTCAGCCCCAGCACTCTGACCCGCTCGGTCGTCTCCCCCGCGTCGGTGGCCCGCTCGACAACGTCGCTGCTGTCCGGGCCCACATTGGTGATGACCGTTGTCTTGAAGGTGCGCGGCGTCGCCGGGAGCAGGCGGTCGAGTGCGGTCTCGGTGCCGGGTCGCATCAGCGGACCGAACTTGGTGTTGCGGTTGATATCGAAGAGCACCAGCTCGCTCCCGTTATCCGGGAGCTGAGCGTAGAGACTCGTGACGATGGCGCGCGTGCTGACCGTGAAATCGACCACGGATTGGAAGGTGATGATCGGGGGCAGCTCCTCGACACGCCCCTGGCGTGCGTAGCGGGCGATGCGCGGTTGCAGCGCGCGTGTCAGGAGGGACGACTGGCGTGCCCCGTTCACCGGAAAGGAGTTGTACTTGAATGGATTGAACTCGGGGATGACGCCGAGCCAAGCAGCATTCGCGAATGCCGGAAAGACCGCGGGCAAGCCGGCGAATCCCGCAAACCTGGCCATCTCGGTGATCCCGATCATCGGAGTGATCAGGATGACCCGATTCGCTTGCCGCAGGGAGGGGTCCTCGACGGCGTCGAGCACATAGTTCATGGCCAACGCCCCGCCGTTGGAGAAACCCACCAATTGCAGGGGTGCCGATGGCCCGATCCGGCGCGCGGCCTCACGCACGGCCAAGCGCGTTGCGGCCGACCAATCCCCCCAACGCACGGTCGTCAGCCCGGCCGGGACGGTCCCGTGCCCGGGCAGGCGGATCCCGATCACGACATATCCCGACTCCCGGTAATGGCGGCCGATGTGGCGCAGGCTATAGGGCGAGTCCGTCAGGCCGTGGAGCAGAACAACTGCACCCCGGGGCTCGCCGTCGGGCTCGAGGATGTAGGAGCGGTTCCAGTCCCGGGCGAAGCGCCCCGGATAGAGCGGGCTTCCCTCGAAGTAGCGGTTGGAGAGGAGGCGCTCCTGCGGCGCGAGCCTGTCGGTGACCTCCGTGCGCACCTGATCGACAAGCAACTGCTCCCGCTCCAAATAGGCTGTCCAGTCGGCCTTGTCGAGCTCCTCGGCAACCATTTCGTCCGGGGCGAAGGTATGCCACAGGGCGAGCGGGTCGCTTCGGTACGCGTCGTAGGTGCGCACGGCGAGGAAGGTCAATGCGCTTACGGCGATGAGCTGTGCGACCAGTTTCAGGATTCGTGCCGTCCTCGCAAGCATTGGAGGGGTCCTCGTTCGGAACGAAAGGCGGAATCGCCGCGAACACTCAGGCTTCCGAAGCGTCGCGGACGCTCTCGAAGAGACCGATATCCCAGGCCACCAGATCGCGTCGGACGGCGTCCGCACGCAACGCCAGCTCAATGGCTGGTCCGTTGAAGCCCGGCAGTGCGGCGTTCACCGACATGGCTGCGCCCTTCTGCTCGAACTCGTTTCCGGGCGCCGTCGCGGACACCCATGCAAAGTCGGGTACGTCGATGAAGTCGATCCGGTCGCAGAGCCCGTCACATTGCCGGCCGGCATCGTCACCCTACTTTTCGGAGAATCTGAGCTATGATCGCGAAGCCGGATTCCGGCTCGAAGGGGTCGGAGCACACCCCGAAGGGATGAAACGCCGACCGCCGGACGATACGCCGAAGGCCGTCGGTGAACAACCCGACCCGGCGTGGGATGCTCCGGCGACAATCCGCTCGCGAGCGGCCGAGTCCTTTGGTGGCCGGCGTTGACGGGGGGCGTTGACCGGATGGCCGGGCGGTCCCGTTCGACCCGTCCGAGGACACGTCTCCGACCGCTTCATCGTGAAGGAAACTGCCCGTTCCCAGGGCGTTGATACTGAGATTAGGAGAGACCAATTTGAAGACGATCGCTATCTCTTTGACCCTTGCTGCTGCCGTTGTGCTCTCGGGCTGCGGAAGCACCACGGGGGCCCGTGTCGGAAGCGGCACCGCACTTGGTCTTGCGACCGGCGCCGCGATCGGGGCGTTCAGTGCTCAGGCCGGAGCGGGCGCGCTGATCGGTGCCGGCGTCGGGGCGCTCGGAGGCTATCTCGTCGACGAGCATAAGAAGGGCAATCTGTAGCGTCGTGGTGCGGGTCCGTGAACTGCCCGCACCGCGCTGACTCCTAGTACCTCGTTCCACCTTATTTTGCACGCTCAGAGCCCCCCGAAGGCGTCAGGGCAAGGCACAGCCCGCGGGGAATAGTGGGTGCTATTTCCAAGGGCTGTAGCGCTGCCCTGGCGCCTTTGGTTGGCTCCCGAAGGGCGAGGCGAGAAGCGTTCAGCGCCGTTGTTGCGCGAGCTTGAAAGAGGGTTACTCTTCCTTCACTCGCGCGCCCAGCCGCTGAACGCTTCTCGCCTCGCTGAGCACGCAAAATAAGGTGGAACGAGGTACTAGACTCCGAGAGCTGTATGGGCTCGGCCGAGCGAGGGTTTCCTCATGAGCGGGGAATGCTCGAGCCGATCTTCGCACCCTGATCCGAGGAAACATCCATGAGTGATCTGATTGTCGTGTCGTTCCCCGAGGAGCATCTGGCGTTCGAGTTGCGCGCAGAGCTTGCCAAGATGCAGAAGGCCTACCTCATCGACATGGAAGACGTGGTCGTCGTAACCAAGGACGATTTAGGTAAGGTTAAGCTCCATCAGGCCGTCAATCTATCCGCGGTCGGCGCGGTCGGCGGCGGCTTCTGGGGGATGTTGATCGGTTTGGTGTTCCTCAACCCGCTGCTCGGCGCGGCGGTCGGCGCCGGCGCCGGCGCGCTTTCCGGAAAATTCTCGGATATCGGTATCAACGACGACTTCATGAAAGGCTTGGCGCAGAACTTCCAACCCGGCTGCTCCGCGGTCTTCATCCTCGTGCGCAAGGTCACGGCGGATAAGGTCCTCGACGGGCTCGAGGGGTTCAAGGGCAAAGGCAAGGTCCTGCAGACCTCGCTGGAAAAGGACCAGGAAGAGAGTCTGAAGGCGTTCCTGGAAGGCACGAGCTGAACACACCCGAGGGGTAGGGTGGGGGCGGTGCGGTCGATCCGCGCCGTTCCGCTCCTCGGACCTCGACCCTCCGAGCCGACGCTGCCGTTCATTCGCCGTCGATCGGTTTATCCGGCGTGGGTTCCATCCCTCGCCGGCCGGACCTTGCCAGCTCGATGCTCCAAAACAGATCGACACTCGGGCTTCGACCGCTTTGGGCTTCCAGCTGGATGCGGTCGGTCAGGTTGCGGCGCAGCCTGAATCGATTCCGGGCATCGCCGAGTCCGGTTTCGTACTCGAGGAAGGTTCCGGGTGCGATGTATCGGCCGAAGGCGAGCGCCGCGCTTTGGTCGGCATCGGTGCCACGGGGTGCGATTCCGGTGATCAGGAAGGTGATCGCGTCGGACTGGCTCATTGCCGGATCCGTGTTCGAGAAGAAGGTGAATTGCGGGTCGGCGAGTGTGCCGATGACCCTGACGTTTGCCGTCGTCCGACCGCTACCGCGCTGTGCGAGAAAGAGCAACCCCGGATTCCGGATCGGGCTTTGGACCCAGATCAGCTGGCCGCGGGAAATCGTTAAGGGTGCCACCAGATCCGCCGTCGGTCCGAATCCGGTCGGAATCCGGTAGCGTCCGTCGAGGATCTGCAGCTGTCCGTCGCCCGAGAGGTTACGTCCGGGCGTTTGGCTCAGGTCGAGGTTTCCGGCGAGTCGTCCGGACAAACCGAAGGCATCCAGATTGACCCCCTCGCCGACGCGTAGCCCGATTGCGAGGTCGATCGGATAGCGCGGTGGGCGGTCCGTTCCCTTGATGACGACGTCGTTCGATGGCCTCACCGTCCCCTCGGGAAGCGCCCGCGGGGTGATCCGCGCCTCGGGGATGAGGATCTCTCCACGCACCCGAGCGCCCTCGGTCGTCGCGTCCACCTCAAGCCTCGGTGAGACCCTGACGAGATATTCGCTCGTGTCGATCAGGACGAGACGCTCTCCGGCGGCATGAATCCGTGCACGCGGGCCCTCCGGACCAAATCCGCCCTCGCCGCCGATCGTAAGGCGCTCGCCGCCGACGTCGGCGCCTCCCGAAAATCGGATGCGCTGTGCCGAAGCAGCGGTTGCCGAGAGCGTCAGATCCGCGACTGCCAGGCCGACGAGCGGGACATCGAATCCGCCGCGATCGACACGGACCTCGCCGCGAAGGTCGGGTTGTCCGAGTGTGCCGCTCAGCGCGAGATCCGCGCCGAGTGCGCCTCGCGCGCGGGTCAATTGGGGTATCGGGCGTGCCAACCATCCCAAGCCGTCGAATTGCGCTCGGAGCCGACCGCTCAACGGTTGCGCGGCGCGGAGCGGATCGTCGAGCCGCCAGCCGGCCAGCTCCAGATCGATATCGGCCTGGCCCGATCCTTCCAGCGGCACGACCAGCCGGCCGCGCAGGTTGCCCGGTCTTGCATCGACATCGAATCGTGCGCCCGAAAACACGAGGACCTGATCCTGACCGCGTGCGGACGGAAGGCGCAAGCGGCCGGCCGGAAGGCTGGCCGTCGCACGCCCTTCCAAGCCTGTTCCGGCGGCGACGAAGCGCCCGTCGAGCGCGGCGCGACCTTCCAGCAAGAGTTCCTGCGGCAACAGGGGCGCGACAAGGTCAAGATCGAGCCGGTCGACGGCGACCGCCAGCATCACGGCCGGGCTCGCGTCCCGCGAGATCTCGAGGCAACCGCCGGATCCGCGATCGTGCCGGAGGCAGAAGGGTCCCGCGGCGAAGCTCGGCCAATTGATCTCGATCGGACTTGTCTGATTGATGCGCCAGGTCTCGAAATCCCGGCTGTCCAAGCGCAGCTGTGTCACCTGTCCGCGATAGCGGCCTGTCTCCGTCAGCCCACCCGAGAGGGCCAACTCGACCGAGAGCGGGGCGCCCGCCAACGATAGACCGAGTCGATGGTCCGCTCGTCGGCCCTCGCCCCGGATCGAGAGACGCGTCCAGGGCCGGTTCTCGATCAGAAGTTCCTCGCCGTCCAAGCGGATCTCCAGACGTCCCTCGGGCGCGAGATCCAGGTCGGCGAGGCCAGACAGACGTGCGATCCCGTGTTCTGCGACCCTGAGGTCTTCGGCGTTCAGCTCGATCCGCAGCCGCGGCGAGCCGACGGCACCGGAGACCGAGCCGGAGGCTCGTAACTGCCCCGCCGTCCCTGGATAGAGGCTCGCCAGGTCGGGCGATTCCAGCGCGAAACGCAGCTCGAGCGCCCCGTCCAGCGCACCGTCGATCTGCAGCGTGCTCGGCCCGGATTCGGCGTGAAGGGCATCGATGATCAGTCGGCCATCGGCGAGCTCGAGTTCTCCGCTCGCGGAGACCGGATAGCCGCGCAGCTCGCCGCTCAGCCCTTCGAGTGACGCGCTGAATGCGGGGCCCGCCTCGGTGAGCCGGCCTCGGGTCGCGAGCTGCAGATCGAGAAGGCCGGACCAAAGCTCAGGGTCGGTATCCACGACGAATGCGGCGAGCAACTCCGCGGGGTTCAGTGCCGTGCCGCTCAGGCGCAGATCCCAAGCCGGTGCGGAAACCGAGGTGTTCAGATCGATCAGACCCCTCGCAGAGAGTTGCATGACCGAGTCTGCGCGGCGTAAGTCCAGAGACCGGATTTCGAGCTCGGGGTCTTCCCACTGCAGATCCAGCGAGGCGGCGAGGTGTCCGAGAGCGGGTCGCTCGGCGGATTCCGCTTGGATCTCGCCGGTCATCCCGGTCGATGTCCTATCACCCTGAATCGCGAGGCTGCCGCTGACCGCAACCTCGCGCAGCTCGGCATCGAAAGCGGGCAGATCCACCGCCACGAGATCGAGCGTACCGCTCCACCGGGCATGCCCGAGCGGATCGCTGATCTCGACATCGAGATCGACATCGGCGGAACCGGTCACCGTGCTCTGTGCAGTGAAACGCGTCAGGTCTCCGTTCAAACGGGAGTGGCCCAAAACCCAGGCGTTCGGCGTCGGCCGCAGCTCCCAGTTCAGGTCAAGATCGAGCGGGTAAGCACCGGTCAATCGTGCCGTTCCGCTGCCTTGCCCTTCAAACGCCGACTCGGCCAGGACGGCCGCGACGCGGTCGATGGACAGCAGGCCGTCCTCGAGCTGCCCGGAGAGTTCGGCCCGTTCGACCACGGCAAAAGGCGGGTCACCGGCCGCCGTGAAGATTCGCAGGCGCTCCACGCGTGCTGACCCCAGCTCGAGGGCCAGCGGCAAGAGCAGATCGGGCAGAACAATAGGGTCCTCGGGGCCTCGGGCGCCATCGCTCAACATCAGGTCGACGTCCGTCGCACGGATCTCGGCGATTGAAAGGGTTCCGCCGAAGGCGCGCAGGGGCGACCACGCAAGATCGATGCGGCCGACGCGGATCGCGACGGCCGGCAACTGGATCGAGAGATCGGCGAGGACGACATGACCGAACAGTCGCCCCTCCACCTGACCGACCTGAAAATGGTCCGGTACCAGCTCGGCGAGCAGTTCAACAAGCGTGCGCAGACCGGACTGGGTCGCACCCAACCAGAGCAGGAACAGCAGGAAGACGAGAGGAAATCCGGCAAAAGGCCGCGGATTCAGGACGCGGAAACGGTGCTGCCGCTGCCGCGGGCGCGAGGCGAGCGCGGTGTCGGGTGTCGCAGGATCGGGCCCGGATCCGCCGGCAGGCGCCGGCCGATCCGCATCGGCCGGCGCCTGTGGACCCTCGGTGTCGGGCAGATCGGTCATCGGTGCCTGAAAAGAAGCCCGAAGGACGTTGGCCGCGTCGGTACAGCGCGCGACGCGGCGGGATAACCGATCGGGAAGGCGTTCTAGACGACGACCTTGCCCCCGCCGTATTCGGGCGAGCCTTCGGTCACTCGGAACAGTAGCCAAAGGCTAAATACCAAGACGACCAGTTCGGCCAGAAGCGTGAGCACCATCGACATGAGGCTGAGCATATCGACGGCCGACACCCAGCTCGCCGGTCCTGCTCCCGTCGTTTGAATGACGGGGACACCGCCTTGCGGCGCGGCCAGGAAGTAGAAGAGCAGGTGCGCAACCTCGACGAACATCACCGTGATGGTGAAGAAGATCGCCAGGCTGCTCGCTAAGAGACCGATCCACACGCTTCCGGCAAGCTCCGTCTCCGTCGGGGAGGTTTCCGGTCCTTTAATCTTGTCGGCGATACGCGTGTACCGAAAAAACCAAAAGGTGGTAAAGACCAGCATCGCCAAACTTCCCAGCGTCAGATACTCGACGATCGGCAGTCCTGCGCGCGGCCCCGTCACCGATTGCGCGAATACGAAGCTGTAAAGCATGAGGACGAGCGGGATCACGCCGACTAAAACCTGAATCCAGAATCCGGTCCAGCCCAGCCGTTTGAAGGATTTTGCCAGGCTTTTGTGCGGCAATGCGCGCGTATCCGAGAGCTTGGTTTCGACCCAATTTTTGAACACTTTCAGCATGTCGACTCGATCCTTAATCTGGGTTGGCATTCGAAAAACCCGCGAACGGGCGGTTGTCGTCACATCGATTCAAGCAACTTATGCGATTCTGGAGCCGTCTCGAACGTGATCGAGCGGTATCGAGCCTGTCGAAAACCCTCGATGGAATGCGGCAAAAGGATAGTCGCGCCGCCTCACCGTCGCAAGACGTGCTTCCGGCGCCGCAGACGCGATCGCGTCGTCGACTAAGTCGATGATCCGCATCGACCCTTTCGGACGTTTGTCACGGATCATGTCCCGATGCAGGAGGCTCGACCTCGAGATCAAGCCGCCGTGCCAGCCAAGGGATGGTCCAGCCCTGCAGAACGAGCGAGGCGATGACCACCATGAAGACCACGTTAAAGAAATTCACGTCGACGGGGCCAGGACTCATGACCGGGATGATCGCGAGGAAGATCGGGACAGCTCCCCGCAAGCCCACCCAAGCGATAAAGAGACGCTCTTCGAGACTGAACGTGAACGGTGCCAGACCGATCGCCACCGCAAGCGGACGGGCGATGAAGATGAGGAGAAAGGCCAACCCGGCCGCATGCATGATCTCGCCCGTGAACTGATGCGGCGTGACCAGTAAGCCGAGCATGAGGAACATCAGGATCTGACTGAGCCAGGCGAGGCTCCCGTGAGTGATGTCCAGCTCCTCCCGGCGCACCCCGCTGACGCGATCCATCAGGACCACCCCGCAGATATAGACCGCGAGATAACCGCTGCCGCCGATCAATTGGGTGCCGCCGAACAGGGCCATGGCGCCGGATAAGGCCAATACGGCAAAGAGTCCGCTCGCCAGCTCGAGGCGGTTGATCAGCCAGGCGAGGATCAATCCTCCCAGAAGCCCTGCACCAGCCCCCACCCCCAACTGCAGCACGAAGGCACCGCCCAGCTCCCACGACAGCTCGGCACTCCCGGCATCGACGAAGGACACCAAGACGATGGTCAGAAAGATCGCCATCGGATCGTTGAGGCCGGACTCGACCACGATCGTCTCCATGACGCGACCTTTCAGCCGGATGCCCCGACCTTGCAGCAGCAGGAAGGTCGCCGCCGCGTCCGTCGATCCGACGACGGCGCCGAGCAAGAGGGCCACCAACAAGGAAACCCCCAGCAGCCAGACCGACAGGCCGACAACGGCAGCGGTGATCAACACGCCGACCGTCGCGAGCGTCAGGGCCGGACCCCAGCAGACGCGGATATCGCGAACCCGGGTACCCAAACCACCAGCAAACAGGATCACCGCCAGTGCGATGCTCCCCACGCGGTAAGCGAGCTCGAAGTCGTCGAACGCGTATCCCCCCGGCCCGTCCTGACCGACGAGCATGCCGATCCCGAGGAAGATCAGGAGGATCGGCGCGCCGAGACGGATTGCGAGCGGGCTCATGAGAACACTCAACAGAACCAAGCCGGCGCCCGCCAAAAGAGCCCATTCCAATGACACGATCACGCTTAACCTCGTCTTCTCATCTCATTTGACCTCGCCGGTATTGACGGCCCGTTCGGCGCCTCAGTAGCGCTTCAATAGATCGTCGTAGGCATCGAATCCGACCAGCTCGCGGAGCGTGCCGAAGTCGACTCTGCGCGTCGGTGTGCGTCCGGCGGCCAGATCGGCGAGGGCCTCGCGCATGGCAAAGACGGCCGCGCTCAACAGGGTCAGCGGGTAGGCGGCGATGCGGTAGCCGATCTCGGCGAGATCGGTCGGCGGGAGGATGGGTGTGATGCCCTCTTCGAGCATATTGGCCATCTTGATGCCGGGGACCTCGGTGCAGAAACGGCGCATCTCGGCGGCGTCGCGCGGTGCTTCGAGAAAGAGGATGTCGGCGCCCAAGTCGGCGAACGCCTGCATCCGCCGCAGAGCCTCCTCCAGGCCGAGCGCGCTGCGTGCATCTGTGCGCGCGACGATCAGTGTGCCCGCGCCGGCGTCGCGCGCATCCACGGCCGCGCGCACCCTGCGGATCGCCTCGTCGCGGTCCACGACCTCCTTCACGCCGGTGTGACCGCACCGCTTCGGCATGACCTGATCCTCGATCATGACGCCCGCGAAGCCTGCGCGGGCATACTGATCGACGGTGCGCCGGACGTTGGCTGGATTGCCGTGTCCGGTATCCCCGTCGCCGATGACCGGGATGTCCACTGCCTCGCAGATGTTGCGCCCCTGATCGAGCATCTCCGTGACCGAGATCAGACCCGTGTCCGGCAGGGCCAAGCGGCTCGCCGAGACCGCGAAGCCGCTCATGAAGGTCAGCGGAAATTCGGCCTGCTCGATCAAGCGTGCCGACAGGGCATCGAAACAGCAGGGCATGACGAGCATGTCGCCGCAATCGAGGAGTGTGCGCAGCCGTGCGGCGGGCTCGTTCACGTGGGTCGATCCTGTCGTGGTTGCCGAGGCTCGAGTATAGCGGCCGTAAGCGCCTGAAGGGACTGAGGCCCATGCTATTAGCCTCGACGCGACCCTTGCGACCAACAACATCCATGAGTTTGCTCGGGTCGAAGGGTTACGTGTCGAGCAGTGGGGTTGAGCGATCGTGCGTGCGCATCCATGTCTCACCGATCCCGAAGACAGTCCGGACAAAGATGCAACCACACCATGCCCGCATTCACGGCCTATTTCGACGGCGGCTGCCCGCTCTGCAGCAAAGAGATCGCCCATTATCGCCAGATCGACACGGCGGGAATGATTCACTGGGTCGACATCACCGATGACGGCGGCGCATTGGCCGAAGCCGGGATCGACCCCGCGGACGCGATGCGCCGTATCCACGCCAAGGAGACCGACGGCCGCGTCCTGATCGGAGTGCCGGCCTTCGTCGCGATCTGGCGTCGACTGCCGGGCTACCGCCGTCTCGCGGCCGTAGTGCAGGGCCTGCGCCTGGTCGGGCCGCTCGACTGGGGCTACGCGCACTTCGCGGACTGGCGTTTGAGGCGCCGCTGCAAGGATGGCGCCTGTACCTTGACGCCGTGAGGGTCGTGTTGGTTTTGACGCCAGCCATCAGCTCGCCCCGTCCTAAAGCAGCCCGCGCTCGGCCAGCGAGGTGCCTTCGCCATCGCCGACGATGACGTGATCCAGGACGCGCACGTCGATCAGGCTTAGGGCTTCCTTAAGACGCTGCGTAATCCGTAGGTCCGCCTGGCTGGGCTCGGCCACGCCCGATGGGTGATTGTGGGCAAAGATCACGGCGGCGGCGTTGGTGGCGATGACCCGTCGTACGACCTCGCGGGGATGCACGCTCGCCCCGTCGATCGTCCCGTGGAACAACTCGTCGTAGCTGATGACCCGGTGCCGATTGTCGAGGAAGAGACAGGCGAAGATCTCATGCGGCGAGCGGTACAGACGCAACTTGAGGTATTCGCGGGTCGCCTCGGGGCTGGTCAGCACATCTTGACCGCGAATCCGCGAGAGCAGGTAGCGGTGGCTGAGCTCGAGGACCGCCTGAAGCTCGGCGAACTTGGCTGTACCGAGACCTTTGCCCTCGCAAAAGCGCTTCTTGTCCGCGGCGAGCAACCCGACAAGCCCGTCGAAATCCGCCAGCAGCTCGCGCGCTAGATCCACGGCGCTCTTGCCGCGCACGCCGGTGCGCAGAAACAGTGCCAGCAGCTCGGCGTCGGATAGGGCGCCGGCGCCGCGTTCGAGCAACTTCTCCCGCGGCCGTTCACCCTCCGGCCAGTCCTTGATCGGCATGCGACCTCCGTCGATGGGTTGCGTTAAACTGCGGCCTGTTCCGCAGCGGCAGTGTACACGTTTAGGTCATGGATCCAAGCCCTCGCAATCAGGTGCTGCTCGGTGTCGGCGGCGGCATCTCCGCCTACAAGTCGGTCGATTTGGTGCGTCGCCTGCGCGAGCGCGGCTTTGTCGTGCGGGTCGTCATGACACATGCGGCGACGGCGTTTGTCGGCCCTTTGACCTTTCAAGCCGTCTCCGGGCATCCGGTTCGGACCGATCTTCTCGATTCGGCGGCCGAGGCCGGCATGGGCCATATCGAGCTGGCGCGCTGGGCGGATCGGCTCCTGATTGCCCCGGCCACGGCGGACCTGATGGCGCGCCTCGCGGCCGGGATCGCCGATGACCTGCTCACGACCTTGGCCTTGGCCACCGAGGCGCCGTTGATCCTCGCCCCCGCGATGAATCAGCAAATGTGGCGCCATCCGGCGACGCAAGACAACCTGGCCCGCTTGGTCGCCCGCGGCGCGCGCATCCTGGGACCGGCTGTCGGCAGCCAAGCCTGCGGAGATCAGGGGCCGGGACGGATGCTCGAGCCGCTCGAGATCGCCGAGGCGCTGAGCCGATCGGACCTGCAGCCGCTGGCCGGCGTCCGCATTCTTCTGACCGCCGGGCCGACCCGCGAGCCGCTCGATCCGGTGCGCTATCTCGGCAATCGCAGCTCGGGCCGTATGGGCTATGCGCTGGCGAGCGCGCTGACCGATTTGGGCGCGCACGTGGTTCTGATCAGCGGACCGAGCGCACTTGCGCCGCCGGCGGTGGCCGAGCTGGTCGAGGTCGAGACGGCCCTGGAGATGCACGCCGCCGTCACGGCTCGCGCGCGCGCGTGCGATGTCTTCGTCGCCACCGCCGCGGTGGCGGACTACCGGCCCGCCGAGCCCGCGGGTAGCAAGATCAAGAAGGCCGCCGAGGCGCTGGAGATCCGGCTGGTGCGCAACCCGGACATCCTGGCCGAGGTTGCCGCCCTGCCGACGCCGCCCTTCACGCTGGGCTTCGCGGCCGAGACGAACGATGTCGAGCAGTACGCGCGCGGCAAGCTGAAGGACAAACGGCTGGACATGATCGCGGCCAATCGCGTCGGCGGCGCCGAAGGCGGATTCGAGCGCGAGGCGAACGCACTGCTCGTGCTCTGGAACGGGGGGCGGCGCGAGTTGCCCATGATGTCGAAGGTCGAGCTCGCGCGCGAGCTGGCCCTAATGCTCGCGGAACGTTATGGCGAACACCATGCTGCATCCTCTTGAGGTCAAGATCCTGGACCTGCGCCTAGGCCGCGACTTTCCCTTGCCGGCCTACGCGACGGAGGGTTCCGCCGGGCTCGACCTGCGGGCCATGCTGGAGTCCCCGCTCGATCTTGCGCCCGGCGCGGCCGAGCTGCTGCCGACCGGCATGGCCGTGCACATCGCCGAGCGCAACGTCGCGGGTTTGATCCTGCCGCGCTCCGGGCTGGGGCATCGGCACGGGATCGTGCTCGGCAACCTGGTCGGGCTGATCGACTCGGACTACCAGGGGCCGCTCATGGTCTCCTGCTGGAACCGGGGGACGGCGCCCTTCCGCATCGAGATCGGCGAGCGCATCGCCCAGCTGGTGCTGGTGCCGGTCCTGCAGGCCCAGCTGACGATCGTCGAAGACTTTGCCGCATCATCGCGGGGCAGCGGCGGCTTCGGCCACACGGGCCAACACTGACGCGCCGCTGCCCATGGCCGAGGTCACACCCGCCGCGCCGTCCGAGATCTTCCGCGCCTACGACATTCGCGGCATCCTCGAGCGCCAACTGACGCCCGAGATCATGCAGGCCATCGGCCGCGCGATCGGCAGCGAGGCCGCCGCGCGCGGCGATTGCAGGGTCATGGTCGGTCGCGACTGCCGGGCCTCCAGTCCTGCCCTGGCCAAGGCCCTGATTGCGGGCATCCGCGCGTCCGGCCTCGATGTCGTCGACCTCGGTGTAGCTCCGACTCCCATGGTCTATTTCGCCTGCTGCGAGGCCGCTCCGTGCGCCGGGGCGATCGTCACCGCCAGCCACAACCCGCCCGATTACAACGGGGTCAAGATCGTCTTCGGCGGTGTGAGCGCCGATGCCGCGACGATTCAGGACCTGCGCCGGCGCATCCTGGAGGGCGACCTGATCCGCGGTTCCGGTGGCCTGATCAAGCGCGACATCTCCGAGCGCTACCGCGAGCGTGTCGTCCGCGACATCCGCCTCGCCCGCCCCATGCGCCTGGTGCTGGATTGCGGTAACGCCACTGTTTCGGGGATCGCGCCGGCCGTCTTTCGCGCGCTCGGCTGCGAGGTGATCGCGCTCGACTGCGACCCGTCCGCCGGGATGGGCGAGCGAATCCCGGATCCGGCCCGCCCGGAATGTCTGCAAGCACTCGCGCGACGGGTGATCGACGAGGGCGCGGATCTCGGGCTCGGCTTCGACGGCGACGGCGACCGCCTGGGCGTGATCGACGCCGCAGGCGGCTTCATCGCGGCCGACCGGCTCCTGATGTGCTTTGCTGTCGATATCCTGAACCGACATCCGGGCAGCGAGATCGTCTTCGACCTCAAGTGCACGGGTCATCTCGCCGAGGTGATCCGTCGCGCGGGCGGTCGTCCGGTGCCCTGGCGCTCCGGCCATGCACCGCTCAAGGCGCGGCTGCGCGGGTCCGATGCGCAGATCGCCGGCGAGCTCAGCGGACACATCATGCTCAAGGAGCGCTGGTACGGCTTCGACGACGCGCTCTATGCGGGGGCCCGACTCCTGGAGATCCTGTCGCACGATCCTCGCCCGACGGACGCGATCTTCCGCACCTTTCCCGGCGGCATCGCCACACCCGAGCTGGCCCTGCCGTTGCCCGAGGGCGAGGCCGAGCGGATCATGGCGCGGGTGATCCCCTTGGCCGACCGCCTGCCCGATCGATTCGGCGATCTCGAGGTGCAAACCCTGGATGGTCTGCGTCTCGACAGTCCGACCGCGTGGGGCCTGGTGCGCGCCTCCAACACCCTGCCCAAGCTGGTCTTTCGATTCGAAGGCGACGACCCGGCCGCGCTCGCGGCGATGCAGGAGCGGTTTCGCCGGCTCATGGACGAGGCCGCTCCCGGGCTCGCGTTACCCTTCTGACCCGTTCCGACCCATCTCAACCCGAGCGATTCCAAGCCATGTCCATCCTCAACGAACGTGCCCACACCATAGCCCATGTCCTGATCGAGGCGCTGCCCTATATCCGGCGCTTCCGCGGCAAGACCATCGTGATCAAGTACGGCGGCAACGCCATGGTGGACGAGACCCTGAAACAGGGCTTCGCACGTGATGTTGTCCTCATGAAGATGGTCGGGATCAACCCGGTGATCGTCCACGGCGGCGGTCCGCAGATCGGCTCTCTGCTCAAGCGTCTCGGGAAGGTCAGCGAGTTCGTGCAGGGGATGCGGGTCACGGATGCCGAAACCATGGACGTGGTCGAGATGGTCCTCGGCGGACTGGTGAACAAAGAGATCGTCAACTTCATCAACCGGCATGGCGGCTCGGCGGTCGGTCTGACCGGGAAGGACGGCGACCTGATTCGCGCCCGCAAGCTCCTCTTGAGACGCGACGCGCCCGAGCTGACCGAGCCCGAGATCATCGATATCGGTCATGTCGGCGAGGTCGAGAGCGTGGACGCCGCCGTCGTTCACATGCTGGTCAAGGGCGACTTCATCCCGGTCATCGCGCCGATCGGGGTCGGCGAAGACGGTCGCTCCTACAACATCAACGCCGATTTGGTCGCGGGCAAGATCGCCGAGGTGCTCAAGGCCGAGAAGCTCCTGCTCCTGACCAATACGACCGGTCTGCTCGATGCCGAAGGCAGCCTAATCGCCGAGCTGGATGTCGGCCGCGTCCATGCCCTGATCCAGGAGGGTGTGATCGCCGGCGGCATGCTGCCGAAGGTGCAATGCGCGCTCGACGCGGTGCATGGCGGGGTGAAGTCGGCGCACATCATCGACGGCCGGGTCGAGCATGCGGTCATGCTCGACCTCTTCACCGACGAAGGTGTCGGCACGCTCATCCGCAGCCGCTGAGCCGGAAAACGCCTAGGTCCCGTAGCGTGCCCGGTAGGCGCGCACGGCCTCGGCGAAGGTGTCGAGCTCGGGCTGCTCGTCGAGGTAGGTCACGAGATCGGTGAGGCTGACGATGCTGTAGACCGGGATGCCGAAGGTTGCGGTCACCTCGGCAACTGCGGATCGGCCGTCCTGGCCCTGCTCCTGCCGATCGAGTGCGATCACCACGCCCGCCGGCTCGGCCCCGGCATCGCGGATGATCTGGACCGATTCACGCACCGAGGTGCCCGCGGTGACCACGTCGTCGATGATGAGGATCCGTCCGGCCAAGGGGCTGCCGACGATCAGACCGCCCTCGCCGTGATCCTTGATCTCCTTGCGATTGAAGGCATACGCGGTGTCTCGGCCCGATTGAGTGGCGAGCGCCATGCTGGTCGCCGCCGCCAGCGGGATGCCCTTGTAGGCCGGCCCGAACAGCACGTCGAACGTCGGGGCGACATCCAGGATGCATCGCGCGTAGGCGTTCCCCAGGCGGGACAGCCGCTCGCCCGTGTTGAAGAGGCCGGCGTTGAAGAAGTACGGGCTTTGACGACCGGACTTGAGCGTGAAATCGCCGAAGCGCAATGCGCCGATCTCGGCGGCGAAGGCCAAAAATTCGCGTTGGTAGTCTTTCATACGGGATTCCTTTCGGATCTTTGAGCTGATTGGCGAGCGCTGACAGCCAAATAGCCAACAGCCCGCTCTAGACGAGGTACGGAGCATGATGGAGACAGCGCCGGGGATCTACTTGACCGCCTTTCTGGTCGGCCTGCTGGGCGGTGTCCATTGTCTGTCGATGTGCGGCGGTCTCGTGGGCTCCTTGACCTTAGGCTTGGATCCACGGATCCGTCGCGACCCCTTGCTGATGCTGCCCTATCAGCTGACCTACAACCTGGCCCGCATCGCCGGATACGCCACCGCGGGCGCGCTGTTCGGCGGGCTCGGCGCCTTGCTGCTCCAACTCGACGCCTTTCAGATCATGCAGCGCGTCCTCTATGGCATCGCCGGGGTCGTCATGATCCTGCTCGGGCTCTATCTCGGCGGCTGGTGGCGTCTCATTGCCGTGGTCGAGCGTGCGGGCGCCGTGCTCTGGCGGCGTCTCGAGCCCCTGGGTCGACGCGTGCTGCCGGTCCGCAATCTCATGCAGGCCGCGGCACTCGGCTATCTCTGGGCCTGGATCCCCTGCGGTCTCGTCTACAGCGTCCTCATTACCGCGGTCGCCACGGGCAGTGTCCTGGACGGGGCGCTCGTCATGCTGGCCTTCGGCGCCGGCACCCTCCCGAACCTCCTCGGCATCGGCCTCCTGGCCGGCGCCGCCGCCCGCATCTCCGAGCGCGCATGGGTCAAGCAAGTCGCCGGGCTGTTGGTCATCGGCTTCGGCCTCTACGCCCTCTGGCAACTCTATTAAATCGCGCTCTTCATTGACATGCCCCGTCATCAGATGGGCCTTGGTCGTGCGCACATGGAACGCTGGAGCTGGCGCGATTTAAGTATTCAAAAATTTAATTGCTTAAACCGCGTCGGCTCAAAGGTCTGTTCGCGGCCAAATCCGGCCCTTTCAACTCGAACCTCGCCTGTCGCAAGAAGACGCGGTTTAATCCGTGAAGAACTGTTGCTGCAGCTCGATTGCCGCGGGCTCGGCACCGCCCGGCGGAGTGACCTGGATTTCGAAATCCACGATCTGGAGATTTGCGATCGGAAACTGTCCGACATAAGAGACGCCTTCACCGACACGGATCTCGCGCATCGGGATTGCGCTCGCAGGCGCGTCCCCGGTGCGTGCGGTGGCCTCGACACGAGCCGGCACGTTTTCCCGCGTTCCGTCCGGGTGCGGCTTGACGATCGAGACGGTCAGCACGCCGTTGAGCTTGCTGCGTTGGATCCGGTAAAGATTCGCGATCTCGGGATTGAGCATCTCGGTCGTCATGGCGTTGGTGTAGATGGTGTAGTCGCCGACGACAACCGGGCCTTCGGCCCAAGCGCTGTTGGCTGCGAGCAGTCCCGCGGCGACCACGACCCCTAGGGTTCGTTGAATGATCATGTTGAAACCTCGTTTGGCGGATAAGATGAACCGCGTCCGCTGCGACATGCGTTCTCGACACGTGGGCTCGGACGTTAATGAATCAACGACCGTCCCGGTAGACGCGGTTCAGAAGTCAGGAAAAATCTCTAAACCGCGCCAGCGCCCAGTTGTCGGGGTTGCTGCAGCACCGAGCGCCCTGTGGGACAGGCCATGTCACTGCGAGCGCGGTTTAATCGGGATCGGAAATGTCCGCGGCGCCTGAATCCGCAGCCGCTTGTACCGCGATTGCTCGCCGCCGATCAAGGACACCTTGGACGGCGCCACGCCGAAGGCGTCCGCGATGAATTTGCGTAGCGCAGTATTACCCTTGCCCTCGACCGGGGGTGCCTTGATGGCGACCCGATAATGATCGCCCTCCGGCCCGACGAAGGCATCCTTCGGCGCGCGCGGTTTGACGCGCAGCGCCAGTTCCAAGTCATCGCCATCCCACCGCGACCAGGACTCGGTCTCCGACACGATTGAAGGCGCCGCGCTCGAGCCCGGCTTCAGAACGGACTGCCGACCAGCCACTTGAGCGGCGGGATCAACAGCATCTCGAGCAGGACCAACCCGATCATGACCACCATGGGCGAGAGGTCGATCCCGCCGATGGGCTGAATCAACCGCTGCGCCGGGCGCATGATCGGATCCGTCAGGCGAGTCAGCAATGCCACGGCGGGGTTGTATGGATCCGGATTGACCCAGCTCAGGATGACGCGAATCAGGATCCCGAACAGGAAGATGTTGATGAAGAGCTCCACCACGGCAGGTATCGCCCAACCCAGCGCACCGAAGAGCGAGACGTTCAGCCCGAGCACCGCGACCAGCAGCGCCAGCTCGACGGACTTGAGCAGCCAGGCCACCACCAAGGCGGCCAGATCCATGCCGGCGTAGCCCGGGATGACCTGACGCAGCGGGCGCAGCACCGGCGAGGTCAGCTTCACCACGAACTGCGAAATCGGGTTGTAGAAGTCGGCCCGCGCCCACTGCAACAGAAAGCGGATCGCCACCAGCGTGATATAGAGTCCGAACAGGGTCTGGATCAGGAAGACGGCCGGGTTGGTCAGATAGGATCCGCTCATGCTTGCTCCGACAGGCTCCGGGAGAGATCGACCGCACGGTCATGTGCGGCGTGCGCGGCGCGCTTCATCAGGGCGTGAAGATCGGCCTTGAGCAGATGCTCGAGTGCACGTTCGGTCGTGCCGCCGGGCGAGGTGACACGCTCGCGCAGCTCTCCGGGCGTATCCTCGCTCTCCACCGCCATTTTGGCTGCACCCAGCGCGGTCTGGATGGTCAAAAGTCGGGCGGTTTCGGCATCCAGGCCGAGCGAGATGCCGGCCTCTTCCAAGGCTTCCATGAAGAGGAAGAAGTAGGCCGGGCCGCTCCCCGAGAGTGCGGTCACCGCGTCGATCTGGGCCTCGGTCTCGACCCAGCGGGTCAGGCCGACGGCGCGCAGAATGGTCTCGGCGCGATTCCGGCCCTCCTCGCCGACCTCGGGGCTGGCATGCAGACCGATTGCGCCCGTCTGCACCATCGCCGGTGTATTGGGCATGGCGCGCACGATCGGCAAGGTTCCGCCGAGCCATCGCTGCAGCGCTTGCTCGGGCACCCCGGCCATGATGGAGAGCACGAGCGGGGCGCGTGCAGTCACGGCGTCGGCGATCTCGGTGCAGACCTGTGCGGCGAGCTGCGGTTTGACGCAGAGCACGAGCGTATCGGCATCGCTCAGTGCGTCCCGATTGTCGGCGAAGACCCGGACGCCGTAGCGGGTCTGCAGTATCCGGCGACGATCCGCGCTGGGATCGGCCACTTGGAGCGAGTCAGGCGCATAGCCGTCGGCAATGAGACCGGCGATCAGACTGGTGGCCATGTTGCCGCCACCGATAAAGGCAATCCTGGTTGTCGTCATGTCGAGCCCTAAAGAGATCGGAGGCTGATGAAGGTCATTGCGCCGCATTATACGACCGCGGCCCGAAGACTGCCGTGCCCACACGGACCAGGGTCGCGCCTTCGAGGATCGCGGCCTCGAGGTCGTCCGACATGCCCATCGACAGACATTCGAGCGGTCGGTTCGGGGTGGCTAATCGATCGCGCAGGAGACGCAGGGCGCGAAACGGCGCGCGCTGGGAATCTTCGTCCTCGGCGGGTGCGGGGAGCGTCATGAGTCCACACACATCCAGGCCGGGTAGGGTCGCGCACGCGGCGATCATGTCCGCGATCGCGTCCGGCTCGACACCGCCCTTTGTGGTCTCGCCGCCGACGTTGACCTGGATGCAGACCTTGAGCGGGGGCAGTGTGCTCGGACGTTGCTCGCTCAGACGACGGGCGTGGGCCGCATCGGACAGACCGTGGACCCAATCGAAACGGGTCGCGATCTGGCGGGTCTTGTTCCCCTGGATCCGGCCGATGAAGTGCCACTCGATATCGGCAAGGTCGGCGAGCAGGTCGATCTTCTCGATCGCTTCCTGGACATAGCTCTCGCCGAATGCGCGTTGGCCGGCGGCGTAGGCGGCACGCACGGCGTCGGAGCCGTGGGTCTTGCTCACGGCGAGCAGCGCGACACTGCCCGGCGGGCGCCGAGCGCGCTCGACGGCCGCGCGAATCCGGGCCTGCACCTCGCGCAGACGCTTCGGGATGCCGTCGTCGCCGATTGCCTCGAGCCTGTCCATCGCGCGGCCCTTCAGACGTCGGCGCCGGCCGACTTCAAGAGGGCCTGCAGGGCACGCAGGGCCTGACCCCGGTGGCTCAGGCTGTTCTTGGTCTGCGGATCCAGCTCCGCGGAGCTGCACCCGTGCGTCGGCACCCAGAAGATCGGGTCGTATCCGAAGCCGTGCTTGCCGCGCGGGGCGGTAAGGATCGAGCCCTCCCAGGTGCCCTGGCAGATGAGCGGCGTGGGATCGGCAGGATGGCGCAGATAGACCAAGACGCATTGGAATCGGGCGGTGCGTTTGGATTCTTCCACCCCTTTCAGGTCGTCGAGCAGCTTCTCCAGATTGGCCGTATCGGATGCCCCGGGCCCCGCATAGCGTGCGGAATAGATGCCTGGCGCGCCGGCGAGTGCGTCCACCTCCAAGCCTGAATCGTCGGCTAGGGCCGGGAGATCGCTGTAGCGCGCGGCATGGCGTGCCTTGAGGATCGCGTTCTCTACGAAGGTCAGCCCCGTCTCTTCGACGTCCGGCACGGCGAAATCGCTCTGAGGGACCGCTTTGATGCGGGCGCTCAGCAACAGCTGATTGATCTCTCTGACCTTTCCCGGGTTGTTGCTGGCCAGGACGAGGGCTTCGCCGGCGTGCGGGATACTCATGTCGTTCTCCTTGTCTAGCGATCGGGTACGGGCACCCCTGTCATGCGTTTTCCAGTGCGGAGCGCTGAGCGGTTTGGATTTCGCGGATGCCGGCGGCGCCGACCGCGATGAGTGCGTCGAGCTCGGCGCGGGTGAAAGGCACGCCCTCGGCGGTCCCTTGGACCTCGACGAAGCGGCCTTCGCCGTCCATCACCAGGTTCATGTCGGTTTCTGCGGTTGCATCTTCGGCATAATCGAGATCGAGGACTGCGACTCCTTTGACGATGCCGACCGAGACGGCGGCGATCTGTGTGTGGAGCGGATTGGTGGTGATCTCGCCGCGTGCCAGCAGCCCGTCGATCGCGTCGCGCAAGGCGACCCAGGCGCCGGTGATGGACGCGGTGCGGGTGCCCCCGTCGGCCTGCAGGACATCGCAGTCGAGCGTGATCGAGCGCTCCCCGAGTGCGTTCAGATCCATCGCCGCGCGCAGCGACCGACCGATCAGGCGCTGGATCTCGAGCGTCCGTCCGCCCTGCTTGCCCCGCGCCGCCTCACGCGGACTGCGGGTATCGGTCGCGCGCGGGAGCATTCCGTATTCGGCGGTCACCCAGCCTTTGCCCTGACCCTTCAGGAAGGGCGGGACCTGCGACTCCACGCTTGCGGTGCAGAGCACGCGCGTCTCCCCGAACTCGACCAGCACGGAGCCCTCCGCATGGCGGGTGAACCCGCGGGTCAATCGAATCGGCCGCAGTTCGTCGGGGCGGCGCCCGGACGGCCGCACAGGGGCGTTTGCAGAGGTGTCTGTCATGGCGATGCTTGCTCTCGAAACCGGAACGGGTATGGGGTGGCGTGACTATTCGGATGCACTCGGAGGCGTGCCCGACACCGTGTCCGAGCTTCGGGCCACCTGTTCAAGGACCCCCGCAAGGAGCTCTCCGGCATCCTGTGGACGGTCGCCGATCTCCATCGACATCGACCAATCGACCAGCCTGAGTAAGGGGAAAGGATACCGGGTTTTCAGCTCCTCCGTGGCCGGAATCAGGGTATCTTCCTTCTGGCGCTGGGGTGCGGGGGGCGGTGTGCGTCCTTCCATGCAGGCGCGGATACTCGCCCCGACCGCGTAGACGTCGGTCCAGGGTCCGATATGACCGTCGCGCAGGTATTGCTCGATCGGCGAATAACCTGCGGTGACGACCTGTCCGCCCCGTGCGCGGCTCTTCGCCAAGGGGTGCACGGCACCGAGATCGAGCAACATGGGTCGGTTGCCGTGCCTCAGGTGGATATTCCCGGGTTTGACGTCGAGATGGACCATGGAGCGGCGATGCAGCAGTGACAGGGCGTCGAGAACCGGGATAAAGACATCGAGGATGAAGGTCGTGCTCAGGCCACCGCGCCGCGCCTGTACATAGGCCCCGAGATTGCGCCCGCGCTCGTTGGGCATGACCAAATAGCCCGTATCGTTGGCGAGGAAGAAATCCAAGACCCGTACGATCGAAGGGTGCTTCAAGGACGCGAGGGCCTTGGCCTCTTGAAAGAACAACCTACGCCCTTGATACAGATTCTCGGCGAGCTGCGGCTCGCTCGCCATCACGCGCCGGGCGCTATCGCGCCGCGCGATCTTCTTGGGCATGTATTCCTTTATCACGACCTCTTCGCCCGAGTCCTCGTCATAGGCGAGGTAGATGAGACTGAAACCGCCCTGCGCGATGGTCTTCACGACCCGATACGGACCCAGCAAGGTGCCGGCGGGCAGGCTGTCTCGGGCGACGGCCATGATGGTCTCTGTCGGTCTCCGTTCGGGGTTCGGCGGCACGCAGTCGGCCGCGGGCAAGTCAAACGCTCGGAGTAGAATCCTGCGCCCGCGGGCGAAACAAGGCAACGTATACCGAGCGTACGGGATCGGTCGATCCTCGTTGGACTCCGACAGGGGCGCGCTCGGCGTCGGGTAGACTCTGAGTGCGGTGCAGCCGACACCCCGGACGGACTCTCGGTGTCCGCGGCGCATCGACCGAGAGTGATCGATCGCTTCCTGCTTCTTGCCGTTGCGTCCGGCAGGGCGACCCGGATAATGGTCGTCCGGAGTCCGGATCCCCGCGAGCGGTCGCACGCACTCGGTCTCGCCGCCGCTCGAGGCGCCCGAGCGCCGACGCCTCAATCGTCGCCCCCACATCGATCCCCAAGGTAAGACACCATGATCAAGAGTATGACGGCCTTCGCGCGCGAGTCGCGCTGCGGTGATTTCGGCGAGCTGACCTGGGAGCTGCGGGCCGTCAACCACCGCTATCTCGAGCCCCACCTGCGGTTGCCCGAGGAGTTGCGCGCGCTCGAAACCGGCGTGCGCACTCGACTGGCCGCCCGCGTGCAACGCGGCAAGCTCGACTGCAACCTGCGCTATGTCCCAGCCGTCGGATTCACCGGAAGCCTGCGGGTCAACCGAGCCTTTGTCGAGCAGCTCCTTGCGGCCGGGCAGGAGGTCGGCGCCATCATCGGTCGCGGTGTCGACCCGTCTCCCTTCGAGCTGCTGCGCTGGCCCGGCGTGCTCCAGGAGCAAGACCGCGACCTGGATCAGGTGACGGCCGCCGCGCTGGATCTTCTCGAAACCGCAATCGACACCCTTCTTGCGACCCGCGAGCGCGAGGGCGAGCGCCTGGAACGCCTTCTGGCCGATCGCTGCGACCGCCTGCAGGAGAGCGTGGTGCGTGTGCGTGCCCGGATGCCCGAGGTGATGACGAGCGTGCGGCGGCGTCTTGCCGAACGTCTCGCCGAGCTGCGCGCCGAGCTGGACCCCGCGCGCCTTGAGCAGGAGATGGCCCTGGTCGCGGCGCGACTGGATGTCGACGAAGAGATGGACCGTCTCGTCGCCCATGTCGCCGAGGTTCGGGACGTGCTCAAACGCCGCGAGCCGGTCGGGCGCCGTCTGGATTTTCTCATGCAGGAGCTCAACCGCGAGGCCAACACCCTGGGTTCCAAATCAGCCGACGTGGAGGTCACCCGAGAGGCGGTCGAGATGAAGGTCCTGATCGAGCAGATGCGCGAGCAGGTGCAGAATCTGGAGTGACAAGGAGGTTTGCGTTACGTGCCACGATGGCCGGAGTCACGAACAAGGCACGCATGCTTCTCCGGGCAACACGCAAGACCCTCAGACGCGAGTCTTGTTCCGATCTTCCGCCGGACGCGGGCGCATCGCGATCAAGATCAAGACGAGGGGTAGCTCGATCAGGAAGACCAGGGTCGCGAACAGCACCAGCTTGACCTGACCCATGACCATGGCGCCCATGATGGCGACCAATCCGAGATTGCGGGTGCTGAATTCGATCAGCAGCGTGAAGCGGTCCTCGCTCGGAAGGCGCGCGACCGACCCCACGATGAAGCCTGCAGCCATTGTGATGATGCAGAAGGGCAACGCGGTCGGAAGGGCCGCGCGGACAGCCGCCCCTAGCCCTTCGTCCTGGTCGATCAGCATGATGCCTACCAGGTCGGATCCGCACCGGTCACGGGAGGGTGCGCCTGGACCGACGTGTCCCTTCGCGTGGTGCGGCGGGCCGCAGGATACCCAACTTCCGCATCCTCGAGCGCAGTGTATTGGGATTGATCCCCAAGCACTCCGCAGCGTTGCCCGTGCCATTGATGCGCCAACCGCAGCGCTCGCACGCCGCCAGGATGTGGTCACGCTCCACCTGTTCCAGGGTGCGGATGTCGGCCGCAGTCTCGGGCCCCGGCGCCGCGCCGTGCATCGGCCTAACCCTGTCGGCCACGGGGAGGCGCTCGACCGACAGCGTCGAGCCCGACGAGAGGATGAGTGAGCGCTCGACGATGTTCTCCAACTCTCGCACGTTGCCCGGCCAATCGTAAGCCATCAGCTCGGCGATCGTATGGTCCGGGATGCGGGTCACCTGTCGGTCCAGCTTGGCTCGGAGCTTCTCGACGAAATAGGCGGTAAGGAGTGCAATATCCTCCCGGCGCTCGCGTAGCGGCGGCAGCGTAATGGGGAAAACCCCGAGACGATAGTAGAGGTCGGCACGAAAGGTTCCCTCCCGCGCCATGGACTCGAGATCACGATTGGTCGAGGCAATCACCCGCGCGTCGCTGCGCCGGGTCGTCGTCGAGCCCAGCCGCTCGAACTCGCCGCTCTGCAAGACCCGCAGGAGTTTCGCCTGGAGCTCCAGCGGCAGCTCGCCGATCTCGTCCAGAACCAAGGTACCGCCGTCGGCGACCTCGAAACGGCCGACCTTGCGGGCGAGGGCCCCCGTAAACGCGCCCTTCTCATGGCCGAACAGCTCGCTTTCGATCAGTGTGGCCGGCAAGGCCGCGCAGTTGACCCGGATGAGTGGCCGCTCGGCCCTGCGGCTGCGCTTGTGGACAGCGGTCGCGATCAGGTCCTTGCCGGTGCCGGTCTCGCCGAGCACCAGGACCGTGCTGTCGGTGGGGGCGACTTGCTCCACCTGAAGCAGTACTCGCTTCAGGGCTATGCTCTCTCCCACCAGCTCGTCGAATTCGCGGCAATGCAGCACCTCTTCTCGCCACACCGCGTTCTCCGCCTCCACCCGTTCGCGCAGTGCCAGGTTCTCGGCGAGGGCGGCCTTGAGCTCAACCTCTTTGCGCCTTCGCAGCATTGCGTTCGCAAAGGCCCCGGCGAGCAGGCGCAGGCGTCGGACTTCGGGTTCGGTCCAGGTGTGTGTCTGGCGGATTGCCCCGAATGACAGCCAGCCGAGCGAGCCGCCGGTCGCGGAGAGCGGAAAGGTGGCCATGGAGCGAATCCCGAGTGTGCTCAGGGCCTCCGCGTCGGCCGCCGCCTCGGGCGGAAGGTCGGCGATCCGGTTGACGACGACCGCGCTGCCGGAGCGCAACCGAGGGGCCAGATAGGGAAAGCGGGATTCGAAAATCGGCGACGGCACGGGCTCGATGCCCGGCACGGCCCAGGAGTGGGTCGTCGAGTACCTCCGGCTCCACGTTGACGAAGGACGCCGTCAGATCGGCAAGGAGATCCTCGAAGCCGGTCGCGTTGACCTGGCCCTCTGCAGCGGGATCGGCATCTCGATTGCGATTTGCCCCGGAAGGAATGCTCACGACCGAACAGGACGTCTTCGGATGTGCTGCAAGTGTACTCGCATCGACCCGAATCACGATATTTCGATATCGACGACACGTCATCAAGGTTTGAGGAGCGCCGGCGAGAGATCCGCCGAGCTGGATACGGGTCTTGGCGACCCGGTGCAGATCGCCGCGACCTGCTCGATCCGCGTGCGCGCCCGGCACCGGCGCGATATTCTGGTGCCCTATCCGGTCCGAGGTCGCGTGCAGGCCGCCCGATCTCGAGCCTTGTCTTGATGCCCGGTGCCGTACCGGACGTCTCGGCAGTTCGATAACTATCCGCGTGGTCGGGGTCACCATCGGCCGGCCAACCCCTAGTTCAAACGGTTGAGCGCATCATGAGCGAAGGTATCCTCTTTATCGTCTCGGCCCCGTCCGGCGCCGGGAAGACTTCGTTGGTTAAAGCGCTCTTGGCGCGTGATCCGGGGCTTTCGCTGTCGGTCTCCTGTACGACGCGTGCGCCTCGCGCCGGCGAGCAGGACGGCGTCCACTATCATTTCATCGATCAGGCGCGGTTTCGGGAGTCGGTCGCCGCGGGTGAGTTTCTGGAGCATGCCGAGGTCTTCGGCAATCTCTACGGGACACGCGAGGCCGATGTCCGCGAGGCACTGGCTGCCGGGCAGGATCTGATCCTCGAGATCGACTGGCAGGGCGCGCGGCAGGTCCGCGAGCGCTTTCGCTCGGCGGTCGGGATCTTCGTCTTGCCGCCGTCGATTGCGGAGCTGGAGCGTCGTCTGCGCGGGCGGGGCACCGACAGCGATGCGGTCATCGCCGATCGGATGGCGCAGGCGCGCGACGAGATGGCGCATGTCGAGGAGTACGGCTATCTGGTCGTCAACGATGCGTTCGACACGGCCCTGGATGCACTCGCGGCCATCGTTCATGCCGAGCGACAGCGTTTCGAGCGGCAGCGGCCGCGGTTGGGGTTCTTGCTCGATCCCTTGACGTGATGCGGGTGAGCCGCCGGGTAAGCCGTCGCTCCCTGCTGGTTCGCCATGTATGTTAGGCTCTTAGCACAACGCTACCGCGTGGGCGGCCGGCTCCGAAGGGCATGAACGGCGAGCCCGCCCGCCTGTCGAACGAAGACGAGTCCCTGCACCCGCGTCCGTCGTATTCCCCGGCCCAGCGGGCCGGTGCCCCGGATTTTCGAGACCCCGATGGAGAACATTTCGAATGGCCAGAATTACCGTTGAGGATTGCCTCAATCACGTCGACAACCGTTTCGATCTGGTGCTGCTCGCAACCAAGCGGGCCCGCCAGCTGGCGAACGGCGTCGAGCCGATCTTGCCGTGGGCCAACGACAAGCCGACCGTCATGGCGTTGCGCGAGATCGCCGCGGGCCATATCTCGACGGCAATTCTCGACGGCAATGGTTCAGGCCGCGCAGCGCGAGATCGACGAAACCACGGCCGCCTTGGAGCAGGCGCTCGCCGAGGAGCTTGCCTCCGAGCTCGGCGAGGCGGAGCCCAAGGGCGATCCGCGCGAGTAGGTTCGGTATGCGGCTCGACGAGGATCTGCAAACGACCGCGGGGTTTGGCCGTACAAGGGCCGACGCTCCGACCGGGCGTGACTCCTCATGAGCCCGTTCGATGTCGGATCCATGCGAACCGCCCTCCTCCCCGTCGTCGACCACACCTCCGAGCAACCGGTTCGGTCCGCCGCGGAGGAATGCGACCGTGCGCCCGTGGCCCGTTATTTGATCAGCGACCTTTGCGCCTATCTGGAGACCTACCTCCCGCCCGAGCAGGTCAGCGAGTTCTATCGGGCCTATCTGTTCGGTGCCGAGGCGCACGAGGGTCAGAGCCGCAAATCGGGCGAGCCCTACATCTACCATCCGGTCGCGGTGGCGCGCATCCTCGCCGAGATGCACATGGACTATAAGTGCCTGATCGCGGCACTGCTTCACGACGTGATCGAGGATACCCCGGTCGACAAGGAGCAGGTCGCGGAGGTTTTCGACGAGGAGATTGCGGATCTCGTCGACGGGGTCAGCAAGCTCTCGCAGATCGAGTTCGAGTCGCGCGCCGAGGCCCAGGCGGCGAGCCTTCAGAAGATGCTCCTCGCCATGACGCGCGACATCCGCGTCATCCTGATCAAGCTCGCCGATCGGCTCCACAACATGCGCACGCTCGCGTCGATGCACCCCGATGCCTGTCGAAGGATCTCACGAGAGACGCTCGACATCTTCGCCCCCATCGCCAACCGTCTCGGCATCAACCGCGTTCGGGTCGAGCTCGAAGAGCTGGGGTTCCTGCACCATTGGCCCTGGCGCCGTCACGTGATTCAACGCGCCTTGCAGAAGACCTGCGGTGCGCGTGTCGAAATGGTCGGCACGGTAGAGACGGCCCTCAAGCGGGCCCTGCATCAGGAGGACATCCACGGGGAGGTCGAGGGCCGACGCAAGCATCTCTACGGTATCTATCGCAAGATGCGCGAGAAGCGACGAGCCTTCTCGGAGGTGGTGGACGTCTTCGCGTTCCGGGTCACGGTGGATCGGATCGACACCTGTTATCGGGTGCTCGGGCTGGTCCACAATCTCTACAAGCCGGTGCCCGGGCGATTCAAGGACTACATCGCCATCCCCAAGGCGAACGGGTACCAGTCGCTCCACACCGTGCTCATCGGCCCGCAGGGCATCCATATCGAGATCCAGATCCGCACTGAGGACATGCAGCGCATGGCCGAGTCCGGGATCGCCGCGCACTGGCTGTACAAGAGCGGCGATCAATCCACGGCGAATGCCACGACATTGGCCTCGGAGTGGTTGCAGAATCTGCTTGTGATGCAGCGTGCGGCCGGCAATTCGGTGGAGTTCCTCGATCATGTGAAGATCGATCTCTTCCCCGACGAGGTTTACGTCTTCACGCCCAAGGGTCGCATCCTGACCCTCAAACGGGGTGCTACGGTCATCGACTTCGCCTACGCGATCCATTCCGATGTCGGCAACACCTGTGTCGCCGCGCGGATCGACCGACGCATGGTCTCGCTCAGCACGAATTTGCGCAGCGGCCAGACGGTGGAGATCATCAATGCACCCGGCGCTAAGCCGAATGCGGCCTGGCTGAATTTCGTCGTGACCGGCAAGGCCCGCGCGAGCATCCGGGGCTATCTGAAGAACCTCAAGCAGCGCGAGGCCCAGGTGCTGGGGCGGCGCCTGCTGAGTGCGGAGCTCGGCGCATTCGGGGTGGATTTGGAGAGCCTCGACCCGATCCGTGTCGCGGCCTACCTGGAAGAGGCCAATCAGCGCACGCTCGACGACCTGCTCGGGGATATCGGGCTCGGCAATCGTCTGGCCGCATTCGTAGCGCGTCGCTTGGCCGGGGGCGATGACGACGATGCGACCCAAGCGATGCAGGCCGACAGGAATCTCCATCCCCACCGCTTGGCGATTCGCGGCACCGAGGGGATGGTGGTGAGCTTCGCGCGCTGCTGCCGGCCCATCCCGGGCGATACCATCGCCGCGCTCTTCAGTCCGGGTCGGGGGATCGTGGTCCATCGCAGTGAATGCCGCAACCTCGGCAGCCTGGAGACCAAGCGCGACAAACGTCTGGATGTCGAATGGGCCAACGAGCCGGACGGCGAGTTCCCGACCGAGATCCGGGTCGAGATCGGCAATCGACGCGGTGCGCTCGCGGTGGTGGCCGGGGCCATCGCCGAGCTGGGCTCGAACATCGAGAATGTCCATTCCCGCGAGAAGGACGGTATGACCACGGCGTTGGAATTTCTTATCCTCGTCAAGAGCCGTGTGCACCTCGCGCGCATCATGCGCCGCTTGAGACAGATCCCGTTGGTCTTGCGGATCACCCGAATTCCGCGCTGAGGTTCTCGATCGCGATCCGGCGCCGCACCCGCGTCGCATTCGGCTCGCGGGTTGCATCCGAAACCCACCGGCGCCATCTCCCATGCCAGATGCGTGGTTGGAGTCAGTCCGACCCGCGACCATCAAGCCGTACGCTCTCGGGCGTGCCTCAGACAAGGGTCAACTCATGTCCGAACTCACGATCGACGAGCGCTGCACGCTCACGCGCCGCATCATGTCGCTGCTGGAAGGCTGGAATCTCGGTGCGAGCGACATCCTGGTGCTTCTTCAACTGCCGGCCGGCATCAAGGCGCGTAACCTCTCGCGCTATCGGGACGAGGAATGCTTCCCCGACGATCCTCAGGTCAATCGCCGGCTCTCCTACCTGGTGCGTATCGAAGACGCCCTGCATACCTACTTCCCGCGCAACCCGGAAATGCGCCACCTCTGGGTCAAGCGCGCCAACAAGCAATTCAACAAACGCGCGCCGATCGCGGTGATGGTCGAGGACGGCGAGAGCGGGCTGATCTCGGTCCTCTCGCATCTGGACTGCACCTTCGCGTGGGATATGACGGGGTCGAAGGCCGAATACGGTAAGGGCTGACCCATAACCTCTCCTGGCTCGCCAAAACAGTCCGTGCGGGTGGGCGAGCCGCGAGGGTAGATGCGCCAGGGTGGACAAGCGTAGCGCAGTCCACCAGCTCCGGTACTGGAATCGGTTGACTTCGCTGTGCTCGTCCACCCTACCGCGCTTGTGCGGCCTAGGGGGCTTGACGTGTCCTTGCAGCCGCTTCCAAGCACGACCGACCGCTTCAGGTCGCGTGGGCCTCGTCGGCGAGCCAGTCGCGGGGCCTCAAGAAGCGCTCGTAAAGCTCCGCCTCCGGGCTTCCCGGCTCGGGGCGGTAGTCGTAACGCCAGCTCACCTCCGGCGGCAGGGACATCAGGATCGACTCGGTGCGACCGCCCGATTGCAACCCGAACAAGGTGCCTCGATCGTAGACCAGGTTGAACTCCACGTAGCGACCGCGGCGGTACTTCTGAAAAGCGCGCTCCTCGTCACCGTATTGCTTCGCCCAACGGCGATTCACGATCGGCAGGTAGGCCGGCAGATAGGCCTCGGCGACGCTGCGCATGAAGGCGAAACTGCGGTCGAACCCCCCTTCGCTCAGATCGTCGAAGAAGAGTCCGCCGACCCCGCGGGGCTCCTCGCGATGCTTCAGGTAAAAATATCGGTCGCACCAGTCCTTGTACCGCGGATAGACGTCCTCGCCGAACGGCAGGCAGGCCTCGCGCGCCGCGCGGTGCCAGTGCCGCACGTCCTCCTCGAAGCCGTAGTAGGGCGTCAGATCGAACCCGCCGCCGAACCACCAGACCGGCTCGGCGTCCGGTCGCTCCGCGATGAAGAATCGCACGTTTAGATGCGAGGTCGGCACATAGGGGTTCTGTGGATGGACGACCAAGGACACGCCCATCGCCTGGAAGCCGCGCCCGGCCAGCTCGGGCCGATTCGCGCTTGCCGAGGGCGGCAGGCGCTCGCCGAAAACGTGCGAGAAGTTGATACCGCCGCGCTCGAAGACGGCCCCGTCCTGCATGATGCGCGTGCGCCCGCCACCGCCGCCGGGACGCTCCCAGGCGTCCTCGCGGAAGCCCGCTCCGCCGTCGGTCTCGCGCAACGCCGTGCAGATGCGGTCTTGCAGATCGAGTAGATAGGTCTTGACGGCGTCGGCGTCGGGTCGATCTGACATCGCGGCAACTCCTCGCATGTGCGGTTATCATGAGACGATTGGTCGGATAGTACCGAATCTTGACCCGGAGGGGTCCCTCTCGCCCGACTCGCCGCGATCGGCCAACGGTCCTGTGAGTCTCGCGAGCCATAACACCAATAGGAGACAACCCGATGTCCATCGCCCTGCGCTCGCTGCTGATCGCCCCCGTCCTGCTCGTCGGCTCCGCTCTCGTCTCGGCCGACCAGCCCGTCGCCTTTCTGACCTTTCAGTCGTCGGTCCCGGACGCCTGGGTCGCGGAGACGCCCAAGAGCGAGATGCGCCAGCTCCAGTTCACGGTGCCTGCGCCCACCGGCGGCGAGGGCGGCGACGGGGCCGAGTTCGTCGTCTACTTCTTCGGACCCGGTCAGGGCGGGACACTGGAGGCCAACATCGAACGTTGGCAGTCTCAGTTCAAGGGCCCGGACGGCGCGCCCGTCGAGCCGACCGTGACGCAGATCGGCTCGGAGGCGATCCCCGCCACGCTGGTCGAGCTGCGCGGAAGCTACGGCCGCAGCGTCGGCATGGGTCCAGGCGACGACGTGCAGACGGATCGCATGCTCCTTGCGGGCGTCATCGAGACGCCGGAAGGCAACCTCTTTCCGCAGCTCCACGGCCCGGCGGACCTGGTCGCGGCGCAACGCGACGGCTTCATCGCGTTCGTGAAAGGGATCCAGCCGGCGGCACCCGCGACGCCGTAAGCCGAGCTGCGGGGGGCAGACAGGTGCCACGTCGGATCCTATTGCTCATCGTTGCGATCCTGGCCATCGGCCTCTTGGCAGGTGCCGCCGGCTTGGCGTGGGTCGCGAAGCGGGGCGAGCCAAGCTATATGGGTAGCCGGGCCATTCCCGGGCTCGAAGCACCGGTGCGCGTACGCTACGGGTCCCATGCCGTCCCGACGATCGAGGCCGACAGCCTCCATGACCTGCTATTCGCCCAAGGTTACGTCGTAGCGCGCGAGCGGATGTGGCAGATGGATCTCCTGCGTCGTCTCGCCGGCGGGACGCTGGCGGAGATTTTCGGGGCCTGGGTGCTTCCCGCGGATCGTTTCTTCCGCACCATGGGGCTCGACCGCGAGGCCGAGCGAAGTCTGGCCGTGCTCGACATCGAGGAAAGGGCTCTCCTCGAGTCCTATGCGGCGGGCGTGAACGCCTATCGGACGGAGGCGACGACGGAGCGCCGTCTGCCGTTCGAGTACCTAGTCGTCGGCGCCGCTCCCGCGCCCTGGACTCCGCAAGACAGCCTCCTGATCGGCGGCTACATGGCCTGGACGCAGTCCTACAACCTGCGGGCCGAGCTGACGTTTCTTCGTCTCGCGGCCCGCATCGGCCCCGAGCGGGCGCGCGAGCTCTTCCCGACCGATGCCGGCATCCCGGCGCCGGAGGTGCCGCCCGAGCTGGTCCGCGAGCTGGCACAGGAACAGGGGCGGACCCGGATGCGCGGCGATCGGCAAGGGCCGACGATCGAGCCCGTGCTGGAGATCGTCGCCCGCCTCGGGCTGCCCTTGCCTGCGGCGGCGAGCAACGGCTGGGCGGTGAACGGGCCCCGGACGGCCGACGGCGAGGCATTGCTCGCCAACGATCCCCATCTGGCGGCATCCCTGCCTGGGATCTGGTACCTGCTCGAACTGATCGCACCCGACCTGCACGTCGCCGGGGCGAGCCTGCCCGGCGTCCCGCTGGTGATGATCGGGCACAACCGGGATCTCGCCTGGGGCTTCACCAGTACCATCGCCGATACGCAGGACATCTTCGTCGAGCGCCTCATGCCCGACGGCAAGAGTGTCGAGCGAGCGGACGGGCGTTCGGAGCCGATCGCGACCAGGGTTGCGCGCATCTCGGTCAAGGGTGCCGAACCGGTCGATCTGGTCATCCGCTCGACCGGCAACGGGGTGATCGTCAACGACATCCTGGGTCCGATCACCAAGACCCCGATGGACCTGCCGAGTCTGGACACGCCCCATCTGCTGGCCCTGCGCGAGACCAACGATCTCCCCGATCGCGCCTTTGCAGGGCTGCTGCGTCTGAACCGAGCCGAGACACTCGCGGAGGCCGGCGAGGCCATCCTGGAGTTCAAGCAGGTCGTTCTGAACCTCATGTCGGCGCACCGCGACGGCGGCATCGCGCTGCAGATCAGCGGTGTCCTGCCGCAGCGCGGCAAGGGCTCGGGCGCCTTCCCCTCGCCGGGTTGGGTCGACGGCTATGCCTGGCGGGGGCTCGTACCCCAGACGCGCAACCCGCGGCGCGCCGATCCGCCCGGTGCGGCCTTGGTCACAGCCAACAACCGCATCGTTCCGGTCAACTACCCGGTGACCATCAGCAATGCCTGGATGGCACCCTTTCGCGCCGAACGCATCGCCGAGCGGCTCGATGCGGCCGGCCCCTTGACGCCCGAGGCGATGGCGGACATCCAGAACGATCGCATCAGCACCGAAGCACGGCTGGCCCAAGCCGCCCTGCGCCGCATGGAGATGGATCTGCAGTCGGTCGATCAGGAGGCCTGGAATATCGCCGCGGAGGAGCTTCTCGACTGGGACGGCGATATGGCGGGGTCCAGTCGGTCCGCGGCCTTCTTTGCCTTGCTCGAGCCGGCGCTCTACAGGGCGCTCTACGAAGACGAGCTGGGAGAAGACCTCGAAGCCATGACGGCGATGGCCATGTTCGCTTACAGCCCCCTGCAGGAGATGCTCCGCAGCGGCCGTTCGAGCTTCTGGGATGATGTGACGACGCGCTGGACCGAGGGTCCTGCCGAGATCTGGGCGCGGGCGATCAAGGACGCGAAGGCGGATCTCGATGGCCGGATCCGAAATCCCGAAGACGCGCGCCTGGACCGGATTCGCACCCTGACCTTCCCGCATGCTTTCGGTACCTTGCCCTTGGTCGGCCGTCTCTTCAACGTCGGTCCGATCGGTGTCGGCGGGAACGTGGATACGGTGAACGTGATGAAGCCGATGCCGCTCGCACCCGAGGAGTCCGTCTTCATCCCCTCGATGCGGGTTGTCCATACGCCCGCGGATTGGGCGCGTACCCGCGGCGTGTTGCCGCTCGGTCAGTCCGGGCACCTCTTTTCCCGCTATCGAGCCGACCAGCTCGATGCTTGGTTGACGGGCGAAACCTATCCTTGGCCCTGGAACGGGCCAAGCGAGCAAGAGTCGATCGGTGTTCTGATGTTGGCCCCGGGTCTTTGATCGAGCTCGAGGCCGCGAGTCGGCGTCGGCAAGTCCCGACACAATGCTTCGGTGCTCGCGTGTCGCGCCACGGGCGACATCCGTCGAGGTTGTGCCGACGATCGGAAGGACGGCACCGCGCCGGCATTTTGCGCCTCGCAAAGCTCGGCGCAACCACGGCCGAGCGGGTGCGGCGTAGCCCGCCGCGGCCTTTCGGTTTCGGGATGCGTTTCAGGTCTCCAGCCAAAAGGTCACGGGGCCGTCGTTGACCAGGCTGACCTGCATGTCTGCACCGAAGCGTCCGGTCGCCACCCGGGGATGGTCGGCATGTGCTCGTGCGACCAGGTCATCGAAGAGGCGCTGGCCTTCGTCCGGCGGTGCGGCGGACGTGAAGCTCGCGCGGGTCCCCTTGCGGGTGTCGGCGGCTAGTGTGAATTGCGGAACCAGGAGAAGACCGCCTCCGATGTCGCGCAGGCTGAGATTCATGCGGTCGTCGGCGTCCGGGAAGACCCGATAACCGATCAGACGCTCCAGCAGACGCGCTCCGCGGGCCGATGTATCGCCTTGCTGCACGCCGACCAAGACCAGAAGGCCGCGCTCGATAGCACCGATCGTCTCGCCGGCAACCTCGATACGGGCACGGGAGACACGTTGCAATAAACCGATCATCTTGAATCCTGACTCGAGTCCGGAATGATAGATGTGACGAGTTGAAGCGATGAACCTGAGTGAGCCGGGACATGAACGGGTGAAGAACCTTGCACCCATGTGCCCTCGAGCAATGTTCTCTTTCGCAGGGGTGAACCCGGAAACCGATCAACGGAGTGGATGCGGGGTTCCCGGAAAGTCGTGCACCCCCGAAGCCTGGAAGGTGTGCTCAGAGCCTGCCTTTAGATACATCCCGAAGGGTCTCCCGGGCCGTGCGCAACGCGTGGAGGCGGGATCTGTCCGACGGGTTCGGATCGCCCCCGAAGATCGTTGCATCGGGGATCATCGCTTCGCCCGCCGCTTCAACCAAACCTCCAGTCCCTGCGCATTGAGCTCGGTGTCCAAGCTCAACAGCTCGGCGATGGCGTCGTCCGATAGGGCGACACCGTGTGCGTGGGCGCCGGCGACCAGATAGGCTCGCACGGCGTTCTTGATGCGGGACTCGCGGTCCGGGTCGGTGTTGCCCTCCTCGGCGAGTGCGATGTCGGCGAGGGCGCGGATGCTGGCGCGCAGGTCGTCGACCAGATCCGCGGGGTGTTGGACTCGGCCGTAGTGGGTGAGATACATGGCCCTGGGTGTGTAGGCCATGAGTTTATCGAGGCTGGTGAGCCAGGCATCGGGATCGAAGGCGACCGGGGTGGTCGGGGCGAACAGCCAGGGGCCGGCGGCGGTGTCGAATTCGCGGTAGGAGATGCCGAAGGTGTCGCCGGTAAAGAAGCCGCGGCTGGTCTCGTCGTAGATGCAGCCGTGGTGGTTGGCGTGTCCGGGCGTGTCGATGAACTTCAGCGTGCGGCCGGCGAGGTCTAAGGTGTCGCCGTCCGCCGCGATGATGACGCGCGCTTCCGGCACCGGGGTAAGCGCCCCGAAATCACGCGCGAAGGCCTCCTCGCCGTAGACGGCCGTGGAACCGGCGGTCAGGCGGCTCGGGTCGATCATATGGGTCGCGCCCTTGGGGTGAATGACCAGGCGCGCGTTCGCGCAAGCGGCCATAAGGGAGCCGGCACCGCCGCCGTGGTCGAGGTGGACATGGGTCGGGATGACATAGTCCACATGCTCCGGGGTCAGGCCCAGGTCGGCGATCACGCCGAGCAAACCCGGAACGGAGTTCGCGGCGCCGGTGTCGATGAAGGCAAGCCGATCCGCGGAGCGCACCAGGTAGCAGGCGGCGAGGCCGTGACGGTAGAGACCGGTCTCGAGGCAATAGATGCCGTCGTCGATGTATTGGTAGGGTGCGGGTACGGTGGACATGCGCGTGCGTGCTCCGATGTGAATCGCGTATTTTGGTCGGGGATCGAGTCTAAACCAAGCGCTGTCTTGATGCAGCGCAGCACTCATCGGGATCCGGGATTCGTATCGGGTAACATCACGGAGTCGATGGCTTTTTCCGTATAAACGGACGCCTGCATGACGTAAGCTCAAGCCCCTGGAATCGGGATCATGGCCGGCGTCGTGTGTTGCCGCGAAGGCGTTGGACATTCACCGAACGTTCGGCGCGGATGCCGGCGCGACCGCGGCATCTCGGGATTGCTCCCGAGGCGGATCTGCCGAAACCTCGGCCTTCGCAACGGATCCGGCCCGATGCGCTTGCCTTTTTCGTAAACCTTGTAGACCCTTAGTGCCTCGCTCAGTCTTCGCTCGGGGTCGTGTTGCTCGGGACCTGAAGGATTGCCGGCCTGCGCGCCGGCCGATACCGCAGCTCGGGGCAACTCCCCCTCGCCGGTTTCAATAACAATATCGGAGGATTTAGGATGGACAATACCGCCGTCGCGGACGAACCGCGCCATGTGGACCCACGCGTCAACAAGATCACCCTGGATCACCCCTGGCAATGGCTTGCCAAGGGTTGGCGGGACATCAAGACAGCACCTGTCTACAGTCTGAGATACGGCGCCATGATCGTGCTGCTCAGCGGCCTGATCGTCTTGCTGACGATTGTCGGGCACTTGACCTTTTTGATCCCCTTCCTGACCGCGGGCTTCTTCCTGATGGCCCCGTTTTTGGCGATCGGGCTCTATCAGATGAGCGCGCACCTGGAGCGCGGAGAGCCGGTGGATCACTGTCAGGCATTGGAGGCGTTCAAGCGTAATCAGGGTCAGTTGGGGATCGCGATGGGGTTCCTCGTGATGACGATGCAGCTCTGGATCCTGGCATCCGTCTTCCTCTTCATCATGATGTTCAACGACCCCTTTCCGCCGTTTTCGCGTTTTATTCCGGTCGTGGTGCTTTCGGGCGAGTACACGGGGCTGATGGTCTCGGTGGTCCTGGTCGGCGCCTTTTTCGCCATCTGTGCCTTCTGTATCAGCGCCATTTCGGTGCCGATGCTGATCGACCGCCCGATCGACGGCTTCACCGCAATGCGCACCAGCGTCCGCGCGGTGGCGCTGAATTGGCTGCCCATGCTGCTGTGGGCGACGCTCTTGGTCGGGATCGTGGGGCTTGGGCTACTGACCTTCTATGTCGGGCTCTTCATCGCTGTCCCATTGGTGGGTCATGCGACTTGGTATGCCTATCGGGATCTGGTGCCCAGAGACTGAGCTAAGCCGCGTCCCGAGGGTTGTGCATGCTCCGAGCGGCCCTCGATCTTCCACGCGCCATACTCGCGTGTAAGCGTTCGCACCCACCCTCCCCAGCCCTCCCCCGCAAGGGTGGAGGGAGCGCGTCCACACAAGGCAACAGTGTTTCGGTTCCCCTCGCGGGACGGGTCCGAGCGGTTCTCCAACTCGGCGTCGATGCGTATCGAACGCGTTCTGTTATCGTCCTAGACCGCGTCGGCGAGGATCTCGCTGATGTCTGCAAGGCCGATCCAACCCCGAGCTCGCGCATGAGCCCTCGGACGCGGTCTAGTCCGGCTCGAATCGATAGCCGAGCAGCTCGACATCTGCGGCGAAGTGTCTCGCGACCAGCTCGGCGGTGGCATCCGTGTAATACGCCCGATAGTCCTTGCTGCGATCGGTTGCCTTTCGCGCATGCGGCAGTGCCGGCGCGGGGATCCCGATGCGCTCGCAGGCGAGGGCGAAATCCTCGTGCAGACGCTCGTAGCGACCGATGAAGTCGACGATCACGGCCCCGTGCAGGTCGATCAGGTAATCGCTCTGCAGCTCGATCGAGGTGTCGACGTGATATTGATAGGGCCGCTCCGGGTCGAGCTTCCAGCGTAGGAAGGGCTCGAACTCGGTATGGCCGCCGAGGTATTGCGGCCGCTCGCGCCGGATGTGGTGGAAGGAGCTGACCTGGAGGTCCCAGGGGTTGCGCACGAAGGCGAACTTGAACAGTCCGTCGAAGACCTCCTTGGGCAGCATCTCCTTCGCAGCGATCGCCTTGGCATGGCGGGGCAGTTTGGTGGCGATGCGATGCCCGCTGAGATGGCTCAGACGGCTGCACAGGAACATGGACCAATACCAGGGATCGCGCCAGCGCAGCCCTTCCAAGGCGGCGCGCACGCTGGTTCCGCCGGTCTTGGCGATGTGGACGAAGAGAAAGCGGTATTTGGGCGAGAGCAGCATGGTGTCCGGTCAGCGCGGCCGATAAGCCTGAACGCGTTTGTTGAGCACGCCTGGAATGAGATCCGCGGCACGATCGGCCCGTCCGGGTTCGACGCCGGAGGAGGCCGCGTCAATCCGACCGGGGTGTCTTCTTCTTCGCACGCGGATGGGCCTGGTCATAGACCTGCGCGAGATGCTGGAAGTCGAGATGGGTGTAGATCTGGGTCGTGCCGATATCGGCATGGCCGAGCAGCTCCTGAACCGCGCGCAGATCGCCCGACGACTCCAGCAGATGGGTCGCGAAGCTATGCCGCAGCAAGTGCGGATGCAGGTCGCGCGTTGCGCCGTGCTCCCGGGCCCAGCGGGCGATGCGCAGCTCGACCGTGCGCGGGTTGATCCGCGTCCCGCGGCTGCTCACGAAGAGCGCGGGCTCCTCGGCCGCGGCCAGATTGGCGCGCACCAGCATCCAGCGTTGGACGGCCTCGCGGGCCTTGCTGCCCACCGGCACGCGCCGGGTCTTGGATCCCTTGCCCAGCACGCCGAGCTCGCCCTCGGCCATGTCGATGTCGCCGACGTTGACCGAGACCAGCTCGGCGAGCCGCAAGCCCGAGGAGTAAAACAGCTCGATCATCGCCTGGTCGCGGATCGTGAGCAGATCATCGTCGGCCGGATGATCGAGCAGGCTGCCCAACTGATCCGCGTCGAGTGTCGCCGGCAGTCGGCGCGGGCTCTTCGGCGCCCGCACCCCGACCGCCGGATTGGATCCGGCGAGACCCTCGCGCAGCAGCCAGCGATAGAGACTGCGCAGGCTGGAGAGCTCGCGCTGCAGGGTCTTTCCGGAGGCACCGCGGCGGTGACGCCAGGCCAGATACTGGCGCACGGCCTGCTCGTCGAGCTTCTCGATGGAGAATGATTCGGTCTCGCTCAGCCAGGCGTTCAGCCGCTCGAGATCGCGACGGTAAGCGATCAGGGTCTGCTCGGACAGCCGGCGCTCATGGGCGAGATGGCCGAGAAAGGAATCGATCAGGTCGCCCGATGTACTCATGTCATAGCGGTGAGTGGTGAGTCGTGAGTGGTAAGTGGTGAGTGCAGACCGGAGCTTCGGCGAGGACGCGGTTTAAAATTCTAATTCTTTCATCATCCTAAATCGCGTCAGCTCCGACGTTTATGGATTTGGCCGAGGCAGACCCCACCCAGAACCGATGCATATCGCACCGGACGCGATTTAGCTCGTCTCGTCGCAGTGCCCAAGCGGCACGACGCGCAGCTTCTGTCCGAGGATCTCGCCGAGCCGGTCGAGCAGCTCGGTGCCCATTTCGGGGCGAAAGCGCTCGGCGTCCTGGCTGCCGATCGCCAGCACGCCGGCATGCCCATCCGCACGGATCGGCACCAGAGCGGCCGAATGGATCGCCGCGCCCGTCTCACCGAAGAGGATCTGCGCCTTCTCGGTGTTGATCGGGCCACACAAGGCATGGTGGCGATCGACGAAGTCGCGAAACGCCAGCGTCAGTGCATCCGGTCGGGTGCCGCTCTCGTTCTCGGTCTGGAAGAGCTTCAGCGTCATCGCCTCGGCCGAGAACTCGGTCAGGAGCGCATCCTTGAGCAGTGTGCAGATCTGCTGCGAATCCTGCGCGGCGATGAGCTTCAGGACCAGGTGGTGGAGCCGGCCGGAGAGTGCCTCGTACTCGCGGGCACGCGAGATGAGATGCGTGAGGCGGTGGCGCTCCGCCTCCAGCTGCTTGCGCAAGACGCGCACCTGCTGCTCGATCAGAGAGACCGCGGCCCCCGAGTCGTGCGGGATCTCGAGCGCCGCGAGGACCTTCGGGTTGCGGGCGAAGAAGGTCGGATCCTTCAGTAGATAATCGGTGACCTTGGATTCGAGATCCGGGTCTTCGGTCGCGACGGGCGCGGGTTCGAGGGGAGTCATGCGCGATACCTCCCTGCCGGGGTGAGGTCGGACCTCGCGATCTCGGCCCGATCCGCGGTGGTGTGTTGGGTTTCATGGGTGCGGCCGGGGCCGCCGAGTCTTCTCATAGCGCGATCTCGCCTTCAAAGACCTGCACGGCCGGCCCGGTCATCCAAACGGACTCGCCGGGTGCGTTCCAGGCGATCAGCAGATCGCCGCCGGGCAGGCTGACCCGGACCCGCCCGTCCACCAGGTCGCATCGGCGGGCGTGCACCATGGCCGCGCAGGCCCCGGTGCCGCAGGCCAAGGTCTCGCCGGCGCCCCGCTCGTAGACACGCAGGCGCAGATGGTCGCGGGCGAGGACCTGCATGAAACCGACATTGACCCGTTGCGGGAAGCGCGGGTGCGATTCGACCAACGGGCCCAGACGTGCGACCGGCGCGGTGTCCAGGTCCTCGACCGAAATGACGGCGTGCGGGTTGCCCATCGAGAGCGCGCCGATCACGAGGGACTCGCCCGCGACATCCAGTGGATAGGTCTGCGCCGGTCGATCCGTCTGAAAAGGGATCCGATCGGGCTCGAATTCGGGCGTACCCATGTCGACACGGACTTGGCCTTCGTCTTCCAAATAGAGACGGATGGGACCGGCGGCCGTGCCGACCGGGATCTCGTCGTGCTCGGTCAGGCCGCGGTCGCGCACGAAGCGGGCGAAGCATCGCGCGCCGTTCCCGCATTGTTCGACCTCGGAGCCGTCGGCGTTGAAGATGCGGTAGTGAAACTCGGTGCCGGGCAGGCGCGGCGGCTCCACCAGAAGGATCTGATCACAGCCGATCCCGAAGCGCCGGTCGGCCAGCCGGCGGGCCAGCGCGGGGTCGATCGCGATGGGGCGCTCGGTGGCATCCACAACGACGAAGTCGTTGCCCAGGCCCTGCATCTTGCTGAAGGCGAGCCGCATCCCTGCACTCATCCGGGCAGGCGACCCGAGACGGCCAGATGGCGGTCGCTGACCACGCCGACCTCGAGCCCTTGGAGCCCCGCGGCGGCCAGCTGCTCGGTGACCTCCGCCGGCTCGAAGGCTGCGAAGAGCGAGTTGCGGAAGTCATCGCGCAAGACCTTCGGCTCGCCGGCGGCATAGGTCGCCACCAGCGCCTCGACCCAACCGGCCGAGGCCGGGCGCATCAGGTCCATGATCAGCACCGGAGCACCTGGCTTGCCGGTCTCGATCAGGGTTTGCCACAAGACCTGCGGGTCGTGCAGATGGTGCAGCAGACTGTTGGAGATGATCAGGTCGTAGCCGCCGCGATCCAGGGCCGCGGAGGGGATCCGATCGCAGATCAGTCGACACCGCTTGGCCACGCCGGGCAGGGCATCGAGCGCGCTTCGGGCAAGATCGAGCATGGGCCGGGAGCCGTCGAGCGCATCGCAGGTCGCCTTGGGCCAGGCGCGCAGGAAACGGATAACGATGTCCGCCGGCCCGCAGCCCAGATCGAGCACCCGCGCGCCGTCGAGCGGACCCGGCTCGAGCCGGCGCAGCAGCTCGATGAAGAGGGTGTTGGATTCGTTGAAATCCGCTTGGGCGTAGGCGAGCGCCTGCTCCTGCGTGTCCATCAGCTCGGGCTCGAGACGGCGTTTCATGACGGTAGAACGGACTCCCCGGCGTAAAGGCTCGCGACGGTCTCGCGCTCGCGCACTAGATGCACGTGGTCGCCGTCGACCATGACCTCGGGTACGCGCGGGCGACTATTGTAGTTGGAGCTCATGGTGAAGCCGTAGGCGCCCGAGCCGCGCACGGCGAGCAGGTCGCCCTCGCGCAACGCCAGCTGCCGGCCCTTGCCGAGGAAGTCCCCGGTCTCGCAGACCGGACCGACCAGATCATAGCGGGCCGGCTCCGCCTCGGTGTCGTGGATCACCGGCACGATGTCCTGAACGGCCTGATAGAGTGCGGGGCGCACCAGGTCATTCATCGCCGCATCCAGGATCGCGAAGTGACGCGTGCCGTTCTCCTTGAGATATTCCACGCGGGTCAGTAGAACGCCGGCGTTGCCGGCGATGGCGCGGCCCGGCTCCAGGAGGATCTCGTAGGGGCGATCGCCAAGCTGGTAGCTCATGGCCGCGGCATAGGCGGCGGGTTCCGGGGGATGCTCTTCGGTGTAGCGGATGCCGAGTCCGCCGCCGATGTCGAGATGCGCGATCGGGATGCCGATCTCGCCGAGCCGCTCGGCCAGGGTCAGCACGCGCCCGAGCGCGTCGATGAAGGGGGCCAGATCCGTGAGCTGCGACCCGATATGACAGTCGATGCCGATCACCCGCAGGTTCGGCAGGGCCGCGGCCCGCACATAGACCTCTTCGGCCGCGTGGATGTCGATCCCGAACTTGTTCTCCTTCAGGCCGGTGGCGATGTAGGGGTGGGTCTGCGCGTCGACGTCGGGATTCACCCGCAGCGACACGGGCGCAACCACACCCATCTCCCCGGCGATGCGATCGAGCCGGATCAGCTCGGACTCCGACTCGACGTTGAAGCAGCGAATGCCGACCTCCAAGGCGAAGCGGATCTCGTCCTCGCGCTTGCCGACCCCGGAGAAGATCACCTTGGCCGGGTCGCCCCCGGCGGCGAGCACGCGCTCGAGCTCGCCGAGCGAGACGATGTCGAACCCCGAGCCCAGGCGCGCCAGGACGTTCAGCACCGCCAGATTGGAGTTGGCCTTGACGGCGAAGCAGACCAGGTGCGGATGATCGCGGAAGGCGCGGTCGAAGGCGCGCCAATGGCGCTCCAGCGTCGCACGGGAATAGACATAACAGGGCGTACCGAAACGCGCGGCGATGTCGGCGAGCGGGACATCCTCGGCGTAGAGGACATCGTCGCGATAATTGAAGTGATCCATGCGGTCTCGGGAGGCTCTCGGCTTGAGGTGATTTTGGGGGCGATTCGGCTAGGGTCTGTCTGGAGGCGCGGTCGATTCCGGAGGCGGAACGGCCGCGCTCGGGACAACCGAGCCGATCTCGGCTGCGGACGCCGGAACCTCGACGACCGGCGGTTCGGGCAGATAGAGGGGGCCCTTCTGACCGCAGGCCCCGATCATACTCGCGATGCCGAACACGGTGACGAGGAGGTAGAAGGCTGTTCCGGCCCAGCAGTTCATGTGTGCCTCGTGTGGATCGGTCCCATGACGACCGGGAGTATAACCGGACTTGATGTTGGTCGGGCGGCTCCCGCAGGAGCCGCCCACCAACATCAAGGTGATTGAAACCTGACGTGGTGCAACGGTCGGAGGGGATATCCTCGGTAGATTGGTGCGGTTCCTTCGTCACCGCACCCTACTGCTCGGACAGGGGGCGTCGGGTGACGCAAAGGTTTCAATCACCGGCGACTTGACACGCGTGCCTTGCGGGCAGCCTTGACGGCATGGGAAGGCGACCTACGCCCTCGCGTGGCGCGGAGCGCCGGGGGGCGGTATGACACCGCGGGAGCGATACCGCGAGCGCATCGGGTCCGGGTGGCCGGACTCATGACCGTGCTCCGATCGGTCGCATCCTCGAGGGGCTCAGCGTGTCTCGGTTGCTTTCGCGGTCTCGGGGACAACCCGGAAACGCGCGGCAGTCGCGCCGTCTTCGGTCGTCAGCCAGAGCTGCTCGCCCTCGATGCGATAGCCTCGCACCATCCCGAGCGCCGCGGCATAGGCCGCCGCCTGCTCGGCAACCGCCTGCGGACCCCGGCAGGCCATGCGGGTGGTGGCGATGGGTCCGATCATGAGCCGACCCTCCTCCAAGGTGTAACCGCTCATGTAGCGGTTGCAGCCGTCGGAGCCCGAGAGGGTGCCATCCGGGGTCAAGGCCAGTGTGATCTCGGTGCCCTTCACCGTCGAGACCAGCGCCTGCTTGCCGTTGTTGTAGGTCTCCAGGCGCCAGGTGTCGCCGACCAACGGGGTCTCGGTCAGGGTTTCCAGCAGGATCAGGACGGCGCCACCGGCATCGAGCAGCTCCAACGTCCGTTCGGCCTGTCGATATCCGGCCACGGCAGCGAGATGCGTCGTGATCGCCTGCTCCAGGGCCATCAACGACTCCTCGCAGGCCATCATGGTCATGGCCATGCGCGGGTCGATCGTCAGGTGATCTCCCTCGAGGGTGTAGCCGCCCGAGAAGCTGTTGCAGCCCACTGTTCCGGAGACGCGACCCTCGGCGAAGGCGAGTCGCGGCGGCACGTCGCGGGGCTCGATGGAGACGAGATCGGTATCGGCCTCGGCGTCGGACCGATAGGCGAGGATCCGCCACGCCGTCGCGTCGATCGCGGGCACGGCAGTCTCGGCGCTTCCCGCCATCGGCTCATCGGTCGCAACGGACGGGACGACCGTGCCGATCAGGCCGAGAAGGACCAGGGTTCGAAGGGCTGACATGCGCAAGATCCTCTGGATTGCGGTGGATTGGGGTTGGGGTTTTCGGCCATCGATACAGTCGACGCGGCGCACCGTGCGCCGGCACGAAACACCCCCCGTCGATTGGTTGAGTGCGGCGTCACAGCGCCAGTGTAACCCCGCCCGAATTACCTGCCGAGCCGTCACGGGAAGCCGGATCGGTAAACCCGAGCGAATCGCTTGAGCCCCGACCCGTAATCGGCTTAATCTCCCGGTTCGCCGGATCGCGCTCACGGATCCCGGCTCACGAATCCCCGCCCGACGAGGGCAAGCCGGCAACGCGATGCGCGAGGTGGTTCCATTCCATGGCAGGGCCAACGTCCGAGACGCCGATACGCACGGATCCTCAACCATGAGTATCGTGCCGCGCCGCTGTGCGCTCGGAAGCCGAATCTTCGTCCTGCTCGCCGGAGCTGTCTTTACTACGGCCTCGGTAGCGGCCATCTCCGATCCGCTCGGCCTGGAGGAGGCCCTGGAGGCCGCGTCCGGTCACCCCCGGGTCGCGGCCTCGCCCGAGATCGCCGGTCTTCTTCCCCGGCGCCAATCGCTCTACCTGGACTGTCAGCGTCTTGCCTTTCGCAGCTCGAGCGTTGCCGACCCCGAGCGCAACCGCCCGCTCGAACCTTTGATCAGCGCCCGAGACGCGCAACGCCTGGAGATCATGGAGCGCTTCTTCGACGTGCTGCTCGCCGATCTGAGCTTTTCCACCGAGAGCGAGGCCATGGCGGTTGCCTATATCCAGTTCGACCGCGCTTCCGTGCGCAACGAGCTCGGCCAGATCTCGCCGCTACGCGTGCTGGAGCTCGAGGCGGTCTATCAGGAGATCCTGCACCGCCGCTCGGCAAGCGAGATCAGCCAGCAGTTGACGCGCGCGCTGCTCGCACAGGCCCTCGGCAATCCGGCCGATCTGCCGCGTAACCTGCTGCAGCCCACCCTCGCGATGCCGCCCGAGCCTCCGCCGACCCTGGACACCGTCCTCGCACAAGCGCTTGAGACCCCCGTCGTGCGCGACCTGCTGGAGGGCCGCTCGCAGGCCGACCGTGACCTCATTCAGATGGAGGTCCGCCAACAGGCGCTGGAGCTGCTGCTGCGTCTGCGGGCATTGACCGCGGCCGAGCGCAACCTGCGCACCGAGTTGGCCTGGCGCGATCTGAAACTCGACGAAAGTCGCACACTCTACGAGCAGGAGGTGACCGCCGACCTCGGTTATTCCATGAGTCAACAGACCCAGACCCGGCAGCAGAGCCAACGGGTGAGCTTCTGCCGCGCACTGGTGTGGGCCGAGCTCGAGGCCCTTACCGGACAGCCCCTCGCCGAAGCGACACACGGAGATCAAGATCAATGACGAAACAGGCGTGGTTCATCGCCCTCGGCGTGCTCATGCTCGCGACGGATGCCTTCGCCGTCGAGGAGCTCAAAGGTTGGCTCGAATGGGTGCATGAGGTGGAGATGCGCGTGCTCGAAAACGGCGTGGTCGACGAGGTCCTCGTCAGCGCCGGTCAGCATGTCGCTAAAGGCGATCTCCTGTTGAGGATGGACCAGCGCGAAGCCCAAGCCAGGCTCCTGGAGGCGAAGGCCCGCGTCGCCCGAGCGCGCGTGGAGACGGAGAAGGCCGGGCGCGATCTGACACGCAGCCAAGAGCTGTTCGATCGCGGCTTGATCGCCATCGAGGAGCTCAAGGACGCCGAGCTTCAGCAGCTCGCCGCTGCGGCGGAGGAGGAGGCTGCGAAAGCGGCCGAGGCCACGGCCCAAGTCGCACTCGAGCATACCGAGCTGCGCGCCCCTTTTGACGGGATCGTGGTCTCGCGTAAGGTTTGGAACGGCGCTGTGATCTACAAGACGATCCAGCAGGAGCCCCTCATCGTGATCGCACCGGACGATCAAATGCTCGCTCGCGCCCTCGTCACCGCCGGCACGCTGCGGCGCTTCAAGCCGGGCCAGCCGGCACGCATCAAGATCAACGGGGCCATGCGCGACGGTCGCGTCTACAGTCTCGGCGTGCAGGCCGTACGCGTGGAGCTCGAAGGCGCCGTCTACTATCTCGACATCATCTTCGATCGCCGCCCCAACGAGCTGCTGCGGCCTTCCGAGACTGTGCAGATCGTTTTGCCCTGAGGTCGCAGCACGGCGGGCAAATCGATGCTCGAGCACGCCTTCCCTGACCCAATCAGACCCAGTTCTCGATGCTCAACCCGCGCACACGCTGAAACTCTCTCACGTTGTTGGTCACAAGTGTGCAATTAAGGTGTAGGGCATGCGCCGCGATCAGCAGGTCGTTGGAGCCAATCGGCGTTCCTTGCGTTTCCAATTCACGACGTATCTCCGCGTAGTCATCGGACGCTGCTTGAGGCCAATCCAGCACCGGACAGTAAACCAGAAAGTCCGCTAAGGCCGCCGTATTCTCCTCCCTTCGCTGACTCTTCCGGATGCCGAATCGCAGCTCGGCCAGCACGATGGCGGACAAGCCGACCTCACCGATCGCAGTCCGTCGTAACCGCGCCTGCACCCCGTGAGGGTGGCGTTTCATGATGTAGATGCAGATGTCGGTATCGAGCATCCAGCGCATCAGAGATTTTCCCTGGATTGGGGAGGTGGGTCATCGACGCTGTCGGGCACATCGTCGGTGAGGTGCCGTCCGCGGGCAAAGTAGTCGTCCCATGAGCGTGGCTTGGGTGTAAGCACGATACTGTCGCCCTCTCGGCGAATCAGCACCTCCTCAGCATCAATCTCGAGGTCACGAGGTAAGCGCACGGCCTGATTGCTCCCGTTGCGAAAGAGCCGTGCAGTACGCGGTAGGATCGGGTCAGCTGCGGGAGACTGGGGGTCGGTCATAGAAATATCTCAAGCCTATGCAATTGCCATAGGCTAAACGTCGAAGACCATCTGGGTCAATCTTCATCGGTGCGGATTCGATGCGACGAGGTTCCACCACCTTCGCTCACATGTGAGATGCCTCTCGTCCTGAGGCCTCGACGGTGGTCGGTCTTCTGCACATGGGAGCCCTGGCATCGGCCGCTTTCTCTCAATCGTCGTCGCGCCGCGAGGGCGATTCGACGAGTCCGAGGGAAAAGTCAAGACCCGCCACCGGTCGTTTCGCCTTGCTTCCGCGCAATGCACGCCCACCTTGCGGTGCATGATCACGAACACGCATTTTACCTTCCGCGGTCTGCTGCCGGGTCGTCTCGGGAAGCGCCGCCCTCCGCCCGAGACGGTCGCGCGGGTCGACCTGGATCGGCTGATGGGGACTTGGTTCGAAGTGGCCAGGCTGCCGAATCTCGAGGCCGACGGCCCTGGGCAGCAGAGTGTGAACGTCACGGCGACCTATGCGAAGCGCCCCGACGGCCGTATCACCGTTCGAACCGCGGCCTACAACGCAAAGGCCCGGATGCGGCGCAACGAGGTGAATGGCACGGTCCATCCCGCCGACCCGAGCGGCGCGAAGCTGATCTTGAGATTCTTCAAGCTGATTCGGGGCGACCTCTGGGTCATCGGGCTGGACCCGGAGTACCGATGGGCGCTGATGGGGACGCCGAGCCGTAAGCGGCTTTGGCTCATCGCCCGCGCCCCGCGGATCGAGCCGGACGACTATGGTCGCGCCATGGCGATCGCGGTCGCGCAGGGCTACGACGCGGCGCGCGTCAAACCGACGCTGAATGAGGTCCCGACCTGAAGCGGGGCCGCCAAGCGCCCGGCGCCCCCGCCGGCGACCAGGGGCCGGCGACCGTTCGTCTCCGAGAGGGGCGCGGTCGGTCTCGCGCGCGAGCGAACACTCGACACCCTGCCGACGCCGCGTGTCCAGGTGTGCGATCGGCCGGCAGCGGGCTGCCCCAACGATGTGACCGCGTGGCGTCTCGGTGCGACACGCGCCGATCCAGCGGTTTCCGTGTGCCGCGATGTCATGCCCGAAGGCCCTGAAATCCGCCGCGCCGCGGACCGCATCGCCGCGGCCATCGCCGGCCAAAGACTCGCCGAGGTCCGCTTCGGTCTGCCGCGCCTGCGCCGATTCGAGGACGAGTTGATCGGGGCCCGAGTCGTCGCGGTCGAGACCCGAGGCAAGGCCCTGCTGATCGCCTTACGAGCCGGGCCTGACCCTCTACGCCCACAATCAGCTCTACGGCGTTTGGTACGTGCGCCGGCGCGGGGAGCTGCCGAGCACCGCCCGCAGCCTGCGGGTAGCCCTGCACACCGAGACCGACAGCGCACTCCTCTACAGCGCGTCGGACATCGCCGTGCTGGACGCCGACGAGCTGCTGCGCCATCCGTACCTTGCCCGGCTCGGCCCGGACCTGCTCGACCCCTCGCTGCACTGGCGCGACCTGGCCCGGCGGCTGCACGGGCCCGCCTTCCGCAACCGCAGCCTCGGCGCCCTGTACTTGGATCAGGGCTTTCTCGCCGGGCTGGGCAACTACCTGCGCAGCGAGATCTTGTTCGCGGCCGGATTGCATCCGGCGCAGCGTCCCCGCGACATGGACCGGAAGACCCGCAATCGGCTGGCCCGGGCGACGCTGGAGATCGGCTGGCGCGCCTATCTCGGCGGGGTCACCAATCCCGAGGTCCGGGTGGCGGCACTCAAGGCCGCGGGGCAGTCGCGCCGTGGCTATCGCTTTGCCGTATTCGGTCGCGACGGGCTCCCCTGCCATGTCTGCGGTGCGGCCATCGAGCGGATCGAGGTCGGCGGGCGGCGGCTCTACCGGTGTCCGAGCTGTCAGCCGTGCGCGTCGACGCGATGATCGCCGATATCGGTCGGAACGGGCTGTCGCGCCATGTCTCGCCCGCGGTCCTCGGTTTCGTCGACCCCGCCTATCCCGGCGCCCCGGACCCGACGGCGCCGCGAAGGGATGTCGGGCAATCAGATAATATAGGCCGGAAGCCACGGTCGAGAAGCGACTGATCCACACCGTAAGAGCGCACCTGGATGGTTTGACCCGGCTCTACCGGAACGCTCGCGCGCAACACCGAGAGGATCTCCATGCGATAGACGACGTCGAAGCGCTCGGTGGATTCCGCCGCGGTCTGCACCTGCAGGACCTTGACCTCGAGGACCGCTCGGGCACCGGCCTTGAGCGTCTGCACCGCATCCGGCGGCAGCACCGCGCGGACCGTCCCGGTCAGGAGAGCGAGCAGCCCGAAGGCAGCGATGGCGGCGGATTGCATCAAGCGGGTCGCGGACATGTCGTTTCATCCTCTTCGGGTTCACGCGTGGCCGGGTCGTCTGAGTGTGCGGGCGGAAGAACCCGGTCGGCTTGCCCCGGCCTCGGCCGAGGTCGAGAACCGGTTGCCAAACGGGTGAAGGAGCATCAAGTACTCCTCGGACCCTGACGAGACGGATATCCCGGGCATGTTGCGGCCGCCGGACCGAGCACCTGGACGCGTCGGGTGGACAAGCGCAGTGCAGTCCACCAGCCCCGGCGAAACTCGACAAGAGCAACCGCTCGACGCTCAGTACATATCCTGCGGATCCACGTCCAGCGACCAGCGCAGTCCTTTGCTTCTGGGTAAAGCCCGCAGGGCGCGGCTCCAGCTGGCCAGAAACCGCTGGAGTCGCGGACGTCGGGAGGATTGGATCAGAAGCTGGGCGCGGTAGCGCCCACCGCGGCGCTCCATCGGCGCCGGGACCGGGCCGTAGCACTGCACTCCGGTCTCGGCGCGCCGTTCGGCAGGGCCCTCGTTGAGTTCCTCCTCCTGCCCTTCTGCAAGCCCTTCTGCAATGAGGCGGGCCTGATTCAAGAAGGCCGTCGCGGTTTCGGCGGTCGGGGCCTCGGCGCGCAGCAGCACGAGATGGCTGAACGGCGGTAGCTCGGCCTCGCGCCGCTCGGCGAGGGCCGTGGTCGCGAAGCCCGTGTAACCCTCGCGCAAGAGGCTTTGTAGCAGGGGGTGCTCGGGGTGGCGGGTCTGAAGGACCACTCGCCCGGGGCGCTCGGCACGTCCTGCGCGTCCGGTGACCTGCACGATCAGTTGCGCGGTGCGTTCCGGTGCGCGGAAATCGCTTGCGTAGAGCGATTGGTCGAGATCCAGGATCCCGACCAGGGTCACGCCGGGGAAGTCGTGCCCTTTGGCCAGCATCTGCGTGCCGAGCAGGATCTGCACCTCGCCGCGCCGGACCTCGTCCAGCAGGCGTGCCAGCTCGCCGCGACGCCGGGTGGTGTCGCGGTCGAGCCGGGCGATGCCGACGCCCGGAAACAGGGGGCGCAGCTCCTCGTCGAGTCGCTCGGTGCCGCGTCCGAGCATGCGCAGATCCGTCCCTTTGCAGTCCGGACAGGTGTCGGGCAGCGGCCGAGTCCAACCGCAGTGGTGACACCAGAGGCGTCGGCGGGCCAGGTGGAGGGTGAGGCGCGCGTCGCAGTGCGGGCATTCGCCGACCCAACCGCAGGCGTGACAGGTGAGCACCGGGGCATAGCCGCGACGGTTCAGAAAGAGGAGTACCTGATTGCCGGCGGCGATCTCGGTGCGCATCTCTTCGCGCAGGACCGCGGAGAGCCCGGCCTGGAGCGGCTGATTGCGGATATCCAGCAGCGAGGTCCGCGGCGTGCAGGCGGCGCCCGCGCGCTGGGGCAGGCGCAACCAGCCGTAGCGGGCGGTCTGCGCGTTGTTGAGCGTCTCGAGCGAGGGTGTCGCCGAGCCGAGCACGACCGGGCAACCGACCAGCTGGGCGCGTCGCACGGCGAGATCCCGTGCCGAGTAGCGGAATCCCTCCTGCTGCTTGAGCGAGGCGTCATGCTCCTCGTCGACCAGGATCAGCCCGAGGCGCGGCAGGGGCACGAACACCGCCGAGCGCGTCCCGAGCACGACGCCTGCGTGTCCGGAGGCGGCGCGGTGCCAGGCTCGCTCGCGGTCTCCGGCGGCGAGCCCGGAATGCAAGACAGCGGGCGGGTCGGGCAGTCGCGAGGCCAGGCGCTCGCGCAACTGCGGGGTCAGGCCGATCTCGGGAACGATCAGGAGGGTCTGGGCGCCGCGGGCGGCGGCGGCCTCGATCAGGCGGATGTAGACCTCGGTCTTGCCGCTGCCGGTCACGCCATCGAGCAGGAATGGGCTGAAGCCGCCGAGCCCGGCGGCGACCCGACGAAGCGCCTCGGTCTGATCCGCATTGAGCTCGGGACCGGGTTCGGGCTCGGCGCCTGAGGTCTGGGTGACGGGTCCCGCCGGCGTGAGGCGGCAGGTCTCCAGCAGGCCGCGTGCACGGAGGCTGCGCAGCGTCGCCGCACAGGGGCCAAGGCGTGCGTTCAGATCGGCCACCGCGATGCCCTCGGGTACGGACCTGACCAGGGTCAGAAGCTCGCGCTGCTTCGGGGCTCGCCGCAGTGTGTCGAGATCCAGTGTTCGACCGGCCAGTGTCGCCGAGACGCCTGGGATCTGCTCGTCCATGATGGGCATGGCTCGGCGCAGACGGGCGGGGAGCGCGCTGAAGAGGGCCTCGCCGATCGGTTGCCGGTAGTAGTCCGCCGCCCAACGGATCAGGGTCAAGTCGGCTGCGCTCAGGACGGGCCGCGGATCGAGCAGGCGCTCGATCGGCTTCAGACGGGCGGGATCCTGATCGGAGGTGTCGCGCAGCTCGAGCAGGATGCCCACGCGCCGACTTCGGCCGAAGGGCACCAGCACGCGCTGACCGGGCGACAGTGACGGCGTTGCCGAGGAGTCGTCCGATGCCGGAGATGGCATCAGATAATCGAACGCATCCATCAGCGGCGCCGCGACGGCGACACGCAGGATCGGACCGGGCTTTCTGATCGGGGCGGGTGGCACGTTGGTCGAGCGCTTGTTTCGAGGACGGGTTTTAGGGACAGGCGACAGTCGTCGATTAGACGCGAGACGTCTGCGCTTGGCTAGAAAACACCGCCAATCACTTGTCGTGGAACATGAAACCCGAGCAATTCACAATTTCTGTGGATAAGTCTGGGGATGACGGGTGCAAAGTCGACGCGAACAGGCGTCATTGTTACGGTTATGTTCGTTTGGAAACTTTTTAGCCAATTTGTAAACATGAGTCTGATCAGTCGCTTGAATACCGGGCAAGTGCCTCTTCCGGGGCGACGGGAACATTCGCCGAGGGTCTTTGGCGGCATGCGCGGCGGCTGTGAATGATCAGTGGGTTAAAGAACGGGTTCTCCACGATTCGATCGCGAAACCCGTTGACGGCGCCGGCTTGCGCGAGAAGGTCAACTGTGTATCATGCTCGCAAATTCCGAGCCGTAACGCCGCTATGTTGTCACTGACTCAACAGGTACTGCGAACGGATTTGGCGGGTATGCCGATGGAGTGGGTGGACTACCGGGTTGCCGCCCGGTTGTATTTCCTCGGGCAGGTGGCCTATGCCTGCGGGGATGCCTTGTTCGAGCTCCGCGGCGGTATCAATTCGAGTACCCATCGACAGAGTCGCTTGGAGATCCACTCCATCATCGCGACCTACGGGACGCATCATGCCCTGAACAAGCTTCAGGACGATTATGCACCACCCCTGTCGAACCGCACCCTGTTTCACCGCGATGACCACATGTGCATGTATTGCGGCAGCCGCTTTTCGGGGCGTCATCTTTCGCGCGATCACGTACGTCCCACCAGTCGTGGTGGCCAGGATGTCTGGAACAACGTCGTGACCGCCTGTGTGCGGTGCAACAATTTCAAGGCCGGGCGGACGCCCGAGGCGGCCGGGATGGAGTTGTTGGCGGTGCCCTTCACGCCGACGCACGCGGAGTACATCTTCCTGATGGGGCGCCACGTCCTGGCGGATCAGATGGCCTTCCTACGAGCCCACTTTCCGCGCTCGAGTCCGCTGCATCGACGCATCGCTCGGGGTATCGACGAGACCTCGATGCATGAATCCGATGCGTGAGTCCTCCAAGTGAGCCCGGCAAATTGCCGGGTCATTGATCCGGATGAATGATCGCGAGGCGATCGCACGCCAAATCGCGAGTGCGACCGGACGACCTTTCCGCCTCCAGCGAGAGCAGTCGGTCGGCGGCGGTTGCATCAATCGCGCGGTGGTTCTCGGCGACGGTGCGTGGGCCTATTTCGTCAAGCTCAACAGCGCCGACCGTCTGGGGATGTTCGAAGCGGAGTCCGAGGGCCTCGCCGCCTTGCGCGCGGCGAATGCGATCCGAGTGCCCGAGCCTGTCTGCACAGGTCTTGCGGGCAACCAAAGTTTCCTGGCAATCGAACACCTCGATCTCTCCGGGCGTTTGGACGGCGCGGAGGCGGGCCGCCGACTGGCGCAGCTGCATAGAGTCACCGCTTCCAACTTCGGCTGGCATCGCGACAACACCATCGGGTCGACCCCCCAGCACAACCTTCGAGCGTCGGAGTGGGTCGACTTTTGGCGTGCGCATCGGCTCGGTTTTCAGCTGGATCTGGCCGCCCGCAACGGCTACGGCCGCGCCTTGTCGGACCCGGGCGAGCGCTTGATGTCGGTCCTCGAGGATCTGATCGGTCACCGTCCCGTGCCGTCTCTGCTTCACGGCGATCTTTGGGGCGGCAACATCGGCGCAACCCGCGAGGGTGAGCCGGTCATCTTCGATCCGGCCGCCTATCACGGTGATCGGGAGACGGATCTGGCCATGACCGAGCTCTTCGGCGGCTTCGGGTCCGACTTCTACGCGGCCTATCGCGAGGCTTGGCCGCTGCCGCCCGAATACGGCACGCGCCGGATCCTCTACAATCTTTACCATGTCTTGAATCACCTCAACCTTTTCGGCGGCGGCTATCTCGCACAGGCCAAAGGAATGATGGATCGGCTGCTGGCGGCGGTGCGCTGAGGACCGGTGTGCGCGGTGCGGGGATTCGTCGTTTCCTTGAAGATGACGGATATGTTAAAAGTCCGCTATTGCGACCAAGATTTGTCCGATCTCTGATTGAGTTACGCCGACCCTTTCTTCTCCATGCCCAGAGAGCTTCTCATCCTGCGACACGCCAAGTCCGACTGGGACTCGGTCGCGACGAGCGACTTCGATCGCCCTTTGGCCAAACGCGGAAAGAGCGACGCCCCCAAGGTCGGAGCCTGGCTCTATCGGGAGGGTCTGGTCCCGGATCTGGTGGTGAGCTCCCCGGCCGAGCGCGCCAAACAGACCGCGTCGAAGGTCTGCAAGTGTCTCGACATCAAGAAAAAGCAGATCGTCTGGGATGTCGACATCTACGAGGCCGAGGCACCGAAGCTCTTGTCCGTCCTCGGGCGCTGTTCCCCCGAGGCAGCGACCGTCCTGCTGATCGGCCATAACCCGGGTCTCGAGCAACTCCTCATGCACCTCGTCGGCGAGGATCTGGAGATCCCGGACGACGGCAAGCTCCTCCCCACCGCCACCGTGGCCCGCCTGGAGATGCCGGACGATTGGAGTGCGCTGCCGTGCGGCAGTGCTCAGCTGATCTCGATCACCCGCCCGCGCAGCCTCAAAGGCTGATTCCGTCACGACTTAAACGGCGCCCGGAGCGGTATGCGATGTTTTTGGATGGGATCGGCCCCGTCAGACTTGACTACCGCTGGAGCCGGCGCGGTTTAAAACATTAAAAAATAGATTATTTTAAGCCGCATGCCCGCTAAGCGCCGTGGATGCACTAAATGTAGAGCTTACTCGAAAATGAGCATCTTACTCGGGACGCGGTTTAGCCCGGCCGCCGCGTCCCGGCAGCGTCCGATCGATAAGACCCTCTTTCGCTTTCTTCCCCTAAACCGCGCCCCGCCAAGTCCGCGTGTGACCGCCAAGGCCGCAGCGACCCCGCAACATCGCCTGTCGTGTCGAGCGCGGTTTAGAGATCGAACCTGTCGAACTCCATGCTGAACTGCCCGCGGCCTTGGGTGAGGCTGCGCAGCGCTGTGGCATAGCCGAGGAGGGGTTCGAGGGCAGCCTCCGCACGGATCGCGACGTCCTCGCCGACGGACTCGGTGCCCTGGATCAAAGCGCGTCGCGCCTGCAGATCGCCTAAGACCGTGCCGAGGCTCGGCTCCGGGATCACGACCTCGACACGCATGATCGGATGCATCGCCGTCGGCTCGGCGCGCTCGAGCGCTTGGCGCAACGCCTTGGATGCCGCTGCGCCGAGGGCCTCCGGGGTCGAGGCCGCGCCGAAAAGCTCCACCTCGGTGATCCGCACCGAGATGTCCTGCACTTGAGCGGCGAGCAAGGGTCCGGCCGCCAGTGTCGATCTCAGCGATTGCTCGATCGTCTCGCGTTGCAGCGTGCTCGGCTCTGCCCCTTCGGGGATGACGCGAGCGGCCCATTCGAGCCGTTCGCCGGTCCCTCGCGCGAGCGGCTCGATCGCGAGTGCGACGCGCGCCATGAGATCGTGCTGGCGCGGATCGGCGGTCGGCGGCGGCGCAAACACGACATCCGCCGATGCCGGCCGGCGGATGGTCTCGCGAACGGCGACGGCCGGTCGGCCGCTGCGGATCCGCACGCCGAATTCGCGCTCGATGCGCTCGAGTACGATCTGGATGTGGAGCTCTCCCATGCCGCGCAACAGCCGCTGGCCGGTCTCGGGATCCTCTTCGACGCGCAGGGTCGGGTCCTCTTGCTGGACCTTGTCCAAGACCTCGAGCAGCTTCTCTTCATCCGTGCCGGCGGCGGGCTCGATCGCCAGCCCCAGCACCGGGGCGCGGGCCTCGATCCGTTCGAGGCTCAGAAGGTGGCCGGGGGCGCAGAGTGTATCGCCGGTCGAGGCCAGCCTCAGTCCAGCCAGGAGGACGATCTCGCCGGCTTCGGCCCGATCGATGCGGGTCTTCTTGCCGGCATCCACATCGAATAGCCGTGCGACCTGCTCCCGCCGAGCCCCGCCGGTCGGGGTCGGCACCTCCACCGTGTCGCCCGGCGATAAGATCCCGCGATAGATCCGCGCGAACACATGACGGCGTCCCTCCCAGAGTTGGACCTTGAAGGCCAGGGCCGCCAGCGGACCCTCGGTCCCCATGGCAATCTCGACCTCGGTCCCGTCCGGGAGGATGGCATGCGCCGAGGGTCGGTCGAGAGGAGCGGGAAGGAAATCGACCACCCCATCGAGCAGCGGTTGAACCCCGAGATTCCGAAGCGCACTTCCGCCGTAGCAGGGGCAGAAGCGGCCCGCCAGCGTGCCGCGACGAATTGCGTTGCGAAGGGCATCGGGCGGCGGCTCCTCGCCTGCCAGCACGCCTTCGGCCAGGTCCTCGTCCATCTCGGCGGCGGCCAGGTACAGGGACTCGCGCAGATCAGCGGTCGCGTCCCAGAGTGCGTCCGGACACGGCTCGGTGACGAGCGCGTCGCCCTGCTCGCCGAGGAAACCAATTCGCCTTCGCCCGATCAAATCCACGACCGCGCCCTCGTCCGGGAGCGGAACGGTGATGGCGACCGGCTCGATCTTCAGGCGCCGCCGAACCGCGTCGAGCGCCCGCCGGTAGTCAGCCCCGGGGCGATCCATCTTGTTGACGAAGAAGAGGGCGGGCAGATTGAAGCGGGTGCGCTGACGCCATACCGTCTCGGTTTGAGGCTCGACGCCCCGCACCCCGTCGAGTACTAGGATGCAGCCGTCGAGGACGCGCATGGCGCGCTCGACCTCGATCGTAAAGTCGACATGACCGGGTGTGTCGACCAACTGCAGTAGGTGCTCTCGCCAGGGTGCCTTCGTCACGGCGGCGGTGATGGTGATGCCGTGCTGTTGCTCCTCGGCCATGTAGTCCATGTGGGCGGCGCCGTCGTGGACCTCGCCGATCTTGTAGGACGCGCCGGTGTAGAAGAGGATCCGCTCGGTCAGCGTGGTCTTGCCCGCATCGACGTGGGCGGCGACGCCGATGTTGCGGACGTGAGACAATCGCGACAGTTTTTTCATCCGATTTCAACCGATACAGAAGCGAGAGAATCTATGAGCGATATTGTTCTTGACCGACGCAAACGCGCCTGGATCGCCACGGCGGTCTGCGCGTCTCTGTTGGGCGTCGGGGTCATCGACGGTGCCGGCGCCGAGACCTTCCGCCTCGAGAACCCGAATGACTCGGTGGTGGGGGTTCCCTTCTACTTCAAGGCGCGTGCCCAAGATACCTTGCTGGACGTCGCACGCCAGAACGGGCTGGGTTTCGACGACATGCGTCAAGCCAACCCCGAAGTCGATATCTGGGTGCCCGGTGAAGGCACGCCTGTCATGGTTCCGGCCTTCTACGTGCTTCCGGACACACCGAGGACCGGCATCGTGATCAATCGTGCCGAAAAACGCCTCTACTACTTCCCGCCGAATGATCCCAACGAGGTGCGGATCTACGCCATCAGCGTCGGCAAAGACGCGATGGGCACTCCGCTCGGAAGCTTCACGGTGATCGAGAAACGCAAGGATCCGACCTGGACGCCCGGGCCGAACGTGCGCGCTGCTCACGCGGCATACGGCGACATCCTGCCGGCGGTCGTCCCGCCGGGCCCCGACAACCCGTTGGGCAAGTATGCCATGCGTTTGAGCCGTCCCGATTACCTCATCCACGGGACGAGCCAGCCGTGGGGGCTCGGGATGGAGGTCAGCGGGGGCTGCATCCGCATGTACCCTGAAGGTATCGAGGAGCTCTACGGTTTGACCGATATTTCCACGCCAGTGAACATCATCGATCAACCTTACAAGGTCGGATGGCGTGGAGACGAGCTTTACTTGGAGGTCCAGACCGGCGAGAAAAGCGTGCGCCGGACCGCGAGAGAGGTGATCCCTCAGTGGGTGAAGGATTCCGAAGGCGTGACGATCGACTGGGAGGCGGTGGAGAGAGCCGTGCGTGAAGACACCGGCATCCCACAACTCGTGGGAAGCCGGCGCAGTCCCTCGGAAGGGTCTTACTTGCCCATGATCTTCTGATACATGCGGTCAAGACGCTCGGTGTTGGCGTTACAGCAAGCCTGGGCACTGTTGGCAGTGTCCATGGCCTGCTGAGCCATGTCGCGAGCGGTCTGGTCGGTGGTGCAACCGCCCAGCAAGGAAACGCCGAGAACGGCAACAGCGGACAGGGAAGCGAGCTTGACGATCTTGGTCATCGTTTTAAATCTCCTGAAGTTGGCCACTAGGCCCTATGTATATAACACATAACCACGGGTTTTTCCGAACCTCGGGCCCCGCCCCGCTCGGGCGCGCCGGGAGGGGGTGGGCCGGAGGCAGGCCGTTGATCGCGCATTTGTTGCTTTTGCCCCACTCGAAGGCGGGTGAGACGCCGCCTACAGACGCGGATCATCGTACAGATTGAGGCAAATTTGACTACGTATCAAGTCCGCAACGGTGGTCCAGGCCATTTTTTTTCCGCGAGGTATCGAGAACGCTTGCCGAAAGGAAGGCGAAGCGCGCCTCGCGGATCGAGATGGAGCGTCACGGAACCCCGGAGCTGGAACGCCGCACCCTTGTGGGGCAGAATCGCGCTCGGTCGATGATGCCGACGCCCCGTCGTGCGACCGCCCTTGTCGGCCCGAAGGAGATGCAGATGCGCCGTTACTACGGTCGTTCGGTCGAAGAACCGGGAGCGCGATCCGCGCAGGCCTCGTTCCGCTGCGATGGGTTTGTCCGCGACGGCGTCATTGCCGCACCTCCAGGGGATCCGGTGTCGCTGAAGACGCTACCGCCCTTCCTGCGTGCGCTCTTGGTAACGGACGGCACCGTGACCAAGATCCTGGAGGCCTATTTTTGGGAGCCGGTCACGGTCGATACACTCGAGCAGCGCTTCGAGACCGCCGAAGAGACCGTTCCCGCGATCCATGTCGCCCCCGGCGATCGCTGTCTGATCCGCGATGCGCGGTTGCGCGGAACGGATTCGGGGCGAAATTTTGCCGAAGCGTTTTCGCTGATTCGAACCGAGTTTATTCCCTCCGGCTTCCGCCAGCGCTTGATCGATCGCGAGATCGGCATCGGTGTGTTGATTCGAGACAGTGGTTTGGAAAGCTATCGCGAGGTCTTAGACGTCGGCATAGAGGTGGATTCGGACGGCCGCCGCGCTGTATGCCGAACCTATCGCATCATCATCGAGAGGCGCCCGGTGATCCTGATTACCGAGTGTTTCCCCCTCGCGCTCTATGCCGGGGAGCCGGGCGTCGCCTGACCGGGCCCGATCTTCGCGGTCCTCCAATCTCATCCCACTTCCCGAACGGATCATGTCGCCTCCCATCGATACCGTTCGGCTTCACGAAACCCCGGAAGGTGTCGATCTTGCCCTGCGGGTTGCCGGTCCCGCGCCGCGCTCCATCGCCTATCTTTTGGATATCGTGGTTCGCTTGGCGCTCTTGCTTGTCGTGATGCCGCTCGCGGCCTTTTCCGGCTTCGGCACCGGGCTGATCCTCCTCGCCGTCTTCGGGCTCGAATGGCTCTATCCCGTGGCCTTCGAGGTGCGCAGCGGCGCCACGCCCGGCAAGCGACTGATGGGCCTGATGGTGGTCCATGACGACGGGACACCCGTGCGGTTGCCCGCGTCCCTGATCCGCAATCTGCTCCGTGCCGTGGATTTTCTCCCGATGCTCTACGGCGTCGGACTCGTCAGTATGCTCGTGGATCGCGACTTTCGCCGTCTCGGCGATCTGGCCGCCGGCACCCTGGTGGTCTATGCCGATACGCCGCCGAAGACACCGAAGATCACGCGGGTCGAACCGCAAGCCCCGCCCGCCGGTCTGCCGCTCGAGGCGCAACAGGCGATCCTGGCCTTCGCCGAACGCGGTCATGCCATTTCCGAAGCACGCCGGATCGAGCTGGCCGAGATCCTTGCGGGCACCGTCGGCGCACGGGGTGGGGCCGCCGTCGCGCTGCTCAACGCATGGGCCGCATGGCTCGCCCGCGGGGCGCCGGAGGGTCGCGGATGAAACAGGACGCCTTCGAGGCCGCCGCGTTGCCGATCTGGACCGACTATCGCGCCATGCTCGACGCACTCGAGAACCCGCGGCAACGGCGAGCACATGCCCCGGCCTTGACATCGTTTCCGCAGCTGCACCGACGGTTATGCAGCGACTATGCGCTGGCCCGCAGTCGGCGCTACAGCCCTGGGTTGATCGCCGAGCTCGAGGTGCTGGTGAGGCGGGGTCACCGCCAGCTCTATCGGCGACGGTCCGCCCCGCTGCGTTCCATGCTCGATTTCATGGCCCTGCGGTTTCCCCGGACCTTGCGTCGCCATTCGACGGTCTTTTGGATCGCGGCGGCGCTGTTTTTCCTGCCGATGATCGGGATGGGGATCGCGGTTCATCAGGATGCGGATCTCGTTTACAGCGTGCTCGATGCCGAGCAGGTCGCGGATCTCGAATCGCTCTACGACCCTGCTCGACACATGCCGGGACGCGGCGGCGAGCGGCAGGCGGACACGGATGTGGCCATGTTCGGTTTCTATGTGATGAACAACGTCGGGATCGGTTTTCGCACCTTCGCCGGCGGCCTGATCCTGGGGCTCGGCAGCCTGGTCATCCTGCTGATCAACGGGTTGTCCATCGGCGCCGTCGCGGGACACCTGACCCGTTTGGATTACGGCGCCACCTTCTGGCCCTTCGTCAGCGGTCACGGACCCTACGAGCTGACAGCGATCGCGATCTGCGGTGCGGCCGGACTTCTCCTCGGACAGTCACTCTTGGCCCCCGGGCAGCGCACCCGACTCGCCGCACTCCGCGCGAACGCACGCGATGCCGTGATCCTCGTCGGCGGTGCAGCGATTCTGCTGGTTTTTGCCGCAGTGATCGAGGCCTTTTGGTCGGCCGGGCCTGCGCCGACGGCGTTGAAATACGGCGTCGGTGTCCTCGGATGGATCCTGGTTGCGGTCTATCTCGCGCTGGCCGGACGGGCGAGCGACCATGCGCATTGACGCCATCGGTGCGCGTTTGCGTCCGCGCCGCCCCTGGGAGGGAGTCGATCTGGGCTTTGCGCTGGGGCGACAGTGGTTCGTGTCGCTCTGGATCCTTTGGTGGATGACCGCGCTGCCGTTCGCTTTGCTTCTCGCGGTGTTGACCGGTGGACGACCGGACCTCTGGTTGGTCGCCGTCTGGTGGTGCAAACCGCTGTACGAGGCGCCGCTGCAGTCTTGGGCGGGTCGTGCGCTTCTCGGCGAGCGTCCGGAACGTGCCGAGCGTGTCGGCATCATTCGGGCGGCCTTGACGCGACACATCCTGCCCTTACTCCTCTGGCGTAGATTGGCACTTCGCCGCTCCTTTCTGATGCCGGTCACGCTCTTGGAGGGTTTGACCGGTGCTCCGGCTCGGCGCCGTCGCGCGGTTTTGAGCCACGGCATCGGCGCACCGACCTGGCTGACCCTGATCTGCTATCACTTCGAGGCCATTCTTTGGGGCGGCGTGCTGCTCGCGTTGGTCTTCCTGGTCCCCGAGGAGCTGCCCCGTCTCGATCTGACCGCTGCCGTCACCGAGTCCGACTCCCCGGTCTATTGGATCAGCGCCGCGGTCTATCTGCTCGCCTTTTCGGTGATCGCGCCCTTCTATGTTTGCGCCGGCTTCACCCTCTATCTGACCCGTCGCACCGAGCTGGAGGCCTGGGATCTGGAGGTTGCCTTTCGCCGCGCGCGCGACGAGCAGGATGCGGCCGCCCGGGCGGCCGGGAGCCTGACCTTGGCCGGTCTCTTGGCCATCGTGATCCTGTCCTTGCCGAGCACCTCCGCCGACGCGTCCACACCGCGCGACCCCGTCCTCGATGCCGCTCTCGATCCGGGCGAAGCGCAGGTTCTCATCCGGGAGATCCTGGCGGCCGATGATTTTGGAAGTACGCAAGAGGTGACGCTTTGGCTGCCGGTCGAGCGCGACCCGGCCGAGTCTGTCGAGGGCTGGATCTGGCCGAGCGCGCTCGGCTCGCTGGCAGTGACGCTTGCCGAGATACTCAAATGGTCTCTGTTCGTCCTGGCGCTCGCGGCACTCGTTTGGCTGGCACTCAAGGTCATTCAAGGGATGACGCGAACGCGGCTCCGATGGCGCAGGCCGAGACGCGGATCGCGAGGAGATGGAGACGGACCGGCGGTCCCGCTCGAGCATCTCGGCGCGGAGCCGTCTCCCGAGGACATCACGGCGAGTATCCGCCGCTTGATCGACAGGGGCGAGCATCGCGCGGCCCTCGCCTTGTTGTACCGCGCGAGCCTTGCCGAGCTGGCTCGGCAGGGTGTCGCGATCCCCTCGGGTGCGACCGAGAGCGATGCTCTGGAAATGGCAGCGCAGATCTTGCCGGCCCCGCGCGTCGGTCTCATTGCCCGTTTGACCGGGCATTGGAGCCGCGTCGCCTACGCGCATCGGCAGCCTTCAGGCGCCGAGCTCATCGCACTGCTCGACGACTGGTGTCGTGCGCGGGATCTTGCGACCGGACCGACCCGAGATCCGGGACCGTCTCGTGACGTCTGAGCGCCGCGTTCTCAGGTTGGTGGTCTCCGGGTTGATCCTGATCCTCGTCGCCCTGATCGCTGCCGTCCTGAGTCAGCTCGAGCGCCGGACCCTGGAGATCGAAATCGGCCCTTCCGAAGAGACCGTGCGCAACCCCCTCCTCGCGGCGGAGCGCTTTCTCGCACGTCTGGCGATCCCGGTGTCGAGCGAGAGCGGGCGCGAGCGTCTGCGCCATCTCCCGCCCACGACCGACACGCTGGTCGTGCGACACACGGGCGCTCTCGCGCCCGAGCGCCGTCGGGCGCTCGACCAGTGGATGAGGGACGGCGGGCGCCTGGTGGTCACGGCGAGCGATCCGAATGCGGGGCCTGCGGAGGAGGGCGACCTCATCGCCGGGTACGGGGTCCGCCCCAACGCCGAGAACGCGGATCGGAACGCAGCCGATGATCGAACCGAGGTTCTCGCCGAGATCCAGGTCGGAGATCCGGAGCGCCCGCTCCGGGTGGCCTTCTCGACCGAACGCTCTCTGCTGACGATGCGCGAGCAGGAGCCTGAAACGGCGATTATCGCGGGCGATCGGCTGCGTTTAGTGCGACTGTCCGTGGGCGACGGATCACTCACGGTGCTCGCCGACGATCGCTTCATGACCAACGCGGCGATCGGCGAGCACGACCACGCGCTCTTTATGACATACCTCGTCGATCTCGCGCCCGGCGGCAGCGTTTGGCTGCTCTACGATCGCAAGATGCCTTGGATCGGAGCCTTGGTCTGGTCCGCCGCGCCCTACGCGGTGATCTCCGGTGCCTTGTGTCTGCTCGCCTGGACCTGGTCGGCGGGTGCTCGGCTCGGACCGCTACAGCCAGTGCCAACCCGTGACCGGCGCGATCTCCTCGAGCATTTGGACGCGAGCGGCGACTTTCACTGGAGACACGGACAGGCCGATCATCTCATCAAGCCCACGCGCCGGCGCGTCCTCGAGCGCTGGCGACGTCGACGCCCGGATCTCGGCGGTCTCGATAACGCGGCGCTGGCCCACGCGATCGCAGTCATCGCGGACGAGGATCCGGACGCCGTCGTCCGGGCGCTCCATGTCCATGCGGAAGATGCCGATGCCTTCGTGCGGCAAAGCGCACTGCTTCAGCGTCTGTGGAGCAAGGCGTCGAGTCGGTAGCGGGCACGCGCCCTAGTACCTCGTTCCACCTTATTTTGCATGCTCAGAGCCCCCCCAAAGGCGTCAGGGCAAGGCACAGACCGCGGGGAATAGTGGGTGCTATTTCCAAGGGCTGTAACGCTGCCCTGGCGCCTTTGGGGGGCTCCCGAAGGGGGCGAGGCGAGAAGCGTTCAGCGTCGTTGTTGCGCGAGCTTGAAAGAGGGTCACTCTTCCTTCACTCGCGCGCCTAGCCGCTGAACACTTCTCGCCTCGCTGAGCACGCAAAATAAGGTGGAACGAGGTACTAGGACGGACAAGCGCCGTAGGGTGGACGAGCGAGAGCGAAGTCCACCGAGGTCTGTGCCGGCGTTGGTGGACTGCGCTGCGCTTGTCCACCCTGCGGGTTTAGGCGCAATTCGACATCAAACGGGGCTTCACACCGGGCTTCCGCGACGCTGAACCGGCCTCAAGACCCGCGCCAGCGAATCTCCACCAGCGGCACCTCCCAGCGCTCCGAGCGGCAGTGCTGCGCATGCTCGGGCGTGTTTTGTCGGCTGTCGCGGCGGATCAGCGCATGGACGCGGATCCGCTCGATGCGATCGATGTCGGGGAGCCAACGGGCCGCCGCGCGTTTAGACAGGCGGGCGATGCGATGGCCGGCTTGGTCGAGCAGAAGCGTGTCCTGGCCGACCTGCTCCCAACGCAGCTCGTCGCCCGGGCCGAGTGCGGCCAGATGAGCGTGGATCGCCGCATCCGGGGACATCCGCCCGGCATAGCCGAGATCCAGGTCCGCCGGTGACAGGCGCGTGTAGCGACGCCCGATGACCTCCGCGGGCGGGGGATCCACGAAAGGCTCGACCTTGACCAGCCAATCGCCCTCGATCTCGGCCAGGTACGGGTGGCGGCTGCCGGCGATCGCCATCAGCGTCAGGGTCTCCTTTGCCCGTGTCATGCCGACATAGAAGAGGCGGCGCTCCTCCTCGTTGTGCGGATCCGGATCCCATGCGCCGTCGGCGACGAGGACATGAGGAAACTCGAGCCCCTTTGCGCCGTGCAGCGTGGTCAGCAGCAGACCCTCGCCGAGCCGGCGCTCGCGGCGCTGCTCGGCGAGGGTCTCGTAGCAAAACTCGGCGATCTCGACGGCGGGAACCTCGGTCGTACCCGCCTCGGCCTGCCAATCCCCGATCAGGCGTTGCAGGACGGAGCGCCAAGGGCTCGGGCGCTCCGGGAGCCAGTCCGAGAGTGCCCGGGCGCTCAGGGGCTCGCGTGCATGGCGTGCCAGATTGCTCAGGAAGGTGTCGATCTCGCGGACCCGGTGCAGGGGCGGTAGGTCGCCGGGCCAGTCGACCGGGATGTCTCTGTGCTCGCAGAGCGCACGGACCGGCTCCAAGATGGAATGGCGACGAGCGAGGACGGCGAAGTCCGACCAGTCGTGACCGCCGAGGCGCCGAAGCTCCTCGATGCGTGCGACCAGCGCGGCGGCCTGGCGCGCCGGATCGGCCACTTGGAGCACCAGCACACGTCCCTTTGCATGGCCGTCGAGGTCCTGCCAACGCCCGCCGGCGGCCCGCGTGGCGCGACCCCGATCGACCCGGATCGGATGGTCGCGCTTCATCCGTTCGCGGTTGTGCACGATCAATGCGTTCGCGGCGGCGACGATGTGGCCGGTCGAGCGGTAATTCTCGACCAGATGATGCAGCTCGGCGGCGTAGTCCTCTTTGAAACGGCGGATGCAGTCGAGGTTCGCGCCGCGGAAGGCGTAGATGCTCTGATCGTCGTCCCCGACGGCGATCAGGGTCAGTTTCTCCTCGTCTTGGTTCCGTCCGGCGATGGCCGCCACCAGCCGGTACTGATCCGTGTCGATGTCCTGATATTCGTCGACCAGGATGTGCCGATAACCGGCGAGGAGGCGTTCGCGCGCCGTGTCGGGCCCGATGCCGGGCAGGTCCACGCGGCCCTCGAGTAGGTCCACGGCCTCGGCGATGAGACCGTCGAAGTCGGGCGCGGCATCGGTGGCCGCCGCGAGACGCTCGGCGTAGGAGCGCCCCGTCAGGCGCATCGCAAAGCCGTGGTAGGTCTGTACCGTGACGCCGCGGGCGTCGTCCCCGACCAGCTGCGCGAGCCGGCGGCGCAGCTCCAGCGCCGCGCCGCGGTTGAAGCAGAGGACCAGGATGCGATGCGCCGGCACCCGCAGCACCCGCAGCAGATAGGCGCACCGGTGGACGATGACGCGGGTCTTGCCCGAGCCGGGTCCGGCCAGCACCAGACGGTTGCCGTCCTCGGGGGCGGCGACGATCTCGATCTGCTCGGGGTTGCCCAGATCATCGACGATCCGACAGAAGGACTCGGCGGTCGTCGCCCGCAGGAGCTGCTCGCGGCGGTCGGCGAGCCAGCGCTTGACGAAGGCCTCCTTGCCGAGCGTGAAATAGCCGGTGACCAGGCTCAGGGCCTGGCGGATCTTCTCCGCGCCCAGCCTGGCGTATTCGTTCATGACATGGATCTGGAACACCCGCTCGCGATAATGCTGAGCCAGCGGCTGATATTGGGCCTCGCTGTAGCGTCGTCCCTTGGCCTGCGGGAGCAGGCGCAGTGTCATGGCCGAGCGGAATACCGCGAATCCGCCTTGCAGGATGATGACGCCGTGCTCGTGTAGGAACAGCAGGCCGCGCTCTGCGGCCGCGAGCGGGTCGCGCAGCTCGGCGGACAAGGCCAGATCGCCGTGCAGCGCGCGGGTGAGCTCGTCGGTGCCGAAGGCCACCAGCAGCTCGCCGGAGGCGGGAGCGTCGTCCGGGAGCTTGGCCAGCAGGGTCTTGAGGATTCGGTCGGCCACGGCGCGACGGCGCTCGGCGGTGCGGTACAGGGTCCGCCAATCGCGATGCAGGCGCAGGCGGTAATGGTCACGGTCGGTCTGGTGCAGATCCAGGCTGCCGCGGGCGCCGGCCAGGCCGCGACCGTCCAGGGTCAGGCCCTTGAGCAGGTTGCGCAGGGTCTCGGGGTTGCTGTCGTGGCCCTGATCGAGGAGATGCTGGTTGAGACGCCGTAGCGAGAGCGGCAGCCAGACGCCGGTCTGCGCGTCAGGGTCCTGCTCGCGCAAGGCATCCAGCATCGCGCGCTCCAGACGTGCCACACGCGTGAGGACCAAGGCCGAATGGTTCTTGACCTTGTGGCTGACGAAGGCGGTGAGCTGAGGACCGTCGCGCAGGAGGCCGGCGCCTGCCATGTCGTGAAGCGTCCGCAGAACGCGCTGCGACGGGGTGTCGCCACGATCCCAGGACGGGACCGGCGCCGAGACTGAATCTGGCGCACCGGCCTGACCGTCCGCGGCGCGGACGAAGGCCGGCAGGCGAGCCAGCTCATCGGCGGTGAAGGCCTCGTCCGGCTCGGTGTTGAGCATCGCCTCCAGGATCGCCAGCCAGCGCCGACCCTGGGCGGCCGAGAGGCCCAGTCCGCGGATCTTCCGCTCGGCATCCTCCAGGCTCGCCACCGCGGGGCGGCCTTGGAAGACGAAGGTGCGGTTCTCGTTGCGTTCGACCAGGCCGGCACGTTCCAGCCAGGCGATGGCGATGCGTACCCGGGTGTCGGCGTCGCTCGTCTCGGGATCGAAGCCCAGCCGGAGATCCTCGTCGCGCAACAGCTCGCCGCTGGTGACCACTACGATGCCGTCGCGGTCGCGCTTGGCCCGGCGCACACCGCGCAGGATCTCGGCGATGTCGCGGCGCGACAGCTCGGAGAAGGATTCCATGCGAAACTGCCGCTCGATGTCCTGTTCGTCGTAGAGCAGAACACAGGCCGCGGGTTTGCGATCGCGCCCGGCGCGCCCGGCCTCTTGGATGTAGCTCTCGAGCGAGCCGGGGATGTCGGCGTGCACGACCAGGCGCACGTCCTCCTTGTCCACGCCCATCCCGAAGGCATTGGTGGCGCAGATCACCTGCAGCTCGCCGGTCACGAAGGCCTCCTGGATGCGCTTCTTCTCCGGCTTGTCGACGCCGGCGTGGAAGGCCTCGACCGCCCAGCCTTGGCGGCTCAGGCGCTCGGCCAGGGTCTCGGTCCCTTTGCGCGTCGAGGCGTAGACCACCGCCGCACCGCCGGTCGGGTCTGGATCCTCGCTGGATCTCGGCGCGCCGAGGTGCTCGGTCAGGATGGCGTGGATCCGGGCGTCCTTCTCGTGCTTACCGACGACCTGGACCACGAATTCGAGGTTGTCACGCTCGACGCCGCCCGCGTAATCGACCAGATCGAGACCCAGCTCCTCGCGAAAATAGGCCAGGATCTCGGTTTTCACGTCCCGCTTGGCCGTGGCCGTGAAGCAGGCCACGGGCGGGATCGGCACGTCTTGGCGCTCGGCCAGCGTGCGAATGAAACGCCCGGCATAGAGATAATCGGGGCGGAAGTCGTGGCCCCATTTCGACAGACAGTGGGCCTCGTCGAAGATCCAGCAGCCGATCTCGCGGCTGGCCAGCATGTCCGCCACCGATCGGTTGCGCAGCTGCTCCGGTGAGATGTAGAGCAAGGCAATATCGCCGAGGCGAACACGCTCCATCACGTCGCCGCGCTCCGGCGGGGTCAAGAGGCCGTAGATGGCCGCCGCACTGGTTGCGCCGGTCTTCGTTACCAGATTGTCGACTTGGTCCTTCATCAATGCCTGCAAGGGCGAGACGACGACGCTCAGCGTGCCGCGTCGATGCGCGCGTACCAGGGCCGGCAACTGAAAACACAGCGATTTGCCGCCGCCGGTCGGGAGGATCGCGAGCAGCGAGCGATCCGCGATGCCGTCCCGGACGACGCGCTCCTGCAGGCTCCCGCCGTCCTGCGCCTGCGGCTCGGCGCGGAAGGCGTCGAAGCCGAACCAGCGTTCGAGCTGCGCCCGCGGGTCGTGCACCTCGCGGCACCAGGGGCAGCCCGGGTCCTCGCAGGGGGTGTCCCGCAGGGCCTTGAGCAGCGTGACCGTCGCCGGGAAGCGATGCCGCACCCAGCGCGGAAGCACCGAGCTACCGCCGGCCACCTGAAGCCAGGCCGCGGCATAGGCGAGGACCGGGCGGCGGTCGGGATTCGCCAGATGATCCAGGATCAGGCACGGGGCGGCGCTCGAGCAGGCACGGTCCCGCCAGCGGGTCAGCAGGGTCTCGCGCACCTCGGTGACGCTCGGCAGGTCGCCCGAGAGCAACCGAAAGATTGCGGCCAGTCCGTCCCCGCCCGTGGCGTTGGCTTCCAGCAGGGTCGCGCCGCGGAAACAGAACTGGAAGACCCGGATCAGGTCGCGCTCGCCTTTTCCGCCCTCGCCCGCGGAGGTATTCGTGACGCTGGCCGGTAGGGTGGACGAGCGCGAGCGAAGTCCACCGAGGTCTTCACCGGCGCTGGCGTTGGTGGACTGCGCTGCGCTTGTCCACCCGGCGCTTGTCCGCGCTACAGCCTCGGCCGGCGACGTGCCCGAGTTGATGGGCGAGGTCTCGTCGGCAATCCCGATGGTGCAGCGCCGGGCCAGCTCTTCGAACTGTTCGCGTAAGACTTGCTCGGCCAGGCGGCAGTCCTGAACCGGGTCGGCGATGCTGTCGCGCACCAGCTTGTAGTCTTTGACCAGCCGGTGATAGGGGTGCGCCGGAAAGGCCAATGGGGACAGATAGAGTGTGTCGATGATGCGCCGTCCGAGCAGGTCCAGGCTCGGCGCTCGGGCCCGCAGTGTCGGCAGATCGTGTCCGAGCAGGTTGTGACCGATCACGAAGCTCGCATCGCCTGCGAACTGCACCAGGTCATCGAGTGCACGTGCCGGATCGAATCTCCCTTGGCGACGGAATTCGCGCCCCTGTCTGATCGCCCCGATCTTGTGGATGGCGCCGTCCGGCCCGGTCTCCAGGTCGAGCAGGAGCGAGCGCTCGATGAGCGAATCGATGCCGGATGTCGGTGGCGGCTCGGTTGTCGGGGCGTGATGGGGCACGGGTCTAGTGCGAGTCTGCTTCCATGAATCGTCCGCAGATTAACCCGAAACGCGTGCGACGTATCGGCCGAAAGACCGGAATCGGACCTCCAATCGCCGCGCCGTGCTTCAACGACCGACCTCGAGATGCACTCCCCCGATCGCCCCGCCTGGCCTATGCTTTGTGTATGAGCAGCAGGTGTTGCGTCGATTCTTCGGGGGTACCGTGGAAAACTGCTTCGTTTTTGCCGACACGCTCGGCCCCGCGAAAATCCTGCATGTCTACGAGCCGTCGATCGGGCTGCGCGGCATCCTGGTCGTGGACAACGTCGCTTGCGGTCCGTCGATCGGCGGGCTTCGGATGGCCGAGGACGTGAGCGTCGAGGAGTGCTTTCGACTTGCCCGCGCCATGACGCTGAAGAACGCGGCCGCCGGTTTACCGCACGGTGGCGGCAAGTCCGTACTGTTCGGCGATCCTCGGATGGAGAAGGCGCGCAAGGAGACGCTGATCCGTGCCTTCGCCAAGGCATTGCGTACCGAAGAGGACTATATCTTCGGCCCCGACATGGGCACGGACGAGGAATGCATGGCCTGGGTCAGGGACGAGATCGGCCGCTCGGTGGGTCTGCCAGAAGAGATCGGCGGCATCCCGCTCGACAAGATCGGCGTCACCGGCTGGGGCCTGCTCAAGGCCACCGAGGTCGCTCTGGAGCATGGCGGTTTTCCGCTGAAGGGCGCACGCGTCGTGGTCCAGGGCTTCGGCGCCGTCGGACGCAATGCGGCGCGCTTTCTGACCGATGCCGGCGCTGTCCTGGTCGGCGCTGCCGACTCGCAGGGCGCGATCCATGACCCCGAAGGCATCGAGGTCTCGGCATTGATCCAGCTGAAGGAGGAGGGCCGCAGCGTCTCCGACCATCCGCGGGGAGAACGACTCGATCGCGACGCGGTGATCGGTCTGCCCTGCGATGTCTGGATCCCGGCGGCGCGCCCGGACGTGGTGGACGCCTCGAACGTGGACCGGCTCCGGGCGCGGCTGGTGGTGCAGGGGGCCAATATCCCCTTCACCGCGGAGGCCGAGCGGGCGCTCCATGCGCGCAACGTCTTGGTGGTCCCCGACTTCATCGCCAACGCCGGCGGGGTGATCTGCGCGGCCATGGAGCTGCGCGGTGCGACCGAAACCGCGGCACTCCAGGCGATCGAGGAGAAGGTCCGGCGCAACACCCGCATCGTGCTCGAGACGGCGAGGGCGCGGGCGATCACGCCGCGCCAAGCCGCGGTGGAGCTGGCCGAGGCGCGGGTGCGAAAGGCAATGGGGTTGCGCCGCTACTCGCTCTTCTCCTGCGCGCCGGGATACCTCTGATCGGCGAGGGGCGAGCCATGGTCCGCATCCGATTTCACGGTCGAGGCGGTCAAGGGATGAAGACCGCGAGCCGCATCCTGGGCAGCGCCTGCTTCCTCTCCGGGTACCAGGTGCAGGATGCGCCACGCTACGGTGCAGAGCGACGGGGTGCTCCCATCTTCGCCTATGTCCGGGTGGACGACCGGCCGATTCGCGAGCGTGGCATCATCGTCTGTCCGGATTTGGCGGTGGTCGCCGACCCCTCGCTGATCTCGGTTCCGGCTGCGGGGGTCCTGGCCGGACTGGATGCCCACAGCGTCCTGCTCGTGAACAGCCCCGAGGCGCCCGAGGTCTGGCGGGACCGCTTGGGACTGGCAGCGACCCCGATCTGTTTTCAGCCCGCCGATATCCTTGCCGGCTCGCTCGCGGATCGTGCTGATCTGCCCGTCATCGGCGCGGCCTGCGCCGCGGCGGCTGCACGTGTATTGGGCTTCGTGTCGCTCGAGCGCTTGGAGCAGGCGATCCGGGACGAGTTGGCCGGATTGGGTACGTCCGTCCTGGAGCGCAACCTGGCGCAGGCGCGGGCCGCCTTCGAGCAGCTCGCCTCCCGGTCCGGCTGCGTCACGCCCGCACCAGCGGCGGATGCCGACCTCGCGCCGGACTGGGTCGATCTGCCCTTCGAGGACGCGCGCATCAGCGCCCCGGTCATCCACGCCGCACTCACCAGCGAGGCGGTCCCGACGGGGCTCTGGCGGACGCTGCGTCCGGTCATCGACGAGGGCCGCTGCAACGGGTGCTGGTGGGTCTGCTCGGCCTTCTGTCCGGACGGAGCCATCCGGGTCGAGGACGGCAGGCCGAAGATCGACTACGACCACTGCAAGGGTTGCCTCGTGTGCGTGGCCCAGTGCCCGCCGCATGCCATCGACACGATCCCCGAGGCAGACATCGGGAGTGCGCAGCCATGACCGGAATGCTCTTGACCGGCAACGCGGCCGTCGCCCGGGGCGCACGCCTCGCGCGGGTCGACTATGTGCCTGCCTTCCCCATCACGCCCCAGACGGAGATCATCGAGGCCCTCGCGGGTTGGATCGAGAGCGGTGACATGCTCGGCCGATGGGTCACCCTCGAGTCCGAGCATGCCATGCTGACCGCTGCGGGCGCGGCGGCTGCGACCGGCGTTCGGGTCTTCACGGCCACCTCCAGCCAAGGGCTCCTCTATGCGATGGAGATGCTCTACACGGTTGCCGGCTGGCGTGCCCCATTTGTTCTCGCGAACGTCTCACGCGGGCTCGCCACACCGATCACGCTGGAGCCGGACCACAACGACATCCTCGCTGCGCGCGATTGCGGCTTCCTGCAGATCCATTGTGCGACCTGTCAGGAGGTCCTGGACAACCTGCCGATCGCCTATCGGGTCGCCGAGGATCCGCGGGTCAGACTGCCGGTGATCGTCAATCTGGACGGCTTTTATCTCTCCTTCACTCGAGAGCCCGTCGTGCTGCCGGAGCCGCAGGAGGTCGACGCCTTCCTGCCGCCCTTCGAGGCCCGCGACATCCGGTTCCGCGCCAGTCAGCCGGAGAGCCAGGCGGTGGCGGTGCTGGGCGGCGGTCCTTACTCCTACTTCCGATACGAGACCCACCTGGCCGCCCGAAACGGCCTGCAGGTCTACGCGGAGGCGGGCGCCGAATGGGGCGAACGATTCGGTCGTGTCTACGATGTGCTGGATCTCTATCGCAGCGAGGACGCAGAGATCTGCTTTGTCATGATCGGCTCGTTCGCAACCAAGGCGATGGCCGCCGTGGACGCCCTGCGTGCGGCCGGGCGACGGGTCGGACTGGTTCGACCGCGCCTGCTGCGACCCTTCCCGGCAGAGGCGCTGCGGCAGGCCCTGGTCGGAAAACGCGGGGTTGCGGTCGTCGATCAAAACCTGTCGTTCGGTTTCGGCGGGGTGCTCCACGGCGAGCTGTGCTCGGCGCTGTATGGGCTTGCCGATGCACCGATTCTGCTGAGCTTCATCGGTGGTTTGGGCGGTCGGGACATCGCGCAGTCCGAGCTCTTCGAGATGGCGCGTCTCGCCGCCGCCGCGGACCGGGGCGAGGCGCCGCCGCCGCGCCTTCTCTACACCCAGGAGGAGCTGCGCGAGGTGCGCAAGCTCCAGACCCTTGCGCATGCAGAGCGCAACCGTCTGGAGGATCCAGGATCATGAGCGAAACCCGCTTTCACAGTGTCAAAGACCTGCCTTCCGCCCGCCTGCTCGGCACCGGCACGCCCATGTGCGCCGGCTGCGGCGGGCTCCAAGCCCTGCACCAGATCTACAATCTGCTCGGAGGACGATCGGTCTTCGTCAACGCCGCCGGCTGCATGACGCTGCTCTCCGTTTATCCCTTCACGCCGTTTCGGGGATCCTGGCTCTACACCGCCATGGCCTCGGCGCCGGCCGGGGCGCAGGGTGTGCGCGATGCGCTCGACATCCTGATCGCACAGGGTCGCATGCCGCCCGAGGAGGATCTTCAGGTCGTGGCGCTGACCGGCGACGGCTCCGCCTACGGCATGGGCCTGTCGGCCACCTCCGGGGCGATCGAGCGCGAACTGGACTTTCTCTACATCGTCTACGACAACGAGGGCTACGGGAACACCGGTCAGCAGACCTCGCCGGCCACACCTCACGGCGCTCGCACCGCCACATGCCGAGGCCCCGGCGGCTTCGCCGGCGAGAAGAAGGACCTCTTCGCGATCTGGTGCGCCCACAAACCCGCCTACGCGGCCACGCTCGTCGGGGCGGAGCCGCTGGACCTGGCGCGCAAGGTCGAAACCGCCCTCTCCATCAAGGGACCGCGACTGCTGCTTGCCCTCGCGCCTTGCCCGACCGGGTGGGACTTCGATCCGCGCCACACCGTCGAGATCGGCAAGCTCGCGGTCAAGACCGGCCTCTGGCCGCTCAAGGAGTATCGCGAGGGCCGGGTCGTGCACACGAAGCCGCCGATGCGACGTGTACCTGTGGAGCGCTATCTGGAAACCCAGGGACGCTTCCGTCATCTCTTCGAGCCGACACGCCGCGACGATCGGATCGCCGAGATTCAGGCTCGCGTGGATGCCTATTGGGAGGCCGTTGCGCCATGACCGCAAGGCATCTGGATGCCCTCTTCAATCCCCGCTCGATCGCCTTGGTCGGGGCCAGCGACACACCGGGGTCGATCGGGGCCGTGCTCGCCGCGAATCTGCTCGACGGGGCCTTCAAGCAACCCGTGATGCCGGTCAACCCACGACACGCCAGGATCGCGGGAAGGCGCTGCTTTTCCGACCTGGAACATCTCCCGCACACCGCCGACCTCGGCGTGGTCTGCACCCCGCCCGACGCGGTGCCGGAGATCGTCGCGGCCTTGGGTCGACAGGGTGCGCGGGCGGCGGTCATCGTGACGGCCGGGTTCGGCGAGGTCCGCGAGGCCCGCGGCAGTGCGCTCCAGCAGGCGCTGACCGAGGCCGCGCGTCCTTACGGGCTGCGCATCCTGGGCCCGAACTGTGTCGGTCTCCTGGTCCCGCCCATCGGGCTGAACGCGAGCTTCGCGCACCGCTCCGCGCGGCCCGGCAACATCGCCTTCGTCGCCCAATCCGGCGCCGTCATCACCTCCGTCATCGACTGGGCGGACGCCCGCGGGATCGGCTTCTCCTGTCTGGTCTCGCTGGGCGACATGGCGGATCTCGACTTCGGCGATCTGCTGGATGCCTTGGCCGGAGACCCGGGCACCCGCGCCATCCTGCTCTACATCGAATCGGTCGGCGATGCACGCAGCTTCATGTCCGCCGCGCGTGCCGCGGCGCGGATCAAGCCGGTGGTGGCGGTCAAGGCCGGGCGGCACGCGGAGGGCGCACGGGCCGTCACCTCCCACACCGGGGCGCTCGCCGGCAGCGACGCGGTTTACCAGGCCGCCTTTGAGCGGGCCGGCATCCTGCGGGTCTTCACCTTGGCCGAGCTGTTCGACGCGGTGGAGATCCTGGCCTTGGCCCGGCCGGCACCGGGCGATCGGCTGGCCATCTTGACCAACGGGGGCGGCGTCGGCGTGCTCGCAACCGACGCCCTGATCGACGAGGGCGGACGGCTCGCGACCCTCTCGGAGGCGACCCTCGCCGCGCTCGACCGCTTCCTTCCGCCGACCTGGTCTCACGGTAATCCGGTGGACATCATCGGAGACGCGGACGGGACACGCTATCGCGAGACGCTTGCGGTGCTGCGCAGGGATCCGGGCGCGGATGCGATCCTCGCGATGCACTGTCCCACCGCGGTCGTCTCGGCGCGCGAGGCGGCCGAAGCGGTGGCCGAATCCCCGTCCGAGTCAGGCGGTCCGCTCCTTCTGACGAGCTGGGTCGGCGACGGGGCCATGAGCGAGGCGCGCAGGCTCTTCGCGGATCGGCACATCCCGACCTACCCGACCCCGGAGCAGGCGGTCCGCTCCTTCATGTACCTGGTCCGCTACCGCCGCAGCCAAGCGCTCTTGACCGAGACCCCGCCGTCGCTCCCCGACATTTTCTTGCCCGATACCGCCGCGGTCGCCGCTCTGGTCGCCGCGGCCTTAGCCGAGGGGCGGAGCGGGCTGACCGAACCCGAGGCGAAACGGGTGCTCGCCGCCTACGGCGTCGCCGTGGTGACGACGCGCTCGGCCGGATCACCCGAGGAGGCGGCGCGGATTGCCGCCGAGCTGGGCGGGCCGGTGGTGCTCAAGATCCTATCGCCGGACATCGGCCACAAGAGCGACGTCGGCGGCGTCGTGCTCGACCTGATCGGCCCAGGCGCCGTGCTCGAGGCCGCGCGTGGCATGTCGGCGCGAATCCGCGAGAGCCATCCGCAAGCCCGCATCCAGGGCTTTGCGGTGCAGCCCATGGTGCGACGTCCCGGCGCCCACGAGCTGATCGTCGGAGCCGCCGAGGACGCCCAGTTCGGCCCCATGATCCTGGTCGGTCAGGGCGGGACCGCGGTCGAGGTACTCGCGGACCGCGCGATCGGATTGCCGCCGCTGAACCTGCGGCTCGCCCGAGAGCTGGTCTCGCGCACCCGCATCTGCAGGGTGCTGAAGGGCGTGCGCGGTCAGCCGCCTGCCGACCTGGACGCCTTGGCCCTCACGTTGGTGCGGGTCTCCCAGCTCGTCATCGACATCCCCGAGATCCGGGAGCTGGACATCAATCCACTCTTGATCGACCCCTTCGGTGTCGTCGCCCTCGACGCCCGGATCACGCTGGCCACGTCTGCCGGTCCAGCGGCGCGGCGCCTCGCCATCCGCCCCTATCCGAAAGAGCTGGAAGAAGAGATCCGGCTTCCCGACGGGCGCCGCCTGCTCCTCAGACCGATCCGCCCCGAGGATCAACCGGCCCTTCACGCTGCCTTCGCCAAGCTCAGACCGGAGGAGGTGCGACTGCGCTTCTTCGCGCACCTGCGAGAGCTCGATCCTGCTGCCGCCGCGCGTCTGACCCAGATCGACTACGAGCGCGAGATGGCCCTGGTCCTCAGCGAACCCCGCGATGCCGGGACGCAGGAGATCTACGGCGTTGTGCGCTTGATCGCAGACGCGGACGGCGGACGCGCCGAGTTCGCGATCATCGTCGGCCGACCCATGACCGGACGTGGCCTGGGCAAGACGATGATGCGTCGGATCCTGGACTACGCCCGAACGCGCGGCATCTGCGAGGTCTGCGGCGACGTACTCCGCGACAACCGCGTCATGCTCGGCCTCTGTAGCGCGTTGGGATTCGAGCAGTGGCGTGACCCCGACGACCCGAGTACGGTGAAGGTGTGTCGCGTGTTGGAGCAGCCATCTCCCGGCCCGTGAGCCTTCGGATGATCGATGGTGCGCGATTCAACCTGAGAAGGCGTGGGGGAACCTCGAACGGTTCCGCAAGGCGCTGCACAATGCCGAAGGGGTGGGGCTGGATTCAAGGCGCGACGGTCGCGACCTGATTTCGCCCTTTGCGTTTTGCCTCGTAGAGCGCCGCATCCGAAGCACGTATCAGATCCGCCGGAGACGCGACGGACGCATGATCCGACGATGCGACACCCAAGCTGACGGTCACGCGCTCGGCGATCGGCGAGGACTCATGCGGCAGGTTTAGGTCCCAGACGGCCTTGCGGATCCGCTCTGCGACCTTTTCCGCGCCGAGCACGGTCGTTTGCGGGAGAACAAAGGCGAACTCCTCTCCGCCGATTCGCGCGGCGGCGTCACCCGGTCGCTGCAGGGCGGACGCCATCGCCTGTGCGACGCCGACCAGGCAACGGTCTCCCGCCGGGTGTCCGTAACGGTCGTTGTAGGCTTTGAAATAGTCGACGTCGGCTGAAATGACGGCAAGGGTACCGCGGTTGCGATCGGCTCGTTTCCATTCGCTCCCGAGCTGCTCTTCGAAACAGCGCCGATTGCCGATCCGCGTGAGCTCGTCGAGACGCAACATCTCCTGAAGAGCCGAGCCCTCCGCAAGCGACGACGCGAGCCTCAGGCGCATGTCTGTAGCCTCGCGAAACAATCGCTGTACCCGGGCGTACGAAGACAGCATGGCGATGCCGAACACCAGGATCATCAGCCCCATGATCACATGCACACGGTCGCCGAGAACGAGCATACTGAAGGTGATGGGCAGCACGATCGGGATCGCAAAACAGGGGTATGCACGATTCAGTGGCGAGAGCAGCGGGACACCCCCCGCGACCATTCCGCCGAGTACGAAGGCAAGAAACACCTGATGCGTGAAGGATGTCGGATGAAACAGGGCGATCCCGGCTCCTCCCCAAACGATCCCCGCCGCGCACGCCCCCGCCACGAAATTTCGCCTCCAGACCGCGTCCTCGACGCGCCCCCGACGCTGCGGGTTCGAAAATGCGCGCAGGTTCAGGAACCGAAACGCGGTTACCGAAACAAGACAGGCCAGCCAGATGAGTAAAGTCGTCTTCCGAATGCCTCCCCAAAGAACGCCGGTGAGGATGAGAGCGTTGATCAGGCTCACCACCAAGGCGATCGGGAGCTGTCGATAGGCTTGTTCGATCAGCGCGGAGAGAATTGCGGACTCTCTCGGGCCGGCGAGGTCACGGCGTGCAGGTTCCAAATGAGAACCTCCTACGGCAGGATTCGGTGGTTTGAGACGCCTCTCGGCCGCCGTGCTTTCTCTTATGTCGAGCCGCCGTCGCCTTCTCCGGCGGCCCGAGGCATCAGACCGGCCACCCAAACCTTCAGATGCTCAGCGCCAGGTCGCGCGAACGTCGGAATTGCGAACAAGGTATCACCGGTGGCGGCAGTGACCAGCAGCGTGCCGGAAATGCGGTTCCTCCACCTTTTGGCGTAGAGTCTACTGCGTTTTCTAAGGTCTCGCTGATTTGAGCTGACACCCGAAGCATCGTCGTCGTGTCGGCGCTATCATCAAGCCATGAGCACATTGCGCGCGTCCATGGCCGAGCACGGTTTCGAGTCCAACGACGACTACGACTTTCAGGTGCGTTGTCTCCTGAAAGGGGCGCCGAATCGGATTCGTACCTTAAGCATCCAAGGCGACGGCGAGCGCCGGAAGACGGCCTTTGCGACCGCGCTCGCCCATGCCCTCGATACCCCGCACATCCTCTATCACGACTTCTCGGACGAAGAGCCCCCCAGACCGGAGGTGATCTTGCCGCCGGGTACCGACGAGTACGGACGCAAGGCGTCTCCGGTCGACCCGCTCGACGACATCGTGAGCCAGGCCTGTGCGCTGAGCGAGGCCGAGTCCACCGTGTTGATCCTCGACCAGTTGCAGGCAGCCGATTTCCGCGAGCACATCCGGGTACACCGCTTGATTCGCGACCGGCGCTGGCTGGTGCGCGACGCGCCCTACTACGCCAACCCGCGCAACCTGCTCTTGTTCCTGATCAGCGAGGCGCCGCTCTACCACTCGCTGCAACGCGAAAGCTTCCGGGTTTGGGTCGGTCGGGTGTCCGAGCGTCGGGTGACCTTGAGTCCCGAGGAGTTGGGGCTCGGTGTCGACGCGGCGCCCTTGCTTGATGCCCTTAACGACCTCTTTTGCGCCGTTGACGCTTCACCGACACGCAGCGAAGTCGCTCGGCTACTCGAGGATCTCATCTCAGAAACTCAGGTCCGTTCCGCTTTGCCATGCGTTGTGTGGCTTCCTTTTGTTATCGGCGATCGCAGGTGTCGGCTATCTGCATCTGACATCGGATGCTCGATCGGTCGAGGGGTCAAGCGGCTGCGGGACATCATCAATCCACCAGCACCACATGCAACCGTCGCGGCCCATGCGCGCCGAGCTGGATGGTCTGCTCGATGTCGGCCGTGCGCGAGGGGCCCGAGACGAGGTTGACGGCCCGCGGCATGCCGTCAGTGCGCTCGCGCAACGCTGCCCAAGCGTCCTCGAAGTGCCGGAGGATCCGCGTGGTCTCCAGAATGACGACCTGGTTGTCCGGGACGAAGTTGTGGGTGGTCGGGCTATCGGGCGACGCGAGCAGCATCAGGGTCCCGGTCTCGGCGATCCCCGCGAAGGCGGGGCTCACCGACAGGGTCTCTTCAATACCGGCGCGGTCGTGATGGATGATCCAGTCCGCGGGCCAGACGAGGTCACTCAACCCTGCGCCGACAGCGGCGCGTGCCGCGATATCATGTGCCGAGCGGAATGTCTCCACAGCGTCCGGGACCTGCGCTCGGCCGGTCACGCGAGCGACTGTGCCCGAGCGGCTTTCGAGCTTGCGGATGAAGCGAGCGGTCAGATCTTCATCGAAGAGAGGGCGGAGATGCCGGACCGGTGTGGCGATAAGCGCATCCAGGGTTGCGCGCGTGGGCGAGGCGAGTGGTCCGCGCCCCCGTGCGCGACGCACGGCATCCAGAATGTCCTCTCGAGCGCTGCTCATGACTGCCCTCGCTCGGTTTGCCAGCGTTCCAGGAAGGTTCGGCCCGGCGGGGCGGGGAGGTCGCGGCCTTCCGTCCATCCGCGGGCTCCCGGCAGGCTGAGGATGCGACCTGCACGACCGCCGATCCGGGCGAGCAGACGCGCCGCCAGCCGCTCCAACACATGGTAGAGCTTCGGTCGCGTCGCCAAGAGACGCCAGGCGGCGAGTGCGTGGCGTTGGCGACGGGGCGTGATCGCCTGCTTGAATTGTTCGTGGCGCAGCCGGCGCAGGAGATCGGGCAACGGGATCTTGACCGGGCACACCGAGGCGCATCGGCCGTTCAGTGTACAGGCGTTGGGCAGGTCGTAGGCGGCGTCCAGGCCCTTGATCAGCGGGGTCAGCACCGAGCCCATCGGGCCAGGATAAACCCAGCCGTAGGCATGACCGCCGATGGCGCCGTAGACCGGGCAGTGATTCATGCAGGCGCCGCAACGGATACACCGCAGCATCTCCCGAAAGGGTCCGGCGAGCATGCGGGAGCGGCCGTTGTCGACCAGAACGACATGGTACTCCTCCGGCCCGTCGAGATCCTCCGCCCGTTTCGGGCCGGTGGAGATCGTCGTATAGGTCTCGGTCTCCTGCCCGGTAGCGCTGCGCGCGAGCAGACGCAGGAAGAGCGTGGCGTCGTCGAGTGTGGGGACGACGCGCTCGATGCCGGCGGTGACGATGTGCACTCGCGCCAGCGTCTGGGTGAGATCGCCGTTGCCCTCGTTGGTGACGATCAGACTGGAGCCGGTCTCGGCGATCAAAAAATTACCGCCGGTGATGCCGACATCGGCCTGAAAATAGCGCTCGCGCAGCGCCAGGCGGGCCGCATCGACCAGATCCGCGATCTCGGTCAGACGCGGTCCGCCATGGGCCTTCTCGAACAGATCCGAGACCTGCTCGCGGGTCTTGTGCACGGCCGGGGCGATGATGTGCGAGGGCGCCTCGCCCGCGAGCTGGATGATGTACTCGCCCAGATCGGTCTCGACCACGGCGAGGCCGGCATCGATCAGGGCCGTGTTGAGACCGATCTCCTCCGACACCATCGATTTGCCCTTGGTGACGGTGCGCGCATCCACGCGTTTGCAGATGTCGAGGATGATCCGGCGGGCCTCGGCATCGTCGCGTGCCCAGTGGACCTGTCCGCCGGCCGCGACGACGGCCGCCTCGTAACGCTCCAGGTAGTGATCGAGATGGTCGAGGACGTGGTCCTTGAGCGTCGTGGCCGCCTCGCGCAGGACCTCGAACTCGGACAGCTCGGCGACCTGGACCGCGCGTTTGGCGACGAAGCCATCTCGTGCCTTATCCAGCGCCTGCTGGAGGCTGGCGTCGTGGAGCGCTGCGACCGCACGCGGCTGAAATTCGTGTGAGCGAATGTCCAATGAC